>NZ_JACBZW010000001.1:0-902433 GCF_013408065.1 Bradyrhizobium sp. IAR9
CGCGGCAGACCTCGGACATGGCTTCTCCTTCCAGAAGCCGGGCGACAAAGCGAAGGCGTTCTTCCATGACCGAACTCGCTCTCCACGGCATCGCCACCTCCCGCAGAACAAAAGCGGAAAGTGTAACCCATGTGTCCGGTACGTTCTGTCACCTATGTCTCGGGCCGCTCACCGAACGGGGTCTCTCGGTCGGGCTTTCCCGAGCAGGTGATCGGTGGACCAGGCGTTAAATCCGGACGGGCTCGGCAAGCTCAAGCTTCGCATTCAGGCGTTGCGCGCCAAGACCATCGCCAATGGCTGTACCGAGGACGAGGCGCTGTCTGCCGCCGCCAAGGTTGCCGAACTGCTGGATCGCCACGATTTGTCGCTCTCCGACGTCGAGTTGCGCGCCTCGCCGTGCGAACGGAGGGTCTTTGAGACCCATCGCAAGAAGCGAATTCCGCTCGACGACTGCATCGGCGCGATCGCTCATTTCTGCGATTGCCGGGTCTGGCGCGAGAAGAACCCGGCCGGCGAGAACATCTATGTGTTCTTCGGTCTCGGCGCCGATGTCGAGGTCGCGCATTACCTGGCCGAGCTGATCGACGGCGCCGTGCGCGCCGAACTTGGGCGCTTTAAGACCTCGGTCGACTACGCCCGGTTCCGGCACCAAGAGCGGCATCTGGCCAATGCCTCCTTCGCGCTCGGGATGGTGGCGTCGATCGCGGACAGGCTGGTGGCAATCAAGGCCAGTCGCGATCAGGTCAACGAAGGCACCGGCCGCGGGCTGGTGGTTCTCAAGACCTCGGTGGTCGATGCGGAATTCGACAAGCTCGACCTCAAGCTCCGGACCCAGCGCAGCACCGGACGGATGGTGTCGATGACGGCCTATGAAGCCGGTGGCGACGCCGGAGCGTCGCTAGCCATTCATTCCGGCCTTGGTAGAGCGCGGTCAGGGGCCACTGCCAAAGGAAGCTGACCGCATTAGGGCGCGTGAGCTACGCCGTGCCACACGTGCCCTACGCCCGTCTTTTTCAAGTGGGCAGCCTTGGCAAACCGAAAACCTCAGCTCTTCGGACCGCCACCCTTCAGCGCGTTCCACGCGGCCTGGTTCGCCTGATCGAACGCCTTCCGGGACTCGGCGAGCGCCTCGCTCAGGACCGACCAGGATTCGCTGCCGGCCTGCTTCAGCTTCTGCAGACGCGCTTCGGCTTCGGACGCATCGGATTTCATCTGCTTGAGCGCGGCATCGACATCGACGGTGCGGGCTGCGGTCACTTTACCCGCGGCCTCGCGGAATTTGTCCGCCGCTTCGCGCCAGGCCTTGGCTTGGGCCGCTGCGACGTCCTTGAAAGTGGCTTGCTGCTGCTCCAACTGTTTGCCGGCGCCTTCGAAGTAGGTTTTCACCTGGGCCTCGAATCCCGCCCACTGCTTTTCCAAATCGGCCTTGGCGTCCGTCCAGGCGGCTTCACCTGCTTCCGCCTGGGACTTGAGCATTGCCTGAAACGCGTCACGGCGCGTCGTCAGATCGGACAGGAGCTGATCCGTCTTCACCTTGGACTCGGCCTTGGCCTGACCTGCCTTGACCTCGAACGAGGCCAATGCGGCGTCCATCTCGTCGATCCGCTCCTTGGCCCAATTGAGGTAGAAGTGCATGCTGCTCTGCTGTGACATGGCCGTCTCCATCTGCTTGCCGACCTGAGGTTCCCAGAGCTTCGGCCTGCTCGTATTGACCTGTCTCAATGATGTTGCGGTCTCACGAAATTGCGACGGCGCACAGCGCAGACTCAGTGCCTGGCAACCTCGACCTCCTGGATTCGTGGAACCCCTTGAGCATTCAGCGCGTTTAGACGCGAATGCAAATTGCGAGGTCCACCTGCTTCAGAGCTCATCCACCCTGATACCCGGCGACACCGTCTGGCGGCGGTGCAAGGCGCGGCGCGTGGCGGTTCTGAACGATGCGGCCGCTTATTTCGCGGCCCTGCGCGAGGCGCTGCTCGCGGCGCAGGATCTCATCTACATCGTCGGGTGGGATATCCATAGCGAGACCAGGCTGGTTGGATCGTCGGGGCGGGCGGATGACGGCTTGCCGGAAGAGCTCGGCCCATTTCTGCGCGCCCTCGTTCACCGCCGGCCGGACCTGCGGATCAACATTCTGGTCTGGGACTTCGTCTCGTTCTACGCCTCCGAACGGGAATGGAATTCCGCGGCCAAATTCACCGCCGACACGGACGGCCGCGTCCGATTTCATCTGGATTCCACGCTTCCGTTCGGCTCGGCCCAGCACCAGAAGATCGTCTCTATCGACGGCTCACTGGCGTTCGTCGGCGGGCTCGATCTGACGATCAGGCGCTGGGACACGAGCGATCATCGCGTCGATCACGAACTGCGCTGCGACCCCCAGGGCAAGCCATACCCGCCGTTTCATGATGTTCAATGCGTGGTCGACGGGGATGCTGCCGCCTCGCTGTTCGAGCTCGCCGAGGAGCGCTGGCGTGCGGCAGGCCAACAGATGCAGGATCGGCATGCGCAAAAGAGTATGCGCTGGCCGTCGCATGTGCCGGTCGAGGCTGAGCTCATGCCGGTTGGGATCGCCCGGACCGAGGTGGTCTGTCCTGCAGGTTCGACCATCAGGGAGGTCGAACGCTCCTTGATTGCAGCGATCCGGTCCGCGACGAGCTTCATCTACATCGAGAACCAGTTCACCAGCGCGATCAAGATCGCGCATGAGTTGGCGGAGCAGATGCAGCGCGTGCCGTCGCTCCGGGTTCTGGTCGTCGCTCCAAAACTGCATTCCTCGTGGCTGGAATCCCAGGCCATGCAGAACGGCCGTGGCGCGTTCATCGACTGCTTCAGCGAGGCCGGCGTGGCAGATCGCATCCGCTTCGTCTACCCGGTCACACGAGAGGGAGACACGGAAGCGGCCGTGATGGTGCACAGCAAGCTCATGATCGTCGATGACAGGATCTTGAGGATAGGCTCGGCCAATTTGAACAACCGGTCGATGGGCGCCGACAGCGAATGTGATCTGATTTTTGAAGCCGCATCCGACGAACATCGGGAGTCCGTCGCTTCAGTTCGGCGTCGCCTGATAGCCCATTTTTGTGGCCTCGACGAACGGAGCGTCAGGCAAAACGACGATCGTCTTCTTGCTCTTATGGACGAGGTGTCGAAAGCCGATGGCCCGAAGACGCTGCGGGCAGTGGAAGCCTCAGTCCTGACCAGCACTCTGGCCACGATGGTTCAGCCGGTGGCGGACCCTGAGCGGCCCCTTCATCTCGAGCGGGCGGCATCGCGCATGTGGAGCACGAAGACCGTCATCGGGATCGTATCGATCGCCGTGGCGCTTTTTGGCTTGGCAATAGCCTGGTCGTACACCTCCTTGAGCGATTTGGCCGACACGGGCCGCGTCTCGAATTTGCTGTCTACTTACTCCCAGTCCGTCTGGGGGCCGCCACTCGCAATCGCGGCTTTTGTCGTTGGCGGGCTGGTGGTGTTTCCGGTGCTCGTGCTCATTGCAGCAACGGCTGCCGCGCTTGGGCCATGGCTGGGTTTCGCCACTGCGATCGCCGGCGTCTTGCTCAGCGCCTTCGTCCTTTTCGTGATCGGGCGGGCCCTCGGACGGCAGCGGCTCCAGCAGTTGCTCGGACGACGCGCCGCGCGGATCCAGGACCGCGTTGTCGGCAAGGGCGTCCTGGCTGTCGTCGTCATCCGGATGATTCCCATCGCACCGTTCTCGGTCGTGAACGTCGTGGCTGGCGCGAGCACGCTGCCTTTGCGCGACTTCCTGCTCGGAACCCTGCTTGGCATGACGCCCGGTATTCTTGCCATGGCCGTGCTGGGGGCTCAGATCGCGGATTTGGCCCGCCATGCATCCTGGAGCAGCATGTTGCTGTTGGTGCTGGCGTTCCTGGGCTGGCTCGGCGTCTGCGCAGGCGCGCAATTCCTCGCGACCTGGCTCGCCGGGAGGCGCTGATGGCGCCGGTGCGTTTCATGACGTGGAATGTGCACGGCACGTTCAATCTCAATCCGAAGTTCGATCTGGAGGGGGTCTGCTCCATCCTTCGCAAATGGGCTCCTGATGTCGTCGCGCTTCAGGAGGTGGATTCGCGATCGAGGTCCGACGATCCGTTTGCGAAGCTGGCGAGTGTCGTCGGCGATCACCGCGTTCACGCCAAGTCGATTGTCACCGCGGATGGCGACTACGGTCAGATGCTCCTGAGCCGCTTTCCGTTCTCCGGGGTGCCCGAAATCGTCGACGTGTCGTATCGGGAGCGCGAGCCGCGCAGGGCCATTGCCGCTGGCCTCCTGACGCCGGTCGGTGATGTGCGCGTGGTTGCCACGCATCTCGGCCTGAGCATCCACGAGCGGCATGCCCAGGCACAAACCCTGGTGAGCCTGGTGAAACCCGAAAGGACCGTCGTCCTCGGCGATTTCAACGATTGGTTTTGGGTCAAGTCGGTGCGGCGCGTGCTCGCGCAGGCCTGCCCAAACCGTACGCGGCTGCGCACCTTCCCATCGCGCTTGCCCCTGATGCGGCTCGACCGGATTTATGCGACCTCTGATAGCCGGATCGCGAAAGTCTGGACCGACACGGAGGCGAGGGCGTTCTCGGACCACCTGCCCGTCATCGCCGAGGTTGATATCCAGGGGCCTTCGAGAGCCTAGAAAAAGCTTTATTCTACAATAGCATAGCTACTATGCATGGGGTTGTTTTTCGATATTTGTTGGAGCCCGTTCGGGCGGGGCGGACCGGTCGAGTTCCAATTTGCAGGGCCGCCGGGTCCGCCCAGTGGAACCCTTTCGCCGGGTCTGCGTTGTCTCCGCATGACTGAAGACCTTTCCTTCCGACGCAAACCTCTGACCCCCGAGCAGCGCCAGGCGCGCGATGCGGCACGCCGGATCGAGGCCGAAAAGGCCATGCGCGACCATGAAGAGGCGCAGAAGGCGTTTTACGCCAACAAGGAGCGGCTGAAGGCCGAACGGCTGGCGCGCGAGGCGGCGGCGGCGAAGGCCTGATCCAGCGCGGGTCCCGCCCGCAATCTTCTGACGCGATCTGTCCGGGCGATGCCGCCGGCTAGTGCCGTTTCGGCGTCCGCGTCGCGCTCCAAGCCAGCCTCAGCGCCTGGACGGCCCCTGTGAACGCGCCGCGGGGCGATTGCGCCTCGATGGCTTCGGCTGCGATGCGGCAATCGTCGGCGACCTTGAGCAGCCCGCTTTTCGCGAGGTCCATGGAGAGGGCGGCCTGCTCCAGGCAAACCCGTTCAAGCCGTCGAAACTCCCGCAGCTCTTTGTTCATGCGTCAGCTCTCGGTATGCCCCAAGCCATGCGGCGCCGAGTCTGCTTAACGATCAGTAAACGATCTCTGCCTAGCCGAGCCGGCTGGCGCCGGGCTTGTGCAGGGATGCACGCGCCCGGCGCGGGGGCGCATCGGCAGGCTTGACGGCGTTTGGCTTCCGCCGGAAGCTTCAACTGATCCGAACTGACGTGAAGCACGGGAGACGTTCGCCCCCAGCCAGTCCGACACCTATCAGCGCAAGCGCAAATGGAGCTGACCATGACCACGTTCGACAAGCGCGAGCAGGGCTTTGAGGCCAAGTTCGTCCACGACGAGGAATTCATGTTCAAGGCCACCGCCCGGTCCAACAAGCTGCTCGGGCTTTGGGCTGCAGGCCAACTCGGGCTGAGCGGCGATGCCGCGGCAAGCTACGCCACCACGCTGGTGACGGACCATCTGGAGAGCCGGGCGATCGCCGATGTCGTAGACAAGGTGTCAGGCGATCTCGCCGCCAAGGGCATCGCGCGTGAGCAGGTCGCGCTGAAGCTTCAGGAGTGCCTGCACCAGGCGCTGGCGCAGCTCGAAGTGGACAAGCAATAAGGCCGACCTTGGTAACCTCACTCGGCCTGCTTGCGCGTGCCGGAGTCACCGAGCTTGTCGACATAGGCAATGCCGATCGCCGAAACGACGAAGGTGAGGTGGATCAGCACCTGCCACATCACGCCGGTCTCGGTGAAGCCGGCGCGGTTCGAGCCGAGATTGCCGGCCTCGATGAAGGTGCGCAGCAGCGCGATCGAGGAGATGCCGATGATGGCCATGGCGAGCTTGATCTTGAGCACGCTCGCATTGACGTGGCCGAGCCATTCCGGCTCGTCGGGATGGCCCTGCAGGTCGAGCCGCGAGACGAACGTCTCGTAGCCGCCGACGATCACCATCACGAGCAGGTTGGAGATCATCACGACGTCGATCAGCGCCAGCACACTCATCATGATCTGCTGCTCGGTGAGGTCGAGGGCGTGCCAGGAGAGGTGCCAGAGCTCTTTCAGGAACAGCGCGATGTAGACGCATTGCGCCACGATCAGTCCGAGATAGAGCGGCAGTTGCAGCCAGCGCGAGCCGAAGATGATCATCGGCAGCAGGCCGAGGCGCGGCGAGGGCGAACGAGGTTCGGATTGGGGTGAAGGCTCAACCGACATTCAGGCTGCATCCTCGCAATCGAAACGATCGCTTTCATCTAGCCCGACAACATGGCCGGCGGAAGACGCGCCGCACGTCCCGCCAGCGGCTGATCGCGCCATTTCGTGCTAGCGTGCCGAACGGCCATCGCGCGACGGTGTGGATCGGGAGGCGGGGAGTGACGAGGAGCGGCTTTCGCAGGTGGTCCGGCGGCATCGCGCTCGCCGGCGCGATCATGATTGGCGCGGGCGCCGCGGAGGTCTCGGCGACACCGCTGACGCCGTTTCGCTACGAGGCGCAGGCGCAGCGTCATTGCCCGCACGACAAGGTGGTCTGGCTCGACCTCAGGAAGGGCATCTACTACCGCAAGGGTCAGAAGCGGTACGGCCAGGGGGTCGACGGCAGCTTCGTCTGCCTGAACGAGGCCCGTGACAGCCGCTATCGCCGCTCCCTGCTGGGTCTGCGCTGAGTGGCGCGTGACGCCGGCTATTTCTGCGCCGGCAGCCTGACCGGCACGTGCGGGGAGGTGCTGATGACCCGGGGGCTTCCGTCCGGATAGGTGCGGTCGCCGCGGATCAGGGATTCCAGGACCAGGAAGAATTTCTCGGCAAGCATTTGTGTCACCCTCGTTGGTGATGGCCTCTGGAAATGAGTCGAGGCACCGAACGCGGGAATTCAATCAACAGATTGGGAGCGGGACATTGGCGCATACTGCGCCGCGGTGGAGCTGTGCTGGAGGGTAACGAAGCGGGGCTCAGGCGAACGCCAGTGCCACGAGGCTCGAGCAGAGCAGTACCAAGCCGCCGGCGGTCAATGCCAGGAAGCCGTCAGATACCAGGTCATGGTTGCGCATGTGACACCTGCCGCTCTCGTTTTCGATGCTCGCTCGGATCGATCAAAATTGTCCGAACGCGCCGTCTTGAAAGAGGTGATGCTCGCGCGAGTGCCCTTAGGCCCTCGTGCGGTAGCCTTCAAACGCATGGGCCAGGAAGATCCCCGCGCTTACCAGACCCATCAGTGCCGAAACCGTCTCGATCATCGTTAAATTCCAAATCCCGCCCTTGCAGCCGAGAGAACGCGTGCGGCCTTGCACAGTCAAAAGAATTCCAGTGAAGGCAGCGACAATGGGGGTGGAGTGAGGATTCGGCGCAACAGAATGTCCAGCCGTGGCACAGGGTTGGCGCCATCGCTCCGTAGAACAACGGAAAAATGCGAACGTCTCGTTTACCATCCCGGCGGGATCGCTGTGGGCTCCCCATTTCCGCCGTGTTCGGGTTGCGTTATCGTTACCGCATCCGACGCGGTGGTGGGCCGCCTCGGATTAAAGGACCGGACAGCGCTCCCCGTAGCCAAAGCGGGGTGGGTACACCTCCGGCAAAGTGGTATTTGGGGCGCATGGGGATCCGACGGTCAGATTCGGTTTTGCGGGCCGCGCGTGGCGCTGCGGCGGTCGCGGCCTGCGTTGCGCTGGCCAATTGCGCCTCCTCCAACAAATTCGCCAGCCGCGTCGATCCGAAATACGGCGTGTCCTCGAGCCCCCGGGTCGTGGCGTTCGGGGACCCGGTCCCGAAGGGCGGCGGCACCTACCGCGTCGGCAAGCCCTATGTCGTGGCCGGCCGGACCTACATGCCCGAGGAGGACGTCAACTATCGCGCCGAGGGCATGGCGTCCTGGTACGGCGATGACTTCCACGGCCGCCTGACCGCCAATGGCGAAGTGTTCGACATGACCTCGCTGACCGCGGCGCATCCGACCCTGCCGATGCCGTCCTATGCGCGGGTGACCAATGTCTCGAACGGCAAGTCGCTGATCGTGCGCGTCAATGACCGCGGCCCCTATCACGGCAACCGCCTCATCGATGTCTCGAACAAGGCCGCCGAACTGCTTGAATTCAAAGGCAATGGCGTCGCCAAGGTCCGCGTCGAATATGTCGGCCGGGCGCCGCTCGAAGGCTCCGACGACCGCCAGCTTCTGGCGACCCTGCGCACCGGCGTTCCGGCGCCGTCGCCCTCGATGGTCCGGGTCGCCTCGGCCAAGCCCTTCGTGCCGGAATTGCCGGGATCGAGCCGCGGTGCCATTCGCGGCGACGTGCCGATGCCGGAGGGGCGGCCCTATAATCTCGGCACCACCTCCGCCGACATGGCCTCGCTCAATGCGACCTCGGAAATGTCGGCCTCGAGCCGCGGCCGGGGGCGGGCGGTCCACAACGCGCGCGCCGTGTCCTATGACGCGGACGGCCGCTACGCGGCGGAGAACGCGCCGTCATCGGCCGACGGGGCCGCCGAGGCCCGCAGCATCCTGAGCGGCCGCGGGCTCTATTAGGCTGCGCTTTCCTTCAGGAATTGCACCAGCGCCGCGTTCACCTCGTCGGGCCGTTCCTGCTGCACCCAATGGCCGGCGCCCTCGATGATCAGCTTCTGCTTCAGATTGGGCAGCACGCGCTCGAGCTCGTTGACGCGCTTGGCACCGATCAGGCCGGTGATGACGGCGTCCCTGGAGCCGGCGATGAACAGCGAGGGCTGATGGATCTGCGCGTCCTGCCAGGGCGCCGTCAGCTCCCAATTGCGGTCGATGTTGCGGTACCAGTTCAGCCCGCCGCGAAAGCCGGACTTGCGGAAGCTTTCGGTGAAATAGGCGAGGTCGGCCTCGCCGAGCCAGCCGGGCAGCGGCTCCTCGGTGGTGGCGTGGCTGAGAAAGCCCTTGCCCTCCTGCACGAACATGGCGGCAGTGGGATCGGCAAGGCCGCGTCCGCCGAGCACGATGCGCATGGTGCGGGCGACGTCTCGTTCCAGCTCGGCCTCGGCGACGCCGGGCGCCTGGAAGTACTGCCAGTAGAAATTGGTGACGCCGCCCTGGCGCAAGAGGTCGAGCGGCTTGCCGCGGCCGCGGAACGGCGGCGGCACGCTGAGGCCCGCGACCGCCGTGAAGATGTCGGGCCGGAACAGCGCCGCATGCCAGGCAACCGGTGCGCCCCAATCGTGGCCGACCACCATCGCCTTGGTCTCGCCGAGCGCCTGCACGAGACCGACCATGTCGCCGACCGTGTCGAAAATCGAGTAGGCTGCGACCTCAGGCGGCGCGGCGCTCTGGCCGTAGCCGCGCATGTCGGGGGCGACGACGTGAAACCCGGCCGCGGCCAGCGCGGGGATCTGGTGGCGCCAGGAATAGGAAAGCTCCGGCCAGCCATGGCACAGCACGACCAGCGCACCCTGGCCGGCTTCGCGGATGAAGAGATCGATGCCGTTGGCCTTGATCACGCGGGTGGAGGACATCGCTTTTCCGCCTTGTTTCAGGGGTTTGGTCGAAAAACATAAGGCGCCACGATAGGGGCGCGGCGAGAATCGTGCAATCTCAGGGACAGGCGTCGAACCGCGTGTTGTTCGCATCTGTTCCAACTGTTAGAACGCCTCTCTCAGGGCTTCGCCATGGCATTTCGTCTTCCTTTGCTTAGTCGTAACTGGCTCACAGCCGGAACACTGGCGCGCGGGCTGGTCGCCGCGATTCTGGTGGCAAGCATCGGCTGGAGCGGGGCGCTTCTGGCCGCCAACCAGAGCATCCAGGGCGCCAAGAAGCCTGATGATGCCGGATTCGACGGCGATGCCCCGACCGCGATCCTGATCGAGGCCTCCTCAGGCAGCGTGCTGTTCGAGAAGAACGCCGACGAGCTCCGAGCGCCCTCCAGCATGATGAAGCTGATGACGGCGGAGGTCGTCTTCAATGCCATCAAGAAGGGCGACATCAAGCTGACCGACGAGTACCGGATCAGCGAGAACGCCTGGCGCCGGGGCGGCGCGCCCTCGGGCGGCTCGACCATGTTCGCCGCCATCAACAGCAAGGTCTCGGTCGACGATCTCCTGCACGGCGCGATCATCCAGAGCGGCAACGATGCCTGCATCGCGCTCGCCGAGGCCATGGCGGGCAACGAGAAGATTTTCGCGGCGGACTTCATGACCAAGCGCGCCCGCGAGCTCGGCATGACCAAATCGACCTTCGGCAACTCCAACGGTTTGCCCGACCCCGCCAACAAGATGACGGTGCGCGAGCTTGGCATGCTCGCCCGGCACATCATCCTGGACTTTCCGGAGTTCTACAAACTGTTCGGCGAGAAAGAGTACACCTGGAACAAGATCCGCCAGCCCAACCGCAATCCGCTGCTCAATTCGATGGAAGGCGCCGACGGGCTGAAGACCGGCTATACCAAGGAGGGCGGCTACGGCATGGTCGGCTCGGCGGTGCAGAACGGCACGCGGCTGATTGTCGTCGTCAACGGACTGGAAGACCCCGAGGATCGCGCGACGGAAGCCAAGAAAATGCTGGAATGGGGTTTCCGCAATTTCGAGACCCGCACGCTGATCGCGGCCGAGCAGCCCGTCGGCTACGCCAAGGTGTTCGGCGGCGAGAGCCGTTCGGTCAAGCTCGTCGCCAAGACTCCGGTGAAGGTGATGGTGCACAAGAACGGCAGCGACAAGCTGATTGCACGCGTCGTTTATAGCGGTCCGGTGCGGGCGCCGGTCGAGGCCGGCCAGCGGGTCGGCGTGGTCAAGGTCTGGCGCAGCGGCAACATCGCGGTGGAGACGCCGGTCTATGCGGCCGAAGCGATCGGCACCGGCTCGACCGTGCGACGCGCGATCGACGGCGCCAGCGAGCTCGTGATCGGCATGTTCCGCGCAGGCGCCGAGAAGCTCTGATCATGAGTGAGAGCGCGCTACAGCGGCCGTCCGGACGCGGACGCTTCGTCACCTTTGAAGGCGGCGAGGGCACGGGCAAGTCGACCCAGATCAAGAAGCTTGCCGACCGCCTCAAGGCGGCAAAGCTCCGCATCCGCGTCACGCGCGAGCCGGGCGGCTCGCCGGGCGCGGAGATCATGCGTCATCTGGTGCTGTCGGGCATGGGCAAGCTGCTCGGCCCCGAGGCGGAAACGCTGCTGTTCGCCGCCGCGCGCGATGACCATGTCCGCACCGTGATCCTGCCTGCGCTCAACCAGGGCACCTGGGTGCTGTGCGACCGCTTCGCCGACTCGACGCGGGCCTATCAGGGCAGCCTCGGCCAGGTGCCTGAGGGCCTGATCAACGCGATGCAGCGGGTCACGATCGGCGATCTCAAGCCGGACCTCACCATCATTCTCGATCTGCCGGTCGAGATCGGCCTGCAACGCGCCGCCGCGCGCCGCGGCAACGGCACGCCCGACCGGTTCGAAGGCGAGAAGCTCGGTTTTCACCAGGGCCTGCGCGAGGCCTATCGCAAGATTGCCGAGGACGATCCCGCACGCTGCGTGCTGATCGACGCCAATTCTGACCCTGACACGGTCGCAGGCCGTGTCTGGGCGGCGCTGCGCGATCGTCTGCTTCCGACGCCCGCCTCGGTGATATCAGCATGAGCCCGCGTCAGACCGAGCCCGAAAGCGCCATTCCGCATCCGCGCGAGACATCGAAATTGTTCGGCCATCGCGAGGCCGAGTCCGCACTGCTGACGGCCTATCGCAGCGGCCGCATCCCTCACGCCTGGCTGATCGGCGGGCCGCAGGGCATCGGCAAGGCGACTTTGGCCTATCGCATGGCGCGCTTCGTGCTCGCCCATGGCCAGCCGCTGGCGGAAGCCGTGCAGCGCGCCGAAGACCTCGCGATCGATCCCGATGACGCCGTGGCGCGGCAGGTGGCGGCCGCCTCGCATGGCGGCCTACTGACGCTGGAGCGTACCGCCAACGATCGCGGCGTGATGCGCACCGTGATCACCGTGGACGAGACGCGCGAGACGATCGGCTTCTTCGGCTCGACTGCCGCGGCCGAAGGCTGGCGCGTCTGCATCGTCGACACCGTCGACGAGCTCAATCCGAATGCGGCCAACGCGCTGCTGAAGATTCTCGAGGAACCGCCGCAGCAATCGCTGTTCCTTTTGGTCAGCCACGCCCCCGCGCGCGTGCTCGCCACCATCCAGTCGCGCTGCCGCAAGCTGCGCCTGCGATCGCTCGCCACGGATGATGTGATTGGCGCTGCGGCTTCGGCCGCCGATCTCGATCCGAGCGATCCCGCGCTGCGCGAGGCGGCGGAGGCCTCCGAGGGCAGCGTTGCACGGGCCCTGACGCTGCTCGGCGGCGATGCGCTCAAGCTCCAGCAGCGCACGGCGGCGCTGCTCGCGCGCCTGCCGCAGGTCGATCCGCGCGAATTGCACACGCTCGGCGATTCGCTCGGCACCAGCGACCGCGTCGCGCTCGCGGCCTTCATCGACGGGATCGATCGCTGGATCGCGGAACGCCTGCATGCGGACGACGCCAATGCCAACCAGAACCTGCCGCGCCTTGCGCGCCTAGCTGAGGTATGGGAAAAGATCGTCCGCGCCGCGCGCGACACCGAAACCTACAATCTGGAGCGAAAGCCCTTGGTTTTCTCGGTGTTTGGCTGGCTGGCGGACGCAACGCGCTAAAGCATGATCCAGAACATTGCGCAGCGGTTTTCCGAAAGATCATGCGCAAATCAATAATCGAACCCAGGTTCGTCTCCAGATTTCGAGAAGCCGGTAAAGGAATTCGTCGTGGCAACGCGAGCTAAGAAAACTGCTAAAGGCAAGGGCCGCAACAAGGCTGCGAAGAAAGCCGCAAAGAAGGCCGTGAAGGCACGTGCGTCCAAGGCCAACGCCAAGGCGGCCAAGAAAGTCAAGAAGACCAAGAAGGCCACGGCCAAGAAGGGCGCGAAGAAGAGCGCCGTGAAGACGGCAAAGAAGGCGGTCAAGAAGGCTGCGAAGAAGCCGGCCGTCGCCAAGAAGCCAGCTAACAAATCAGCCAAGAAATCCGCCAAGAAGTCCGCCAAGGCTCCCGCGAAGACGGTGGCCAAGAAGGCGAGGGTGGTCGCGCCAGTGATCGCAGCGCCGTCCCCCGCCGCCACGCCGAAGGTTGTCAAGCCGAAGGCACCCCGCGCGCCGAAGCCCGCTGCGGCTCCGCAAGCCGCGACGCCCGCAGCCACACCAAAGGCTGCAGCGCCCGTGGCCGCGCCCGCGCGCGACAATGTCTTCTACATCACGACGGCGATCGCCTATCCCAATGGCAGTCCACATATCGGCCACGCATATGAAGCGATCGCGACCGACGTGCTGGCACGCTTTGCGCGGCTCGACGGCAAGGACGTGTTCTTCCTGACCGGCACCGACGAGCACGGCCAGAAGATGGTGCAGACGGCGGCCGGCGAGAACATGGCCGTCTCAGCGCTCGCGGCCCGCAATGCCGGTCGCTTCAAGGAGATGGACGAGCGTCTGAACGTGTCGTTCGACCGCTTCATCCGCACCACCGAGGAGCAGCATCATCGCTCCAGCCAGGAGATCTGGCGGCGCATGGAAGCGAACGGCGATATCTATGCCGACATCTATGCCGGCTGGTATTCCGTGCGGGACGAGGCTTATTACGCCGAGGATGAGACGCGCTTGAACGATGACGGCGTCCGGCTGGGCCCGCAGGGCACGCCGGTCGAATGGGTCGAGGAGAAGAGCTATTTCTTCCGGCTGTCGGCATACCAGGACAAGCTGTTGAAGCTCTATGCGGATCAGCCTGACTTCATCGGGCCGGACTCCCGCAAGAACGAGGTGGTGAGCTTCGTCAGAGGCGGCCTGCGTGATCTCTCGATCTCGCGCACCACGTTCGATTGGGGTGTCAAGGTGCCTGGTGACGAAGAGCACGTGATGTATGTTTGGGTCGACGCGCTGACCAACTACATCACCGGCGTCGGCTTCCCCGATGAGAACGACGGAAACTGGCGTTATTGGCCGGCCGACGTGCACATCATCGGCAAGGACATCATCCGATTCCACGCGGTGTATTGGCCGGCGTTCCTGCTGTCGGCCGGGATTCCGCTGCCGAAGCGCGTCTATGCCCACGGCTTCCTGTTCAGCAGGGGCGAGAAGATGTCGAAGTCGGTCGGCAACGTCGTCGATCCCTTCAATCTTGCCGACCAGTACGGCGTCGACCAGGTGCGCTATTTCTTCCTGCGCGAGGTGCCGTTCGGACAGGACGGCAACTACAATCACGAGGCCATCGTGGCGCGCATCAACGCCGATCTCGCCAACGATCTCGGCAACCTCGCGCAGCGTTCGCTGTCGATGATCGCCAAGCAACTCGGCGGCGTGCTGCCCGAGCCCGGCGAATTCAGCGACAACGACAAGGCAATCCTGGCGATGGCCGACGGCATGGTCGCCGCATCGCGCGAGGCCATGGCAACGCAGCAGATCCATCACTGGCTCAACGCCGTCTGGGCCGTGGTCGCGGAGGCCAACCGCTATTTCGCGGGCGAGGCGCCGTGGGCGCTCGCCAAGACCGACCCGGCAAGGCAGAAGACGGTGCTCTACGTCACCGCCGAAGTCGTGCGCCAGATCGCGATCCTGGCGCAGCCCGCGATGCCGACCGCCTCGGGATTGCTGCTCGACAGCCTCGGCATCCCGGACGGGGAGCGCAACTTCGCCATGCTCGGCGGTGCCAAGCGCATCGCGCCCGGCTCGACCCTGCCGGCGCCGACGCCGGCGTTCCCGCGCTACATCGAGCCGGCAGCCTAGGACGTTTGCGCGATGCTGGTCGACAGCCACTGCCATCTGGATTTTCCGGACTTTGCGGAAGATCTCGACGGGATCGTATCGCGGGCCCGCGCGGCCGGCATCGGCCGCATGGTCACGATCTCGACCCGGGTGCGGAAGCTCGATCAGCTTCTGGCCATCACTGAGCGCTATGAGGACGTCTACTGCTCGGTCGGCACTCATCCGCACAATGCGAATGAGGAGGACGGGATCGCATCGGATGAGCTGATTGCGCTGACGGAGCATCCCAAGGTCGTCGCGCTTGGCGAAGCCGGGCTCGACTATTTTTACGACAACGGCTCGCCAGAGGCGCAGGCGAGGGGCTTTCGCGCCCACATCGCCGCCGCCCGCACCACCGGCCTGCCGCTGGTGATCCACACCCGCGAAGCCGACGAGGACTGCGCACGCATCCTGGAGGAGGAGGCGGCCAAGGGCGCGTTTGGCGCCGTGCTGCATTGCTACACCGGCGGACGCGAGTTGGCGCTGAAGGCGGTGTCGCTCGGGCTCTATATCGGTTTCACGGGCATCCTGACCTTCAAGAAATCGGAGACGTTGCGGGCGCTGGCGGCCGAACTGCCGGCCGATCGCATCCTGGTCGAAACGGACTCGCCCTATCTTGCGCCCGGCAAGTTCCGGGGGAAACGCAACGAGCCCGCTTATGTGGTCGAGGTCGCCAAAGTGCTGGCCGAGACGCGCGGCGTATCGCTTGACGAGATCTCGCGCCAGACCAGCGAGAACTTCTTCCGCCTGTTCTCGAAGGTGAAAGCTTGAAACCGGGAGCCGCATGACGCTGACGCTGACGATCCTGGGCTGCGGCTCCTCCGCCGGCGTGCCGCGCCCGGCGCTCGGTTGGGGCGCCTGCGATCCCAATAATCCCAAGAACCGCCGCCGCCGCTGTTCGCTACTGGTCGAGCGGAAGTCCGAGCACGGCACCACGCGGATCGTGATCGACACCTCGCCGGACCTGCGCGAGCAACTGCTCTCGACCAATGTCGATCACATCGACGCGGTGTTCCTGACCCATGAGCACGCCGATCAGACCCACGGCATGGACGATCTGCGTTCGGTCGTGATGCACATGCGCCGTCGTATCCCGACCTATTTCAACTTGTCGACCGCCAAGGACATCATGGCGCGGTTCTCGTATTGCTTCATCTCGCCGGAGGGCAGCGACTATCCGCCGATCCTGACGCGGCATTCGATCGAGGCGGGCGAAAGCCAGACCATTCTGGGGAAGGGCGGCGCGGTGACGATGACAGCCTTCCTGGTGCAGCACGGCGCCATTCCCGCGCTCGGCTATCGTATCGGCGATGCGGCCTACACACCCGACCTCAACGACATCCCGCGCGAAAGCTGGGGCGCGCTGGAAAATCTGGACCTCTGGATCGTCGACGGCCTGCGCTACACCAGTCATGTCAGCCATTTCAGCATCAACGATGCGCTGTCCTGGATCGAACGGTTCAAGCCGAAGCGCGCAGTCATCACCAACATGACGGCCGATGTCGACTACGAAGTCATCCGGCAATCGCTGCCCGCGGGCGTCGTGCCCGCTTATGACGGGCTGCGGCTGGAAACGCACTGAACCTGCGGTAGAAATTCCCGCCACAAGCAGGCATAGTCCTTGCTTGCACCGGTTGCATCATGTTGATCTAACGTCTGAAAGACAGACGTTGGGCAACGGCGATATTGAAGAGGATCGGCGGCGCGCGATATGTGACCGCCGGGTCGGCTGAATCGCCCACATGTGAGATGGGGATCGCGTGGCAGGGGACGACGTAACGACTGGAGGACCGGTGCGCCGCGCTCTGGATCTCCTTTATCTCGGGGCAGGCTACGCCGCCGGCGTCTTCCTGGTTGCGATCTTTGCAATCATGATGGCCATGTCGGTCGGGCGCCAGTTTGCGATCAACATTCCCGCCGGCGATGATTTCGCGTCCTGGTGCATGGCCGCGATGGCGTTCCTCGGCCTTGCCCATACCTTCAAGCGCGGAGAGATGATCCGCGTCGGCCTGCTGCTGGAACGTCTGCAGGGGCGGACCAAGCAGATCGCGGAGATCATGGCGCTCGGGATCGCCACCGCCTTCATTCTCTATTTCACACGCTATGCCGTGCAGATGACCTACGATTCCTGGCGCTTCAACGATATGGCGCAGGGCGTCGTCCCGCTTCCGCTCTGGATTCCGCAGCTCGGCTTCGCCGGCGGACTTGCGATCCTGTCGATCGCGTTGATCGATGAAATGGTCAATGTCGTCGCCGGCAACCGGCCGACCTACGAAAAGGGCTCGCCGGACGAGACGCCGGATGAATTCATCGAGCGTATCTCGCAGGGCGGCGGAGGTTGACCATGGCCAATCTCGGCATGATCGAGCTGTCGTTCATCCTGCTCGGCGTCATGATCCTGCTGCTGGGAAGCGGCGTCTGGATCGCGGTCTCGCTCGGGCTCGTCGGTTTCGTGGCGATGGCGCTGACCACGAGCCTGCCGCTCGGCGCCGTGCTCGCCACCACCACCTGGAGCGCCAGCGCGTCGTGGACGCTGGCTGCGCTGCCGCTGTTCATCTGGATGGGCGAAATTCTCTTCCGTACCAAATTGTCGGAAGAGATGTTTCGGGGCTTGTCGCCCTGGGTTCAGTGGCTGCCGGGGCGCCTGACCCATGTGAACGTAATCGGCTGCGGCATCTTCGCCGCAGTGTCGGGCTCTTCGGCCGCGACCTGTGCGACGATCGGCAAGATCGCGCTGCCCGAGCTCGACAAACGCGGCTACGACAAGGGCTTGAGCCTCGGATCGCTCGCAGGCTCCGGCACGCTCGGCCTCCTGATCCCGCCCTCGATCCCGATGGTGGTCTACGCGGTCACGGCGAATGTCTCCGTGCTGCAGGTGTTCCTCGGCGGCTTCCTGCCGGGCGTACTCGTGATGGCGCTCTATTCGGGCTACATCATCATCTGGTCGCTGCTCAATCCCAAGAAGGTCCCGCCGCGCGATCCGCCGATGCCATTCCGACAGAAGCTGCGGGAGTCGGCAAAGCTCGCGCCCTGTATGCTCCTGATCATGGCGGTCTTCTTCTCGCTGGTGCTGGGCTTTGCGACCGCCACGGAATGCGCGGCATGGGGCGTCACGGGCGCGTTGCTGCTGGCCTGGTGGAGCGGCACGCTCACGCGCAAGAACTTTCTCGAGAGCATCATGAGCGCGACGCGCCTGACCTGCATGATCATGCTGATCCTGGCAGGCGCAGCCTATACCACGGCCGCGATGGCCTATACGGGCATTCCTGCCGCGCTCGCCACCTGGGTCCAGGGGCAGCAGCTCACGCCGAGCATGCTCGCACTGTATTTGAGCATCATGTACATCATCCTCGGCTGCCTGATCGACGGCATCTCGATGATCGTGCTGACCGCCGTCATCGTGCTGCCGATGGTCAGGCAGGCCGGACTCGATCTGGTCTGGTTCGGCGTCTACCTTATCATCCACGTCGAGATGGCGCAGATCACGCCGCCGGTCGGGTTCAATCTGTTCGTGCTGCAGAACATGAGCGGGCGCGACACGTTCACCGTTGCGCGGGCGGCGTTTCCGTTCTTCATCCTGCTGCTGGTCGCCGTCTTCATCATCACGGAGTATCCGCAGATCGTGATGTTCTTGCCCAAGCTCGCTTTCCCAGATTGAGCGTACCGGTATTCAAATTGACTGTGAGGAGAAGCCTGATGATGTCTCGTTTATTCCGCGCATCCTTGATCGCGGGCCTCGTGGCGGCTGCGACACCCGCTTTGGCGCAAACCAAATGGAATCTGCCGGCAGCGTACCCTGCAGATAATCCGCACTCCGAAAACCTGGCCGCTTTCGCCAAGGACGTCGAAGCCGCCACGTCCGGGAAGCTCCTGATCACGGTCCATCCCGGCGCCTCGCTGTTCAAGGCACCGGACATCAAGCGCGCGGTGATGACCGGGCAGGCGCAGATGGGCGAGGTGCTGCTCTCGATCCACGAGAACGAGGATCCGTTGTTCGGCGTCGACGTCGTGCCGTTCCTGGCGACCAGCTTCCCTGACGCAATGAAGCTGTATCAGGCCTCCAAGCCTGCAATCGCCAAGAAGCTCGATGCGCAGGGTCTCAAGCTGCTGTTCGTGGTGCCTTGGGCGCCGCAGGGCGTCTATGTCAACAAGCCGCTCGCATCGATCGAAGACATGAAGGGCCTGAAATGGCGGGCCTATAACGTCGGCACCGCGCGCATCGGCGAGCTGGTCGGCGCGCAGTCGGTCACGATCCAGGCGGCGGAACTGCCGCAGGCGCTTGCCACTGGCGTGGTGAATTCCTTCATGTCCTCGGGCGGCACGGGCTACGACGCGAAGGCGTGGGAGTCGCTGAAGTATTTCTATGACGTGCAGGCCTGGATTCCCAAGGACTACACCTTCGTCAACAAGGCCGCGTTTGACGCGCTCGACAAGCCGACCCAGGAGGCCATCCTCAAGGCGGCGGCAACGGCGGAGACGCGCGGCTGGAAGGCCTGGCAGGACAAGAGCACCTGGTACATCGATCAGCTCAAGGCCAAAGGCATGACCGTCGAGCCGCCGAGCCCGGCGTTGAAGGCCGGCTTCCAGAAGATCGGCGAGCAGCTCACGGCCGACTGGCTCAAGAAGGCCGGCGCCGATGGTCAGGCGATCGTCGACGCCTATAAGAAGATGTGAGGACGACGAAGCCCTCCGTTCACCGCTTTCCGGCGTGTGGGCGGAGGTGGCTTCTGCGATATCGAGACAGCCTGCTCGTGACGTACCGACTTAGGTCGAGATCGCCTTCGCGGATCCGACCTCGTTGCGCAGCAGGAATTTCTGGATCTTGCCGGTCGAAGTCTTCGGGATAGGTCCGAACACGACGGCTTTCGGCGTCTTGAAGCCCGACATGTGGCTGCGGCAGAACGCGATGATGTCGGCTTCGCTGGCGCTGGCGCCGTCCTTCAACTCGACGAAGGCGCAAGGCACTTCGCCCCATTTCGGATCGGGCTTTGCGACCACGGCGGCGAACAGCACAGCCGGGTGCTTGTAGAGGATGTCCTCGACCTCGACGGAGGAGATGTTCTCGCCGCCGGAAATGATGATGTCCTTGGAGCGGTCCTTGATGATGACATAGCCGCGCTCGTCGAGCACGCCGAGATCGCCGGTGTGAAACCAGCCGCCCTCGAAGGCTTCCTTGGTCGCCTTCTCGTTCTTGAGATAGCCCTTCATCACGATGTTGCCGCGGAACATGACCTCGCCGATGGTCTCGCCGTCGCGCGGCACCTTTTGCATCGTCTTCGGATCGATGACGGTGACGCCTTCCTCGAGCGGGTAGGGCACGCCCTGCCGGCGCTTCATGCGTGCGCGTTCGGCGGGCGGAAGCTCGTCCCAGCCGGGCTGCTCGGCGCAGACGGAGGCGGGGCCGTAGACCTCGGTCAGGCCGTAGACATGGGTCAGCTTGATGCCGATGTTCTCGGCGCCTTCGAGCACCGCGACCGGCGGCGCGGCACCTGCGATCAGGCCGACGACCCGGCGCGCCGCGTTGCCTTTGGGCGCATCGGGCGCGTTGATCAGCGTGTTGTAGACGATCGGCGCGCCGCACATGTGCGTGACGCCGTGCTGCTTGATCAGCTCGAAGATCCTGGTCGGCTCGACCTTGCGCAGGCAGACATTGATGCCGGCGGATGCCGCGATGGTCCAGGGAAAGCACCAGCCGTTGCAGTGGAACATCGGCAGCGTCCAGAGATAGACCGGATGCTGGCCGAGATTGCCGGCAAGGATGTTGCTGACGGCGTTGAGATAGGCGCCGCGATGATGGGTGACGACGCCCTTGGGATTGCCGGTCGTGCCCGAGGTGTAGCTCAGCGCGATCGCGTCCCACTCGTCCTGCGGCAGGATCGCCGTGAACGCAGGATCGCCTTCCGCAACCGCTGCTTCATATTCGATCTCGCCGATGCGACCGCCGCCTTTGAATGATGCGTCGTCGACGTCGACCACGAATGGCTTTGGCCCGCTCATCTGCGCCAGCGCGTCACTTATGACGCCCGAAAACTCGGGATCAACCAGGATGATCTTGGCGCCGCCATGGTCGAGCTGGAATGCGATCGAAGGCGCATCGAGGCGGATGTTGAGCGCGTTGAGCACGGCGCCGGTCATCGGCACGGCAAAATGCGCCTCGTTCATCGCAGGAATGTTCGGCAGCATCGCCGCCACGGTATCGCCGACGCCAATGCCCTTGCGCGCGAGCCAGGACGCAAAACGCTTGCAGCGCTCATAGGTCTCCGCCCAGGTGAAACTGCGGCCTTCATAGACCGTGCTGACATGGTCGGGATAGACGGCGGCACTGCGCGCGAGGAAGCTGAGGGGGCTCAGCGGCACGTAATTGGCGGGGGTCTTGTCGAGGCCGATATTGTACTGGTTCTGCCGCTCACTCATCGACACCCTCCGTCAAACGCCTCAAAGGAATCCGATCGAGATCCACGGGAAGATCGCGACGATGATCAATCCCACCAGCAGCGCCAGCAGATAGCCCCAGATCGGGCGGATGCCCTCGGCCGGATCGACGCGTCCGATGGCGCAGGCGGCATAATAGCCGACGCCGAAGGGCGGGGCGAATAGTCCGATTCCCATAGCGAGAATGATCACCATGGCGTAGTGCACCTCGTGCACGCCGACGGCCCGGGCGATCGGAAACAGCAGCGGTCCGAACAGCACGATCGCCGGGATGCCCTCCAGCACGCTGCCGAGGATGGTGAAGGCCAGGATCGAGACGGCGATGAAGGTCGCCGCTCCCCCGGGCAATCCGGTCATGGCCGCCGCCAGCGAGCGCGAGAAGCCTGATTGGGTCAGGCCCCAGGCCATGCCGGTCGCCGTGCCGATGATCAGCAGAATGGCGCCCGACAGCGCGGCGGTCTCGACCAGCATCGGAAACAGCCGCGACCAGTCGAAGCGGCGGTATACGAGGAGGCCGACCAGGGCGCCATAGACGATGCCGATGGTGGATACCTCGGTCGCGGTCGCGATGCCCTCGACCACGGCGTAGCGGATCACGAAGGGCAGTGCGAGCGCGGGCAGGGCGATGACGAAGGTCTTGCCGATCTCGCCACCGCTGGCGCGGCGCACGTGACTCATGTCCTCGTGGCGGTAGCGCCACCACACCAGCATGCAGAGCGTGATCGCAAGCACGACGCCGGGCAGGAGGCCGCCGGTGAAGAGGGCGGCGATCGAGACGCCAGTCACCGAGCCGATCGTGATCAGCACGAGGCTCGGCGGAATGGTTTCGGTTTGGGCTCCGGTGGCCGCCAGCAGCGCGACGAGATCGCCGGGCCTGGCGCCGCGCTGCTTCATCTCCGGAAACAGCACGGGCGCGACGGCCGCCATGTCCGCGGCCTTGGCGCCTGATATGCCCGAGACCAGGTACATGGCGCCGACTAGCACGTAGTGCAGGCCGCCGCGGACATGGCCGAGCAGGCTCGCCAGGAACGCCACCATGGCCCGCGCCATGCCGGTCATCTCGATCAGCAGTCCCAGGAATACGAACAGCGGCACCGAGAGCAGGATGAGGTGGCTCATGCCCTCGTCCATCCGCCCGACCAGCACCATGACAGGCGTGCGCGTGGTCAGCGCGAGATAGCCGAAGATCGCAAGGCCGAACCCGAACGCAATGGGAACGCCGGCGAAGACGCAGAAGCCGGCGACGCCGACGAAGAAGATGACGAGGTTGAGATTGCCGAGCGGCCGCAGCAACGGCTCCGCCAGCCAGAACAGGCCGATGATGACGGCAACGCTGACGACGGCAGCTGCGACCATCCGGTAATCGGCCGCGCGCAGCAGCCGCAGCAAGGCAAAGGCCGCCATCAGCCCGATGCCGGCCGGCAGCGCGGCGGCGCGCCACATATTGGAGATCTGCAGCGCCGGCGTCGTGATGTAGCTTTCCTCGTAGGCGTAGTCGCAGGCGGGCCAGACGATCAGGACCAGGAACGCCAGCGCCGCTGAGGTCGCGACCAGATCGAGATAGGCCCGCATCGCAGGCTTGGCGCTGGCGACGACCGCCGTCATGCGCATGTGCTCGGAGCGGCGGAACGCAACCGCCGCGCCCAGCATGGCGAGCCACAGGAACAGGATCGAGGCGAGCTCGTCCGACCAGATCAGCGGCCGGTGCAGGCCGTAGCGCGCGACCACGCCGGCAAACAGGATCACGATCTCGGCGACGACCAGGATCGCCGCCGGGATTTCGACGACGAGACCGAGCGCGCGCTCGACCGAACCCAGCACGGAAGGTCGGCGAGGGGACTGAAACGCCGCCTCGCCCGCCACTGCGGTCACCTCGACCTCGACATGAGCCATGATGGCCCCAACGCGTTACGACAGCTTGCCGACGGCCTTTTCCAGGAGGTCCCAGGCCTGGTCGCCATACTTGCCCTTCCACTCGGCATAGAAGCCGGCGGTCCGCAGCTTGTCGCGGAACGGCGCCACCGTGGGCTGATTGAAGGTCAGGCCCTTGGCCGCGAGCTCCTGCTGCAGATTGGCATTGAGCTTGGCGGTGTCCTCACGCTCCTTGACGGCAGCGGCATTGATGTTCTTGGCGACGACGGTGCGCACATCCTGCGGCAGCTTTTCCCAGGCTCTGCGGTTCGCCAGGAACCAGAAGCCGTCCCACATGTGGTTGGTCAGCGAGCAGTATTTCTGCACCTCGTAGAGCTTGGCGGTCGAGATGATCGCCAGCGGGTTCTCCTGGCCTTCGACGATCTTGGTCTGGAGCGCCGAATAGACCTCGCTGAAATTGATCGAGGCGGGCGCCGCGTCGAACGCCTTGAACATCGATGTCCACAGCGGCGACACCGGCACGCGGATCTTGAAGCCCTTGAGGTCGTCAGGACCGGTGATCGGCTTGCTCGACGAGGTGGTCTGGCGGAACCCGTTGTCCCAGATCTTGTCCATGACCTCGAGGCCGGCCTTCTTGATCTCGCCGCGGACATGGGCGCCGAGGTCGCCGTCCATGGCCTTCCAGACCGTGTCGTAGTCCGGGAACGCGAAGCCGATGCCGTTGATGGAGGCCGCCGGCACCAGGGTCGACAGGATCAGGCCGGACAGCGTGAAGAACTCGACGCCGCCCGAGCGGATCTGGCTCAGCATGTCGGTGTCGGACCCGAGCTGGTTGTTCGGGAAGATCTGGAGGTCGAACTTGCCGTTGGTCTCGGTCTTGATCGCCGCCGCCATCTCCTTGGCGCGTACGTTCAGCGGATGGGTGTCCGGCAGGTTATTGGCGTATTTGTAGGTGAACTCGGCGCTCTGGGCGCGGGCCACATGGGGCGCACCGATGCCGCCCAGGACCGCGGTCGCGGCGGAGGCCTTGAGAAGCGTGCGTCGGGAAAAGCGCGTTGAAAAGACCATGGGTCTGCTTCCTCGGAAGGTTTGTTGTTGTTCTGAGATGCAAACCTATACGGACGGAAGGCCTGAAGGTCATCTGCGATCTCGCGAGGCCTCGCTTATTGCAGCCGGACAAGGTCCCGGCAATATCGGCTTTCGCAGAGATGGGCCGGATTGAAAATCTGAAATACAACCCCATGCACAGTAGCCGTCGAGACCCGGGGCGGCGTCGCGGCCCGGACTGAAAATCGCGCTTGGGTGAAGGTGCGGTGGCAGGAATTGCGGCTAAATATTTGATCTCATTGTGTATAAACATATTCCATAATATACCTTATGCGAATTATGGATCAGGCTGTGGCCGCACGCGACCTGCCGGTCGGATCTCCGCCTGAACTGAGCGCCTATCGCCAAACCTGTACGTCCTTTCCGCCAGTGAAGGACCTGCGGCCATTGCCCCGGCCGAGCGGCTATGCGGCTCTGGTGTGCAGCAGCTCCGAGGGTGCCGTAAGCGCGTCAGTCCGCCGAAAGCGATCGCAGCCAGGCCAGCCGCGAGATCGCGCGCTCGGCAAGTTGCTGCAGGCGTTCGAGATGGGCCGCGTCGCTCGACCGCTCGGCGCCGTCGAGGTAGCCGTCGACCAGGGCCTCGGCGATCTCCAGTGGGCCTTTGCGCTCCATGGACGCCGGAAAGCTCCCGAGGCCCACGGTGGCGTCGGCCATCTCGATCGTCTGCTGGCGAATGTCCTGGGTCCGGATTGCTGCTGGCCCGCTCAGGCGTTGTTCCATGTCGCTGAGCTGCAAGACCAGGCGAAGCTCGAGCCTTTGCGCATCAATTTGCCGCAGAGGCACGGACGATGCCTCGGCGCCGCTCCGTTCGTGCTCGCGATGATAGGCGCGGCGCCTCTCCTTCCGCAGCGTCGCGACATGGCCGAGCTCTTCCTTGGCCATTGCCTCGGACGCCTTCTTGATATCGCGGTCATCGGAATAGGCGGCGAGATAAGACCAGAACGCAAAGGCGCGCTCCTCGTTGCGGACCGCCATCGCGAGCGCGCGGTACGGCGTCATCAAGCGCGACGTTTTGACCTCAGCGGCGGATTCCGGGGCGAGCGTTTCCGGCGCCTCCCAACGCACCATGGCGGGATCCGGGATCTTGCCGCGCCGAGATTGCGACCACCGCGTGACGCTGTCGACATGCTCGCGCTCGGCGGCGGCGAGCTTCGCGAACACGTCTGCGAGATCATCCTTGCCCTGCCCGCGCATGTCATCAGCAAGAGCATCATACCTTTTGGCTGCCTCCTGCTCCATTGCATGCGCTAGCGCAAAGAGTTCGTCGAGCGACTGCAATACACCTGCGGGCTCAGCGCTCAGCAATGAAGTGCGCAGGAATGGCATGGCAAGGACTCCAAATGCAGGCTTCTGATTCAGCTCAGCGCGAATACAAATATTTTCGCTGGCCTTGACAGATGTGGGCACGCGCGATGACTTTGACACGTCAGCGGCGACAAATCATCGAAGAAGAATCTCAAGGCACGCGCGTCCCGGTGGGTCGCGCAGATCGCATTTGAACCGATATGTTGAAGCGACCGGATGACGATACCGCCTTCACAAGGCGTGCGGCGCTAGCGCTTGCGGGCTTGCTGCTGATGTGTCTGGCGTACGTCTCGCCCGCATGCGCCGCCGGTGACTTACCAACATACCTGCCGAAGCTTACGCCTGCCGAATTTTTCCCGGATGCGGATCGTTTCGGCCCGCCGCAAGGCGATCCGCCCATTGTACCAATGTACCGCGGCGATCAGCTTCAGGGATTCGTTTTCCTCAACTCCGATTTTGCGAACTCTGTCGGGTACTCGGGCAAACCGATTCACTTGCTTGCCGGAATTGATCCGAAAGGCGTCATCACCGGGATCAAGCTCGTCGATCACAAGGAGCCGATCGTGCTGGTCGGCATTCCGGAGGCGCGCATCGTCGCCGCCATGAACTCCCTGATCGGCAAGGACATGAAGCCTGTCGCAAGTGGTGCCGAGAAGCCGCCGCAGGTCGACATCGTGAGCGGCGCGACCGTCACCGTGCTGGTGATGGGTGACAGTGTCGTCCGCGCCGCGTCCAAGCTCATCCGCGGCGGACGCATCGGCGGCGGTGACGGCGCGGCGGCTTCGGCCGCCCTTCCCCCTGTCGTCAAGACGCTCGATCTCGGGCGCAGTGAAGTGCGTGACTGGGAGAGCCTCGTCGGCGACGGCTCGGTGCGCCGGCTTCAGCTCGGCATCGGCGACATCAACGAAGCCTTTGCGAAGTCCGGCAGCGCCGCGGCGAGCCAGTATCCCGAACCGGGTGACGCGAGCGATACCTTCATCGACCTCTACGTGGCGCTGGTGACCGCGCCCACGATCGGCCGCAGCCTGCTTGGCGAGGACGGCTATCAGCGGCTGAAGGACAGCCTGAAGCCCGGGCAGCAGGCCATCGTCGTTGCCGGCAACGGCCCCTACTCGTTCAAGGGTTCGGCCTATGTCCGCGGCGGCATCTTCGATCGCATCGAAATCCTGCAGGAAGGCAACAGCGCCCGCTTCCGCGACCGCAACCACACCCGGCTCGGCGCACTGGACGCGGTCGGCGCGCCCGAGTTCAGGGAAATCGGCCTGTTCGTCACCCCGCCTGAGTTCACCCTGGATCCGACGCAGCCGTGGCAGCTTCAATTGCTGGTGCAACGCAGTCTCGGCGGCCGCGACAAGGCGTTCCTGACTTTCGATCTCGGCTACACCCTGCCCGACAGCTATATACGCCGCGAGCAGCGTGCGGTGACGGTACCGGAGAGCGCGGCGCCTCCGGCCTCGCAGCAGGCCACCGCTGCGGCCGCACCGCCCCCGGAGGCGGACGAACCTCTGTGGATGCGGATCTGGCGGTCGAGCACCGTCTCGATCGGCATCACCGCGTTCATGCTGGCCGTCCTTACCGGCATCTTCTTCTTCCAGAATCTACTGGTGCGCCGTCCGGTGTTCTACACCTGGGTGCGGCGGGGATATCTCGCCCTCGTTCTGGTCTGGCTCGGCTGGTACGCCAACGCGCAGCTCTCCGTCGTCAACGTCGTCACCTTTACCAATGCGCTGGTGACGGGCTTCCGCTGGGAGTTTTTCCTCGCCGCTCCGCTGATCTTCATTCTGTGGGCTGCAACGGCCGGCGGGCTTCTGTTCTGGGGCCGAGGTCCGTTCTGCGGTTGGCTGTGTCCCTTTGGCGCGCTCCAGGAGCTCACCAACACGGCCGCGAAATGGCTGAAGGTGCCCCAGATAACGGTGCCGTGGGGCCTGCACGAACGGCTATGGCCGATCAAGTACATCATCTTCCTCGGTCTGTTCGGCCTGTCGCTCTATTCGGTCGACATGGCCGAGCGGTTCGCCGAGGTCGAGCCGTTCAAGACCGCGATCATCCTGAAGTTTTCGCGAAGCTGGCCGTTCGTCGCCTACGCAGTCGCCCTGCTCGTCATCGGCCTCTTCATCGAACGCTTCTTCTGCCGCTACCTCTGCCCGCTCGGCGCCGCGCTCGCGATCCCCGGCCGCATCCGGACGTTCGAATGGCTCCGCCGGTGGGAAGAATGTGGGTCACCCTGCCAACGCTGCGCCAAGGAATGCCCGGTGCAGTCGATCCATCCCGAGGGGCACATCAACGTCAATGAGTGCATCTACTGCATGCATTGTCAGGAACTCTATTACGACGATCACCGCTGCCCGCACATGATCCAGGTGCGACTCAAGCGCGAGAAGTTCGCGGCGATGTCCTCGCCCGCGATGCGCCCAGGCGGCAAGGGTCCAGCGACCGTCATCACCGCCGGCGGCAAACCTGTCGGCGTTTCACCCGTCGCGACTCCACCCCCAAACTGAACCGAAAGCCGAGGAGGCAATCATGAGTGAAAACGAAAAGGCAAAGGGCGTCAGCCGACGAGCAGTGCTCGGAACGACAGCGGCGGCGGCGGGCGTCGGCCTGGCTGGCGGAGTGGCGCTGAAGGACGGCGGCTTCGTCACGTCCGCGGACGCGCAGACCAAGAATGCTGCTCCGAAAGCGCCGGCGGCACGGCCGGCCGTGCAGAAGACCGAGGTCGCGCCCGGCGAGCTCGACGAATATTACGTGTTCTTCTCGAGCGGCCAGTCCGGCGAGATGCGAATCGTCGGCCTCCCCTCGATGCGCGAATTGATGCGTGTTCCGGTGTTCAACCGGTGCAGCGCGACCGGTTGGGGCCAGACCAATGAAAGCCTCAAGGTTCTGACCGAAGGCATGCAGCCCGCGACCCGCGAATTCCTCAAGAACCGCGGCGGCACGTTCATGAACGGCGACCTCCACCACCCCCATATTTCGTTCACGGACGGCACCTATGACGGTCGCTATGCCTACATGAACGACAAGGCCAACAGCCGCGTCGCGCGGGTGCGGCTCGACATCATGAAATGCGACAAGATTGTCGAACTGCCGAACCAGCACACGGTCCACGGCCTGCGTCTGCAGAAATATCCGCGCACGGGCTATGTGTTCGCCAACGGCGAGGACGGCGTGCCCTTGCCCAATGACGGCAAGGTCCTCGACGATCCCAAGCAGTATCACTCCATCTTCAGCGCGATCGACGGCGAAACGATGAAGGTGGCCTGGCAGGTGATCGTCAGCGGCAACCTCGACAATGTCGACGCCGACTACCAGGGCAAGTATTGCTTCGCGACCTGCTACAACGGCGAGGAAGGCGTCACGCTCGCGGAGATGACCGCCAGCGAGCAGGACTGGGTCGTCATCTTCAACATCAAGCGGATCGAAGAGGCCGTAAAGAAGGGCGACTTCAAGGAAATGAACGGCGTGCCCGTGATCGACGGCCGCAAGGGGTCGGCGTACACGCGCTACATCCCGGTCTCGAACAATCCGCACGGCATGAACACGGCTCCGGACGGCATCCACATCGTGGCGGCCGGAAAGCTCTCGCCCACCGTGACCGTGATGGACGTGCGTCTGTTCGACCAGTTGTTCGACGACAAGATCAAGCCGCGCGACGTCGTCGTCGCCGAGCCTGAGCTTGGCCTTGGCCCGTTGCACACCGCCTACGACGGCAAGGGCAACGCCTACACGACCCTGTTCCTCGACAGCCAGGTCTGCAAGTGGAGCATCGACCTCGCCAAGCGGGCTTTCAAGGGTGAGAAGGTCAACCCCATCATCCAGAAGCTCGACGTCCATTATCAGCCGGGCCACAACCATAGCTCGATGGGCCAGACCAAGGAGGCCGATGGAAAATGGCTGATCTCGCTGAACAAGTTCTCGAAGGACCGCTTCCTGAACGTCGGGCCGCTCAAGCCTGAGAACGATCAGCTGATCGACATCTCCGGCGATCAGATGAAGCTGGTGCATGACGGCCCAAGCTTTGCCGAGCCGCATGACGCGACCATCGTCCACCGCTCCAAGATCAACCCGATCTCGATCTATGACCGCGCGGATCCGATGTTTGCCGATGCGGTCAAGCAGGCCAAGGCGGACGGCATCAACCTGGAGGCCGATTCGAAGATCATTCGCGACGGCAACAAGGTGCGCGTCTATATGACGTCGACCGCGCCAGCGTTCGGCCTCGAACAGTTCCAGGTCAAGCAAGGCGAGGAAGTCACCGTCTTCATCACGAACATCGACGCAGTCGAGGATCTCACGCACGGCTTCTGTATCGTCAACTACGGTATCAACATGGAGATCGGGCCGATGGCCACCTCGTCGGTGACCTTCACGGCCGACAAGCCGGGAGTCTACTGGTACTACTGCTCCTGGTTCTGCCACGCCATGCACATGGAGATGAAAGGCCGGATGTTCGTCGAGCCCAAATCGGTTTGAAGTCGGTCTGATCGGAGCGACCTCGTGGGTCTGTTGTCACGCATGTTTCCGGCGGCGCTGGTCGCCGCCGGATTGTCCGGCTTCGCCGATGCGGAGACCTTGACGGCTGCGCCTGGGCAGCCGCTGCAAGCGGTGCTGGATGGTGCGCGCGCCGGCGACGTCGTCGAGCTTGCTCCCGGCGAATATCACGGCTCGATCCGGATCGACCGTCCCCTGGAGTTGGTCGGGAGCCGAGGCGCGGTGCTCGACGGCGACGGCTCCGGCAACGTCATCACCGTCAGCGCGCCCGACGTCACAATCCGCGGCGTGACCATCCGGGCATCCGGCCGCGATCTGCAGCAGATGAATTCGGGGATCTTCCTGCAAAAGACCGCGGAGCGCGCCAAGATCGAGGACAACCACCTGGTGGGAAACCTCTTCGGCGTCTATGTGCACGGCGCCAGGGGCTCCCGGGTCGTCCGCAACGAGATCGAGGGACTGCGCGGCGGGCGCCTTAGCGAGGCAGGCAACGGCATCTCGCTGTGGAACGCGCCCGACGTCACCATCGCGAACAACATGTTCCGCTACGGCCGCGACGGCATCTTCTCGATCTCCAGCAGCAAGGACCGCTTCATCGACAATCGCTTCGAGCAGGTTCGTTTCGCCGTCCACTACATGTACACCAACGACAGCGAGATCAGCGGCAACGTTTCGATAGGCAACCATGTCGGTTACGCCATCATGTATTCGAACCGTCTGGTGATCCGCGGCAACTCCTCAGATCACGACCGCGACTATGGGCTGCTCTTCAACTACGCGAACTATGCCCAGATCGAGGGCAACCGGGTCACGGGCGGCCCGCTCGGCTCGATGACACAGAGGGCGGAGGACGGTCCCGCCGACGAGCGAGGAATGCTTCCGCGGCAGGCACGGGACACCACTCTTAAGAGTGGCCCGGAGAAATGCGTGTTCATCTACAACACCAATCACAACAAATTCCGCAACAACTGGTTCGAACGCTGCGCCATCGGCGTGCACTTCACGGCGGGCTCCGAAGGCAACGAAATCACCGGCAATTCCTTCGTCAGCAATGCCAACCAGGTGAAATATGTCGGCACCCGGCACCTCGACTGGTCGACCGGAGGGCGCGGCAACTATTGGAGCGATAATCCGGCATTCGATCTGAATGGCGACGGCATCGCCGACACGGCGTACCGGCCGAACGACCTCATCGACCGCGTGCTGTGGACGGCGCCGGCTGCGAAGGTCCTGATCAACAGTCCCGCCGTCCAGGTGATCCGCTGGGCGCAGGCACAGTTTCCCGCGCTGCTGCCGGGCGGCGTGGTCGACAGCCATCCGCTGGTGTCGCCGCCGCGGACCCCGGTGAAGGAGGCACGATGACCAGCACGGTACGTGTCAGCGACGTCACCAAGGTGTTTGGCCGGGTCGAGGCCGTGCGCGGTGCGTCGTTCACGCTTGGCCAGGGCGAGCTGGTGGCCTTGATCGGGCACAACGGCGCCGGCAAGACCACGCTCATGAAGCTCATGCTCGGGTTGATCCGGCCGACCAGAGGCGCCATCGAGGTTCTCGGAGACAATCCCGCCGCCGGCGAATTCGCAGGCCGACGGCAGCTCGGCTACCTCCCCGAAAACGTCTCCTTCGACCCCGCCCTCACCGGCCGCGAGACGCAGGCCTTCTACGCCAGGCTGAAACGAGAGCCGGTTGCCAAGGCGCTGGAGCTGCTCGACGCGGTCGGACTGGGAGCCGCCAGCCGCCGCCGGGTCAACACCTATTCGAAGGGCATGCGCCAGCGGCTGGGGCTCGCGCAGGCACTGCTTGGCGAGCCGCGCGTGCTGCTGCTGGACGAGCCGACCACTGGTCTCGATCCGGAGCTGCGGCAGACCTTCTACGACATCATCGCGCGGCTCGCGGCGCGCGGCGCGACCGTGCTGCTGTCGTCGCATGCGCTGACCGAGCTCGAGGAGCGCGCCGGGCGCGTCATCATCATGAACCGCGGCATCAAGGTCGCGGACGGATCGATCGACGAGCTGCGTCGCCTCGCCCGGCTCCCGACCCGGATCCGTCTCAAGGTGGCCGGCCTCGCGCCCAGCGAGATGCCGGGCTGGGCTCCGCAAGACGCCACCTGCCGTCGTCTGAACGGCCACATCGTCGAGATCGACGCCGCGCCGGAGCGGAAGATCGAGCTGCTGCATCGCGCGACGGCCGCCGGCAATTCGGTCGAGGACGTCGACGTGGTCCCGCCCACCCTCGACGAGCTCTATGCTCATTTCCTCCGGCAATCGGAGCAGGCGCCATGAATGTCCTGATCATCGCCGCCAAGGAAGTCCACCAGGCCATCCGCAATCGCTGGGTGCTTGCCGCAACGCTCCTGCTCGCCGGGCTTGCCCTGTCGCTGACCTTTCTCGGCAGCGCGCCGACCGGAAACGTGGGTGTTCGCACCCTGGATGTGGTCATCGTCAGCCTGTCGAGCCTGACGATCTTTCTCGTTCCGCTCATCGCGCTTCTGATTTCCCATGACGCCATCGTCGGCGAGATGGAACGCGGAACGATGCTGTTGCTGCTGAGCTATCCGGTCGCGCGATGGCAGGTGCTGCTCGGCAAGTTCTTAGGCCACCTCGCCGTCCTCGCTTTTGCGACCTGCCTCGGCTACGGCGCGGCGGTCGGAGCGCTGGCGGCGACGGGCAGCCAGATCGATGGCGACAGTTTCCTGGCGTTCGCGGCGATGGTGGGCTCCTCGGTGCTGCTCGGCGCCGCTTTCGTCGCCATCGGATATCTGGTCAGCGCGCTCGTGCGCGACCGCGGAACGGCAGCCGGCATCTGCATCGGATTATGGCTGCTGCTGGTGCTGATCTACGACATGGCGCTGCTGGGCGTGCTCGCGCTCGATCAGGGGCGCAGCATCTCGGCGAGCGTGCTCAACGCCATGCTGCTGTCGAATCCGACCGACGCCTACCGGCTGATCAACCTGACCGGGTTCGCCAATGTCAGCACCTTCGCCGGCATGGCTGGCCTTGCCCAAACCACGTCCCTGACGATACCGGTCCTTCTGACCGCCCTGCTCTGCTGGACGCTGCTGCCGCTGGGGCTGGCCGCGCTCGCCTTCTCGCGGAGGGAGCTATGAGGCGCCGAACGATCCTCCTTGCCTTGCTCGTGCCGCTCGTGCTCGCCGGCTGCAACGAGAAGCAGGCCGCGAAGATCCCGCCGCCGCATCGGATGACCGCCGAGGACATCGGCCATTACTGCGGCATGAACGTGCTCGAGCACCCGGGACCGAAGGGCCATGTCTTTGCCGCGAGCCTGATCGAGCCCGTCTGGTTCTCGTCGGTGCGGGACACGATCGCCTTCACCATGCTGCCGGACGAGCCCAAGGACATTCAGGCGATCTACGTGTCCGACATGGGCAAGGCGCCTGAGTGGGACAAGCCCGGTGCCGACAACTGGATCGAGGCACGCAAGGCGCTGTACGTGATCGAGAGCCGGGTCAAAAGCGGCATGGGCGGTGACGAGGCCGTTCCGTTCTCGGACCGGGCGGCGGCCGAGAAGTTCGCCGGAGAAAACGGCGGCCGGATCGTCGGCTTCGACGACGTGCCCCGGGACTATGTCCTGACGTCGGCGAATGCCGCCGGCGCCGTTGCGGCCGACGAAGCGGCCGAAGGGCCGCCGGGCGAACGATCGAGGAGAACGCCATGACGCGAACACTGACGCGCCGACGCTTCATCCGGATCAGCGCGGCGGCCGCGGGCCTCGGCGCGCTGGCTCCGGGACACTCCGTTCGTGCAGAGATCGCGCCGGTCACCTGGCGTGGCACGATGCTGGGCGCGGTGGCCACGATGGAGATCCACGACGAAGACCGCAGCCGGGCGGAGCGACTGACCTCGCTGGCCTGCGCCGAGGCGCGGCGGCTCGAGCGGCTGTTCAGCCTTTACCTGAACGATTCCGCCCTGGTTGCGCTGAACCGCACCGGTGTCCTGATCGATCCCGCCGCCGAAATGGTCGATCTGCTATCGACCTCGCAGCACTATTCCACGCTGACGGGCGGTCTGTTCGATGTCACGGTGCAGCCGCTGTGGGAGCTCTACGCGAGCCATTTCGCGCGAGATGACGCGGATCCGGCCGGCCCTGCGGCGGCCGCGATTGAGGCTGCGCTCGCGCGCATCGGCAGCAGCCGGCTGTCGATCAGCCGCGACCGGATCGTGATGCCCAAGGGCATGGCCGTCACCCTGAACGGGATCGCGCAAGGCTACGTCACGGACAAGGTGGTCGACCTGCTGCGGGCGCACGGCATCTCTCGCAGCCTGGTCGACATGGGCGAGGCGCGCGCGATCGGCGCGCGTCCGGACGGAGGGCCCTGGGAGATCGGCATCGCCGATCCCGACATTGCGGGTCACACGAAAGCGGTGCTGCCGATCGTCGACCGCGCCGTGTCCACCTCGGGCGGCTACGGCTTCCAGTTCGATTCCAGCGCGCGCTTCAATCATTTGTTCGATCCGAGATCCGGCGGCTGCGCCCACCGCTATCGCAGCGTGACGACGGTGTCCCGCAGCGCGACCGCGGCGGATGCATTGTCGACGGCGTTCAGCCTGATGCCGGAAGATAAGATTCGATCGCTCTTGCCGCATGTCGACATCGACCGCGTGCATCTGATCGATGGGGCCGGCCAATCGATCGAATTGTCGGCGTAACCTTGCGCGCTACTGCAGTGGCAGCAGCTCCAGCTGGCTCTGCGCCTTCTTGACGGCCGCGGCGTACCAGCCCTGGCTCGGCGCTTCCCTGGCGAAGCATTTCGTGTAGGCGTCCATGGCCTGATCCTCGCGGGCCATGTCGCCGCGCGGGTCCTTCTTGTTGACGGGTTTCGCCATCATCTGCTTCCACACGCGCTCGCAGGCCGGGATTTCGGCCGTCTTCACGGCGTTCGATGTGGCGAGGAAGTAGACCTTGTCGCCCTTGGTCGCGACGACGTCGATTTCATCCGGCGGTCCCTTGAGCCCGCCATTGCCGCGCACGCCGAGCACCGCAACTGCAGCGCTCGCGGATGCGGGCTTTGTGATCGGCAGCTCGGCATATTTGGCGAAGGCGGCGTCCTGGATCGCATGATAATAGAAGCGGTCGGACTTGAACGCGGCGCCGCTCTCTTGCGGCATGCCGTCCTCGCGATGCTCGCGCAGCCAGTGCGCCAGAAGCGTACTCGTGGTTACGACGGCTTGCGTCTTGTAGCCCTCCGAGGCCAAACCGAGCCCGTCGAGATGGCCGAAGCCGATATCACTCTTGAAGAGCGTGTCGACGTTCGACTTGCCGTCTGCGGGGAGCCCCTTGATTGTGACCGGCCCTACCAGGCCGCGCAGCACGCCTGCCAGCTCCTTCAGCGCCGCATCATGCTGCTTGTAGATCTCGTCGCTCTCCTTGGCACTCGAGAATTTTGCGATGTAGCGGTCGCGCAGGTCGAGATAGTGCTGCTCGGGCGTGGCCGCATGGACGGGCGTCGCCAGGACGAGCAGGCAGAGCAAGGCAAGCGATTTCATTCGGTGTCCGCGGACTGGGAGCGATCTCCAGTCTTTGTGCCGGCTGGAGGCGGGAAGGTTCATCCCCAACGACCGTGCGGGGGCCCTACTCCGCCGGCGTCAACTGCCGGGTCAGACGCACCGCCGCGGTCTCGCGCACGCGGATGCGGGCGCGGCGCTTGCGCCACCAGATCACGACGCCGGTGACCGAGAGTGCCGCCACGACCAGCCCCATGATCGAGATCAGGATGCGGCCGAACAGTCCGACGATGCGGCCCGAATGCAGCGGAAATTGTGCCTGGACGAAGATGTCGGCGGCGGTACCGACCCAGGGCAGCCGCTCGCCGATCGGGCGGCCGTCCTCGCTGTCGTAATAGAGCTGCGCCGGGCCGACGCCACCGGCGCCGTGATCGTCGCCGGGGTGGAAGAACGCGGCGGCATAGACGCCATGGGCCGGGCCGTAATTGACCGAGCCGACCGGGATCGTCCACCCCCGCGCCTTGCCGTCGGCGGCGGCGCGTGCGGCGATGTCGGCGAAGGTCACCTTGGGCTCGATGGGATCGTCGAGATCGCGATAAGGCCGCTGCTCATAGGGTGTCGGCGTGTAGTTCGACACCATCTTCATCAGCGGCGAGAACACCTCGAAATAGAGGTTCAGCGAGAACGCCGTGAAGGCGATGATGAACAGCACGCCCCAGGTCCAGAGACTGAAGGCGCGGTGGATGTCGAAATTGATCCGGTAGGCGCTGCCGGAGGTCTTGATGGTCCAGGCCGGCGCCCAGCGCGCCCAGAAGCCGCGATCGAGCTGGCGCGTGACGGCTGGCGCCCGCGCCGCCTTGGCGCGTCTGCGCGAGGGCAGTGTCAGGTAGAAGCCGACGAAGCAATCGATGGTCCAGATGATGGCGATCACGCCGAGCACGCGCATGCCCCAGCGATCGCTGCCCCAGAACTCCGGAATGTGCATCGTGTAGTGCAGCTTGTAGAGGAACGAGACGAAATTCTCCCGCGTGACCGGCCAGACCGCGCCCCAATAGCGCCGGCCGAGCTCCGCGCCGGTGTTGGGATCGAGGAAGATCTGGTTGTAGTCGAGGGCGTAGCGCTTGCCGGTCGCGGGATCGATCCGCGGCATGACGAAGAACCACAGCGAGTGGCCCTCCTCCGGAGTCATGAAGAGGTAGACGACGCGCGCGCGGGGATCGCGTTGCTCGATCATCTTGGCGAGCTCGATCGATGGGATCGCCGGGCCCTTGGTCGAGACGTCGAACAGATGGCTGTTCAGGACGTCGTCGATCTCGTGATCCCAGGAGATGATCGCCCCGGTGATGCCGGAGAAGAAAAGGAATCCGGCCGTGAGCAGTCCCGCCCAGCGATGCAGCTTGCCGAATATCGCTCTCATCGTCTTGCACTCTCATCCAGCAGGTCCGGCCCGCCATCGTCGGACCGTCTTCGATTTCACCAGCGATAAGTCAGCTTGCCGATGGCTTTCCGTCCCTCGGCATACATGCAGCCCGAAAGGCCGTAGCACGCCGCGACATAGCGCGTGTCCGCAACGTTGGTGACGTTCAGCGACAGCCGCCAATTGTCACGGGTATAGGCAAGAAGCGCATCCAGCACTGTGGCCGATCCCACCTTGAAGGTGTTGGCATCATCGCCCCAGGTCGCGCCGACATAGCGAACGCCGCCGCCGAACTGCAAGCCCGCCAGCATGCCGTTCTGAAGGGTGTAGTCGCTCCACAGCGAGGCGCGGTTGAGCGGCACGGTGACCGGCGCCTTGCCGACATTGACCGGATCTTGCGTGACCATGGCATCGATATAAGCGTAGGCCGCCCGCAGATTCCAGCCGTCGGCGAGCGACATCGAGCCTTCGAGCTCGATACCGCGCGACTTCACCTGCCCGATCTGTTCGTAAAAGGTGGTTGCAGGCACGTACACAGCGACGTTGTCACGCGTCAGGTCGAAGGCGGCGAAGGTGAACAGCGCATTCCAGCCGACCGGTTGATACTTGACGCCCACCTCGTACTGCACGCCGGTCTCGGGATCGAGCATCTGTCCGGAAGGACTGGTCGCGAGCTGCGGCAGAAACGACTCGGAATAGCTGAAATAGGGCGCGATGCCGTTGTCGAAATTGTACATGACGGCAGCGCGGCCGGTGAAGGCCGAGGCGTCCTTCGATGTCGAAGTATCGGCCGGGGGCAGATTGGTGTCGAGCTGCGTCGTCACGAAGTCCTGGCGGCCGCCGAGCTGGAACGACAGCCGGCCGAGCTTGATCTGGTCCTGCGCATAGAGGCCGAGCTGCGACTGCTTGATGCCCTTGTTGTCGTACATGCCGCCGAGGGCCCAGTCGTAACTGTAGACCGGGTTGAAGACGTTGATCTCCGGCCCTGACGTTGTGACGGCGAAGGCCGTATCGCGGAACGTGGTGTTGCGATAGTCGAGCCCGACCAGGGTGGTGTGGCTGAGGATGCCGGTATTGAACTTGCCCTGGAGCTGGTTATCCACTGCAAAGGAGTTGATGTAGGAGTTGCTATAGCTGCCGAAACGCCCCAGCTGCCCCGCCGCTTCGTCTGTGTATCCGGTGCCGTAGAAGGTCTTTTCCTCGTTGTGCTGATAGGCGTAGCGCAGGTTCTGCCGGAACGTGATGTTGTCGGTGAAATTGTGCGAAAGCTGATAGCCGGCGGTCGCAATCTCGGTGTTGAACGCATTGAAGCTCGGCACGCCCGCGAAGAACGAGACCGGGATGGTGCGGCCGTTGTTCGGCCACACCGTGCCCGAGGCCGGCAGGAACTGGAGGCCCCACCCTGCCCGGTCGCGCTGGTAGTTGGCCAGCAGCGTGATGGTGGTGTCCTCGTTCGGCTTGAAGGTGACGGCGGGCGCGATGAAGACGCGGTTGTCCTTGGTGAAGTCGACCTGGGTCTGGCCGTCGCGGACGACGCCAGTGAGGCGCCACAGCACGGTGCCTTCCTTGTTGGCGGGGCCGCCCATGTCGAACTGGCCCTGATAGCGGTTGAAGCTGCCGCCGGAGATCGAGACCTCGCCGAACTGCTGCGCCGTCGGCAGTTTTGTCACGTAGTTGAGAATGCCGCCGGTGCCGCTGCCGCCATACATCGCCGATGACGGGCCCTTGAGCACTTCCAGGCGCTCGGCCCCGTAGGGATCGAGGCCATTGAAGTGCACGTAGTTGCTCGAGGGGATCCGCAGGCCGTCGACGTAGAGACCCGACATGGTCGTGTCGAAGCCGCGGATCTGGAGTGCGCCGAAGCGGGTGTCCGAGCCGCCATTGACGTCGCCGCTGACACCGGCGGTATAACGCAGCGCCTCGCCGATCGAGACCGCGCCCTGATTCCTGACCTGGTCGGTGGTGACGACGGAAACCGACTGCGGAGTTTCGATCAGCGGTGTATCGGTTTTGGTGGCCGTGCCGCTCCGTGTGGCGACGAAACCGCGCACCGGACCATTGGCACGTTCGCCCGTTGCGCCGTTCGATGATCCCGACCGGGTCGGCGCGGCGGCCTGCGCAGGCGAGCGACGATTGGCGCGAGAGGTGCGTGTCGCCGCCCTTCGCGACGAAGCAACCGCCGCAGGACGGGCGCGCTGAACCGGCGCGTCGACGGTGACAGCGGGAATCTGGATCTGCGCCTCCACGGAACCGAAGGGAACTACGAGCGAGAATGTGCTGACCGCCCCGAGCAGCAGCACACGAATCTGTCGACGACGCGCGCGTTCACGCGAAGAAAGTTGGTAGTCGGTCACGTCTTTCGAGGCCCCACGCACTGCCGGCTTTGCCGGTATCATTTTTGGTGCCCCGCCCTAACTCAGGCGGTTTCGGAGTGCGATAGGAACGAGGTTAGAATCTCTCCAGAGGCGTGCGCGGCGCGTGCGACGAATGCGCTCATGCCGAATTGCCGCGTCCGGTGCCACGCAGCTGTCGTGCCCACAGATTTGGAATGCTTCTAGATCGAAACGCTCCCTCACCATTCGGCAATGGCTGGAAACGATCAGCCTGCTACCGCGCGAGAATCGCCAACTACGACGGTCGGCGCTGCCGGGAAATCCGATCGAGCTCGATCCGGCTCTATGACTTGCCGGCGCGACAACACGATTCGTCGGCAGTGTTGCTCGTGTGTGCCAGCACGCTGCGGCTGTTGCGGTCCGGCGGGATGTCGCCGGCCGCATTGGCGGCGAAAAAGCCGGTCGGCTTCAGCAGGAAGCCGGCATATTCCACTGGCATGATCGGGAAGTCCTCGGGCTTGCAGACATGGGTGTGGCCGAAAGAGTGCCACACCACGATATCGGCATTCTCGATGTTGCGGTCCTTCGCGGCATAACGCGGCAGGCCATCGCCGCCGGCATGGACGTTGGGATAATCGCCGCTTGCGTATTTCTCGGCCGGATCGAATGCTGTCACCCAGATATGCTTGGTGGCGAAGCCGCCGCGCTTGCGCACGTAACTGCCCTTCTGCGCCAGCATCAGCGGGCTCGGATTGACGACGAGCTTGTAGGCCGGAGCATTACCGACCGAGTTGGTCTCATTGGGATTGCTGATCTTCCAGAACCGGCCGGTTTGGCCATTGGCGATCGCCGCCGCGTCATGCTCGCGCGACAAAACCCGCGTCGTGGTGTCGAAGACGTTGCCGTGCGGATTGTCGTCACCCCAGGGCCGCGGCACGAAATCGTGCTCGGTGACGGTGTTGCCGCCGCCGTCGAGATCCATGTGCAGGCGCACGTTGAAGAAGTGCTGGTGCGTCGGTCCGCCCAGATTGTCGTCGACCATGCCGCCCCATTTGTACGTCTCGCCAGATCGCACCGCGGCGGTCTGGATGATGCCGGTCAGCTTGGTCTCCAGCTGGATCGTGCCGTCCTGATAGAGATACCAGTAGAAGCCGTAATCGTAATTGCCGACGGTCGCGAAAAACGAGATCACAAGCCGCCGCGAGCGGCGGACCTCGAACAGGCCGTTGCGGAACTCATAGTGCTTCCAGGCGATCCCATAGTCTTCCTCATGCATGCAGATGGCGTTCTGCATGACGAACGGCTCGCCCTTGCTGTCGGCGGCCGGCACGTCGAAATAGCGGATGTTGCCGAGACAGTCGCAGCCGAGCTCGAGCGCGTTCGCAAGCATGCCGAGGCCATATTCCCCGGCATCGAACGCCGATTTCCAGAAATGGTTCGCGGTCGGATCGGCATAAGGCACCACCATCTCGGTAACGCTGGCGCGATGGATCAGGGAGCGCTTGCGCGCGCCGTCCTGGTAGGCGAGCTGATGCAGCACGAGGCCCTCGCGCGGCGTGAAGCCGATGCGAAAGCTCCATTTCTGCCAGTCGACCTTCCAGCCCTCGACGCGAAAGCTCGCACCCTCCGGCTGCTCGATGTGCAGCGGCTTGATGTCGGCGCGCGGATTGGCCACCTCATGCGCGCCGTAGTTCCGCTTCTTGCGCGGAATCGGCACGATCGGATCCTCATCGGTAAGGTCGATGACCTTGCCGCCGATCAGGTCAACGACAGCGACCACGCCCTCGATCGGGTGCGCATAGCCATTGTCCTGCAAGTGCTCGCGAAAATAGCTGACGGCACGCACGATACGGGCGCCGCGCTCGAACTCCTTGTCGAAGAAACCCGACGAGAACGGATCGACCTGGACCAGTTCGATGTCCTTGTCGGAAAGCCCGCGCCGCACCATCGCCGCCCGCCAGCCCGGATCCGCCTTGACCACGGCCTCGCACTTGAAGAATTCCTCCAGCATCACCGGCGGCTGCCCATAGGGCGCCTCGCGGTTCGGGACGACCTTGCGCCCGACGATCTCGCCACGGCCGAGATCGACGATGTGCTCGATGGCCTCGCCCGTGGCGACGTCGAGCGTCAACGCGAAGGCGCGACGCCCTGCCCCACCCGCGGCCAGCTCCTGCTTGGTCGGCTCCTCCAGCCGCACCGCCGGGAAGCGGCAGTTCTCCGGCGAGGCCACGGCGGCGCGCACCAACGTGCAGGCGGCGGTGATCTCCTCGGCCGTCAGCGGATCGAGCGGATGCGGCTCCGCGGTCTCTGTTTGCGATTTGGCTTTGACGGTATCGAGCATGGGGATGTCCAGAAATCAGGCGAGATGCGCGGTGATGGCGCTGAAGGCGGCGAACCAGCGCTGGTCGATCGGCACGTCCATCGCCTTGGGCTGGGTCGCGAGCTTGACGATGACGGTGTCCGAGTCGAGGTCGACATAGAGGTGCTGGCCGTGAATGCCGATCGCGGTGAGCGCGTTGCGCGACGGATCGATCGTGAACCATTTGCTGCGGTAGCGCGCGCCCGGGAAGAACTCAGCGAGGTCGCCGTCGGCCCAGGCTTTGGGATCGCCGTTCTCGCGGATGTCGTCGATCCACCAGCCCGGCACCACCTGCCGCCCCTCGACCACGCCGCGGCAGCGGATCATCTCGCCGAAACGGATGAGGTCACGCGCGGTGACCGAGATGCCGCCGGCGATGCGGCCCATGCCGTGGCTGTCGAGCGTGAGCGAGCCGTCGTCCTCCGCGCCCAGGGGCTGCCAGAGATATTCGGAGAGGATGCGATGGTAGGGCATCCCGCAGGCACGCTCATAGACCCAGCCGAGCACCTCGGTGTTGGGCGAGACGTAGTGGAACACCTTGCCGTGCGGCTCGCCGGTGCCGCGCAAGGTTGCGAGATAAGCGCGCTGGTGGCCTGCCTCGACGCCCGGCGGCGGCACGTCCCAGCCCGAGGAGAACCGATAGCGCGCAACGTCGCCGGCGGGGTCCTCGTAATCCTCCTCGAACTTGATGGCGACGGCCATGTCGAGCAGGTTGCGGACAGTGCAGCCGGCGTAGACCGACGTCTCCAACTCCGGCACGTAGCGCACCACCCTCGCCTCGGGATCGAGCAGCCCGCGCGCGGCCAGCACGCCGCCAAGCGTGCCGGCGATCGCCTTGCTGATCGAGCAGATCAGATGCGGCGTGGCCACGCTCATGCCATCGCCGTACCATTCGTGGATCAGCGTGCCCCGGTGCATGACGAGGAGCGTATCGGCAAACGTCTCGCGGAGCGTGGCTTCGATCGTGGTCTCTTTGCCATCAGGCGCGGTGAAAGCGAGTTTTGCCAGTTCGCGCGGCGCGCTTCGCATCAGCGTCGGCTGGGCCGAGCGGCGGATCTCTGCGGTCGGCAGCACTTCACGGGTGTGGGTAAAGCCCCAGCGGATCGCGGGAAAGCTGCGCCAATTGGCGCGCGTCACCTGCGCCTCGGGCGCGGGCGGGCTGCCGCGCATGATCTCGGTCGGTCGCATCTCGATCCCTCCGCAAAGCGCTGTCCCGGCTGCGATGTCGGAACGGCAGGACCGAAGCCTGCACCGCGGCGCCATCGGGCGTTATCGAGATCCGGCAATATTTTGCTGGACAGCGCCTATGGCCGTGCCAGTCTGGCGTGGTTCTTGCCCGCTGTCGGGTGGTGACTTTCGACGTGTTATCATGCCCTTAGGCGCAACTCTTCCGACTCTGGACTCGGCTGTCGGCCTGTTTCAGGCCAGCAGTACCGATGTCGACGAGCATTGCGCTTCGCTCGGTCGCTGGCGGCTCAGCTACGACCAGATCAGCGCCGGAGCCTTCAGGGGCAGCTTCACCCAACTCTCCCTGCCCCAGCTTGACGTCTTCCGCGAGATCACCAGCCAGCAGGTCCGCCAATACGGCCAGCTGGGGGCCGACAGCTTCGGCATCGGTCTGCCCTGGCACGGTGACGGCGAGGTCAATTGCAACGGCGCCAGCGTTGCAGGCGCCCAGGTCATCGCCTGCATCGACGCCGAGGTCGATATGTGCACGCCGAAATCATTCGAGCTGCGCGGTGTCGTCGCCAGCGCGGCGCTGATCGAGGAGCTTGCCGCCCGGCTCGATATCGAGCTGCCGCGTGCGGTCTGGCACCAGTTGCGGGTGATCGAGATGGCGCAGGCACCGGTCGCGCGATTGCGCGCTCACCTTGCCGCGATCCACGAGACCATCTCGACTGCCCCCGAACGGTTCGACGATCCGGCCGTCGGGCAGGTGCTGGAAGACGCGCTTCTCGTCGAGATCATGGACATGCTGCCGACCGCACGCCCCAGCGATCCCGGCCGCAGCGCCGCGGCGCGCAAGCGCACGGTCGATCGTGCGCGGGCGCTGATGCATGGCAGCGGCGATCGCTCGCTCTCGCTGCTGGAGGTCTGCAAGGCGGTCGGCGCCAGCCCGCGCAAGCTCGGCTATTGCTTTCAGGAGGTGTTGGGCACGAGCCCGATGCACTATTGGCGGGCGATGCGGCTGAACCGCGTGCGGCGCGATCTCAAGCGCGCCGGCGGCACCGATGCCTCTGTCTACGACGTAGCCGTGCAGCACGGCTTCTGGCACTTCAGCCAGTTCTCGCTCGACTACAAGCGCCACTTCTCCGAAAAGCCCTCGGAGACACTGCGGCGCGCGAGGTGTACCTGATCCGGCTCAGCGATGCCGCAGCCGGCGATTGACCCGGCGCGCCAGATAATCGCCGGCGCTCTGGACGAGCTGCACCAGTGCGATCAGCACGACGACGACAGCCAGCATCATCTCCGGCATGAAGCGCTGATAGCCGTAGCGGATGCCGAGATCACCCAAGCCACCGCCACCGACCGCGCCGACCATCGCGGAGTAGCCGAGCAGACTGACCACCGCGAGCGTCAGTGCCAGCAGAAGTCCCGGCAGTGCCTCGGGGATCAGCACCTTGAACACGATCTGCATGGGCGAGGCCCCGAACGAGGACGCCGTCTCGATCAGGCCGCCATCGACCTCGCGGATGGCGGCTTCGACCAAACGCGCAATGAACGGCGCCGACGCGATCGTCAGCGGCACGATTGCGGCGGTCGATCCGATCGAGGTGCCGGCAACGAGACGTGTAAACGGGATGATGGCGACGACGAGGATGATGAAGGGCGTGGACCGCGTCGCATTGACGACGATGCCGAGGACGCGATTGACGATGGGAGCCGCGAACAGCTCCCCTTTCCGGCTGGTTGCGAGGAAAACGCCGAGCGGAAGGCCGAAGGCGGTGCCGAGCAGCGCCGCGATGCCGACCATGTACAGGCTCTCGAAGGTGGCCTGGACGATCAGGTTGATGAGTTCAGGCGACATAGCCGAGATGCTCCGCCGGGAATTGATGTTGAGAGAGAAAGGCGAGCGTGCGCGCCGTCGCGTCCTCGCCGCCAGAAATACCGAGAGGAATGCCGAGAACGAGCGAGCCGACATGCTGGCCGCCGATCTCGTCGATGCGCGCCGCCAGCAGCGACACGTCGAGGCCGAGCTCGCGGGCGAGCCGCGCGACCAGGGTGTCGCCGGCCCCTGCCCCGCGCACCCCGAGGCGGATCACGGCCTGCCCGCCGGCGGACGGCTCCGCCACGATCCGGCTGGCAAGCGAGACGGGCAAGCTATCGCCGGTCACCTCGGCCAGGAAGGATTGCGTGATCGGATGCTTGGGGTGGGTGAAGATGTCCGCGACATGGCCGCTTTCGACCACATGGCCGGCGTCGAGCACCACGACGTCCCGGGCGAGCTGGCGCACCACGGACATTTCGTGGGTGATCAATACGATGGTCACCCCGAGCTCGCGGTTGATATTCGCGAGCAGATCGAGGATCGCGCGCGTGGTCTGCGGATCGAGTGCCGAAGTCGCCTCGTCCGACAGCAGCACGCTCGGCCGCGTCGCCAGCGCCCGCGCGATGCCGACGCGCTGCTTCTGGCCGCCGGAGAGCTCCGACGGATAGCGGTCGTGCTTGTCCGCGATGCCGACGAGCGCAAGCAGCTCGGTGACGCGGGCCTTGATCTCGGCCTTGGCCCAGCCGGCGATCTCGAGCGGCAGCGCGATGTTGTCGGCCGCCGTGCGCGATGACAGCAGGTTGAAATGCTGAAAGATCATGCCGATCGAGCGCTGCGCCAGCCGCAGCTCGCGGCCCGCTAGCGCCGAGATATCGCGGCCGTCCACGATCACGCGCCCCGTGGTCGGCTTCTCCAGCCCGTTGATGAGCCGCACCAGGCTCGACTTGCCGGCGCCGGAGCGGCCGATCACGCCGGTGATGGAACCGCGCGGGATCGCGAAGTCGATGTTTTGCAGCGCATTGACGCCGGGCTTGCCGCGATAGGCCGGATAGGTCTTCGAGATGCCGGCGAAACGGACCATCGCGTCCGGCTCAGCTGCGGCAGGTGAAATCGCTTCACACCTCTCGATCAGCTGTCCGACCGCGAGCGATTGGTGGGCATTCATGGAAGCGGCCTTCATGCACAATAGTTCGCTTGCCCGCCTGCCCTTGGGGCGTACGGGAACCGGGTCGCGTCGAGCGACGGGGGTGAAATCGCGGTGAGGGTTCGCGAGGAACGCGCTGCACCGCAGCACGCACCATCGCCCTTTCAGGACTGTGTTGCAATGTCAGATATTTGGAAGGAGTTGGACGAAGTTTTCCCAAACCCTCCCCGGAGAAGAATATTCCTCCACCGGGGCTATCAGCGCCCCACCCGGCTCATCCCATCTGCAACCAGGGCAGCACGATCAGCAGGAGCCCGGCGAAATAGAGCAGCCCGAAGATCAGGCCAAAACCCCAGAATTGGCCCTTTCCGATATAGCCGCTGCCGAAATACATCGGCGCCGGTCCGGTCGCGTAAGGCGAGATCACGCCCATCAGGCCGAGCGAGTACATGCAGAGCATCGCGAGTGTCGTGACCGGCAGATCGGGGATGCCCGATCCGACTGCGAGCACGACGGGCAGCACGGCGGCGGCATGCGAGGTGATGCTCGAGAAGAAATAGTGGATCCAGAAGAACAGCGCGACCAGCAGCAGCATCGCGGTCGACGGCGACAGCCCGGCAAGCGGTTTTGCGTATTCGGTCGCGAACCATTTGATGAAGCCGATCTCGTTGAGGCCGGAGGCCAGCGTCAGCAGCGATGTGAAATAGAAGAACACCTCCCAGGCGCTCTTCTCGCTGACAATGTCGGCAAACTCGATCACGCCGGTCACCAGCATCAGGGAGATCACGATGAACACGACGGTGGTGGCATTGACGAAGTTCGAGCCGAGCACGGGAATGTGGATGTCCGGGCTGGAGCCCGCGATCCACAGGAACATCGCGAGCACGATCAAGCCGAGCATGATCCACTCGTTGCGCGACATCGGGCCCATGGCGCCGAGCTCTTTCGCGGCCCATTCGGAAATCTCAGGGCTGCTTTTCACCTCCGGCCGGCACACCAGATAGCTGAGCAGCGGCACGAGCACCATCAGCAGGATGCCGAGCGGCGCGAAGCCGAGAAACCACTGGCCCCAGCTGACCTCGACCCCGGCGGTCTTCTTGGCGATCGCCAGCGCCGCCGCGTTGGGCGCAAGCGCGGTGAAGAACAGCGAGCTCGTGACGGCGGTCGCGGCAAAGGCGGTCCACATCACGTACGTGCCGATCCTGCCGGCGGTCGGCCCCGGCTCGGAGCCATAGATGCGCGGGATGTTGCTGATGATGGGATAGACGATGCCGCCGCTGCGCGCGGTGTTCGACGGCGTCGCCGGCGCGAGCAGGAAGTCGGACATCGCCACGGCATAGCCAAGGCCGAGCGTGTTGCGGCCAAGGCGCTGCACCAGCACCAATGCAATGCGCCGGCCGAGCTGGCTCTTGCGATAGCCGATCGAGAACACGAAGGCGCCGACGATGAGCCAGACCGTGCTCTCGGCAAAGCCCGCCAGCATCCAGCGCAGCGACTTGGTCGGATCGGGGTCGATATAGCCGGCAACGCCCGCGACCGTGAGACCGATGAAGCCGACCGCGCCCACCGGCATCGATTCCAGGATGAGCCCGGTGATGACGGCCGCGAACACGGCGAAATAGTGCCACTGATTGACATTGAGCCCTGCAGGCACCGGCCACAGATAGATCACCAGCCACACCGCGAGCGGCGCGACCAGTTTCCAGCGAAAGCCTTTCGCCTCCGGCGCCTGTGAGCTAGCAGTCATGGACCCTCCCCTCGATCGTCGTTGCCTGTGCGGCCCGTGCGCGCAGCCTGCTCTTGTCCCTGCGCCGCGTATAGGGACTGCCGGTTGTGCGATCAATGGCCGGGCATAGATCTAGCGCCCCTTGAAGCGCGGCTTGCGGCGGCCCAGGAACGCCTCGACGCCCTCCTTGTGATCTTCGCTGAAGCTGGCGAGCGCGAACTGGTCGACGTCCATGTGGCTGGCGAGATCGTCCAGCGCATGCGCAAGCCGGTTGACGGTGAGTTTCGTCATCGCGACCGAGAGCGGCGGCTGCGCGGCGACCTTCCGGGCGAGATCCATGGCGGCCTCGAAGGCATGGCCGGGATCGACCACCTGCTCCACCAGGCGCCATTCATGGGCCTCATCCGCTGAGATGCGCTCATCAGCCAGGATCACCGCCTGCTTGGTGCGGGCGGGCCCCATCAGATGCAGCATGCGCGGGATGCTCTGCCAGCTCATGTTCATGCCGAGCCCGATTTCCGGCACGCGCAGATGTGCATCGCGGCCCATGATGCGGAAGTCGAGCGCGACGGCGAGGGCCACACCGCCGCCGACACAAAAACCCTCGATCGCCGCGATCGTGATCTGCTCCATCTCCTGCCAGGCGTGCGTTAGACGCGGCCCGAGCTTGAGGTGCCGCCGCAGCGTGCCGAGGTCCATCTCCTTGCGCGAGCGCCCCTCGGCGTCCTTGAGGTCGAAGCCGGCGCTGAATGCGCCCGAGCTGCCGGTCAATACGACGACCGACGTCGCGGCATCGTCCTCGAAGCTGCGCGCCGCCGCGGTCAGCTGCCGCAATGCCTCAGGTGACAGTGCATTGATGCCGTCACCCCGATCGAAACGCACCACCGCAATCCGCCCCTCGGGCCCGAGGCCCCTTTCGATCTTCACGTAGTCCGTCACCAACGTCTCCCCGTCTGCTCTGCCGCGATGCTAGCCTACATCCGGCCTCACGAATATGGGACCCGGATGCGCCGCAGCGGATACTCGACAGGCCTGGGCCATTGCGCCTATCTTCGACGTCATGAGCCACGATCACGACCATCACCACCACCACGATCACGACCATTCCGAGCTGTCGGAGACCGAGCTGCGCGTGCGCGCGCTCGAGACGATCCTGACCGAAAAAGGCTATGTCGAGCCGGCCGCGCTCGACGCCATCATCCAGGCCTATGAGACCAAGATCGGCCCGCACAACGGCGCACGCGTCGTCGCCAAGGCCTGGACCGATCCGGCGTTCAAAAAGGCATTGCTGGAGGACGGCTCCAAGGCGATCGGCACGCTCGGCCATGTCAGCCGCGTCGGCGATCATCTCGTCGTGGTCGAGAACACGCCCGCGCGTCACAACATGGTCGTGTGCACGCTTTGCTCCTGCTACCCCTGGGAAATGCTGGGCCTCCCGCCGGTCTGGTACAAGGCGGCGCCCTACCGCTCCCGCGCGGTGAAGGATCCGCGTGGCGTGCTCGCCGATTTCGACGTCACCCTGCCGAAGGACATCGAGATCCGGGTGTGGGATTCCACCGCGGAGACGCGCTTCCTGGTGCTGCCGATGCGCCCCGCGGGCACGGAGGGCTGGAGCGAGGAGCAGCTCGCCGAACTCGTCACGCGCGATTCCATGATCGGCACCGGCTTTCCCAAGACGCCCGGAGCGCCGTCATGAACGGCGTGCACGACATGGGCGGCATGGACGGTTTCGGCAAGGTCGAGCCGGAGCCGAACGAGCCGATGTTCCATGAGGAGTGGGAGTCCCGCGTGCTGGCGATGGTGCGCGCGATGGGCGCGGCCGGCGCCTTCAACATCGACACCTCGCGCTTCTATCGCGAGACGCTGCCGCCGCACGTCTATCTGTCGAGCTCCTACTACAAGAAGTGGTTTCTCGGACTCGAAGAGATGCTGATCGAGAAAGGCTACCTCACAAGAGAGGAGGTCGCCGCCGGCCACGCGATGCAGCCGGCAAAGGCGCTCAAGCACGGCAGGTTCGATCTCGCCAATGTCGAGCGCGTGATGGTGCGCGGCAAGTTCGCTCGCCCCGCCCCGGCCCCGGCGAAGTTCAAGATCGGCGATCGCGTGCGCGCCAAGAACATCCATCCGGCCACGCACACGCGGCTGCCGCGCTATGTGCGCGGCCATGTCGGCGTGGTCGAATTGAACCATGGTTGCCACGTGTTTCCGGATTCGGCGGCGATGGAGCTCGGCGAGAACCCGCAATGGCTTTACACCGTGGTGTTCGAGGGCCGCGATCTCTGGGGCGAGGATGGTGATCCCACCCTGAAGGTCTCGATCGACGCGTTCGAGCCCTATCTGGATCCGGCGCAATGAGCGGTGCCGCTGCTGCCGCAGCCACCGCGGCCATACCCAGCATTCCGCGCGATGACGACGGCCCGGTGTTCCGCGCGCCCTGGGAGGCGCATGCGTTTGCGATGGCCTTGAGCCTGCACGAACGCGGCGTATTCACCTGGCCGGAATGGGCAGCAAGCCTGGCCGACGAGATCAAGCGCGCGCAGGCCGCCGGCGATCCTGATACGGGCGAGACCTACTATCTGCACTGGCTCGCCACGCTGGAAGGTCTGGTCGCGCGCAAGGGTGTCGCCTCGACGGAAACCCTGCATCGCTACCGCGACGCCTGGGACCACGCCGCCGACCGCACCCCCCACGGCAAGCCGATTGAGCTCAGGCCGGAGGATTTTGGCTGAGCAGGCGAAGCTCGGCTACTTCAGATTGCCGACAAAAAGACCCTTCAAATTCATATCAGTGGTTGTAATATCGCGGCGTACACGAACGCTTATTTCAATCAAGAATTGCGTTTTGGGGGGCATTATGTTCGCAAGGATCGCGGCTTTTGTGTTGCTGCTTATCGCCATTTCCGCCTTTCCGACTCCAAGCCAAGCAGCGTGCAACGTTCCTGAATGGCTTTGTCTGGACAAGACACCTCGGAAGGACACCAATCTTCAGCAGATCGTCGCAGACCGTTCTTCCGTTCTCTACAAGCCGGGCGAGGTCGCAGACTTCAGCTACGCGGACATCAAGATAGACTGCAATTCCGCAGGGCTTGAGCGCTTCGCACGGCAGTTTGTCGATCGCGCCTGGTCCGTCGGCCTGCTGTCCGAGAATCGCGAATTCGCTCTTTCGGTCGACATCGAGCAGATCAGCAGGAACTCCGCCGAGCCACCCAAGCCGCTCACTTATCTGATCGCGCAAATCAAGCGCGATGCCGGCGGGAATACCACGGTGACCGGCTGTGACAGTTTTCTTGCAACGAACATCTCGTTCAATTCGACGCTGAAGCTGAAATTCAAGCTGCTGCAATCGAAGACGACGACCGTCAATCCATCGACTTACAGTGCCATCCGCATCGTTTCGAAAGTGCTCGGTTTCGTTTTCGCCGGTCCTGGTGGTGCGGCGATCGCAGCAGAAGCGACAAAGATCAGCGACGCCATCAAGGACAACAAGAGCGATATCGATGAGATCGTGAAAGCGTTTGACGAGGTCAATACGCAGCAGCCCATGGCGACGTTCGACGTCAACGAAAAGAGCGTGACGCTCCTTCTCTCCGACAGTTCGAAATTCACGATATCTCGAATCGGCAAACGTTCTGCTTTCCTGACGTTCACCGGCCCCAAGCTGAATGCGCCGGGCGCTCCGCTCCAGAAGCTCATATCCGAGAAGACCGGGATCGACATTGCGGCCTATCTTACGACCAAGGCAGGCAACTGGGACACGATGGTCATCAGCACCGATGTCAACACGTCGAGGACGGGATGCGGCAAGATCCGTGAAGCGCTCGGGTATCTCTTCACGAAGGAAGAGATGATAGTCATTCTTGCCAAGGAGTTCGACAGGTTTGGAGACGCTACGATCAAGGACCTGAAGGACCCCTGCTTCAGGGCGATCGAACGCGAGGCTCTCAAAACGATGGGGTTGACAGATCCCCTCTCCGCCCGCGCGGCTCCGCAAGAGAACAGTGGACCCGCGCGAGATCCGGCAAAGGACGCTGCGGACCCGATCCGCTGGAGCTCGATCAGGGAGTTTCTCAACGAATTTGGCCGCACGCTGAGCGCAATCTCCGCGGCAAATCTCTCACCTGAAGTTCGTGCCAGAAAACTGGCACCCTACTTCGATGCAAGGGTTGCGACCGAATCGTTCGATGCGCCTGACCTCCTGCCGTCCAGCACCGGCGTGCTCAGGGATTCTCTTGCGGCGAAGATCGTGGGCTGGCCGATTGGTGCGTCGATACGGTACGGATGTTTCCTCGCGCCGGACAAGCAGCTTCTCACAAAGTATTCGGCGCAGATGCTGGTCTTGCTCGATTCCGGAGGTGGTAACCAGAGACTCGTCAATGTCATCGTGGGCTTCACGGATCCCAAGGCTACCAATGTCGACGGACTTCTGATTGGGAATATGCTGATCGAAAAGCCGACCGCGGCGAGCCTGTCGGCCATCTCGACCGCCTATAAATCAGGCTGCGGTGATCGTTCAGATCCATGGAAGCCCTGGGAAGAGATCAAGACAAGCTTCGTGTTTCGGACGCAGCCCTTCGGCTGACGTCCATGCCCTCGGGCAAGTGACGTGAAGTCTTCAGCAAGGGTCGGTCCCGTAACGCGCGATCGACCCGTTGCTTGGGACGCATGTCGGGGATGACGCTACCTTCCCGCCACAAACTCCCGCCAGCCCTTCGCCCGCAGGCTGCATGCCGGGCACTCGCCGCAGCCAAAGCCCCAATCATGCTGCGCGCCGCGTTCGCCGAGATAGCAGGTGTGGGAATGCTCGCGGATCAGATCGACCAGCCCCTCGCCGCCGAGATCCTGCGCGAGCTGCCAGGTCGCGGCCTTGTCGATCCACATCAAGGGCGTATGCAGCTCGAACGTCCGGGCCATGCCGAGCGACAGCGCGGCCTGCATGGCGCGGATGGTGTCGTCGCGGCAATCGGGATAGCCGGAATAATCGGTCTCGCACATGCCGCCGACGATGTGGGTGATGCCGCGCCGGTAGGCCAGCGCCGCCGCGAAAGTCAGGAACACCAGGTTGCGGCCGGGCACGAACGTATTCGGCAGGCCGTCGGCGCCCATCGCGATCGCGACGTCACGCGTCAGCGCGGTCTCGGACACCGCGGCCAGCGTCGGGATCGACAGCGTATGGCTCTCGCCGAGCTTCGCGGCCCAATCGGCGCGCAGCGCCTTCACCCCGTCGAACAGCCGCCCACGGCAGGCCAGCTCAATGGCATGGCGCTGGCCGTAGTCGAACCCCAGAGTTTCCACGCGCGAGAAGCGGCTCAGCGCCCAGGCGAGGCAGGTGGTGGAATCCTGGCCGCCGGAAAACAACACCAGCGCGGTTTGTGATGAAAATGCGTCACTCATGGCCCGCGCTTTAGCACTGCGCAGACCGCCCGCCAATCGGTGGAAATCGGCCTGTTCCGCGCCGCCGCGCTGGGAACGGCGGGCTCCTTTTGGCATAAGGTTTTGGAGCCAGGAGAGCGCCCCGCAATGACCCCTTCCCGCGACATTTCCCGCCTGATCGAGATCATGGCGGCGCTGCGCACGCCGGTGACCGGCTGCCCCTGGGACCTCGAGCAGGATTTTGCGACCATCGCGCCCTACACGATCGAGGAGGCCTATGAGGTGGTCGACGCCATCACGCGGGGCGATCTCGACGATCTCCGCGAGGAGCTCGGCGACCTCCTGCTCCAGGTAGTGTTCCACGCCCAGATGGCCTCGGAGCAGAACGCCTTTGCGTTCGGAGATGTGGTCGAGGCGATCACGCGAAAAATGATCCGGCGCCATCCCCACGTCTTCGCCGACAAGGACGGCAATCTCGCCTCCTCCCACGTCAAGGAAGTCTGGGACCGCATCAAGGCCGAGGAGAAAGCCGAGCGCGCCGCGCGCCGGCCGCCGGAGGACGCGCCATCTCACAAATCGCTGCTGTCAGGCGTGAAGGCCGGCCAGCCCGCGCTGACGCGCGCCATGGAGCTGCAGCGCAAGGCCTCCACCGTCGGCTTCGACTGGAACGACCCGCGCGCGGTGCTGCAAAAGATCCGCGAGGAAGCCGACGAGATCGAGGCTGCGCTCGACCGCAACGACAAGCAGGAAATTGCGGAAGAGACCGGCGACCTGATGTTCGCCCTCGTCAACCTCGCCCGCCATGTCGACGCCGATCCGGAGGCCGCCTTGCGTGCGACCAACGCAAAGTTCGAGCGGCGCTTTGCCTATATCGAGCGCGCGCTGGAAGCGCAGGGCCGGACGCTGGAGCAGGCCTCGCTGGCGGAGATGGACGCGCTGTGGAATGCGGCGAAGGGTGATGAGCAATCGGCGCAGGAACGGCGCAAGGAAGCGAGCCGCTAATTCTGCTGTCGTCTTGGCGAAGGACAATTCGTAGGGGCAAAGGCGCGCACTTCGCGCGCCGTGCCCACGCCTTTCAACAACGGGCAAATGGTGGGCACGGCACTCACGCGCCTTTGCCCACCCTACGAGGGCTGCGTTTGTCCGAGACGACAGCTGTTACGCAGGAAGGCGGGGCACCGCATCAAACCGCGACACCACGATGTCCCGCTTGGTCTCGTCTACCCGCACGGTCATATCAAAACGGCCGTCGTGCAGCTCTTTCGCCAGCACCTCGGCATTGCGGTGCAGCCAGCTGATACCGGCGCCATCGGCGGCGTCGATCGAGAGGTCGAGCGTGGTGCGTTTGGCCGCCAGCCGCTGCTCGATTGCGGCGAGCAGCGCGTCGACGCCCTCGCCCGACACGGCGGACACCAGCATCGCCGGATGATCCTCCGGCCTGCGTGCGGCGATGTTCAGGAGCTCTTCGCGCTGCTCGGCATCGTAGCGGTCGATCTTGTTCCAGACCTCGATGATGCGGCCGGAATCATCGGGGTTGATGCCGAGCTGGCGCAGCACGGCGTCGACGTCGCTCTGCTGCGCCTCGGCATCCTCATGCGAGATATCGCGCACATGCAGGATGACATCGGCCTCCAGCACCTCCTCCAGCGTGGCGCGGAAGGCGGCGACGAGCTGGGTCGGCAGGTTGGAGATGAAGCCGACCGTGTCCGACAGCATCGCCTTGCCGCCAAGCGGCAGGTTGAGTGCGCGCAGCGTGGGGTCGAGCGTCGCAAACAGCATGTCGGCGGCCTGCACGTCGGCACGCGTCAGGCGGTTGAACAGCGTCGACTTGCCGGCATTGGTGTAGCCGACCAGCGCGACGACGCGATATGGCACGCGCTGGCGGCCGGCGCGATGCAGCCGCCGCGTCGCCTGCACCTTCTTCAGCTCGCCCTCGAGCTTGGAGATGCGCTCCTGGATCAGGCGGCGGTCGGCTTCGATCTGGGTCTCGCCGGGACCGCCCATGAAGCCGAAGCCGCCGCGCTGGCGCTCCAGATGGGTCCATGAGCGCACCAGGCGCGAGCGCTGGTAGTTGAGATGCGCGAGCTCGACCTGGAGCGAGCCTTCCTTGGTCTTGGCGCGGCGTCCGAAGATTTCCAGGATGAGACCGGTGCGGTCGAGCACCTTGGCGTGCAGTTCCTTTTCGAGGTTGCGCTGCTGGATCGGTGCCAGCGCGCAGTCCATCACCACGAGCTCGACGTCGAGGCTCTTGGCCAGCGCCGCGATCTCCTCGACCTTGCCCTTGCCGATATAGGTCGCGGGCCTGATCTGGCTGATCGGCGTGATGATGGCGTCGGCAATGACGAGATCAATCGCACGCGCGAGGCCGGCGGCTTCATCGAGCCGGGCCTCGGCGTTGCGCTGGATATGAGTCTCCGATTGCGCGTCGGCACCGCCTGCGCGCACCCGCAAATAGGGGCCGATGACAAGCACCCGCCCCGTCTGCTTAGCCCCTGCCGACCGCGGACGGTCGGCATCCCCGTCGAAATTCCGGGGTTCCAATCAGATCACTCTCAAGCCGGCTGATCCTCGCCGCCTTCGAACAACTGGATCGGCGCACCCGGCATGATGGTCGAGATCGCATGCTTGTAGACGAGCTGCGAATGACCGTCGCGCCGAAGCAGTAGACAGAAATTGTCGAACCAGGTCACGATGCCCTGGAGCTTCACTCCGTTGACCAGAAAGATCGTCAGTGGCGTCTTGGTTTTGCGAACGTGATTAAGGAAGGTGTCCTGTAGGTTTTGTGCGCGGTCTGCCGCCATCGTTTTTTTCTCGCTTTGAGTTTCTTTTTATTGCGCCGGTTGCGGCCCTCTTTGTGAAGTTCGGAGCCTCTCCCGGTTGCCGTTCCTCATGAGATCCCCCTCGGAAGGAACAGCTGTGCAATTAGAGGACAGGTGGACCTATTAGGCAAGCCGCTTCACGCGGCAGCGGGCGCCGTATTGCCCCGAAAAACTACGGAAATCGATGAATTTCCTCGTTTTATTCAAAGGTGTCGCCGCAACGTCGCGGCGTTAGATCTTGTTCTGACGGCGTTTTCCCAATGCGAACCGGTACCCGCTTCGCACGAGCACGCGCTAGCCGACACCGAGCGCTTTCAACTTTCGATGCAGCGCCGACCGTTCCATGCCAACGAACTCGGCCGTGCGAGAAATATTTCCTGAAAAACGGCTGATCTGTGCAATCAAATAGTCGCGCTCGAACACCTCGCGCGCCTCGCGCAGCGGCAGGCCCATGATGTGCTCGCCATTGTTGCTGGTCGGCATCGCCGGCACCATGGAGCCGACGTCCTGCGGCAACATGTCGGCCGTGATGATGACCTCCGGCCCGCCGGCGGCGAGAATCATGACTCTTTCAACGTTGTTGCGGAGCTGGCGCACGTTGCCCGGCCAGACATGCGATTGCAGCACCGCCATCGCGTCCTGGCCGATCTGCCGCTTGGGCAGGCCGCTACCGGCCGAGATCTGCTCCATGAAATAGTCGATCAGTTCCGGGATGTCCTCGCGCCGCTCCGACAGCGCAGGCACGCGGATCGGCACCACCGAGAGGCGATGATAGAGGTCCTCGCGGAAATGGCCGGCCGCAATCTCCTCTTCGAGATTGCGCGCGGTCGAGGAGATGATGCGGACGTCGACCTGCACCTTGGCGGTGCCGCCGACGCGCTGGAACGATTGCTCCACCAGCACGCGCAAGATCTTGTTCTGGGTCTCACGCGGCATGTCCGCGATCTCGTCGATGAACAGCGTGCCGCCATGGGCTTCCTCGAGCGCGCCGGGCTTGCGCGCCTGTTCGCCGTTGGACTGCTCCACGCCGAACAACTCGTGCTCCATGCGCTCGGGCGTGATCGCGGCGGCGTTGATGACGACGAAGGGACCGTCGGCGCGGCCCGAGGCCGTATGCAAGGTGCGCGCCGTCAATTCCTTGCCGGCGCCGGCGGGACCGACAATCAGGATGCGGCTGTTGGCCTTGGCCGCGCGCTCGATGGTCTGGCGCAACTGATTCATGCTCGGCGAGCGGCCGACGAGCTGACTTGCGCTCGGCGCCAGCTGCTTCAGCTCCTTGACCTCGCGCTTGAGCCGCGAGTTCTCCAGCGCCCTGGTCGCGACCAGGATCAGCCGGTCGGCCTTGAACGGCTTCTCGATGAAGTCGTAGGCGCCGCGCTTGATCGCGGCCACCGCGGTCTCGATGTTGCCGTGGCCGGAGATCATCACGACCGGCAGGTCGGCATTGTCCTTCTTGACCTGCTCCAGGAGCTGCAAGCCGTCGAGCTTGGAGCCCTGCAGCCAGATGTCGAGGAACACCAGATGCGGCCGCCGGTTGGCGATTTCAGCCAGTGCAGAGTCGCTGTCGCGCGCAGTCCGCGTGACAAAACCCTCGTCCTCGAGAATGCCTGCGACGAGATCCCGAATATCGGCCTCATCATCGACAATCAGAATTTCACTTGCCATGGGTCGCGCCCTGTCTTGTCAGCTGCCTGTTGAGGCTTCGATTTTCGTTGAATCATTGGTCTTTTCAGCGGCCTCTTTGGTTTCGGCCGCCAGCTCTTTTGTTTCCTGCGCCGGGTCCTTGACAGGAGCGCCGGCCTCTTCGCCGGTTGCGTCCTTGACCGCGGCCGCCGGGGCCTGCTCGGCTCCCTCGGACTTCGCCGGCTGGCCGGAGACTGCGAAGCGCATCCGCATCCAGGCGCCGCGCTGGCCCTCGCGGAAGTCGGAAGCATCCTTCAGCTCGATGCGCCCGCCATGGTCTTCCAGCACGCGGCCGACGATCGCAAGGCCAAGGCCGGTGCCTTTGGCGCGCGTCGTGACATAGGGCTCGAGCAGCCGCGAGCGCGCGACCTTGGGCAGGCCGATGCCGTTGTCGATGACGTCGATCAGAACGTCCTCGCCCTCGCGCGACACGACCACGTCGATGCGGCCTTTGCCCAGCTCCTCCGGCGGGACCTGCTCGATCGCCTCGGTGGCGTTCTTGACGATGTTGGTGACGGCCTGCGAGATCAGCCGCCGGTCGAACTGGGCGCGGAGAGGATCGTCTTTGAATTCGGCCTCGATATCGATCTCGGGATGGGCGACCTTCATCAGGAATACGGCCTGCCGCACGGTGTCGGCGACGTCCTCGCCTTCCATCACCGGCTTCGGCATTCGTGCAAAGCGCGAGAACTCGTCGACCATGCGCCTGATGTCGTCGACCTGGCGCACGATGGTGTCGGTGCACTGCTCGAAGATCTGCTTGTCCTTGGCCTCGGTGATGCCCTTGCCGAATTTGCGGCGAATGCGCTCGGCCGAAAGCTGGATCGGCGTCAGCGGATTCTTGATCTCATGCGCGATGCGGCGCGCCACGTCGCCCCAGGCCGAGGTGCGCTGCGCCGAGACCAGCTCGGTGATGTCGTCGAGCGTGATGATGTAGCTGTCATGCGGCTGGTTCTTCTCGGCGCTGACGCGGACCGAGAGATTGCGCTCGGTGCCGTCGCGGGTGATCGTGATCTGGCCCTGCACCAGACGCTGGCTCCCTTCCCGCGCCGCCTTCATCATCTCGTCCAGCTCGGGCAGCACGTCGGAGAGCGGATGACCAAGCGTCTCCGCCTCGGAGTGCCCGATCAGTTTCTCGGCCGAGCGGTTCAAAATGCCGACGCTGCCGGAAGCATCGACGCCGATGATGCCGGCGCTTGCGGAGGACAGCACCGCTTCGATGAAGCGACGGCGGCTGTCGATCAGGTCGCTGGCGTTGACGAGCTCATCGCGCTGGCTGCGCAACTCCTGCGTCATCTTGTTGAAAGTCTCGCCTAACTGCGCGAGATCGCCTTCCGACTGGTGCACCGGCACCTGGACATGGAGGTCGCCGGTCGAGACCGTGTGGGCCGCGTTCATCAGCCGCCGGATCGGCGAGACCAGTGAATTGGCGAAGTTCAGGCCGATCAGCACCGAGGCCATCAGGATGGTCAGCGCGATCACGGCGAACATCAGCGCAAAGGCAACCTGGATGCCGAGCCGGCGCGACTCGATCTGGGCGTATTCGGCGACGCTGACCTCGGTCTGCTTGAGCTGATTGACGACGTTCGGATCAAGCGGACGGGCGACATAGAGGAAGGTGTCGCTGAAGGCGCGCAGCCGGATCACCGCGGCCACGAAGCTCGCATCGGGAAGGACCGCGATCTCGGGCTCTGACTCGTTGACGTTGCTGAGGAAGTCGGACGCGGGCGGCGAATAGGCGAGCCGCATGCCGGTGTCGGCGGATTCCAGGATGTTGGTGTTCTTGTCGATGATCATCGCGCCCGGCAAATTGCGGGAACTGGCGCTGGCGCTCAGCATCTCCCGGAACGAGCGGCGATCCTGGTCGTAGAGCGGCCGGGCATGCGCGATGTCGTTGGCCATGCCGAGAATGTCGCCGCGGATCAGCTGCGCATGGTCCTGCATATAGGCCCGCGCGATCGTCAGCGAATTCTGGATCACCTCTTTGGTCGGGCCGGAGAACAGCCGGTCGAGGCCGCGTTCGATGGTGACGTTGGCGACGACGGCGACCAGCACCGCCGGCAGCACCGCCACGATCGAGAACAGGCTGACGACCTGGACATGGAGCCGCGCCGCCGCCCGGCCCCGCCGTCGCGCCAGGATCAGCTGCCAGAGCTCGCGGATGATGATTCCGACCAGCAACAGGATCGTGGCCGCGTTGGTCAGGTAGATCGAGCGGACCACCGCCGGCGTCGGCTCGATCGTGGTCAGGCCGGTCAGAACCAGAAAGGTCAGGAAGGCCGAGAGCAGCGCCAGCGCCACGGCAAAGGGCGCCAGCCAGCGCCGCGCCGACCAACGCCGGGGCTCTTCCGCTGGTGTCGTGTCAAAGTGTGCGGCCGAGGTGTCTGCGCTGGTCATTCCGGCAATGGTGGTGCTGAAAACGGGTCCGCGAAGGGCGGATACTGATGTATTCGTACCACATTGTTGCCGAATTGCGACAATTCCGCGGCGCCCCCGCCGCGGCGGACCGGCGCATCCACAGCTCTGGCGCGGCGCGTGGGACCGGCATCGTCATTCGCGAACGAGGGTGAGCTTTGACGCAGATCAAGGGGGCGCGGTGGCCGCTCGCGCCAATGTGGCTCATGCCCGACCGGAGTTCCGCCCATGAAGGCTGTGGCCGTTGAAGAAGCCGTTGCGATGCTTCCCGCTGGCGCCAGCGTAGCGGCTTCATGGGTACTGGAACACCGGAGCGCTTGCTCGATGAAATGGTCCGGCGGCAGAAGACCGGATTGTCGGTGATCTGCAACGATGCCGCACTGCCGGGCAAAGGCGTCGGCAAGTTGTTTGACGCATCGCTCGTGTCGCGTCTGACCGCGACGCATGTCGGGCTCAATCCCAAGGCCCAGCAGCAGATGCTGACGAACGAGATCAAGGTCGATCTTGTGCCGTGCTCGGCGGCCTCCAAGTCGATGCGCAGGGCCGCCTCGCCAACTGGATGATCCCCGGCAAGATGGTGCCCGGCATGGGCGGGGCGATGAACCTCGTCAGCGGCGCCAGGCGCGTCATCGTCGCCATGCAGCACGCGGCCAGGGGCAAGTCGAAGATCGTCGCCCAATGCACCCTGCCCCTGACCTCGGCGCGGTCGGTCGATCTCGTCGTCACGGACATGGCCGTGATCGGCTTCTCCGGCGGCAGGGCGACGCTGCTGGAGACCGCGCCCGGGGTCAGTGTCGGCGAGGTCATCGTGCTCACTGAGGCCGAGCTCGCTGTTCCCGACAACGTCCCGGAAATGAACGTCTGATCCGTCGTCGGCCTCAATCGATGATGTGATAGCCGCCGTCGATGTAGAGCACGCCGCCCGTGATCAGCTTGGCGCCGTCGAGCGCGAGGAACGCGGTGGCGTTCCCGACATCGTCGATGCTGACGAGACTGCGCGCCGGCGCCTTCGACTGCGCCTTGTCCATGAGCTCATCGAACTCGGGAATCCCCGAAGCCGCGCGGGTGGCCAGCGGACCCGGCGAGATCGCGTGCACGCGAATGCCCTTCGGGCCGAGCTCCGCGGCGATATAGCGGACCGAGGCTTCCAGCGCGGCTTTCGCGACACCCATCACGTTGTAATTCTCCACCACCATCTGGCTGCCGTAATAGGTCATGGTGAAAAGCGTGCCGCCGTTCTTCATCAGCGGCTCGGCGAGATGAGCCATCCGCAAGAACGACCAGCATGAGACATCCATGGTCTTGAGGAAGCCGTCACGGCCGACGTCGACGACACGGCCGTGCAGCGCTTCCTTCGGCGAGAAGGCGATGGAATGAAGCATGAAATCGAGCTGCCCCCATTCCGACGCGATACGCTCGAACACCGCCTCGGTCTGCCCTTCGGCCATCACGTCCAGCGGCATGAAGATCGGCGCTTCCAGCGCCTGCGCCAGCGGCTCGACATGCTTTTTGGCGCGGTCGTTCAGATAGGTCACCGCGAGATCAGCACCCAGTGCACGAAACGCGCGCGCACATCCCCAGGCGATCGACTGGTCGTTGGCGATGCCGACGATCAGTCCCTTCTTTCCCTTCAGGGCCACCTTGCTTTCCGGAAATACTGGGATCATGACACCCTCTCAGGTCTCGTGTTGATCAACTGACCGTCCATCCAATAGCGATAGCGTGTGCTGTGCGATCATCAGCTCCTCGTCGGTCGGGACGACATAGACGGGGACGCGGCTGTCGGCTGCCGAGATCAGGGGCGCATGGCGGGCGTTCTCACCGGCATCGAGGCGGACGCCGAGCCAACCGAGCTGCTCAGCGATACGTGCGCGGATCGATGCCGAGTTCTCCCCGATACCGGCAGTGAAGACGAAGGCATCCAGGCCCTGCAAGGCCGCGGCCAGCATGCCCGCGTTGAGGCCGATCCGGTAGACGAAATGGTCGATCGCGAGCCGCGCACGCGGATCGGTGCTCGCTTCCAGCTCGCGCATGTCGTTGCTGACGCCGGAAAGCCCCTTCAGACCGCAGTCCCGATAGACGAAGTCCTGCACCTTCGCGGCCGGCATGCCCTTCTCGGCGATGAGATAGAGGATGACCCCGGGATCGATCTGCCCCGGACGCGTTCCCATCGGCAGCCCGTCGAGCGCCGTGAAGCCCATGGTACTCTCGACGCTGCGTCCCTCCTTGATCGCGCACATCGAGGCGCCGCTGCCGAGATGGGCAACGATGACCCGCCCCTTGGCGATCTCAGGCGCCACACCGGGCAGCGTCCGGGCGATGTATTCGTAGGAGAGCCCGTGAAAACCGTAGCGCCGCACACCCTCGGCATAGAGCTGCTGCGGAATCGCATAGTGATCGGCGACGAGATCATGCGTGCGGTGAAATGCCGTGTCGAAGCACGCCACCTGCGGCAGCCCAGGGAAATTCGCGAGCAGCGAGCGGATCGGCGCGAGATTGTGCGGCTGATGCAGCGGCGCCAAGTTGACAAGGCGTTCGAGGCGGGAGACGACGCCGTGGTCGATCAGGACCGGGCGGACATGGTCCGGCCCGCCATGAACGACGCGATGACCGACCGCGATCGGCGTAATCCGAAGCTCGTCGCGCAGCCAATTGCCGGCAACCGACATGGCGGCGGGCACATCGGGCACAGCTTCAACCGAATAGGCGCGATCGGCCAGCGCATCGCCGCTCGCACCGCTGGCGCGCAGGCGCGGGCGGCTGCCGATGCCATCCATTTGTCCCTTGATCTGACGCCGGAGCGCACCGTCGCCCAATGCCGAATAGACCTGAAACTTGACGCTCGAAGAGCCGGCATTGACGACCAGGATCGTGTCCATGGCGATCACGCGGCCACTGACGGCGCCTTCTGGCGCCGGGCGCGCGCGTAGAGCGCCGCCACCGCACACGAGGCCATGCGCGCACGCGGCGTATCGGCGCGCGACGTCAGGACGACGGGTACCCGCGCGCCAAGAACGATGCCGGCACCATCCGCCTTGGCGAAATAGGCGAGATTCTTGGCCAGCATGTTGCCGGACTCCAGATCTGGAACGACCAGGATCTGTGCGCGGCCGGCGACCTCGGACTCGATGCCCTTGATGCGGGCCGCTTCCGGGTCGATGGCGTTGTCGAACGCCAGGGGACCGTCGAGCACGCCGCCGCTGATCTGGCCGCGATCGGCCATCTTGCAGAGGGCGGCGGCTTCGATGGTCGAGGGAATTTTGGACGTCACGGTCTCGACCGCCGACAAGATCGCCACGCGCGGCGTTTGGCCAAACCCGGCGTGATTGTAGAGATCGATCGCGTTCTGGATGATGTCGCGCTTGGCATCGAGATCGGGAAAGATGTTGATCGCGGCGTCGGTGACGAAAATCGTCTCGGCATAGGCCGGGACATCCATGACGAAGACATGGCTGATGCGCCGATCCGTGCGCAGGCCGCCGGTCTTTGCCGTGACCGCGCGCATCAACTCGTCGGTGTGAAGGCTGCCCTTCATCAACAGCTCGCCTCTGGCGGCATGGATGAGCTCGACGCCCTTGGCCGCGGCGTCGTCACTATGGGCGGCATCCACGATCTCGAAGCTTGATACGTCCAGATCGAACCTCGCGGCGGTGTCTCTGATCTTCCCTTCCGGCCCGACCAGGATCGGTCGAATGATCCCCGCGCTGGCGCTGTCGACCGCCCCGCGTAGCGAGGTCTCGTCGCAGGGGTGCACGACGACCGTCGGTGTCGGAGGCGCAGCCCTCGCCGCCGCGATTAGCCGGTCGTACTTGCCGCCGGTTTCGTGCGTCATATCGGTCGACATCAGGTCACTCCCGCTTTCGTCAACCACGCTACGACGCTCTTGCCTGGGGATCGAATGGCGCGACGTTCGACGTCATCTCGCCCCCTCCGTCCAGGCCAAATAACTCGGCGACTCGCCTCAGGCGATTGGCGCGCTCGCCGGTGATGTCCGCGCTTGCCGAGAGCACCTCGCACATCGCCTCGAAGGCCGCGCGCCGCTGGTTCATGTCCTCGGGCAACAACCTTGGAATGGCCGCCAAGGCGCCCTCGCGGTCGAGCAGCAGCATGAAGAACTGCTCGCGTACCAGCATCTTGAATGCGGACAGGGTCATCCGGGAGCCGGCATGGTCGCGCCTGACCTGGCGCAGCGCCTCGATGCTGCGCTCGTCCACCATGCCGCGCGCGGAGCCGACATAGAGCAGCGCGCGGATAGCAGCCTCCCGCAGGCCACCGTCACCAATCTTCGCCCTCAACTCCGCAATCCTGCTTTCGAGCATGGCGCGATGCTCGTCCGACATCTCACGGCGCCGCGTTGACTCGGCGTTGGGGTCGATGCCGACAGCGGCCTGGAGCGCAGGTGAGCCATAGACGTTGAGGAAGACGGTCTCGCTCAGCGCCTCCTGGGCATCGCGCCAGCTGTCGAGCGCATGCACAATCTGCTTCGACACATGCTCCTGGAAGGCCAGGAACGGATTGTCTTGCGACACCGGTCTGCGCTTCTCTTCGGCGCGATCGGCCGCCGCCTTCACCATGGACATCCATGGATTCTGACTGCTGAAAGCCTCATATTGCATGCGTAGCGGATGCATCTCGCGCGCCCAGTTGGCCGCCTGTGGCGTCACCATCTTCTTGATCCAGGGCTGCACGAATTTCTGATAGGCTGCAAGATTGAGCTCCGAGATGCGCTTGGCGGTGGCGAACCGCCGCTCATCCTCGGGGGAATTGCCGCCCATGGCCCGGATGTCGTCGAGCGTACGGGCCTCGCAACGCATTACCCATTGTCCCGTTGCAAGGTCGGCGTTGAGCGTCTCGCTGCCCCTCGCCTCGAACGTCGCCTCGTAGAGCCCGGGCGGGAGCACGTCGATCAGATCGATGTTGCTGGAGAACTCGGAATGCTCTTTCTTGGCGACGCCTCCGGACACGAAGATCCCGAGATGACCGATGCTTTCGTGGATGGTGTAAACGATGGTCTGGCCATATGCCCTGATCTCATTGACGTCGGCGTAGCAGTCGAGAATCCAGTCCAGCGCCTGCTGCGGCGGGGTGACGTTGTCGCCCTTGGAGCAGAACACCACGATCGGCGAGCGGATATTGCGCAGGTCGACCTTCTCCCCGTCCGACATTTCGATCCGGCCGGCGGCGAGGTTGTTGCCGATGAACAGCTCATCGACGATGAACTGGATCTCCTCGGCGTTGAGATTGACGTGCCCGCCCCACCAGCGTTCGAAGTCGAGATAGCGCTCGGCCTCGGTGTCGACTTTGGAATAGACGTTGTATTGCTTGGTCCAGAGTGTGTTCGAGGGGTTCTGGTTCTCGAAATTCTGCACCAGCCAGGCGCCGTCGAACTTGCCGGCACCGAGATCGCTCGTCAGCGCCGTCAACCAGCTTCCGCCCAAGAGGCCGCCGGAATAGCGCATCGGATATTTGCCATGCACGCCCGCCCAATAAGCGAGCGGCGCGCCGGCGATGATCAGCGGTCCGAACAGCTCCGGCCGTAGCGACGCCAGGATCATGATCGCCCAGCCGGCCTGACAATTGCCGATGACGCAAGGCTTGCCGTCGGCGTCGGGGTGACGGCTGATGACAGTTTCAAGAAACTTCGCTTCGGCTCGCGCAATGCGCTCGATCGTCTGGCCGGGCATGGGTTCGGGCAGAAACCCGATGAAGTAGCAGGGATGTCCCGCCTGCATCGCGACACCGATTTCGCTGTCCGCCTTGAAGCCGCCGATGCCGGGACCATGGCCGGCGCGCGGATCGACGACGACGAACGGCCGCCGCCTCATGTCGATCGCGACATTCTTGGGCGGGATGATGCGTACGAGCGCGTAGTTGACAGGCTCGTCGAGTTTGCGGCCGTCCGTGATCAACTCGGCGGCATATTGCAGCACATGCGGCGCGGTCTGCGCGAGGTGCTCGCGATATTGGTCGCCGCGCTGGCGCATGATGTCCAGAAACAACACGCTCCGCTGTCCGGCATCGACCAGATACTCCACGGCGGAGGCGACTAACTCCGACATGGGACCGGCAGGCGGCTTCAGATTTTCCATCGCAATCTGACCTCGTTGTGTGCGAGGCCACTCAAGGAGAGATGTCACCGGCGACGTTGACATAGGTCAACGGTCAGCGGTTTCCGGCATAGCGGGACGCCAGATCTTGGAACCTTCTAGAGGTAGATCGATAATGTCAGACGGGGGAACTGTTTCCGGCCATTCCGGCTTGACATGGCATGGATAGGTTCTTCCTCGCGATAATGGTTTCTGCCGTTCTGCTGCTGATCGTGGCGTCCGATCTGCTGGTCAACGGTCCAGGTCTGCAGGAGCCGACGACAGACGTAGCGCGCCTGATGCCGTCGACCGAGCGACTGTTCAGGTGATGGATCGCGGTCGCGGGCGACTGAATGCCTCACCCTTGTGTGACCGCGGAACATGTGTGACCGCGGAACATTTCGGCCCCATTCCGACTTCTGCTCACCGCGTCAGCCAAAACGGCCAGCGCGATCCGGACAGGCTCAGCTCCGCTTTGGTAGGGGGAGCTGAGCCACCGTCCGCGTAAACGCGTTTAGCGTTTGTCGCGAGGGAACTAGCCCCCGCTCCGATAGACCTGGATGTCGAGATCCCGGATCTTCTTGCGCAGCGTGTTGCGGTTGAGGCCGAGCAGGTCGGCGGCGCGGATCTGGTTGCCGCGGGTGGCGGCGAGCGCGGCCGTGAGCAGCGGCACCTCGATCTCCTTGAGGATGCGGTGATAGAGGCCGGGCGGCGGCACGCCGTTGGGAAAGCCCTGGAAGTGCGAGGACAGATAGGCCTCCACTGCGCCGCCGAGATTGTCGACGCCCTGCTGGACCGCGGCGCCCGGGCTGACCGAGGGCGGCGCGAGCTCGCCATCGATGACGGAAGCCGTGATCACGTCCTGCGGATAGAGCGCGGCGAGGCGCCGGGCGAGGTTTTCCAGCTCGCGGACGTTGCCGGGCCAGCGGTGCTGCTTCAGCCGCTCCAGCGCCAGCACGTCGAGCTTCTTCGGCGGCAGGCCGTCCTTCTCGGCCAGCGCGAAGAAGTGACGGATGAGATCGGGCAAATCCTCGATGCGCTCGCGGAGCGGCGGCAGCCGCAGCGGCACGACGTTGAGGCGGAAGAACAAATCTTCCCGGAACAGGCCCTGCTGGATCAGGACGCGCAGATCCTTGTTGGAGGCCGCGACGATACGCACGTCGGTCTTGATCGGGGTGCGGCCGCCGACGGTGGTGTATTCGCCCTGCTGCAGCACGCGCAGCAATCGCGTCTGCGCCTCCATCGGCATGTCGCCGATTTCGTCGAGAAACAGCGTGCCGCCCTCGGCCTGCTCGAACCGGCCGGAGGCGCGGGTGTTGGCGCCGGTGAAGGCGCCGCGTTCATGGCCGAACAGTTCGGATTCGATGAGGTCGCGCGGGATCGCCGCCATGTTGACCGCGACGAACGGGCCGTTGCGGCGCTTGCCGTAATCGTGCAGCGCGCGCGCCACCAGTTCCTTGCCGGTGCCGGACTCGCCCGTGATCATCACGGTGAGATCGGTCTGCATCAGCCGCGCCAGCACGCGGTAGATTTCCTGCATCGCCGGCGAGCGGCCGACCAGCGGGATCGCCTCCATCTCGGCGTCCTCGTCGGGGGTCGAGACCCGCTCCTTCGGCTCGGCCAGCGCGCGGCCGACGATGGCAATCAGCTCCTTGAGGTCGAACGGCTTCGGCAGATATTCGTAAGCCCCGCGCTCGGAGGCGCGGATCGCCGTCATGAACGTGTTCTGCGCGCTCATGACGATGACGGGCAGATTCGGCCGCATCTTCTTGATCCGCGGCAAGAGGTCGAAGGCGTTTTCGTCCGGCATCACCACGTCGGTGATGACGAGATCGCCCTCCCCCTGGCTGACCCAGCGCCACAGCGTTGCGGCATTGCCGGTCAGCCGCACTTCGTAGCCGGCGCGGGACAGTGCCTGATTGAGAACGGTGCGGATGGCGGTATCGTCATCTGCTACGAGAATGCTACCTGCGGGCATCGTTAATCCTCATTTCGCCCCCTGTGACGCAGGCGACGGCTTCCCGGCAGAGTCGGCGCGACTGCTTTGATCGGCATGTTTCACCGATGTGGAATACATCGGCATCAGCACGCGGAAGGTGGTCTTGCGCGGCTGAGATTCGCATTCGATGATGCCCCCGTGATCGCCGACGATCTTGGCGACCAGCGCAAGGCCCAGGCCCGAGCCGGTCTGCTTGGTGGTCACGAAGGGATCGAACAGGTTGGGCAGAAGATCGTCCGGCACGCCTGGTCCGTTGTCCTTCACGCAGAATTCGAGCGGCAAGGATACCCGGGATTTTTGACCGGGGACTGACAGGCGCACGCCGGGGCGGAACGCGGTGGTGAGCTGGATCTCGGCGTCAGGGATGTCGATCAGGGCTTCTGCGGCATTCTTCACGAGATTGAGGAACACCTGGATCAACTGGTCCTGGTTCGCCAGCACCGGCGGCAGCGAGGGATCGTAGTCCTCGATGAAGCGGATGTTGCGGGCAAAGCCGGACTGCGCCAGCCGCTTGACGTGGTCGAGCACCGAATGGATGTTGACGGGGCCGCGCAATACGGGGCGCTCGTCGCCGAACACCTCCATGCGGTCGACCAGCGTCACGATGCGGTCGGCCTCGTCGCAGATCAGGCGCGTCAGCATGCGGTCCTCGGACGAGGCCTGCTGCTCGAGAAGCTGCGCCGCGCCGCGGATGCCGGAAAGCGGATTCTTGATCTCGTGCGCCAGCATCGCGGCCAGCGCGATCACCGAGCGCGCCGCGCTGCGATGGGTGAGCTGGCGGTCCATCTTGTCGGCGATGGAGCGCTCCTGGAGCATCACCACGATATGGCCGGGCCGCTCGGTCAGCGGCGCGACATGCAGATCGACCTGCCGGTCGCCGCCCATGCGCGGCGTGCCCAGATCGACCTTGTATTCGTTGACCGGCGAATTCGACGAGCGCACCTGGTCGATCAGCGCCAGCAAGGGGCTGCCGAACGGCACCAGCTCTTTCAGCGACTGCCGCTTCAGGAACTGCGTCGAGATGTCGAAGAAGGCCTCGGTCGCGATATTGGCGGCGACGATCTTGCCGTCCGGCCCGATCATGAGCACGGGATTGGGCAAGGCATCCAGGATCGCGTCGCTGTCGGACGGCCGGCGATGTTCAGCGGCGGAGCTCATGCAGCAGCGCTCCATCCGAAGTCGTCGAAGGCATCCTGCAGCGACTGGTGGACGAGACGCGGATCTTCCGCGGTGAGGATCTTCTGGCGCCAGGATTTCAGCTTTTCGGCCGGCGCGCGGCTTACCTCGGCTGCGACGTCGAGCGCCCAGCCCAGATGCTTGCGGGCATGCCTGAGGCCGATGCGCAGACCGTAGAGCGCGCAGACACCCTCATAGAGCGTGCGGACATAATGCAGCTGCGTCTCCAGCGAGGGCGCCGCCTCCTCAGCCCCGCCCTGCAGGCGTCGGCCGATCTGACCGGGCAGCCAGGGCTGGCCCTGCGCGCCGCGGCCGATCATCACGGCGTCGGCGCCGGAGGCTTCGAGCGCCGCGAGCGCTTTCTCGTAGGAAGTGATGTCGCCGTTGACGACGAGCGGAAGGCAGGTGGCCTCGCGCACGGCGCGGATCGCATCCCAATCGGCCTCGCCCTTGTAGAACTGGCTGCGGGTGCGGCCATGCACCGTGACGAGCTTGACGCCGGCGGCTTCCGCGCGCCGCGCCAGTTCCGGCGCGTTGCGGCTGCGGTCGTCCCAGCCGAGCCGCATCTTCAGCGTCACCGGCACCTTCACCGCCGCGATGGTCGCATCGATCAGGCTGACGGCATGGTCGAGGTCGCGCATCAAGGCCGAGCCGGACTGACCGCCGGTGACGTGGCGGGCCGGACAGCCCATGTTGATGTCGATGATATCGGCGCCTTCGGCTTCGGCGATCCGGGCGCCCTCGGCCATCCAATGCGCCTCGCAGCCGGCGAGCTGGACCACGTGCGGGCCGATGCCGGTGGCTTCGCAACGCAACCGGGACATCCGGTGGCCGCTCGCGAGCTCATCGCTGGCAGTCATTTCGGACACGACGAGACCGGCGCCAAGCTCGGCGGCCAACCGGCGGACGGGCGAGTCAGTCACCCCCGACATCGGTGCCAGGAAGACCGGGGTGGCGACATCAATATCGCCTATTTTCAACGGCTTAGAGCCGGATACTGCCGAACCGGTCACGGGGTTCTCGTTGACTGGGCAGGGCCTCATCGCGCCTGCCATGACCTATCTTGCGCACAATTCTTGTGCAGTCAAGCGTCATGCCTACAGTTTAGACAATTCTGCAAATCTTTCAAGTGCAGTGCAGCAAATTGCTGTTTCCAACAATCCGGGGAAACCCCCTTTTTTTGCGGGCCTGCCGTGCTAGAGGCATGCGGCAATCACCCCACTCCCCGACTCTCCATCACCAACTGAGTATTCGAGTCCTATGGCGAAATCACAACGCACCGCAGTCGTCCTCGTGGCAGCCGGGCGTGGACTGCGTGCGGGCGCCGGTGGGCCGAAGCAATATCGCGAGATCGGCGGCGTGCCCGTGATCTACCGCGCCATGGAAGCCTTCAGCCGCCACGCCGACGTGTTTGCGGTGCAGCCGGTGGTGAACCCTGATGACAGCGCCATGTTCACGGCCGCGGTCGCCGGGCTCGAGCACGAGCCGCCGACCAATGGCGGTGCGACCCGGCAGGCCTCGGTGCTTGCCGGCCTCGAGGCGCTGGTCAAGCACGCGCCCGACATCGTGCTGATCCACGACGCCGCCCGCCCCTTCGTCTCGGAAGGATTGATCTCGCGCGCGATCGAGGCGGCGAGCCGCACCGGCGCTGCCATCCCCGCCGTTCCCGTCACCGACACCATCAAGCTGACCGGCGATGGCGGCAATGTCGAGGGCACGCCGGACCGTGCGCGGTTGCGAATCGCGCAGACGCCGCAATCCTTTCGTTTCGACGTCATCCTCGAAGCGCATCGTCGCGCCGCGAAGGATGGCCGTAGCGATTTCACCGACGATGCCGCGATTGCCGAATGGGCGGGATTGACGGTTGCAACCTTTGAAGGCGATGTTGCCAATATGAAGCTCACCACTCCCGAGGATTTCGTGCGCGAGGAAGCGCGCCTGGCGGCCCAGCTCGGCGATATCAGGACCGGCACGGGCTACGACGTGCACGCCTTCGGTGAGGGCGACCATCTCATGCTCTGCGGCGTGCGCGTGCCGCACACCAAGGGTTTTCTCGCTCATTCCGACGGCGACGTCGGCCTGCATGCGCTGGTCGATGCCATCCTCGGCGCGCTCGCCGACGGCGACATCGGTTCGCACTTTCCGCCGAGCGATGCCAAGTGGAAGGGCGCCTCCTCCGACCAGTTCCTGAAATACGCCATCGAGCGCGTCACCCAGCGCGGCGGCCGCGTTGCAAATCTCGAGGTCACCATGATCTGCGAGCGGCCGAAGATCGGCCCGCTGCGCGACACCTTGCGTGCGCGCATCGCCGAGATTTCCGGCGTCGACGTCTCGCGCGTCGCGGTGAAGGCGACCACCAGCGAGCGGCTCGGCTTCACCGGCCGCGAGGAAGGCATCGCGGCGACCGCGAGCGCCACCATCCGTCTTCCCTGGAGCGTCTAGGTCATGGGCGGCAGCGACGCACGCGCCCTCTCCCGCTCGCTGCTCGACCTGTGCCGGATGCGCAAGCTGACGATCGCGACGGCTGAATCCTGCACCGGCGGCCTCGTCGCCGGCGCGCTGACCGACATCCCCGGCTCTTCCGACGTGATCGATCGAGGCTTCGTCACCTATTCCAACGACGCCAAGCGCGCGATGCTCGGCGTCGAAGCCGGCACGCTCACGAACTTCGGTGCCGTCAGCAAGGAGACCGCGACCGCGATGGCGGTCGGCGCGCTGGAGCGTGCCGGCGTCGATCTCGCTGTCGCCATCACCGGCATTGCCGGCCCCGGCGGCGCGACGCCCGGCAAGCCGGTCGGTCTCGTGCATTTCGCCGTCGCAGCGCGCGACGGGCGCATCATCCACCGCGAGCACCGCTTCGGCGCGATCGGCCGCACCGCGGTGCGCGCCCGCTCGGTGGTCGAGGCGCTGCGCATGCTGATGGATCTGGCCCGCGGCCCGCAGCCCCAGGCCAAGCCGCGCCGTCCCGCTGCAAGCCGCCTGCGCCCGCGTGTGACGCGCTCGCCGCGCCGGCATGTGGCCAAACGACGGACGCCGAGGTCGCCGCGGGGCTGAGCACCCCGCTCACGTCTTCCGGGCAATCACACGGATCGCGGCCAGATTGGCGCGATGCTGCTCGAACACCCGCCGCATCGCCAGCACCCGGCGCCGCGCCGCACGATCCAGCAACAGATTCCTGGCGAGCCGCAAGGCGCCGACGAGGCCCTCGTCCTGCACCAGGCGCCGCGGCCGCAACAGATGCATCGGCGCGAATTCGACCGCCTCGATCTGAAAGCCGACGCTCTCCAGCAGCCCTCTCCATCCGTCGCCGGACAACGGACGCGCGCCGACATGGATAGCGCCGGAGAGCGCGCGATCGATCTCCTGCCTTTGGCCGAACGGCATATTGTCCGGCGTCACGGCGAGCTCGTGGATGCCGTAACGTCCCCCGGGGCGAAGCAGCCGGAACGCTTCCGCCGCGATGCGGCGCTTCTGCTCCTGGGTCTGCATGCTCAGCATCGCCTCGCCGATCACGACCGACGCCGAACCGGCCGGTAAGGTCGTCCGATCGGCCGTGCCGACCATGACCGAGACGTTCCGCCTCGCCGGCAGCTGCTGTGTCATCCACGCCGCCGCCTGCGCATCGCGCTCGACGCCGACATAGGTTCGCGGGCCTCGCGCCAGGATCAGGCGCGCGGTGACGCCGAGCCCAGGCGCAAACTCGACGACATCGTCTTCGGCGCCGATCACCAGCCCGTGCAGCAGCGCGCGCGTCAGGCCAAGACCGCCGGGACGCAGCACGCGCTTGCCGAGCCGGGCCAGCAGCCAGTGACCCGGCATCTTCGCCACGTCGAGATCGCCTCCGGGCAGGTCGACCGATGGCATCGTGTGGTCTGCAATCATGGGAGTCTCCTTTGCAAGTTAGAACCGCGCCCGGATGCCGCCGTAATAGCCGCGTCCGTCGCCGGGGATGAACGCGGCCTGGTCCGGTCGCGCCTGATCGACGATCAGGGTCGATGCGGCATAGGTCGCGTCGAACAGATTGGTGATCTCGCCGAACACCGAGAAGCGCTCGCTGATCCGGTATTCGGTACGCAGATCGGCGACCACGAACGGATCGGCAAACAGCGTGTTCATGTTGTCGACCGGCATGTGGCCCGGGCTCCAGCGCACCACGCCTTCGAGCTTCCAGGCGTCGGTCGCCTGATATTGCAGGACCGCGTTGACGAGATGCGGCGGCGCGCCGGCCAGCCGGTTGTTGCCGCGCAGCGGATCGTTGTCGAAGCGGAAGTCCTGGTAGGTGTAGGCGACGCGGCCGGTCAGCCGCTGGGTGATCCTGACGCCGAGGCCGAGCTCGACGCCGAGATGCGTGGTGCGGTCGGCATTGAACGCTGCCATCAACGCGCCGGTGGAGTCGCGCAGGCTGAGCAGCTCGTTGTCGACCCAGGAATAGTAGCTGACCGCGTCCCACGACAGGATGCCGGCGCGGCCGCGCCAGCCGCCCTCAACGGTGGTGGCGGTCTGGGCCTTCAGATTGGGCGTCGCGAACGCAGCTGCGACGAGCCCCGGATTGCCCGGCGTCGGCCGCCCCGGGCTGCTGTTCGGCGTCCCGTTGATCGTCGCGAGCAAATCGTCATGTGACGGCGGCTCGAAGCTGCGGCTGACCGCGCCAAAGACGGTCTGGCCGGGCACGGGCCGGAAGGTCACGCCGAGGCTGGGGCTCCACGCCGAATAGCTGCGCGCATAGATCGAGCTCTGCGTCGGCACGGCGCCGTTCGGCAGCAGCATGGTCGGATTTGCCGGATTGTAGGCAATCGTCGGCCGCGTCGCGCTCCGGTAGACGTCGTCATTGTCGCGCGTGGCGTAGCCATAGGCGATCGCCGGCGACACGGTGATCCGGTCCCAGATCGGTAGATTGAGGCCGCTATGCAGCGCCAGCGTCGTCGCATCGAGCCGACTCTCGCCGAACTTGGCGCCGGTCTGCCCGGCCTGGTTGATGAAATTCTCCCGATCCGCCGATCCCACCGAATATTGCGCGGTCGTTTCCACGAGCGGCAACGCTGCCGCGCTGTCGGGCTTGTAGGCGTAGCGGAACACGCCGGTCGCATCGTCACCCCGCGTGGCGCGGACGCCTGAGGAGATCGGAAAGCGGAACATGTCGTCGGTGTGGGTATAGCCGAGCGCCACGTCGAACAGATGCGCGTCGAACGTCGCGGTGGTTCGCGATCCCGCCACGAACTGCTCGGCCTCGCGGCGCGGCCTGTCGCGCACCACGTTGGGCCCCGGATTGATCGAGGTCGATGGCGGGATGAAGGTCGGCCCGGCAAACACCTGCCGCGGATTGGCCTGCATCGCGCTCTTGGTCAGCGGTCCCGCCACATCGAAGCCGAGATCGGTGTAGCCGATGAAGAAGCGCGTGCTGACATTCTCGGACAGCACGGCGCCGACATTGGCATTGAAACTGCTACGCTCGGAGCTGTTGTAGTCGCGAAAGCCGTCACGACGGCTGAAATCGGCCTGCACCAGCGCGTCCACATTGTCTTTCCTGCCGCCGGTCTGCGCGCTGGCATTGATCTGGCCGAAGCTGCCGCCGCTGATTGCGGCCTGCGTGCCCGGCGAGGACGATCCCGTCGGCGACACGAAGTTCAGCGCGCCGCCGAGCACGGTGGCGCCGAGGCGGTTGGCCATGTAGCCGCGATAGACCTCGATGGCCTCAGCCTGCTGCGGATTGGCGAAGCCGACGATGTAGGAGCCGTCGGCGCGATTGATGGGCAAGCCGTTCTGCAGCACCAGCAGCCCGCGCTCGACCGGATTCTGCTGCAGGCCGGAGCCGCGGATCTGGATGCGCGGCTGGTCGTTGCCGCCGAAAAAATTCTGCACCACGACACCGGGAACACCGCTGAGGGCACGTGACACGGTCGGATTGCCCGTGGGTGAGATATCCTCGCGCCGGACCAGCGCGACGCCGCCTGCGAGCGCTTCGAAGCGCTCCTGTACCGATGCAGCCGGGGCAGCATGCCCCGCAACCTCGTCGCCGGAATTGTCACCGCTGCGAGATTGCGGCTTGGCGGCGCCGCGCCGCGCCGCGACCCGCTCGCGAGATGCCGCCGGGGGCTTCGCCGCGCTCTTCGGCGCCTCCACCACGACAGGATCGAGCTGGACCGACGCGCCTGGCGCCGCCGATTGCGCCAGGCAAGCCTCCCCGGCGAGGGCCGGCAGCAGCAAGCCGGACGCTGTCCAGGACAACAGCACCGCACCCTTCGTTCTACATGCGCGCCGCGAGCGCCCTCGCCCCAACGACGGATTCTTCATCTTGCTTCCCAAGTCCAGCCCCCACTCTCCACGCGGCGATGTGGTACGCCGTCGCGATCACGCGCGAACCTCGCCGCGCGCGGTCGGGATCCGGTTGCGCTGGAGCAAACAGCGCTCAGCTTGGAATTAGTTTCGTTCCAACTCGCCTCGGCTGAGGCGGCTATGCCGCCGCCAGCAGCGCGCTCGCATGGTCGAGCACCCGCTGCCTGACCGCATCTGCATCTGACGGATTCACCCTCGCACTGACCGTCAATTCCACGACGGGCGCCGCGGGATCGGCGGCGATCACCTTCGTCACATTGACCGACGGTGCGACACCCTTGGCGATGCGGGGATCGTCGCGCAGCTGTTTCAGGATCCGGTCTGCCAGCGCGTTGGCCGATCCGGCCCTGACCGGAAACGCAACCTTGACCTCGCCCGTGCCGGGATAGGCGCTGCGGTTGATGATGGCCGCGCCCCACACCTGCCCGTTAGGCAACAGGATCTGCGTGTTGTCGGGCGCGACCAGCTCGGTCATGAACAGCGACAGCGACTTTACCTTGCCCGCCTTGCCGGCGACCTCGACATCGTTACCGATGTGAAACGGCCGGAACAACAGCAGCATCACGCCGGCGGCAAGATTGGAGAGCGTGCCCTGAAGTGCCAGACCAATGGCGAGCGATGTCGCGCCCAGCACGGCAACGAGGCTCGCGGTCTGAATGCCGAACAGCTGAAGCACGGCGATGCCGACCACCGCCAGCACGCCGTAACGTGCAAGGCTGCCCACGAACAAAGTCACGAGCGGGTCGACGCGATGCGTGACGCTCAACAGGCGCGTGACGAACCGCTGCATGGCGCCCGACAGGTACCAGCCGATCGCGAGCAGAAGGATCGCGTAAATCGCGTTCAAGCCATACAGGACGAGCGAGGCTTTCAACGTGTCGAAATTGATGGTCATGGCGGCTCCAACCCGGACAATCCGTTGCAAACTCACTGCGGCGCGAATTGATCCCGAAGGGAACACGGTCCCGTAGGGCGGGTTAGCGAAGCGTAATCCGCCGCGTCTCTCGTCGCGGGACCAGAATGGCGGATTACGCCTTCGGCTAATCCGCCCTACGGCGTACAATGTCTTGCGTTGCCCGACGGGCAAAACACGCTAGCCGTAGGGCAAGGCGCGCTGTCGAAAAGATTCGCCTTTACAGAATTTCGGCTTTGTCGCATTGTCTCGCCACCTCACCCCGGTCAGAGGGGCGTATCGCGATCGTCACGAAACGTGGGGTGAGCTGCGGTGGACGTTCGTCACATCGGCGCGAGAGGCATTGCAGGGCGGGCAACCGTGAGCAACAGCCTATCGTGCACACGACCGGTGTGATCTGCGTACGGCAAAACCGTGTCGTCCTGACGCCCGGGGTCTGTGCGTCAAGTCTTGTGGTGATGTGTGGTGCCCGACCGGGTGCGCACGTCAGTCATCTGCAAGGCGACGGGGGCAATAGTGCATCGCTCCCCGGGGAGAGCTCGGCATAAGCCGTCAAACCACTGCGCAGGGAAGGCCGGGTTGTCCTGGCTAGACCTGTATGCCGCTGTGCAGCTTCTTGTCACGCAGGATTCGCACAGTGGACCGCGGGTGCCAGCCGGCACCCGGTCTTCCCTGCGCCCTCTGACATCTGAGGGCGACATGACCAATGCAGGACTCGGGCAGGAACTGTCGCGAGACCGCAGCGTTATGCTCAGTTTTCGAAAAAAGCACGCAAGTTTGTCCAATTCGATCGGAATCGCGAATGCAGACGGCGCGACCAAACGTCATCACGCGTCTCCGATCTTGCGCGAGAAAATATTGGCGCAATAATGCCGCTCTACGTTGTGAGCCGGAATCAACCGGACCAGCATTCTGGAGGGCGACGAAATTGTTCGCTCGCGCCGCGGCTTCAGTCGCCGTAACTATCACCTTGGCCACCATTGATGGTGCGGCCGCACAAACGGCCAACCAGCCGCCGGATACGATGGCGGCGCGGGTCGAGGCCTGCACGCCCTGTCACGGCAACAAGGGCGAAGGCACCAGCGACGTCTATTTCCCGCGGCTTGCCGGCAAGCCCGCCGGCTATCTCTACAATCAGCTGCTCGCCTTCCGCAGCGGCCGCCGCAAATATCCGCCCATGAACTATCTGCTGGAGTTTCTGCCCGATCCGTATCTGGAGGCAATGGCGGAATATTTCGCTGGCGAACATCCGCCGCTGCCGCAGCCGGCGCCGAGCGAGGTCAGCAAGGACGTGCTGGCGCTGGGCGAGTTGCTCGCCACCAGCGGCGATGCCAGCCGCAACATTCCGGCCTGCGTCAGCTGCCATGGCCCGGGACTCGCCGGCATGCAACCCGGCATCCCCGGCCTGCTCGGCCTGCGCGCCAATTACATCAGCGCCCAGCTCGGCGCCTGGCGCTACGGCACCCGCACGGCGAAATCGCCAGACTGCATGCAGCAAGTCGCAGGCCATCTGACTGAAGCCGATGTCACCGCCGTCGCGGCCTGGCTCGCGACACGGCCGGCGCCCACGAACCCGGCCCCCGTGCCGAAAGGCACCTACGCGCTGCCTTTCGGCTGCGGCAGCCAGCCCAACTGACGAGGCGGATGATGGGCTCGAAACTGTCGACCGCACTGTTATCGATCAAGCTCCTGGCCCTCGCCGCGCTCACCACGGCCGCGCAGGCGCAGGACAAGAGCAGCGACATCATCGCCCGCGGCGAATATCTCGCCCGTGCCGGCGATTGCACGGCGTGCCACACCGCGCCGGAAGGCCGCCTGTTCGCCGGCGGCCGCGCCATGCCGACGCCGTTCGGCACGCTCTACACCTCCAACATCACGCCGGACCCGGATACCGGGATCGGCAAATGGAGCGCCGATGATTTCTACAAGACCATGCACAGCGGCCGTTTCCCGGACGGCGGGTTGATCTATCCGGCCATGCCGTTCGCGTCCTACACCAAGGTGACGCGCGCCGACAGCGACGCGATCTTCGCGTATTTGCGCTCAATCGCGCCGGTGAGCCAGAAGAACAAGCCGCACGAATTGCGCTTTCCCTACGACAACCGGCAGCTCATCCTGGGATGGCGCACGCTGTTCTTCAGCGAAGGCGAGTTCAAGCCCGATCCGAAGAAATCGGCGGAATGGAATCGCGGCGCCTATCTCGTCGAGGGCCTCGGCCATTGCGGCATGTGCCATTCGCCGATCAATGCGCTCGGCGGCACCTCGCAATCGGATGCCTTCAAGGGCGGCCTGATCCCGATGCAGAACTGGTACGCGCCCTCGCTGACGTCCAATCGCGAGGCCGGCCTCGGCGACTGGAGCATCAAGGACATCACCGACCTGCTCCAGACCGGCGTCTCCATGCGCGGCGTGGTCTACGGCCCGATGGCCGAGGTCGTGCACAACAGCCTGCAATATCTCAATGACGAGGACACCCAAGCGATGGCGGTGTACCTCAAGGGCATTGCGGAGCCCTCGCCTCCGCCGCCGGCAAGCTCGACGCTGCCGACCACCGAAAGCAGCCTGCTGATCAGCCTCGGCAAGACCGTCTACGACAAGCAATGCGCGAGCTGTCACGGCACGCAGGGTGAAGGCAAGCCGCCGCACTGGCCGCCGCTCGCCAACAACCAGTCGATCGAGATGCAGTCCGCGGTCAATCCGATCCGCATGGTGCTCAATGGCGGCTATCCGCCGGGCACCAAGGGCAACCCGATGCCCTACGGCATGCCGCCGTTCGCGGGCCTGTTGTCCGACAACGAGATCGCCGCCGTCGTCTCCTACATCCGCACCGCCTGGGGCAATCGCGGCACGCCGGTCTCGGCGCGCGAGGCCAACGAGCTGCGCTCCGCACCGCTGAACTGAGAATCACATGATCAACTCCGACCCGCCGACCAGCCCCGCGAGCGCCGACCAGGCCGTCGAGGAGGTCGTCGCGCAAGGCCCGTCCGGCGCGATCGTGCTCGCCGGCATCGCCACCGCCTGCGTGGTCGCGATGTGGCTCGCCTTCTACCTGTTCGTCTTCCTGCCCCGCGGATCGCTGCAATGAGCACCGAGGAAACTCATCACGACAGCGCCGAGGTCGCCGCCCGCGTCGAGCGGCGCTGGGCCACCATCGCCGTGACCATCATCGTGATGATGGCGCTGCTGGCGGCTTTCGCCGGCATCCATCGCGCGACCATGCCGCAGCCGCGCGTCGAGATCACCGATCCCTCGCGCCTGCATCTGTCCGGCGAATTCGTCGAGAGCAATCTCGGCAGCGTGCTGGAGGCCAACGGCAATGTCACCGTGCGCGCAATCGGCCAGCAATATTCCTTCACGCCAGCCTGCATCGTGGTGCCCGCGGATACGCCGATCACGCTGCGGGCCACCAGTGCCGACGTTGTCCACGGCATCCTCATTCAGGGCACCAACGTCAACACCATGCTGGTGCCGGGCTACATCTCCGAGCAGCTGATGCGCTTCGCGAAGACCGGCGACTATCTGATGCCCTGCCAGGAGTTCTGCAGCTTTGGCCATGAGGGCATGTGGGGCAAGGTCAAGGTGATCGACAAGACCGAATTCGCCGATCGCGCGAAGGGTGGCGGGAGGCTGAGCTGTGTTGGTCAATAGGAAGCTCATCCTCGCCCATTTCTGGCTGGCCTTCGCCGTATTCGGCATCGCGCTCACGCTCGGCGCCTGGCAGATGTTCATCCGCAGCCCGATCGGCACCTGGCTCTCCAACCCCGAGCTCTATTACCGCTCGCTGACCGCCCACGGCACGGTGATGGGCTACGTCTTCCCGACCCTGGTGGCGATGGCCTTCGGCTACGCCATCAGCGAGTCCGCGCTACAGCAGCGCCTGGTCGGTGTGCGCTGGGCCTGGGCCGGATTCTGGTTGATCGTCGCCGGGAGCGTCATGGCGGTGATCCCGATCGCGCTCGGCCGCGCCTCGGTGCTCTACACCTTCTATCCGCCGCTGATCGGCAACGTCTTCTATTATCTCGGCGTCGTCCTGGTCGTGGTCGGCTCCTGGATCTGGGTCGCGCTGATGTCGGTCAATCTGCGCGTCTGGCGCAAGGCCAATCCCGGCGCGCCAGTGCCGCTCGCCATGTTCGCCAATGTCGCGGGCTCCTACCTCTGGGCCTGGACCGCGGTCGGCGCCGCGCTCGAGCTGCTGCTGCAGATCATTCCGGTTGCGGCAGGCCTCAAGGCCACCATCGATGCCGGCCTCGCCCGCGTCTTCTTCTCCTGGACGCTGCACGCCATCGTCTATTTCTGGCTGATGCCGACCTATATCGCCTATTACACCATCGTGCCGCGCGCGATCGGCGGCCGCGTCTACTCCGACTCGATGGCGCGGATCTCCTTCATCCTGTTCCTGGTGGTGTCGATGCCGATCGGCATGCACCACACCTTCGCCGATCCGCAAGTCGGCGCCGGCTTCAAGTTCATCCATTCGGCCTTCACCGCGCTGGTCGCGCTGCCGACGCTGCTGACCGTGTTCACGATCTGCGCCTCGGTCGAGATCGCGGCGCGCCTGCGCGGCGGCCGCGGCATGTTCGGCTGGATCGGGGCCCTGCCCTGGGACAACCCGATGATGCTGGCGCTGGCGTTCTCCTTCGTCATGCTCGGCTTCGGCGGCGCCGGCGGCCTCATCAACATGAGCTATCAGCTCGATGCCTCGATCCACAACACGCAGTGGATCACCGGCCATTTCCACCTGATCTTCGGCGGCGCCATCGTCATCATGTATTTTGCGATCGCCTATGATCTGTGGCCGCATCTGACCGGCCGGGAGCTGATCGATCTCCGCCTGATGCGCACCCAGCTCTGGCTGTGGTTCGTCGGCATGATGGTCACGACCTTCCCGTGGCACTGGGTCGGCATTCTGGGGATGCCGCGCCGCATGGCCTATTTCGACTTCGGCGATCCCGCGATCGCGCCGCAGGCGCTCTCCGTCACCCTTTCGGCGATCGGCGGCTTCATCCTGCTGGCCTCGGGCATCATGTTCATCGTCATCCTCGCGCGCGGCATGCGCGCGCCGCAGGCCGACGCCGGGCCCTATCGCTTCGCGCTGGCCGTGCATCAGCCGACAACCGTCCCGGTCGCGCTCAACACCCACGCGCTGTGGGTGGCGCTGATGATCGGCCTCACGCTGACCAATTACGGCTATCCGATCCTGAATCTGGCGCTGAGTTCGGGTACCTCGGTGCCGGCCGTCTATGTGGGGGCGCAGTGATGAGCACGCGCGACCTCTTCACCCTCCGCAACAGCCATTTCAGGACTGGCGTCGGCATCACCGTGGCGATCCTCGTCGTCACCGCGATTGCCGGCTTCATCGTGCTGCCGTTCGCACAGCCCTGGGTTCAGTTCGCCAATGTCTGGGATGCGATCTGCAGTGCCGCCGGCGTACCGCAGCGTGTGGCCAGCGTCACGGCGCCCGAACAGGCAAAACGCCTGTCCGGGGTCGTGCTCACCTCGAACACGTTGTCACGTCCGAGCCAGGAAGCGATCGGCCGCGGCGCGACGCTGGCGCAGCGCTGCGCGATCTGTCATGGCCCCACCGGCGTCAGCCGCGCGGACTCGCCCAATCTCGCCGGCCAGTATGCGGCCGTGATCTACAAGGAGCTGCACGATTTCCGCTCGGGTGCGCGCACCAATGCCGTGATGTCGCCGTTTGCGGTCAACCTGACAGACCAGGAGATCGCCGATCTCTCCAATTATTACGCCTATCTGCCGCGGCTTCCGGCCTATCACCCGACGCCACAACTGCCGAAACCCAACATCGTCATCTACGGCGCGCCGATGCGCGGGATCGCGCCCTGCGGCTCCTGCCATGGCAGCCTCGACAACAAGACCGGCAGCCCGTGGCTGGAGGGACAGTCCGAGGCCTACATGAAGGCGCAGCTCCACGCCTTCGCCTCCGGTGAACGGCGCAACGACATCAGCCAGCAGATGCGCAACATCGCCCGCGCAATGACGCCGCAGGAGATCGAGCAGGCCGCGGCGTATTACGCCTCGCAGCCGCCCGATGTGGTGAAGGCGGTGGATTGAAGTCGATTCTCGTAGCCCGGATGGAGCGAAGCGCAATCCGGGACGGTGCTTCGACGCGCGAACTGCCCCGGATTACGCTTCGCTCCATCCGGGCTACAGGCGATCGACACCTACGACGACGCCAGCTTCCGCCCGTAAATCGCGTCCGCCCGTTTCTCGAACGCGGTCGAGAAGCGCGCGAAGGCGGCGTCGAACATCGAGCCCATCAGCAGCGCCAGCATGCGGCTCTTGAATTCGTAGGACAGGAAGAACCCGACGTCGCAGACGCCCTCGCCTTTGGGCTCGAACGTCCAGCGATTTTCCAGGTTGCTGAAAGGACCTTGCAGATATTCGACCAGGATCTTCAGATTGGCGCGGTCGAGGCTCACGCGGCTGGTGAAGGATTCCTTGACCAGCTTGAACGACACCGTCATGTCGGCGACCAGCACCTCGGTGCCATCAGGCTTGGCCATGCGCTGGCGCACCTTCAGCGCGCTGCAGAGCGGCACGAATTCCGGGTAGCGCTCGACGTCGGCGACCAGATCGAACATCTCGGTGGCGCTGTGATTGACACGGCGCTTGCTCGAAAATTTGGGCATGGCGGTTCAGCGGGCCGTCGCGGCCCGCGCGGCCTTCAGTCTCGCAAAGTCCTCGCCGGCATGATGCGACGAGCGGGTGAGCGGGCTCGCCGACACCATCAGGAAGCCCTTGGTGTAGGCGACCTTCTCGTAAGAGGCGAACTCGTCCGGCGGCACGTAGCGCATCACGGCGTGGTGCTTGCGGGTCGGCTGTAGATATTGGCCGATGGTCAGGAAATCGACCTCGGCCGAGCGAAGGTCGTCCATCACCTGCTGCACCTCGTGGCGCTCCTCGCCGAGGCCGACCATGATGCCGGACTTGGTGAAGATGGTGGGATCGAGGTCCTTGACCCGCTGCAACAGCCGGATCGAATGGAAGTAGCGCGCGCCCGGCCGCACCGTGAGATAGCGCGACGGCACGGTCTCGAGATTGTGGTTGAAGACGTCGGGCTTGGCGGCAACCACCACCTCGAGCGCCCCCTCCTTGCGCAGGAAGTCCGGCGTCAGGATCTCGATCGTGGTCGTGGGGCACGCGGCGCGGATCGCGCGGATGGTCTGGGCGAAGTGCTCGGCGCCGCCGTCAGCGAGGTCGTCGCGATCCACGGAGGTGATGACGACATGGGCAAGGCCGAGCTTGGCGGTCGCCTCGGCGACGTTCTCAGGCTCGGCCGCATCCAGCGCATTGGGCAGGCCGGTCTTGACGTTGCAGAACGCGCAGGCTCGGGTGCAGGTGTCACCCATGATCATGAAGGTGGCGTGCTTTTTGTCCCAGCACTCGCCGATGTTCGGGCAGCCCGCTTCCTCGCACACCGTGTGCAGGCCGTTGGACCGCACGATGTTGCGGGTGTCGGCGTAGCCACGGGTGTTCGGCGCGCGCACGCGAATCCAGTCCGGCTTCGGCGGCGAAGCGGAGTCAGGACGATTCACCTTTTCGGGGTGGCGCGGGCGCAGCGGGTTCGTGATGGTATCGACAATAACGACCATGGGATGTCCGGTCTGTTCAGGTCCTACCTAGTCGGTCTCGCCCCGCATCGCAACCCGGCTCGCGCCGCTTCAGGGAACATGGCAGATATGGGCAATATCCTGCTCTGTTCTCAGGCGATTCTCACCTCGAATGGCTCCAGTATCGAAGACTTCCACCCCGCGGCTCGGCAAGCTGCTCAAGCGCGGCTTTTTCGACCGCGACGTCCGCGAGGTCGCCCGAGACCTGATTGGCGCGACCATGCTGGTCGACGGCGTCGGCGGCGTCATCGTCGAGGTCGAGGCCTATCATCATACCGAGCCGGCGGCGCACTCCTACAACGGGCCGACGCCGCGGAACCAGGTGATGTTTGGCCCGCCGGGCTTTGCCTATGTCTATCGCTCCTACGGCATCCACTGGTGCGTGAACTTCGTCTGCGAGGAGGAAGGCTCGGCGAGCGCCGTGCTGATCCGCGCGCTGGAGCCGACGCACGGGATCGCCGCGATGCGCCGCCGCCGTCATCTCCAGGATGTGCACGCGCTGTGCTCGGGCCCCGGCAAGCTGACCGAGGCGCTCGGCATCAACATTGCGCACAACACCCTGCCGCTGGACCGGCCGCCGATCGCGCTGCATGCGCGGACGGACGATGTCGAGGTGGTGGCCGGCATCCGAATCGGCATTACCAAGGCCGTCGAGCTGCCCTGGCGCTATGGCGTCAGGGGCTCGAAGTTTCTGAGCAAGCCGTTTCCGAAGTAGTCGTCGTTCCGGGGCGCGACGAAGACGCGAACTACGGTGCGCAATTGCGCACCGGAGAATCTCGAGATTCCGGGTCTGGTCCTTCGGACCATCCCGGAATGACAGCGAGGTCACGACGCCTGCTTCAGCCGCTCCAGCGCCTCGAGCAGCTTGGCCTTGCGCGCGAGCGCGGCCTCGCGCTTTTCGCGCTCCTCCTCGACGACCTCCTCGGCTGCGTTGGCGACGAACTTCTCGTTCGCGAGCTTGGACTCGGCGCGTTTGATATCGGCGTCGGCCTTGCCGATCTCCTTGTCGAGACGCGTGCGCTCGGCAGCGACGTCGATCACACCCTTCAGCGGCAGCGCGGCCACTTCGCCGCGGACGAGGAGCTGAACCGCTCCGTCAGGCGCGCGGTCGGCGAAGGAGATGTCCGACAGCCGCGCCATGCGCTTGATGACGTCGGTCCAGCGCGGCACGCGGTCCCTGGTTTCGGCGGAGGCGCCGACGAGCACCAGCGACGTCAGCGTTGCCGGCGGAATGTTCATCTCGGCACGCACCGAACGGATCTGCGTGATCAGGTCGATGACCCAGCCGATCTCGGCTTCCGCCTTGGGATCGGTGAAGTCGGCGTGGTCGAAGATCGGCATGACCAGCATCGGCGACATCAGCGGTTCGGTCGGTCCGGCCGCTGCAGCGAGGATTGCGAGCTGCTCCGGCGTCGGCTCGGCCGGCTTCAGCGGCCATTGCGCCAATGCGAGCAGACCGTCGCGCTTGGCCGTCACCTCCCACAGCTCCTCGGTGATGAAGGGCATGAAGGGATGCAGCAGCTTCAGGATCTCATCGCGCGCCCAGGCGACCATGGCACGGGTTTCGTCCTTGGCCGGGCTGTCGGGGCCGAGCAGCACGGGTTTTGCGAGCTCGACATACCAGTCGCAATAGACGTTCCAGACGAAGCGGTAGATCGCGCCGGCTGCATCGTTGAAGCGATAGGCTTCGATGGCTTCGGTCACCTCGCGCGTGGTGTGCGCGCTCTCATGTGCGATCCAGCGGTTCAGCGTCTCCTTGGCCTTCGCCGGCTCGAAACCATCGGGCACGGCGCAGTGGTTCATCTCGGCGAACCGCGAGGCGTTCCAGAGCTTGGTCGCGAAATTGCGGTAGCCCTCGACGCGGCTGGTGGCGAGCTTGATGTCGCGGCCCTGCGCGGCCATCGCAGCCAGCGTGAAGCGCAGCGCGTCCGCGCCGTATTCGTCGATCAGGTTGAGCGGATCGATGACATTGCCCTTCGACTTCGACATCTTGGCGCCCTTCTCGTCGCGGACGAGGGCGTGGATGTAGATCGTCGAGAACGGCACCTCCTTCATGAAGTGCATGCCCATCATCATCATGCGGGCGACCCAGAAGAAGATGATGTCGAAGCCGGTCACCAGCGCATTGGTCGGGTAATAGCGCTGCACCTCGGGGGCATCCTCGGGCCAGCCGAGCGTCGAGAACGGCCACAGCGCCGAGGAGAACCAGGTGTCGAGCACGTCCTCGTCGCGGGTGATGAAGCCTTCGCGCTTGATGCGGTCGAGCGCCATCTCGCGGCCCTGCTCGGCCGTGATGACCTCCTGCTCGACGTAATAGCCGAGCGCGTGGCTGACGGCCTCCTCCTCGGTCTCGGCGACGAACACCTTGCCATCGGGGCCGTACCAGGCCGGGATCTGATGGCCCCACCAAAGCTGGCGCGAGATGCACCAGGGCTGGATGTTATCCATCCACTCGAAATAGGTCTTTTCCCAGTTTTTCGGCACGAACGACGTGTCGCCCGACCGCACCGCCGCGATCGCGGGCTTTGCCAGCGTCTTGGCGTCGACATACCACTGGTCGGTGAGGTACGGCTCGATCACGCTGTTGGAGCGATCGCCGTGCGGCACCATGTGGGTGTGCGGCTCGATCCGCTCGACGAAGCCGAACGATTCAAGCCGCTCGACGATGCGCTTGCGCGCAGCGAAGCGGTCGACCTTGTGGAATTCCTCGGCGAATTGCGAGGCGCCTTCCGGCAGGTCGCGCAGATAGTCCTCGTTGTCGACGAGATCGAGGCAACCTTCCCTGTCGATCACGCTGATGCGGCGCAGGCCGTGGCGATTGCCGACCTCGAAATCGTTGAAGTCGTGCGCCGGTGTCACCTTGACCGCGCCCGAACCCTTCTCCGGATCGGAATAATCGTCGGCGACGATCGCGATCTTGCGGCCGACCAGCGGCAGGATCACGTTTTTGCCCACCAGCTTCTGGTAGCGCTCGTCCTCGGGATGCACGGCAACGCCGGTATCGCCGAGCATGGTCTCGGGGCGCGTGGTGGCGACGACGATGAAGCTCGAGGGATCCTCAGGATTGAACGTCTTGCCCTCGATCGGATAGCGCAGATACCAGAGGTGGCCCTTCACCTCGGTCTGCTGCACCTCGAGATCGGAGATCGCGGTCAGCAGCTTGGTGTCCCAGTTCACCAGCCGCTTGTCCTTGTAGATCAGGCCGTCGCGATGCAGCTCGACGAACACCTTGATGACGGCCTTCGACAGGCCCTCGTCCATGGTGAAGCGTTCGCGCGACCAGTCGCAGGAGGCGCCGAGCCGCTTGAGCTGGTTGATGATGGTGTCGCCGCTCTCGGCCTTCCACTGCCAGACCCGCTCCAGAAACTTCTCGCGGCCCATCTCGCGGCGGCCGGGTTGCTGGCGCTCCATCAGCTGCCGCTCGACCACCATCTGGGTGGCGATGCCTGCATGGTCGGTGCCGGGCTGCCACAGCACGTCGCGGCCGCGCATGCGCTCGAACCGGCACAGGATGTCCTGCAGCGTGTTGTTGAGGGCGTGGCCCATGTGCAGCGAGCCCGTCACGTTCGGCGGCGGGATCACGATGGTAAAGGGCACGGCGTCGCGGCGGTCGGGGCGGCCGGCCTTGAAGGCAAGGCTGTCCTCCCACACCACGGACATGCGGGCTTCGATATCGGCGGGCTGGTAATTTTTCTCGATCATGGGGCTGTTAGAAAGCCGCGTGTGCGGGTCAAGTCAACGGGAAGCTCAGCGGCAAAGGCTTTCCTGCCCGGTCCGCAGACCGAATATGCCGCAGGAGCAGGGCTTTATCGGGGCCGCAGGGCCGTATCAGCGCCCGCCGCGCGAGACCCGCTCGATTTCGGCCTTCACGATGCGTTCAACGAGGCCCGGCAAATTGTCGTCGAGCCAGGATTTCAGCATCGGACGCAGCATCTCCTTGACCAGATCCTCCAGCGTCCGCGCGTTGCTGCTGAGCACCGTATGAGCCAGGGAGTTGAAGGCGGATTCGACCGCCGAGACGGTGGACTGCGCGAGCATGGGCTGCTGCGGCGGCAGCGGCGGGGCATCGAAGTCCACCGGCGCGTAGGACGGCGTCGGGCGCGGCGGCGGCGATTCGGCGAATTCGAGATCGTCACGCGGCTCGACCTTGCGGAAGCTCGGCGGCGGCGGAGGCGGCGTCGGATCCATCGCCATCTCGTCGGTCAATTCGAGCACGTCGGGCTCAGGCTCGGGCTCCGGCTCAGGCTCGCGGACCTCCGGCGCGGTTGTGGCCGTATCCAGCCCCGCCAACAGCGCGTCGATGTCGTCCTGGCTGTTCGGTGATCCCTCCACCGCAGGCGGAGGGGCCGCTGCCGGCTTTGCGGCCGGAGGTGGCGCAGGTTTTTCAGCGGCAGGCTTGGCAGGGGCAACCTTGGAGGGCGGAATGTCGTTCATCGCCTGCGGCTTGGGTGCGGGCGCAGCAGGAGCTGGCGCGGGCTTTGCGGCCTCTGCCGGCGGCGGCTTGGCCTCATCGTCGGCAATGATGCGCCGGATCGAGGCCAGAATCTCCTCCATCGAGGGTTCTGTGACCTTTGCAGGCTGCGTCATCTCCGACTCCACATCATCAACGCCCTCGCATGCGTTGTTTTACACCAAGCACGACAGGATTGGCCGGTTCCGGATGGGCGGCCCGACATTTTCGTCGCGGCAGCCCGACTTGTCCCCAGATCACGGCTCAACGTGCAGCGGTGCGCCCCTGCCCCCGGCACTCAAGCTTTACGCACACGGCATCACTGCGAGGCGAATCGACCCGCATCGTCTTGGCAAGGCTATGTCAGGGATTTTGATGATTGCAAGCAAAGCGCCGGTCGGCCTCGGCAATTCATGAGGCCGACCGGACGAGTACGGGAATCAGCGCCCGTCAGGCGTACGCACGCCGGCCCAGCTATCGCGGACCTGATGGTAGTGAACGCTGGGATCGTAAACCGTGGTCGCAAGGCCGAGAACCTGCGGCGCCAGACGGCCGACGGCGGCGAGGACGTTGTACGATGCGACGACACGATCGTGCTGCGCAGTCACCAGCGCGACGCGCGCATTGACCAGCGCCTGCTGCGCGTTGAGGACGTCCAGGGTCGTGCGCTGACCGGCCTTGGCCTCTTCGCGCACGCCATTCAGCGCGATCTCGGACGCCGTCACCTGCGCCTGCGCGGACTGCACCTGCGCCTTGCCGGCCTGCAGCGAACCCCACCACTGCACGACGGTCGCGCGGGTCTGATCCCGCGTGTTTTCGAGGTTGAGACGTTGCTGCGCCAGGTTTTCCTTGGATTGCCGGATCAGCGAATATTCGCTACCGCCCTGATAGATCGGCACCGAGATCTGCGCGAGCGCGGAAGCGCTGAGCGAGCGGTACTGAATCAAAGATTGTTCGTAGGCCTGGGTCACCCCCGCCTGCAGGGTGACCGTGGGCAGCAGAGCGCCCTCGGCAACCTTGACCTGCAAGAAATTGACGTCGATGCCGAACATCGCGGCGGTGACGTTGGGATGCTCGACGAGGCCGAGCTCGACCGCGGCAGCGAGCGTCGCGGGCAGGAAACGATCCACCGGCGAGCCGGGTGCCAGATTCGTCGGCTCGTTGCCGATGATGCGGCGGAAGTTCGCGCGCGTCGTGGTGAGATTTGCTTCCGCGGTCAGGGCCTGCGTCCTGCCAGCCGCCAGCTGTGCTTCCGATTGCGCAACGTCGGTTCGCGTCACTTCGCCGACATTGAAGCGGTCACGGGTCTGCTTGAGCGTCTGCTCGAGCACTCGGACGTTGCTGCGCTGGACTTCGAGCGTCGCCGAGTCGCGCAGATAATCCATGTAGGTCGTGGCGGCCAGGAGCAATATGCTCTGATCGAGGCTGCGCAGCGCTTCGCGGGAGCCGGAAACCTGACTCTCCGCGGCGCGCGTCCTGTTGGCGGTCTGGTTGCCGTTGTAGAGCGTCTGGGTGGCAGTCAGTCCCACGCTTCGGGGATAGCCTTTACCGTTAATTGGATCGCTGTTGGAGGCGCTTTTGAAGTCCGAGTACTGAATGCCCCCGCTCGCTGTCAGCGAGACCTTCGGGCGATATCCCGAGAGCGCCTGCGGCACGTTTTCGTCAGTCGAGCGCACCTGGGCGCGCTGTGCGTTGAGCTGTGGATTGTTCTGATAGGCGCGCACCAGCGCGGACTCGATCGTGTCCGCCAAGGCAGGCGTCGGCCCGGCAAGCGCGAGCAGCAGGACCGAAACCGCAGCTCCGGTGAAGAGCTTCACCCCATGCATCCCAAAAATTCCGTTCATTCTAACGCCCGGCTCGTGCCCGCGAGCTGGGTTACCGTCTACGAGTGGAGTCGTTGCCCCGCCGCAACATAAGACGCGGTCAAGCGCGACGGAACTACCTGAGGGTAGTTCTCGGTGGAAACTCTTTACGTGCAGCATCCCGGCCACACTTCTGATTCAGAACGGGATTTTATCGCGTTTTGGGCCGTCAGAACACAAAGGCGGCAGCCCGTTCCAACCCGGGAAGGACCGGAGCGGCAGCGTCGAACAGGGCCCGATGGCCGAATTCACCATGGGTATGGGTCACGATTATGGCACGCGGCGGCCTCGATTCGGCCGACACCCCCACCAGACGCCCGCCCTCCTTCAGCTGCCCGAGCAGCGCTTCCGGCACGACCTCAGTCGCCCCATTGAGGATGATCACGTCAAAGGGAGCGGCGGACGGATCGCCTTCGGCGCAGGCCGCGGCCTTGCAGGTGACGTTGGCAAGGTTCAGGGCGGCCTTGGCTTTCGCGGCCAAAGCCGAATCGCATTCGGTGGCGGTGACTTGGCGTGCAAGCTTGGCGGTCAGTGCGGCGAGGTAGCCCGTGGCGCAGCCGACCACCAGCACGTTGTCGCCCTCGCCGATCTCGGCGGCCTGGAGCAGCTTGCCGGTCAGCTGCGGCTTGATCAGGAACCGCTTGGCCGCGCCTTCGCTCACGTCGAGGTCGAGGTCGAGATAAGCCAACGCCTGCCGGTCGGCCGGCACGAAGGCTTCCCGCGGAACCGTGAGCATGGCATCGAGAACACGACGGTCAGTGACGTCATTGGTGCGCACCTGGCCATCGACCATTTTGAGGCGCGCGGTCGAGAAACCGGACATTTGCGGACCCTGCAAGGCGGACGATGCCGCGGACGAAATTCGCGGCATCTTTGGAGCATGCACGGCCAAAACGCAACACGGCCGTTAGCCTGCGCAGCTAAGGCCTCCGCATGTTACCGCATCAGGGTCGGGACGGATTATTCGATGGCCACCGCAAGGCGGCCGATCAGAGCGGCGACCTCATCCAGCCGCGCCGAATCGGGCGTCTCGACCGCACGCGCCAGACAGGCGAGGCATTCGTCGTCACTGAGCTCGGGAATGTCGGCCGGCAGAATCGAGGGGGCCATATGGTCGACCTGGATGTCTGGCATGGGAATCAGCTCCGTTAAGATCCGGCTATCGCGAAGCTCGATTTCAATTGAGTCGATTTGGCGCCGTCCGCATGGCGTGACGGGGCCAACCCACAACACATCTGCTTGAATGCGATTCCCAGCCGGGATCGCGAAAACGCGGTTCAGAGGGCAAGGCAACAAGATTGCATATCGCGCGAGAATGCGCCCGTAACCCGTTGACCTTGCGGAAGGATTTGGCTCCCCGGGCTGGATTCGAACCAGCGACCATCCGATTAACAGTCGGATGCTCTACCGCTGAGCTACCGAGGAAAAGGCGAACCAGTCGTTCGCGCGCGGCTGCGTATAACAAAGCCGCTTGCGCTTGCAAAGGACGAATTCGTCATCATCCGCAATGCGCCGGAGGAAGGCTGGGATGCCCCCTCCTCCGGGCCATGTCTGCCAGAGACTACTCGGCAAGGAACGAGGTGGTCTTGGTGCCGGGATCGTAACGCAGCCGAAGCGCGGTCATCTTGCAGAGGTTGACGTTTTTCCAGAGCACGGCTTCGTCGTAGTTCTGCCAGTCGACGCGGATGTTCCAGACGCAGCCCTCGTCGTCCTCGTCGAACTCGACATAGGTGCTGGCCTGGTTCTGCAAGACCTTCTCGAGCTCATTGTCCCATTCGTCCAGGCCATCGTCCGGCGCGTTGAAGCCCAGGAATTTGATGGCATAGCCGGTCTCGTTGACGACGGTGACGTTGCGGGCATCGGCCGCGAACGAGGGCATGGTGGCGATCGAAAGGCCGATCGCGATCAGTCCAGACAGAAAATATTTCATATGAAATTCCCCGATCGAAAACAGGCTTCAGCGCCTGGCGTCGATCGGCGCAGGCGCCGCGGCAACCAATGTCGTTGCCTTGGAAGATCCGTCCGGAGTGCGATCGAAAGGTTCAAGACGATCGATCGTCACTCCGGCACGTTGCGCGACGCGAGACGCGCTCAGCCTGTTTATCGATTCGAATTCTCCGCAGCAATGAACGGGCATTCATAGATCGGCGGTGTTCGTCTTCTCTGGTGCCGGCGCGGGCACGGCGGCGCCGTTGCTCTTCCCGGTCACGGCGCCGACCAGCGCCTTCACGGGATCCTCGCCGGGCGCAAAGCCGCTCTGGCGCAGGATCTCGTCGATCATCGGACGCAGCGCGTGCACCTTGAGCAGCTCGCCAGCGAGTCCCTCGCCGAAGCCGACATTGCCTCCACCGGTGCCGTTGCCGCCGAACGCGCCGCCGGTGTGCAGGATACGGACGTCCTTCAGGTTGGCGATGGGCTTGACCATCTCGGCCAGCGCCGACGGCATCGTCTCGATCCGCTTCTTGGCGATCTCGAAGTCGATGACGTTGCTGCCGAGCTTGTTCTGCGCCTCGTTCTTCATGGTGATGACGGCCGCTTCCGCCTCGCCGATGTTGCGCACACCCACGGCCTTGATCTTGTTGGACTCGGCTTCCGCGGTGGCCAGCGTCTTCACGGCCTCGGCGCGATCGAGCGAGGCCTTCTTCTCGGCTTCGGCCGCGACGATCAGCTCCGTCGATTTGCGCTCGGCCTCGGTCCGCGCGGCCAGCACCTGGGTGAGACGGGCACGATCGGCGACCTCGACCGCGCGTGCGGTCACGACCTTTTCCTCCGCGGAGACCGCGATCGCTTCGGCGGTCTTGGCCTCGGCAACGGCCTCCGAGGTCTGCTTGCTCTTGGACGCGATCTGGATCTCGTTCTCTTGGGTCGCGATCTGGATCTCGCGCTGGGCGTCGGTCTTGCGCTTGTTGATCGCCAGATCCGACTCGATCACCGCGGTTTCCTTGACCTGTTTGGCGCCCGCCTCCTTCTCGGCGACCGCCCTGTCGGTATCGATGCGGGCATTTTCCTCAGTGAGGCGCGCGGTCTGCGTCGCGGTTGCGACCTCGGCGCGGGTGCTCGCGGTCTTGTTGGCGATGTCGCGCTCCTGCGACAGCTCGGCCTCCTTCTTGGTCCGCTCGATGCCGAGGGTCTGCTGCCGCGCCTCGAGGTCCTTCTGGGCGATCGCCACCTCGTTGTCGCGCACGATGGCGTTGCGGTCACGCCGGCGCGTCTCGGTGACGGTCTTGAGCTGGGTGAGACCTTCGGCGTCGAAGAAGTTTTCCGGGTTGAAGAACTTGACGTCGGTCTGGTCGAGCTTCGTGAGCGACACGGATTCAAGCTCGAGGCCGTTGGATTTGACGTCGGATTCGACTGTCGCCTGCACATGTTTGACGAAGTCCGAGCGCTTCTCCTGGAGTTCGAGGATGCTCATGGTCGCCGCCACCGAGCGCAGGCCGTCGACGAATTTCGCCTCGACCTGGTTGCGCAGGGCTTCGGCGTCATTGGTCAGTGCGCCCAGCGTCTGGCTCGCAAGCGCGATACTCTCATCGTCGGGCCGGACGCGCACGTAGAATTCGGCGACGATGTCGACGCGCAGCCGGTCCTTGGTGATGAGGGATTCCCGCTCCTTGCGTTCCACGGTGAGCCGAAGCGTCTTCAGATTGACGCTGGCATAGGAGTGGAAGATCGGCAGGATCATGGCGCCGCCGTCCAGCACGACCTTCTTGCCGCCGAGGCCGGTGCGCACGAAGGCCTCGTCGCGGGTGGCGCGCTTGTAGAGGATGGTGAAGACGATCCCGAGGACGACGATCAGCGCGACGCCGATCATGGCCGGGACTGCGATGTCGAACATGATGCTCTCCGATAATGACTTGCTAACTGTTTAGAGTGGGCTTGGAAGGTTTGAGTTCATCGTCGGCCCTGACCGCCACGAAGCGGGTGCCGTCGCGATCGACCAGCAGGACCATGGTTCCCTGTGGCAGGGGCGATGACGCCGGCGCCGCAACCGCCCAGACGAAATGGCGGTTGCCGTGGACGTCGGCGACGCTGACCTTGCCGGGCGGCCCCTGGTCGAGCGGGCCTATGACAACCTCACCGATGCGGCCGACGAGATCCCCTAAGCCGACGGCATAGCTTTCATCCTTGGGAATGACCCGCGCGATCGCCCTGCTGGCAGCGCGGACCACCGGAACCGAGATCACGACGGCCCCCACCGAGGCCACTGTTGCCGGCAAGGGCCCCGCAACCATTCGCGCGATGTCCTGGATCAGGAAGCCGGTGATGGAGAAGGCGCCGAGCAGCAGCAACAGGAAGATCAGAAGCGGCACGCCGCCGACATTGATCCAGGAAATGGCGTTGATCACGCCATTGTCGCTGGGGTGACCGAAATCGATGTTGGTCCCGAGCATTTCGCTCAAGGAAGCCCCGACCAGCATCGAGACCACTTCGATCGAGCCGACGATGAGGATCATGGCCGCCGCGATCGCGAACGGCCTGACCTCCGGCGACATGACGTGTTCGAGCAGAGCGCTCATGACACGGCACTCAGGAGCGCGACTTCAACCGCGCGAGCCTCGCCGCAATTTCCTTGTCGCGATGCAGCGTGCTGAGCTCGTCGATGTCGCTCGAATAGGGAATGCCCGGCGGCACGCCGGTGGCGCGTGCCACCGCCCTGCCCGCCCGCAGCGCCTTCGCTGCCGCAGAGCCGCCGCCCTGTTTTCGGGATGACGTCGAGGCCTGATGGCTTGCGGCCGCCTCGCTCTTTTCGAGATCGGCACGGCGCTGCTCGGCGTCCTGCAGCGCAGACAGCACCGCGCGCAGCGAGGTGATGCATTGCTCGATCTTCTCGTTGTTCTCGTCGATGGCGCGGGAGAGCACATCGAACTGGGCCTCCAGATCCATCTGGCGCGCGATGCCGGCGCGGGCGAGATCGTCGCGGCTGTCAGCGATCGCGCCCTCGATCTTGGGCGCGAGATCGGCCATCTCGCGCTCGATCTCGGTGCGGCGCGCGTTGAGGCGATATTCCTCGGCACGCGCAGCGGCGAGCGCGTCGCGCGCTTCGCTCTCGGCGCGTTCGATCTCGCGGATGGCCTGGCTGACCACCTTCAGCTTGTTCTTGCCTTCGGCCTGCTCGATCGCGTCATAGGCGATCCCGGCGATCAGGCGCCCGACCCGGGACAGGAAGTTTTCGGGAGCGGCAGCGATGGTATCCATGGCGTTCTCCTCCTCTGGCAGATTGTTCGGCGTGACGCCGTAGTGAACTTCAAAGCCGTCGTCGGTGCGGATGAGGCGCGCGGGCACGCTCTGCCCCCAGCCCTCGGCATAGCCGGCATAATCGAAGGGCACGTTGAAGCGCCCTTGCACGGTCGCGATCGAAATGGTGGCCGGGCCCTTGATCTTGGCGAGCTTGTCGTCGAGCGGCAGACGGCGGCCCTGTGCTGCGCGATACTCGGCGCGGTCACGCAGGCCCAGCGTTACCAGGCGCGAGGGCAGCGCGGTCTGTTTGCGGATCGGGTCATAGGCGTGGGCATGCAGCAGGACGACGTTGGAGCCGACATTGTGGCTCCGCGCGACCTCATCGAGGATCTCCATCATGCGGTCATAAGCCCTAAACGTCGCCTCCAGCGCGGCCGTGGCGGCCGGGTCAGGGGCAAGCCTGTAACGCAGCGCAGATGGCGCGTTTCGGGGCGATTGACTCATGGAAAGCACTAAAGCACCATTTTGGTGCTTTAGAAAGAGGAGGTCTGATCACGTTTCCCTGATCCTCATGCACTCTTACTATTAGTCGTTGTGCCCGGGACGCGCGTTCAAGCCGGGCGTTCACCCCAGATCACACCCAATCAAGACTTCTTGCACGCACGGGTTGCAATTTGAGACGAAATGCAGCGAGCGCTCGGCAAGCCCTTCTTCTCTCACTCGCATCGGCTCAAAGGCTATCCACAGCCTGTCCGCAGCATATCCACAGAACCGCTATCGCGAATTCGTCAGCCGACGCGAGCCACTTGCTGCGCACACATCCACAGGCCCTTAACCGCCGGCCTGATCGAATACGCTGCGGCAGGCTTCGCTCAGGCTCGAGCGGTTGCGCCGCAGGCACGCCGTGATGGCGCGGACGTTGGGTATTTCGCCGGCGCAGAGCCGGTAGACGTCGGGCGTGCAGGCCCGGCGCTGTTCGGCTGTCCCCTGCGCGTGGGCGGTGGAAGCAAACAGCGTCAGGAACAGCCCGACCGTGGAGGCGCGGCGGGCTCGGCTCTTCACACCCGCAAACCGCAAGAACCTCGCCTTCATGACCAGTCTTCCCTTCGCCCTGCCCGCTCCGGCCCGCATTGGGCCGCTTGCGAAAAGGGTTAAGAGAAATAAACCGCCGAGGATGTGATCTCTTTCACACTGCCGGCGCAGCGGAGGAACCTAGAGTTTCCCAGGGGATTTTCACAAACCGCTAACCAATCGGGACCCGATCGCCGGATCGTTAAAATGCGAACGATCCGCTCAACCGGGTAACAAACCGGCTTTGCGACATTGCGCCGTCCGCGTTCTGCGAGGGTGCGATGAGAAGCGAAGCCGAATTCAACTTGTTGCTGGATGCCGTCCGGGACGCCATGGTCATTGAAGACTTTGCTCCCGCGCCGGAGGAGGAATTCGTGCCCCGCTCGTGGAGTTTTCACGCGACGCCCAAAGCCGCCAATGACAATGAGGGCGCCTGGCCCCTTCTGCCGTTCCCCGACGGCTGGTACGCGGCCTGCTGAAGCTGCTTTCACCCTGAGCCCGAGAGCCCGCTTCGCGGGCGTTTTGCCATAGGCACTGGGCGTAAAACTTGGCGCTGCGCCGATCAGGTCTTGATGCGATCCTCGCCATCCTGCGGCACCCGGTCGGGTGCGGCCGATGGAAAGATGCTGTCATAGATCGCGCGAGCCTCGCGAATGAGGCGGGCCCGCTCCAGCTCGGATTTCGGGACAAATCGGACGATGTCGCCCACGGGTGCTCCAGCGCTCGTTGATGTCAGTCGCATCGCTTCGCAGATGCGAAGTCTATGCCAACGAGACTGAATCGGGGGGCCAGCGAGCTCCGGACAAACCCGGAGATCGATCCGCCTCTCAGGTCGGCAGAACATTTCGCGCAGCATCAGCGGAGCCGGCGGCGAGATCGAATTGTGCTGGGAGATCAGAGGGATGTGATGGAGGCCACGACCAGAATTGAACTGGTGTACACGGTTTTGCAGACCGTTGCGTAACCACTCCGCCACGTGGCCCCGTAAGGCCGGAGCAATATAGGGGATGAAGGGTTTAGGCAACCGCCTTCGTCCGATTTTGGCCGTCACGGGACCTTCGAACCGCTACGCGTTCCTCCCGCCGGACCCCGCCAGATATTGCGCGAGAATCGTATCGGTTGCGCCGGCCGCGATGATCTTCCCCTGCTCCAGCAGGATCGCCCGGTTGCAGGTGCTCTGGATCAGCTCGATGTCATGCGAGGCAAGCACCAGGATGCCGGCGCGGGCGACGATTTCATCCAGCCGCTGCCGCGCCTTTTTGCGGAACTGCTGGTCGCCGACGCCGATCCATTCGTCGAGCAGCACGATCTCGCCCTCGACCGCGGTTGCGACCGCGAAGATCAGGCGCAGCATCATGCCGCTGGAATAGGTGCGCAGCGGCAGGTCGAGGCGGTCGCCGAGCTCGGTGAACTCGGCAATCTCCGCCCGCCGCGCGTCGATCTCGGCGCGCCGCGCGCCGATCACGAGCCCCCGCCGCATGATGTTCTCGTATCCGGTTGCTTCCTCGTCGAAGCCGGCCTGCAAATCGAACAGCGACAGGCAGCGGCCGCGTACGTCGATGCTCCCCGCCGTCGGATGGTAGATGCCGGCGAGAACCCGCAGCAGCGTGGTCTTGCCGGCGCCGTTGGCGCCGATGATGGCGAGGCGGTCGCCGGCGCGGATGTCGAGGCTGACCTCGTTCAACGCCGTGATGAGGTGCGAGACCGCCGCCTTCCGCCGCAGCGTCACGGCGCTGACGAACCGGCTGCGCAGCGAGCGGTCGCGAAACGACAGCACAGGAAACGTGACCGAGACGTCGCGAAGCACGATGTGGGCCGTCCTGGTCATGCGCGCATCACAGCCAATACGCCACACGATGGCGGTATTTTGCGTAGTAGCCGAGGCCAATGACGGCCACGACGATCGCATAGAGTGCCCCTAACAGCCATTGCTCCGCATCGGTCGGCTGCGACAACAGCGGCCGGCGCACCAGATCGAGCAGCGTCGCGAACGGATTGACCCGCGTCAGCCAGTGAAACGCGGTGCCGCGCGCGCTGTCCTCGGTCCAGATGATCGGCGTGAGAAAGAAGACGAATTGCAGGCCGCTGACGACCGCCGAACCAATGTCGCGAAAACGCGCGCAGAGCATGCCGAGCGCGACCGAGCCGCCGAGCAGCGTGAGGAACAGGATCGCAAAGCCGGGCAGCGCGAGCAGCATGCTCCAGCGCAGCGGCCAGGGCATCACGACGTAGAGCAGCACGACGATCACCAAATGATGTGCGAAGATGAGGACGTTGCGCGCGATCATCTGGAGGACATGAACGATCAGCGGGGCCGGCACCGCCTTGATGAGATGGCCTGATACCACGAAGATGTTGGAGCCTTCCTGGAGCGTCGTGGCGATCAGGGTCCAGACGATCAGGCCGACCGCGAAGGACGGCAGGAAAGTGGCGATGTCCTGCTTGAACAGGGCCGCATAGACGGTGCCGACGCTTGCGATCGTCGCGGCCAGCGTCAGCGTGATCCAGAGCGGGCCGATCACGGTCCGGCGGTAGCGCAGCGAAATGTCCATCAGCGCGAGCGTGCCCCAACGATCGGGCCGCGCCGCCTGTGCCAGGATTTCCTTCGCTGCGAGCTGAATTCGACTGCCCCTCAGGTTCTCGCTCTCCGATGCCGCAACAGGAGAGCAGATCGCAACCGGTTTCGGCCGATCGTCTCTAGACGCCCGGCTGTCGCGGTGCAATCGACCGTACAGATGATGCGGGCCGAAGTCAGGCTCGTTTGCGCCGCCGGAAGTCGCGCCGGCCCTTCGGGGCAGGTTTTGGCGCCAATTCCGGCATCTCGGCCTGGACCTCGCGGTAGCGTATTAACAGGCGTTCAAAGCTCGCATTCAGCGTCTCGGCGATGTCGGGACGCCGCTCGAGCCCGGCGAGAATCGTCGCCGCGGCCTCGATTGTGGAGAGCCCGTCCTTGCGCGGCTCCTTGCGCAGACGGCCATAGCGCGAGGGGTGCGCCGGGTTGAGGATGACGCGCTGGCATTTCAGCATCCAGGGATTGCGCCACCACAGCGCCTTGGCCTGGCTCCAGGTGCCGTCGAGCAGCACGACGCCTTCGAGCTTGCCGAGGATCGCGCGCTGGTTCTCCGCGACCTCGCCCTTGCGGTTGAGCGCGACGATTTCGCCTTCCGCTTCGAGATCGGCGGCGCGGGCCGAGCCGAGATAGAGCACGGCCCAACGCGCGGCATTCTCGACCGGCCGTCCCAACGCCTTGGACAGGCTCGGCCAGGACAGGCCGACCCGCACCGTGGCATCGGCAAAATGCCTGGCAAGCAGGCGCGCGGTGCCGAGCGCCCTGTCCTGCTCCTGCGGGTGCTGGAGGATCAGGAGTGAGAGGCGATTTTCGATTGGCGTGACGCTGTCGCAGATGCACAGCGGCATCGGCTTCTGGCAATGCGGGCACTCGGGGATCGGATCGGCCGGCGCGGCGGCCGTGTCTGGCGGGTTCGACATGGGCGCCGCTATACGCTTGATGCGGCGCTTCAACAACCTATTCCGCGGGCGCAGGCACCGGGCGCGGCGCGGACCGGCGCCGCAGGCGATCGATCAAGAGGTAGATCACCGGCGTGGTGTAGAGCGTCAGGATCTGCGAGACGAACAGGCCGCCGATGATGGTGATGCCGAGCGGACGGCGCAGCTCCGTGCCGGGGCCGGTCGCCACCACCAGCGGGATGCCGGCGAACAGCGCCGCCATGGTCGTCATCAGGATCGGCCGGAAGCGCGCCTGGCAGGCCTCGAAGATCGCTTCCGCCGAGGACAGGCCGCGCTGGCGTTCGGCGTCGAGCGCGAAATCCACCATCATGATGCCGTTCTTCTTGACGATGCCGATCAAGAGGATGATGCCGACGAAGGCAATCACCGTCAGCGGCGTATTGGTGAGCTGCAAGGCGAGCAGTGCGCCTAACCCCGCCGAGGGCAGCGTCGAGATGATCGTGAGCGGATGGGCGAGACTCTCATAGAGCACCCCGAGCACGATATACATCGCCACCAGCGCGCCGAGGATCAGGAGCGGCTGGCGGCCGCTGGTCTTGGCGAAGTCGCCGGCGTTGCCGTCGAAGCTGCCGCGGATGCCTTCGGGCATGTGCAGTTCCTCCACCGCCCGCTGGATGTTCTGGGTCGCTGCCTGAAGCTGCACGTCCGGCAGCAGGTTGAACGACACCGTCGTCGAGGGAAACGACTGCGAGTGATAGACCGCGAGCGCGGCCAACCCACGCGTCGCATGCACCACGGCCGACAGCGGCACCTGCGCGTCGTTCGCGCCGGCAACGTAGATGCGCTCGAGGTTGGAGGGATCGACCTGGAACTTGGGATCGATCTCCAGCACGGTCATGTACTGGTTGCGCTGGGTGTAGATGATCGAGATCTGCCGCTGCGAGAACGCGTTGTTCAGCGCGTTGTCGATGTCCTGAACCCTGACGCCGAGTGCCGAGGCCTTCTGGCGATCGATGTTCAGGGTCAGCTGAAGCCCGCCGGGATCGCGGTCGCTGGAGATGTCGGTGATGCCCTCGACGCTCTCCATGCGCTTGGCCACGATCGGCGCCCACTTCTGCAGCAGACCGAGGTCGGTGCTGGTCAGCGTGTACTGGAAGTCGGAATCACTCTGCCGCCCGCCGGCACGGACGTCCTGGGCAGCGAACATGAAGAGGCGAATGCCGGGCACGGGGTACAGCGCGCGCCTCAGACGGTCGATCACGACCTGCGTCGAGACGTGGTCGCGCTCCTCCGGCGGCTTCAGGCTGATATACATGATGCCGCGGTTTGAGGTCGCTCCCCCCGGCCCGCCTCCGGCGCCGACGGTCGAGCCGATGCCGGCCACGGCCGGATCCTGCATCACGATGTCGGCGAGCCGCTGCTGGAGACCGAGCATCGACTGGAACGAGATGTCGGCCGAGGCACGCGTCGCTCCGATCACGAAGCCGGAATCGTCGGTCGGGAAATAGCCCTTGGGGACCTTGATGTAGAGCGTCACCGTGAGGCCGATGGTGGCGAAGAACACCAGCAGCGTCGCCAGCGGATAGTCCAGCACGGTGCGCAAGGTCCGGGCGTAGAAGGCGACGATGCGCGACAGCGAGCCCTCGATCACCCGATCGAACAGCGTCGCCGTGCCGGACGTGGCCTGCCGGATGTAATGAGCGCAGATCATCGGCGTGACCGTGAGCGACACCAGCGTCGAGACCAGGATAGCGAAGGTCAGCGTCAGCGAGAATTCGCGCAGCAGGCGGCCGACAATACCGTCCATGAAGATCAGCGGCGTGAATGCCGCGATCAGCGACAGGCTGATCGAGACCACGGTGAAGCCGATCTGCTTCGCGCCCTCCTGCGCTGCCCGGAACGGCCGCATGCCGTGCTCGAGATTGCGGTACATGTTCTCGATCATGACGATGGCGTCGTCGACCACGAAGCCGACGGAGATCGCGAGCGCCATCAGCGACAGATTGTCGATCGAGAAGCCCGCGACCCACATGCCGGCGCAGGTGCCGGCCAGCGCCAGCGGCACCGAGATGCCGGCCGCGATGGTCGGCGTCAGCCTGCGCAGGAACACGAACACCACGACCATCACCAGGACCGCGGTCGCCAGCAACGTCCATTGCATATCGAGCACGCTGGCGCGGATCGTGCCGGTGCGGTCGACCAGGGTGGAGATCTCGACGCCGGCCGGAATCCACTGCTTCAGCTGGGGGACCAGCGCCTTCACCCTGTCAACGGTGTCGATGACGTTGGCATCGCCCTGCTTGGTGATCTGGATCAGCACTGCCGGCTGCTTGTTGAACCAGGCGATCGAGCGGGCGTTACGGACGGAATCCTCGATGTCGGCGACGTCGGACAGCCGCACGAAATTGCCGTTGGCGCTCTTGATGACGATGTCGCGGAACTCTTTCGCCGTGTGCATCTGCTTGTTGAGCGCCAGCGTCTCGCTCTGGCGCTCGCCGTTGAAGATGCCGACGGGACCGAGCGGGTTGGCGTTGACGATCGCGGTCCTGACGTCGTCGGTGGCGATGCCGGCGTTCGACAGCGCGACGGGGTTGAGCTGGACCCGCACAGCCGGCTGGTCGGCGCCTGATACCGTGACGTCGCCGACTCCAGGCACCTGCGAGATGCGCTGCGCCAGAACCGTGTCGGCGACATCGTAAATCGCGCTGGCGGACAGCGTCTTCGAGGTCAGCGCCAGCACGAAGACGGGCGCGCCGGCCGTGTTGGCCTTGCGGAAACGCGGCAGCGTCGGCAGGTCGCTCGGCAGATCGACCATCGCGGCGTTGATCGCCGCCTGCACGTCGCGCGCGGCCTTGTCGATGTTGCGGCCGATGTCGAACTGGAGCTGGATGCTGGTGTTGCCGAGCGTCGAGGTCGAGGTGATCTGATTGATGCCCGAGATCTCGCCGAGCCGCCGCTCCAGTGGTGAAGCCACCGTGGCCGCCATAACCGACGGGTCGGCGCCGGGCCGGCTGGCCGAGACGAAGATGGCGGGGAAGTCGACGTTCGGGACCGAGGCGACGGGAAGGAAATCGTAGGCGACCACACCCAGCAGGAACAACCCGATCGACAGCAGCGTGGTGGCAACCGGGCGGCGGATGAAGGGCTCCGAGATCGATGCCATCACTGCATCCCCTCGGTCGCGCCCGCGACCGGCGGGCCGCCGGATTCGGCCGGCGGCAGCGCCTGCTCGAGGCGGCGGTTGATGCGGTCGAGCGCGAGGTAGATCACGGGCGTGGTGTAGAGCGTCAGCAATTGGCTGAGCAGCAGCCCGCCGATGATGGAGATGCCGAGCGGAAACCGCAGCTCGGCGCCGGTGCCGCTCTCGATCGCCAGCGGCAAGGCGCCGAACAGCGCCGCCAGTGTCGTCATCATGATGGGACGGAAGCGCAACAGGCAGGCCTGCACGATCGCCTCGTTGGGCGACATGCCCTGCCCGCGCTCGGCCTCGAGCGCGAAGTCGATCATCATGATCGCGTTCTTCTTGACGATACCCATCAGCAAAATGATGCCGATCAGGCCGATCACCGAGAGGTCCTGCCCGCACAACACCAGCGCCAGGATCGCCCCGACGCCGGCCGAGGGCAGCGTCGACAGGATCGTGATCGGATGGATGTAGCTCTCATAGAGCACACCGAGCACGATGTAGATCGTGATCACGGCCGCAAGCAGCAGCCAGGGTTGTCCCGCCAGCGCCTTGGCGAACTCAGCGGCATCGCCGGCATAGACGCCGACGATGCTGTTGGGCATTTCGATCCGGGTCTCGATCGCCTTCACGGCCTCGACGGCATCGCCGAGCGCGGCACCCGGCGCGAGATTGAAGCTGAGCGACACGGACGGGAATTGCGCCTGGTGTGAGATCGCGAGCGGGGCCGTGGTGCGCTTCAGCGTCGCCACGGCCGACAGCGGCACCTGGGCATTGGGCGCGCCGACTGTAGTGCTCGCGGCGCCCGGCAGATAGAGTTTTGACAGGATCGAGGGATCGCGCTGGTACATCGGCAGCGCCTCCAGCACCACGCGGTACTGGTTGGCCTGGCCGTAGATGGTCGAGATCTGGCGCTGCGCGAAGGCATCGTTGAGCGTATCGGTGATGCCTTGCAGGCTGACGCCGAGCTGGCCCGCGCGGGTGCGATCGACGTCGAGCTGCGCCCGCAGGCCGCCTTCCTGCGCCTCCGAGGAGACGTCGCGGAACAGGGGATCGCGCCGCATCTCCGTAACCAGCTTGCGCGCCCATTCCGACACCAGCGCCGCATCGGTGCCGGTCAGCGTGTACTGGTATTGCGAGCGGCTCGACTGGGTCGAGATCTGCACGTCCTGCACCGGCTGGAAATAGACGGTCATGCCGGGAATGCCCGCCACCCGCTGCTTCAACCGGCTCACGACCACGCTGACATCGTCGCGCCGCTCGCCGCGCGGCTTCAAGGTCATGACGAGCCGGCCGACATTGGTGGTCGGATTGACCGAGCCGGCGCCGATCACCGAGACCACGCCGACCACGTCAGGATCCGCCTTGATGGTGTCGGCGACCTCGCCCTGCCGCTTCTGCATCTCCGCGAACGACACGTCCGGCCCCGCCTCCGTCACCGCCGTGATCGAGGCAGTGTCCTGCAGCGGCAGGAAGCCTTTTGGCGCAACGACGTAGAGGACGAGGGTCGCAATCAGCGTGGCGAAGGTCACGACCAGCGTGGCGCGCTGGCGCTCCAGCACCCAGAGCAGCGTCCGGTGATAGGCCTCCACGGTGCGGTCGATGAAGCGACTGATGGCGGCGAGGCCCGGCACCGCCAGCTCCTCATGGGCGTGCTTGAGCAGCCGTGAGCACATCATCGGCGTCAGCGTCAGCGAGACCACGGCCGAGGTCACCACCGCGATCGTCAAGGTCAACGCGAATTCACGGAACATGCGCCCGACGAGGCCGGACATGAACAGCAGCGGGATGAAGACCGCGATCAGCGACACCGTCAGCGAGATCACGGTGAAGCCGATCTCGCTGGCGCCCTTCAGCGAGGCCTCCATCGGCCCGTCGCCGTTCTCCATGTGGCGGACGATATTCTCGATCATGACGATGGCGTCGTCGACGACGAAGCCGGTGCCGATCGTCAGCGCCATCAGCGACAGATTGTCGAGGCTGAAGCCGGCGAAATACATGATGCCGAAGCTGGTGATCAGCGACAGCGGCAGCGCCACGCCGGCGATCAGGGTGGCCCGCAGCGAGCGCAGAAACAGCAGCACCACCAGCGTCACCAGCACGACGCTGAGGACCAGCGTGAACTGCACGTCGTGGACCGAGGCGCGGATGGTCACGGTGCGGTCGGAGACGATGGTGAGGTTCACCCCGGCCGGGATCGCGCGCTGCACTTTGGGGATTTCGGCGCGGATCTGGCTGACGACGTCGATGACGTTGGCGCCGGGCTGGCGCTGGATGTCGATGATGACGGCGGGCGTGCCCTGGTACCAGCCGCCGGTGCGGTCGTTCTCGAGGCCATCGACGATCCGCGCGACGTCGGCGATGGTGACCGGCGAGCCGTTGCGGTAGGCGATGATGACGGGCTTGTAGGCATCGGCGGCGGCGATCTGGTCGTTGGCCGCGATGATGTAGGATTGCTGCGCGCCGTCGAGCGAGCCTTTCGGCCCCGAGACATTGGCATTGGCGATCGCGGTGCGCAGATCTTCCATGGCGATGCCGTAGGCGGCGAGCCGCGCCAGATCGGCCTGGATGCGTACGGCCGGCTTCAGCCCGCCCAGCACCGAGACCCGTCCGACGCCGGAGATCTGGCTCAGCCGTTGCGCCAGGAGCGTGTCGGCGATGTCGCTCATCGCCCGCAGCGAGATGGTGTCGGAGCGCAGCGCCAGCGTCATCACCGGGGCGTCCGCCGGGTTCACCTTGGCGTAGGTCGGCGGATAAGGCAGCGTCTTGGGCAGCACGCCCGCCGCTGCGTTGATCGCGGCCTGCACGTCCTGGGTCGCGCCGTCGATGTCACGGTTGAGATCGAACTGGAGCGAGATCTGGCTGACACCGAACGAGCTCGTCGAGTTCATCGCCGACAGCGACGGGATCTGGCCAAGCTGCCGCTCCAAAGGCGCGGTGATCAGTGAGGCGATCACGTCGGGGCTCGCGCCCGGAAGCTGCGTCGTCACCTGCACGGTCGGGAAATCGACCTGCGGCAGCGCCGAGACCGGCAGCGCGAAATAGCCCAGCAGCCCGCCGATCAGCAGCGCGATGCCGAGCAACGAGGTCGCGATCGGACGGCGGATGAAGGGTTCGGAGACACCCATGGGATCTGCCTGCCGCTTCAAGCGGCTGTTGTCGGGATCATTGCTGCTTGGCTCCACTTCCCGCTGCCCCCGGCCCCGGGGCCGGCCCGGTCTGCCCCTTCTGGTCGCCCTCGCTGCTCTTGCGCTTGGCGCGGAACTCGCCGTCCTTACCCTGTTCCTTCTGGTGCTCCTTCTGCCCTTCCTTGGCACCATCCTTCTTCTGGGCGTCAGGCCCGCGCGACCGCTTGCGCGGGGCGAGATCGGCCGACGGGGTCTGGTCGTCGCGGCCGATGGTCACCTTGGAGCCGTCGGACAGATTGGCAAAGCCCGTGGTGACGACCCTGTCGGTCGCCGACAGGCCGCTGGCGATCACCGCGTCATGCTCGTTCTGCTGGGTCACGGTCACGGGCTTGGCCGAGACGATATTGTCCTCGCCGATGACATAGCTGAACGTCCCGATCGGGCCGCGCTGCACGGCCGAGGTCGGCACCACCAGCGCCTGCGTCAGCGTCTCGACCTTGAGACGGACATTGACGAACTGGCCCGGCCAGAGCTGGTAGTTGGCGTTGGGAAACTCGGCCTTGAGCTTGAGCGTGCCGGTGGTCTGGTCGACCTGGTTGTCGATGCCGGTGAGCTTGCCGGTATCGATCACCGTGATGCCGTCATTGCCGAACACGTCGACCGCGAGCGTGCCCTTCGACGCCGCGGCGTTGACGCGCATGATTTGTTGCTGCGGCAGGCTGAACCACACCGCGATCGGCTGCAATTGCGTGATCACCACGAGGCCCGTGGTGTCGGCGGCGTGGATGATGTTGCCCTGGTCGACCTGGCGCAGGCCGGCTCGCCCTGAGAGCGGCGCCACGATCTTGGTGTAGCTCAGCGTCGCCGCCGCGTTGTCGATCGCAGCCTGGTCGGCCTTGACCAGCGCCTCGGTCTGCGCGACCAGCGCGCGCTGGGTGTCGGCCTGCTGCTTGGAGCCGGCGTTGGAGGCAGCGAGCTGCTCGTACCGTGTCAGGTCGATGCGCTGGTTGGCGAGCTGGGCCTGGTCCTGCGCCTTCTTGGCGACCGCCTGGTCGTAGGTTGCCTGGTAGAGCGCGGGATCGATCTCGCCGAGCACGTCGCCCTTTTTGACGTCCTGCCCTTCGGTAAAATTCACGGCGATCAGCTTGCCGTCGACCTGCGAGCGCACGGTCACGGTGTTGAGCGCGCGGATCGCGCCGACGCCGTCGAGATAGACCGGAACGTCCTGAACGCGGGGCGTCGCCGCCAGCACGGGCACCGGCAGGTCCGGCCGCGCGTTGCGGTCGGCAGCCGGCTTCTGGTGCATCGCGTTCCAGCCGAGATAGCCGAGGCCACCAAGGATCGCGAGCGTGATCAGGGTCATGACGAAACCGCGGCCGCGCGACTTCTTCGCCGTCCCCTCCTTCGCGTCCTGCTTGGTATCCGGCTTAAAGAGCATTGACCGGTTTCTCCATTCGCGGCTCCCAGCCGCCGCCGAGCGCCTGATACAGGCTGACGATGGCGAGCAAGCGGGCCAGTTGCGCCTGTGACAGCGCGTCTTCCGCCTGGAACAGGGTCAGTTGAGTGTTGAGTACAGTCACGATGTCGGCGGTGCCGGCGCGCAGTTGCTGCTCGGAGAGATCGAAGGCGCGGCGTGAGGCGACGACGACGTCGCGCTGCAATTGCAGCTTGATCGTGGTCTGCTTGATCGAGAACAGCGCATTGTCGACGTCGGCGAACGACTGGATGATGGTCTTGCGGTAGGTCTGGAGCAATTCGTCCTGCCGCGCCTTGGCCAACTCGAAATTGCCGAGGATCTTGCCGCCGTCGAAGATCGGCTGCGTGGCGCTGCCGACGAGCTGGAAGAAGGCCGCATGCGGCTGGAACAGCGAGACCAAAGCCGAGCTCTGATAGCCGCCATTGCCGGTGAGCTGAATGGTCGGAAAGAACTGAGCACGGGCATTGCCGATATTCGCCGTCGCCGAGGCAAGCTGCGCCTCCTGTCGGCGGATGTCGGGCCGCTGCGTCAGCAGCTCCGAAGGCAGGCCGGGCGTGACGCGCGGGATCGCGATCCGGTCAAGGGAGCCGCCGAGCACGCGCACGCTTTCCGGCGGGCGCGAAACCAGCACGGCGAGCGCGTTGACGTTCTGGTCCAGCGTCTGGCGCAGCGGCGGCACCAGGGCTTTCTGGTTGGCAAGCACGCTCTCCTGTTGGGCGACGTCGAGATCGGTGCCGGTGCCGGCCCTGCGCCGCTCCCTGACCGCATCGAGGATGCGCTGCGCGCTCGCAATGTTGCGCTGTGAGGTCCTGATGCGGTCCTGCGAGGCCAGCACCTGGAAATAGGCGTTGGCGACGGCCGCCAGCGTCGTCAGCGCGACGGTGTCGCGGTCAAAGCGGTTGGCGTTCGCCGTCTCTTCCGCCGATTGCAGCGCATCGCGATTCTGGCCCCAGAAGTCGAGCTGGTAGCTCGCGCTCAGCGAGGCCGAATAATTGACGACTTCGCGGCCGCCGATCGAAAGGCCGGACGCGCTCGAGCCCGAGGTGCGCGAATAGGTTTCCGATCCGCCTGTCGAGACGCTCGGCAGCAGCGCCGCCCCCGCCTGCCGCGCCTGGGCGTCGGCCTGGACGATGCGCGCAACGGCGGCGGCGATGTCGAGGTTGACGGTTTGCGCCTCCTCCATCAGCTGCGTCAGCTCCGCGGAGCGGAACCCGCGCCACCAATCCAGTGACGGCGGCGCATCACCCTTGCCCGCGTATTTGTACTGCGTGGGAACGTCGAGGGCGGGATCGGGAAGATCCTGGGTCAGCACGCAAGCCCCCGAACCGGCGGCAAGGCACATCACCGCAATCCAGCGCGCCGCGCGCAGCGTCCGGGATGCAGAACCTTCAGATCGCCGCGTGGCGATCGCAGGAACATCCTCTGTCACATCCATCCCCCGCCGGGCAGATCGAACCGCCGCGCAGCCGGATTAGCCGATTCGCGGCGCGACAGTCGGGGGGCTTTGGACAACTCGTTCACAGCGGCGATGCTTTCTGCGGAACCTCGAAAATCATACTAGCCGGGCGCTGAACTGCGGGACAGTCCCGCAGTTGCGAGATGGCTCTGCCTACGAAGTGGAAACGAACCGCTCGAAATTCAAAAGACGGCTGTCTCGCAGGGATTTTTCTCATTTTGAAACATTGGGATACACGATCAAGCTTACCAAGATTTCATGTGATATTGCTGCCACAGCGGCACTTGGGCGTTTCCATCCGACCGCACCACGCCCCGCCTCAGTCGCGCCCTGGCTGAGTAATCTCACAAGCCCGTCAATCGCCGAACAGAAAGCCGTTCCTCGGGCCGATATGATTCGACCATCCGGGCGTCATCCACGGCCCTCGATGGCGAGAAGCCTCGGGCTTGGAAAAAGTTTGTCGCGAGTTGGCTGGTCACGACTGTCATCTTCCCTGGCCGGACGGAGCGCAGGCGTTTCCTCCCATCGATATCCCGGCTTGCGGCCGAGCTGATTGCCGCCGGGCGCGCCTCTCAGGAATATCGTTGTTTGAGCAGAGGTTTCGCTTGGTTTCGCCGCAGCGCAAAAGCCTTCCCCTTTGGGCTCCCAAGCACTAGGTTCTGACCAACCAGATCAACCCCCTTGGTAGCGATTTCCCTGACATGACCATTCGAAACGACGTTGTCGAAGCCATCGGCAACACCCCGCTGATCAAGCTGAAGCGCGCCTCGGAACTGACCGGCTGCACCATTCTCGGCAAGGCCGAGTTCATGAATCCCGGCCAGTCGGTCAAGGACCGCGCCGGCAAATGGATGATCCTGGAGGCCGAGAAGCGCGGCGAGCTCAAGCCGGGCGGTCTCGTGGTGGAATCGACCGCCGGCAATACCGGCATCGGCCTTGCGGTCGTCGCCAGCGCGCGCGGCTATCGCACCCTGATCGTGATCCCGGAAACGCAGAGCCAGGAGAAGAAAGACTTCCTGAAGCTGTGCGGCGCCGAGCTGATCGAGGTGCCGGCCCTGCCCTACGCCAACCCCAACAGCTACCAGCATGTCGGCCGCCGCCTCGCCGACGAGCTGCGCAAGACCGAACCCAATGGCGTGCTGTTCGCCGACCAGTGGAATAACCTCGACAATGCCAAGGCGCATTACGAGTCCACCGGACCCGAAATCTGGGAGCAGACCGGCGGTAAGGTCGACGGCTTCGTCTGCTCGGTCGGCAGCGGCGGCACGCTGGCTGGTGTCAGCCGTTACTTGAAAGAGCAGAACAAGAACGTGCGGATCGCATGCGCCGATCCGCACGGCGCCGGCATGTATGAATACTTCAGGACCGGCGATCCCAAGGCGACGCCGGGTGGCTCGATCACCGAGGGCATCGGCCTCAACCGGGCGACCGCCATCGTGGAGACCGCGAAGGTCGATGATGCCTATCTCATTCCCGATGCCGAAGCCGTCGGCGTGATCTACGAACTGCTGCAGCACGAGGGCCTGTGTCTCGGCGGCTCGACCGGTGTCAACATCGTGGGCGCAATGCGCCTCGCCAAGCAGCTCGGACCCGGCAAGACGATCGTCACCGTGCTGTGCGATTCCGGCAGCCGTTATCAGTCGAAGCTGTTCAACGCGGACTTCATGCGCGCCAAGAACCTGCCGGTGCCGGAATGGCTGGAGAAGCGCAGCAACATCAAGCCGCCCTTCGTGTGATCGTCACGCGCACCCTCGGGTCGGGGACGCGCGTCACAAAGCTCAGCGCGGTTCGTCCGGCTTATATGACCTCGCCGCGCTTCGCAGCAGCGGCACAATAGTCGCGCCAGAACCGGCGGTACCCCTCCTCGACCCTGCGCGTGTAAATCTCGACATTGCCGGCGGGCGAAGCTGCAATCCGGGCCGGCAGGCCCGCGCGCAACTTCGCCAGATAGTCGGGCTGCGACGCGAATTTGCGGGCGATCTCGACATAGCCGTCGTCATCCTCGGCGACCCAGTCGTTAAGCCCGACCGCCGCCACGATGGCGCCGCCGGCGCGCGACGAGGCGCCGTGACCGAGCTTGGCCACGACAGGAACGCCCGCATAAAGGGATTCCCAGGTGCTCACGCCGCCATTTTGCGGGAACGTGTCGAGCGAAATATCGACTCGCGCGAAGGCCCGCAGATGTTCCTCGCGCGCTGACGAGCCCAGGCAGGTGATGTTCTGTTCGGGGATGCCCTGGTTCACGAGCCGCGCAAGAAGGCCGTCGCGCAGCATGGGATCGTCAAGCAGCGTATGTTTGATGATGATCCTGGATCCGGGCACCTCGCGCATCACCTTCGACCACACGCGGATGGCCTCATCCGAGATCTTGGAGATGCGATTGAAAACGCCAAAGGTCACATGGCCGTTGCGGAGCATGGGAAGCTCCGAAGCAGGCACATCCAGGATGGGATCGATCGTGATCAGGCAAGGTAGATCGCAGACCTTTTCAGCCAGTAGACCACGGACCGATTCCGGAATGAAGATCGGATCGGCGAGCACGTAGTCCATGGTCTGAAGGCCGGTGCCCGTGGCATGTCCGAAGCCCGTGACCTGGATCGGGGCGGACTTGCGGGCGAAGACCGGGAGCCTGTTGCCGGTCGTATGCCCTGACACGTCGATCAGGATATCGATCTTGTCAGCCTCGATACGATCGGCCAGTTCGTCGTCCGAAAGCTGCCAGGCGTCGACCCAGACGTCCGCCAGCGACTTGAACTTGGCGGTCATCTCATCTCGTACCGGCGAGCACGAATAGCAGACGATCTCGAACTTGGCGTGATCATGGTGGCGCAGCACCGGCAAAAGACCGAACGCCGCCGAGTGGTACCAGAACTCGGCCGCGACATACCCGACCACGATCCGCCTGTCAGGATCGAGTTGCCGGGGTGCGTGCGTCTTCTGCGCCAATCTGGCGCCGATCGCATCCCCCCAGGATTTGCGCGCCGCCTGCTGGATCGCGAAATCGGCGTCGGAGAGAAAGTCCAGAAAATAGATCTTCCGCGCGAGCAGGTCCGGCTGGTCCGGCGCGATTGCGAGCGCGGCGTCGAGATGTTCGATTGCGGCTGCGATTTCGCCCTGGTTGGCAAAACAGGAGCTCAGCAGCGCCAATGCGATCGCCGAGCGCGGATTTTCTTCGAGCAAAGCCGTGCAGGCCTGGATCGCCTGCGCGGTATTACCCATGCTCAACGCGACTTCCGCCTTCCCCCGCAACGCAACTTCGAGCTTCGGTGAAAGCGCAAGGGCTGCGTCAAAATCCGCCGCCGCCTGTTCCAGCCGCGACAGCGCAAGATTGAGCCGTCCGCGGTGCGCCAGGAGCTTCGCCGAACCTGGCCTGATCGCGAACGCCGCTGCGAGCGCGGCTTCCGCCTCGTCGTAATGCTTGAGCTCGATCCCGACCACGCCCTTGCCGATAAGGGCTTCGGCGTGACGCGGCTGAAACAACAGAGCGCGCTCGAAACTCTGCCTGGCGCGGTCAAATCGGCCCAGCGCCAGCTCGGCGAGGCCACGATTGCAGAGCGCATCGGCATTGTCGGGCTTCAGGGCGATGGCGCGGTCGTACAGCTCGATGGCCTGTTCGGGCAGGTTCATCTGAAGCAAGGTATTGCCAAGGCCGGCCAAGGCCGGCGCAAAGTTCGGCTTCAGCGCGATCGCCTTTTCCTGACAGGCGCGAGCGGCGTCAAATTTCTGAAGGGCCAGATGCACTGCCGCGAGATTGTTGTGGGCCTCGTGCGAGCGTGGCTCGATCGCGATTGCGCGCTCCAGCAGCTGCTGCGCCTCCTGCAGCCGCCCGCTTTGTTGCACGCTCAAGCCGAGCAAATGCGTAGCGTCGAAATGATCCGGAACGGCTTGCACGATCTGGCGGCAAAGCGCCTCGCTCTCCGCATATCTACCCTGGCCATAGGCGCTCGCCGCTGCGGAGATGATACCGTCGGCCTGCTTCTTCAATTTCTTCTGCAACCGCGCATTCTGGAATGCGCGCGCGCCGGCGCTGCTCTGCAAGATGTCTCTCCGGGAGATGGTGCTCGGCGAGTCTAGCTGATTCGCGCAGTTAGCCTGACGGTCGGCGAGACCGGAAATTACCCGGGATATCCCGGGCCCGCGCTGGACTGTCCTGGCTCAGGAGCCGCTGGGCGCGCCCGCCTCGCCGGCGACGGCGTTGCCTCACCCCGCAGCAGCGGCACAATAGTCGCGCCAGAACCGGCGGTACCCCTCCTCGACCCTGCGCGTGTAAATCTCGACATTGCCGGCGGGCGAAGCTGCAATCCGGGCCGGCAGGCCCGCGCGCAACTTCGCCAGATAGTCGGGCTGCGAGGCAAATTTGCGGGCGATCTCGACATAGCCGTCGTCATCCTCGGCGACCCAGTCGTTAAGCCCGACCGCCGCCACGATGGCGCCGCCGGCGCGCGATGAGGCGCCATGACCGAGCTTGGCCACGACAGGAACGCCCGCATAGAGGGATTCCCAGGTGCTGATGCCGCCATTCTGCGGGAATGGATCGAGCGAAATATCGACTTGGGCGAAGGTCCGCAGATGATCCGCCCGCCCTGACGAGCCCAGGCAGGTGATGTTCTGTTCGGGGATGCCTTGGTTCACGAGTCGCGCAAGCAGGCCGTCGCGGATCATGGGATCGTCAAGCAGCGTATGTTTGACGATGATCTTCGATCCGATCACCTCGTGCATCACGCTCGACCACACCCGGATCGCCTCGTCCGAGATCTTGTTGACACGGTTGAACACGCCGAAGGTCACATGGCCGTTGCGGAGCATGGGAAGGTCCGACGGCGGCACATCCAGGATCGGATCGATGGTGTTGAGGCACGGCAGGTCAAACACCTTTTCGGCCAGCAGATGCCGTGCCGATTGCGGAATGAAGACGGGGTCCGCGAGCACATAGTCCATGGTCTGCATGCCCGTGCCCGTCGCGTGTCCGAATCCGGTGGCCTGGATCGGAGCCGGCTTCCGCGCGAAGACCTGCAGCCTGTTGCCGGTCGTGTGGCCCGAAACGTCGATCAGAATGTCGACATCGTCGGCCTGGATGCGATCGGCGAGCTCGTCGTCCGAGAGCTGCCACGCATCGACCCAGACGTCCGCCAGCGACTTGAAGTTGGCGGTCATCTCGTCTCGTGACGGCGAGCACGAATAGCAGATGATCTTGAAGTTGGTGTGATCATGATGGCGCAGCACCGGCAGCAAAGTTAGCCCCGCCGAGTGCTGTCGGAATTCGGAAGCGACATAGCCGACCACAATCTGCTTGTCCGGATCGAGCGGCCGCTTCGGCAGCGTCCGCCGCGGTATCCTGGAGCCGATCACGTCCCACCAATCCCGTCGCACCGCCTGCTGGAGCGCGAAATCGGCCTCGGCACGGAAGTCCTGCAAGAAGATCTTTCCCCGGATCGCATCTTCATAGTCCGGCCGGATCGCCAGGGCGCGATCGAGATATTCGATCGCGGCGTCCATGTCCCCGTGGTTCGAATGAGCAAAGCCCATCAGCGCCAGTCCTGTCTCCGAGCGCGGATTTCGCTCGATCAAGGCCGCTGCGGCCGCCATCGCCTGCGCTGTCTTTCCCATCACGAGCCAAGCCTGTGCCTTGCCTCGGAGAGCCAGTTCGAGCTTGGGCGAAATCGCAAGCGCCGCCTCGAAATCGGCAACCGCCGGTTCTAGACGCTGCAGCTCGTAATTGAGCCGCCCGCGTTGCGCCAATATCTTCGCCGAACCGGGCCTGATCGCGAGCGCCGCTGCGAGAGCAGCTTCCGCATCATCGTAATGCTTGAGCTCGAGGCCGACCACCGCCTTGCCGACGAGCGCCTCGACATGGCGCGGCTGAAACAACAGCGCGCGCTCGAAGCTTTGCATGGCAGGGGCAAACCGGCCCAGCGCCAGCTCGGCCAGACCACGATTGCAGAGCGCATCGGTATAATCGGGCTTCAGCTTGATGGCGCGATCGTACATTTCGATCGCCTGTTCGGGCAGGTTCATCTGGAGCGAGGTATTGCCGAGGCCTACCAGGGCCGGCAGAAAATTCGGCTTCAGCGCGATCGCCTTCTCCTGACATGCACGGGCGGCCTCGAATTTCTGAAGGGCCAAGTGCACAGCCGCGAGATTGTTATGGGCCTCGTGCGAACGCGGATCGATCGCGATCGCGCGCTCGAGCAATTGTTGCGCCTCCTCCAGGCGCCCGCCCTGTTGCGCGCTCAGGCCGAGCAGATGCGTCGCGTCGAAATGATCCGGAATGGCTTGCAGGATCTGACGGCAGAGCGCCTCGGTCTCCGCATGTCTGCCCTGGCCATAGGCGCTCGCCGCGGCGGAGATGACGGCGTCGACCTGCTTCTTCAATTTCTTCTGCAACCGCGCATTCTGGAATGCGCGCGCGCCGGCGCTGCTCTGCAAGGTGTCTCTCCGGAAGATGGCCCGCGGCGAGTCTAACTGATTCGCGTTCCGGGCCGGCCGGTCGGCCGGAGCCGAAATCCCTCCGGGCGTTCCGGGGCGTGTTGCAGGATCCGGCTCAGGAACCGCCGGATGCGTCCGCCCCGCTTACCGCAGCGTCGCCGCTTTCCGCGCCTGCGGCACAATAGTCGCGCCAGAACTGACGGTAACCCGCTTCGAGCTCACGCGTATAGATCTCGACATTGCCGGCGGGCGAGGCCGCGATCTGAGCCGGCAAACCCGCGCGCAACTTCACCAGATGCTCGGGCTGCGACGCATATTTGCGGGCGATCTCGACATAGCCGTCGTCATCCTCGGCGACCCAGTCGCCGAGACCGACGGCGGCCACGATGGAGGCGCCGGCACGCGAAGAAGCTCCAATGCCGAGCTTGGCGACGACGGGAACGCCCTTGTAGAGGGATTCCCAGGTGCTGATGCCGCCATTCTGCGGGAACGTGTCGAGCGAAATATCGATCTTGTCAAAGGCCATCAGGTGATCGTCGCGCGAGGTGGTGCCGAGGCATGTGATGTCCTCCTCGGCAATGCCCTGCGCGATGAAGCGTGCGATCAGGCTATCGCGCAGCAAGGCATCGTCGAGCAAACCATGCTTGAGGATGATCTTCGATCCCGGCACCTCCCGCATGATGCGCGACCACACACGGATCGCATCATCCGAGATCTTGTAGATGCGGTTGAACACGCCGAAGGTGACGTAGCCGTTGCGGAGCATTGGCAGCTCGGAAGGCTGCAGATTGGTGACCGGCTCCATCGTGATCAGGCACGGCAGATCGTAGATCTTTTCCGGAAACAAATGTCGAGCCGATGGCGGAATGAAAATGGGATCCGCGAGCACGTAGTCCATGGTCTGCATGCCCGTGCCCGTCGCGTGCCCGAAGCCGGTTGCCTGGATCGGAGCCGGCTTCCGTGCGAAGCATTGCAGCCGATTGCCGGTCGTGTGGCCCGAAACGTCGATCAGGATGTCGACATTGTCGGCCTGAATGCGATCGGCGAGTTCGTCGTCCGACATCTGCCAAGCGTCGACCCAGACGTCCGCCATTTGCTTGAACATGGCGGTGTACTCGTCCGCTCCCGGCCAGGAGTAGTAGCAGATGATCTTGAACTTGGCGTGATCATGATGGCGCAACACGGGCAGCAAGGTGAGCCCCGCCGAGTGTTGCCGGAATTCGGCCGCGACATATCCGACCACGATCTGCTTGTCCGGATCCAGCGGCCGCTTGGGCAGCGTTCTTTGCGGAATCTTCGAGCCGATCGCATCCCACCATGACTTTCGTACAGCCTGCTGGACCGCGAAATCGGCATCCGCGAGGTAGTCCAGCAGGAAGATCTTGCCTCTGATCGCGTCTCCATAGTCCGGCCGGAGCGCCAGCGCACGATCGAGATATTCGATCGCAGCGTCCATCTCTCCCTGGTTCGAATAAGCGAAGCCCATCAGCGCCAACCCCATCTCGGAGCGCGGGTTGCGCTCGATCAAGGTCGTCGCCGCCGCCATCGCCTGCGCGGTCTTTCCCATGACGAGGCAGACCTGCGCCTTGCCCCGAAGGGCCAGTTCGAGCTTGGGCGAAATCGCAAGCGCCGCATCGAAATCCGCCAGCGCCTCGTGGAGGCGCTGCAACTCGTAACTGAGCCGCCCGCGCTGGGCCAGGATCCTCGGCGCGCCGGGCTTGATCGCAAGCGCCGTGGCTAACTTGGCTGCCGCCTCCTCGTGGTGCCGCAGCTCCATGCTGACCATGCCGCTGCCGACGATGGCCTCGGCGTGACGCGGCTGAAACAGCAGGGCGCGATCGAAGCTCTCCTTGGCGCGCATGATCTGCCCAAGCACGAGTTCGACCATGCCGCGATTGCAGAGCGCATCGGCATAATCCGGTTTGACCTTGATGGCGCGCTCGTGCATTTCGAGCGCCTGCTCGTACAGCCCCATATGCATCAGCGTGTTGCCGAGATTGGTCAGCGCCACCGCGAAATTGGGCTTCAGCGCGATCGCCCTCTCCTGGCAGCGCCGCGCGTCCTCGTAATTGCCGAGGTCGAAATGCACGGTCGCGAGGTTGTTATGGGCATCGTGCAGGCGCGGATCGAGCGCAATCACGCGCTCCAGCAGCTGTTGCGCCTCCTCGAAGCGCCGGCCGTCGTGGGCGCACATGCCGAGCAGGTGCAGGGCGTCGACATGATCCGGAAGGGCTTTCAGGATTTCGCGGCACAGCGCCTCGGTCTCGGCATACCGGCCCTGGCCATAGGCGTTCGCCGCAGCGGCGATGACGGCATCGGCCTGCTTCATCAATTTTTTCTGCAATCGCGCATTCTGGAATGCGCGCGCGCCGCCGCCGCTGTTCTGCAAGGTGTCTCTCCGGAGGATGCCCTGAGGCGAGTCTAACTGATTCGCAGCCATGGCCGGCCGGTCACCGGACCAGCAGCGACTCCGGGATTTCCCGGGGGGCAACGCAAGGTCGGGCTACGCCACCTCGCCGCGTTCCGAGGCCGCGGCACAATGATCGTGCCAGAACCGGCGATAGGCCGCTTCGACCTCACGCGTGTAAAGTTCGACGTTGCCGGCAGGTGAGGCTGCGATCCGAGCCGGCAGTTCCGCCCGCAATTTCGCCAGATGAGCGGGCTGCGTCGCATATTTGCACGCGATCGCGGCGTAGCCGTCGTCATCCTCGGCGACCCAGTCGTCGAGGCCGACGGCCGCCACGATGGAGCCGCCGGCGCGTGCCGAAGAGCCATTGCCGAGCTTGGCGACGACCGGAACGCCCGCATAGAGCGATTCCCAGGTGCTGATGCCGCCATTTTGCGGGAAGGTGTCGAGGGAGATGTCGACTTGCGCAAAGGCCAGCAGATGCTCGTGGCGCGTGGTCGAGCCCAGGCAGGTGATGTTGTCTTCGGCAATGCCCTGGGCCACGAACCGCGCGATCAGGCCGTCGCGCAGCAAGAGATCGTCGAGCAGCCCGTGCTTGATGATGATCTTCGACCCCCTCACCTCACGCATCACTTTCGACCACACCCGTATCGCATCATCCGAGATCTTGTAGATGCGGTTGAACACGCCGAAGGTCACATGGCCGTTCCGGAGCATGGGAAGCTCCGAGGGCGGCACGTCCAGGATGGGATCGATCGTGATTAGGCAGGGCAGATCATGGACTTTTTCGGCCAGCAAATGGCGCGCCGATTGCGGAATGAAGATGGGATCGGCGAGCACGTAATCCATGGTCTGAAGGCCGGTGCCCGTGGCGTGTCCGAAACCCGTGACCTGGATCGGGGCCGGCTTGCGGGCAAAGACAGGCAGCCTGTTGCCGGCCGTATGCCCGGATACGTCGATCAGGATGTCGATCTTGTCCGCCTGGATGCGATCGGCCAGCTCGTCGTCCGAAAGCTGCGCGGCGTCGACCCAGACGTCCGCGAGAGGCTTGAATCTCTCGGTAATCTCGTCCTGCAGCGGCCAGCAGGAATAGCAGACGATCTCGAACCTCGTGTGATCGTGTTGGCGCAGCACCGGCAACAGCGCGAACGCGGCCGAGTGGTTCCTGAATTCCGACGCGACATAGCCGACGACGATCCGCCTGTCCGGATCGAGCGCCCGGGGCGGCAGTGTCCGTTGCGGCAGCCTGGCGCCGATCGCATCCCACCAGGATTTTCGCGCCGCCTGCTGGACCGCGAAATCGGCCTCGGGCAGATAATCCAGGATGAAGATCTTGCGTGCGATGGCATCCGCATAGTCAGGTGATATCTCGAGCGCCGCGTCGAGGTGCTCGAGCGCCGTCGCGACGTCCCCCTGGTTCGCGTAGCACGCCCCGAGAAGCACGATTGCATAATCGGACCGCGGATTGTCCTCGAGCAGGGTCTTGACGGCCGCAATCGCCTGCGTCGTGTTTCCCAAGAGAAGGTTGACCTGCGCCTTGCCACGCAGTGCGAGCTCGAGCCGCGGCGATTGCGCCAGCGCCGCATCGAAGTCCGCCGCCGCCTGCTCCAGCCGATGCAGATCGAAGTTGAGTCGTCCGCGCTGGGCCAGAATCCTCGGTGAACCCGGCTTGATCGCCAAGCCTGCCGCGAGGGCGGCTTCCGCCTCCTCGTAATGCCGGAGCTCGATGCACACCATGCCCTTGCCGGCGATCGCTTCAGCATGACGCGGCTGAAACGACAGGGCGCGATCGAAACTCTCCTTGGCGCGCTCGGACCGGCCGATCATCAGCTCCGCCATGCCGCGGTTGCAAAATGCATCGGCGTAGTCGGGCCGCAGCCCGATAGCGCGTTCGTGCAGCCTGATCGCCTGTTCGCCGAGGCCGACGTTCAGGAGCGTATTGCCGAGATTGGTGAGGGTGATCGGACAATTCGGCTTCAGCGCAATGGCCTTCTCCTGGCATGCGCGGGCGTCCTGGAACTTCTGGACATCGAAATACACAGCGCCGAGATTTCCATGGGCATCGGGCGAGCGCGGATCGAGCGCAATCGCGCGCTCGAACAGCTGTTGCGCCTCCTCCAGCCGCCCGCCTTCATAGGCGCGAAGGCCAAGCAGGTGCGTGGCATGGAAATGATCCGGAACCTCGTCCACAATGCCGCGGCAGAGCGTCTCGGCCTCGGCAAATCTGCCCTGCCGGAGCGCCTCGACCGCGAGCGACATGACAGCGTCCGCCTGCTTCCTCAACTTCTTTTGCAATCGCGCATTCTGGAATGCGCGCGCGCCGACACTGCTCTGCAAGATCTCTCTCCGGAAGTTGGTCCGGAACGAGGCACAGCTGATTCGGATGGTGCCAGGCTGGCGGCCCGGTCAGACCGGCGCGGTCTCCGGATGGCAGGTGCTCAGCGCAAAATCTGGCTCAGGAACAGTTTCGTGCGGGCGTGCTGGGGCGCCGCAAAGAATTCGTTCGGCGTGTTGGCCTCGATGATCTGGCCGGCATCCATGAAGACCACGCGGTTGGCAACCTCGCGGGCAAAGCCCATTTCGTGGGTGACGACCAGCATGGTCATACCCTCCTCGGCGAGGTCCACCATGGTGTCCAGCACCTCCTTGACCATCTCGGGGTCGAGCGCCGAGGTCGGCTCGTCGAACAGCATGACCTTCGGGTTCATCGTGAGGGCCCGCGCGATTGCGACGCGCTGCTGCTGGCCGCCGGACATCTGCCCCGGAAACTTGTTGGCCTGATGCGGGATCTTGACCCGCTCCAGGAACTTCATCGCGTTGATCTCGGCGTCCTTCTTCGGGATGTTGCGCACCCAGATTGGCGCCAGCGTGCAGTTCTCCAGCACGGTCAGATGCGGGAACAGGTTGAAGCTCTGGAACACCATGCCGACCTCGCGGCGGACCGCGTCGATGTGCTTGAGGTTGGGCCCGAGCGCGATGCCGTCGACGACGATCTCGCCCTCCTGGAATTCCTCCAGCGCGTTGATGCAGCGGATCAGGGTCGACTTGCCGGAGCCCGAGGGCCCGCAGATCACGATGCGCTCGCCCTTCTCGACCGCAAGGTCGATGTCGCGCAGCACGTGAAAGTCGCCGTACCATTTGTTGAGGCCGGAAATCTTGACGATGGGGTCGGACATGGTGACCTCGATCAGTTGCGGCGGTGGGCGTTGAGGCGGTGCTCGACGAACAGCGAGTAGCGCGACATTCCAAAGCAGAAGATGAAGTAGATGATCCCGGCGAAGGCGAAGCCGGTGAACGCGGTCGAAGGCGTCGACCATTTCGGGTCCGAGAACGAGGCCCTGAGCGAGCCCAACAGGTCGAACAGCGCTACGATCGAGACCAGCGAGGTGTCCTTGAACAACGAGATGAAGCTGTTGACGAGGTTCGGAATGACGTGACGCAGCGCCTGCGGCAGCACGATCAGCGAGGTCGTCTTCCACCAGGACAGCCCCAGGGCCGCGGCCGCCTCGCCCTGCCCGCGCGGGATCGCAGCGAGCCCGCCGCGGACGTTCTCGGCCTGGTAGGCGCCCGTGAACAGCGCGATGCCGATCAGCGCGCGGACGAGACCGTCGACGGTGAAATTGCCGGGCAGGAACAGGGGCAGCATGTAGGTGGCGAAGAACAGCACCGTGATCAGCGGCACGCCGCGCCAGAACTCGATGAAGGCGATCGAGAAGATCCGGATCAGCGGAATGGTGGAGCGGCGGCCGAGCGCCAGCGCGATGCCGATCGGCAGCGAGGTGACGATGCCGGTGACGGAGACCACCAGCGTCACCAGGAGGCCGCCCCACAAATTCGTCGTCACGACCGGCAGTCCACCGCGATCGAGACCCATCAGCTTGATCACCGCGGCGATGGCGACGAAGGCAGCAATGCTCGAAGCCAGAGCGCGCCAACCCGTGCGCAAGCCGCCGCCGAGGCCGAAGGCGATCAACGACACGACTGCGGTCGTGACGGCAAAATCGGCCCAGACCGACTGACCCGCTCCCTGGATCTGATCGCGCAACCAGGTCAGCGGAAGGATCAGCCAGGAGATCGCCGTGCCGAACAGCACGATGAAATTCCCGACCGCCCACAACAGCGGCGCGACGGCGGACGTCTTGCTGAAACCGAGCACGGCCTGCCCGGCGCCGATGATGCTCTCGTCGAACAATTCCAGCAGGCCGGCGGTCCAACTGAGGCCAAAGCCCTTGATGCCGCCACCGTGCAGCAGAAAGAACGCGACCACTGGAAATGCGAAGAAGAACAGACTGGCGTTGAGCCCCTTTGCCGGCAGACGCGGCACGAGCAGTGGCACAAGCAGGACCGCCGCAAGGACAAACGCGAGGTTGACCCGCCAGCGCTCGGCCTCGGGATAAAAACCATAGATCAATTGCGGCAGCTTGGCCTGGATGTAGGGCCAGCAGGCGCCGACCGCAAAGCCGGCGTTCTCCGAGAGGCATGCCGTGCGGTCCTTGCCGCTCCAGACCGCATCGACCATCAGGAACCTGACCGAGGGAACGATGGTGAACCACAGCAGCAGGACGCCGACGATCGTGAGCAGGATGTTGGTCGGCGAGTTGAACAGGCGCGTGCGCATCAGCCCGACAAAGCCCGTGGTCTTCATCGGTGCGGGACGCTCGGTGAGCAGGTCGCGGCGGACGAAGCTGCTCGAGGCAATATCGCTCATGCGCCCAGACTCCGGCTGACGCGCCACCCGTAGACGCTCATGATCGCGCTGGTGAGCAGCGAGATCAGGAGATAGATGCCCATGGTCATCGCGATGATCTCGATCGCCTGCCCGGTCTGGCTCAGCGACGTGCCGGCGAACACCGAGACGAGGTCGGGATAGCCGATCGCGACCGCCAGCGACGAGTTCTTGGTGAGATTAAGGTACTGGTTGGTCAGCGGCGGCACGATGACGCGCATGGCCTGCGGCACCACGATCAGCCGCAGCGTGTTGCCGCGGCTGAGGCCGAGCGAGGCCCCCGCCTCCATCTGCCCCTTGTGGACGGACAAGATTCCGGCGCGCACAATCTCGGCGATGAAGGCGGCGGTATAGGTCGACAGCGCCAGCGTCAGCGCCACGAACTCCGGGATGATCCGCGATCCGCCGGCAAAATTAAAGCCCTTCAGCTGCGGCAGCTCGAAGGTGAAGGGCAGACCGAACACCAACATCGTGGCAAGCGGCAGCCCGAACAGCAGGGCCAGCACGGTGGGCCAGATCCGGATCATCCGCCCTTCCTGAAACAGCGCGCGCCGCGCATAGAAGCGCAAGACCAGTGACGCTGCGATACCGAGCGCCAGCATCGCCAGGAATGGCATCAGGCCGCTCCCGCCGATCGGGCTAGGAATGACGAGGCCGCGATTGCTGATGAAGGCAACGCCGAGCAGCGAGATGCTCTGCCGCGGATTGGGCAAGGCAGCGAGCACCGCGAGGTACCAGAACAGGATCTGGAACAGCAGCGGCAGGTTGCGGATGATCTCGACATAGATCTCGCCGACGCGCGACAACAGCCAATTGGGCGACAGCCGGCACAGCGCGACAATGAAGCCGATCAAGGTGGCGAAGACGATGCCCACCACCGAGACCACGAGCGTGTTCAGGAGCCCGACCACGAACACGCGCAGGAACGTGTCCGAACCGGTATAGGAGATCAGGGTCTGGTTGACGTCGAAGCCGGCATTATTCCTGAGGAAGCCGAAACCGGCGGCGATGTGCTGGTTTTCGAGATTGGCGCGGGCATTGGAGACGATCTCATAGCCGATCCAGCCCAGGATCGCCGCGAAGGCAAACTGGACGGCAACGCCGTTCCAGCCTGCCTTGCCACCCAGAACGCGCCTGATCTTCAGCGCGATCTGGGGTGGCGGTTTTCGGGCCTCGGTGCTCATGCCGCTGCCAGCGGATCAGGATGATCAGCGGATCGGCGGCGCGTACTGAAGACCGCCCTTGTTCCAGAGATTGTTGAGACCGCGATTGATGGCGAGCGGCGAGCCCGCGCCGACATTGCGATCGAACACCTCGCCGTAATTGCCGACCGCCTTCACGATCCGCACCACCCAGTCCTTGGTCAGGCCGAGTTGTTCGCCGAAATTGCCGTCGGTGCCGAGGACGCGCTTCAACTCGGGATTTTCCAGCTTCGCTTTCTCGTCGACGTTCTTCGAGCTCACGCCAAGCTCTTCGGCGGTGACCATCGCGAACAGCGTCCACTTCACGATGTCAAACCACTGATCGTCGCCGTGGCGCACCATGGGGCCGAGCGGCTCCTTCGAGATGATCTCGGGAAGCACCATGTGGTCGTTGGGATTGGCAAGCTTCAGGCGATTGGCGTACAGGCCCGACTGGTCGGTGGTGAAGACGTCGCAGCGTCCGGCCTCATAGGCCTTGACCGTTTCGTCGTTGGTGCCGAACGCGATCACCTCGTACTTCATGTTGTTGGCTTTGAAGTAGTCGGCCAGATTCTGCTCGGTGGTAGTGCCGGTCTGCACGCAGACCGAGGCGCTGTTGAGCTCGAGCGCCGAATTCACCTTGAGCGACTTCTTCACCATGAAGCCCTGCCCGTCATAATAGGTCACGCCGGTAAAATTGGCGCCGAGCGATGTATCACGCGAGATGGTCCAGGTGGTGTTGCGCGAGAGCACGTCGATTTCGCCGGATTGCAGCGCGGTGAAGCGATCCTTGGCGGACAGCGGCACGTACTTGACCTTGGTCGCATCGTTGAAGATCGCCCCGGCGATCGCCTTGCAGACGTCGACGTCGAGGCCGGTCCAGTTGCCCTTGTCGTCGGGCGAGGAGAAGCCCGGCAGGCCCTGGCTGACGCCGCAGGACAGCATGCCCCGGTCCTTGACCGTCTTGAGCGTTTGCGCGTCGGCGGCTTGGGCGGAGAGGCCGGCGGCGAGAGCAAGGGTGAGAGCCAGGGTTACGCGTTTCATGGGCTTTGGGCCTTTCAAAGTCGTCTCAAGGAACGTTGTCTCAGGATCATCGCTGCCAGGGCTAGGCGTATCAAGGCCAGCCCTGCAAGAGTCATGCTGGAAAACCTTGCCGAACACCCGCCGATCCCGGGAGGCCATACCTTAATCCCCGCCGCAGGCGCCCGCCGATATGGCTGTGGCGCAAGGTCCGGTCAGACGATGGATCGAAGGTCGCGGCAGGCCCCTCAACATGCGGCGACTGAATAGCACCTGCGCATCACAGAACGACTGGCGTGCCGGGTCAAGGGGTTGACGGGACTCTTCTGTGTTCTGTTATTAACGACAGCGGCCTCTCGGCCAGCCCGTCAGGCGCCAAGCCCGAGCGGAAACGCGGTTTTGAAAGCAGACGCATGGATTCCTCGCACCCCCAAGAGCAGCAGGCCGAGACCCGGCTGGTCACCTCCGGCCGCGACACCAAGGCGCAGAAGGGGTTCGTCAATCCGCCGGTCTTTCACGGCTCGACCGTGCTCTACCCGACCGCCGAGGACCTGCACGCCCATCGCGGCGAGTTCACCTATGGCCGTCACGGTTCCCCCACCACCAAGGCGTTCCAGGAGACGCTGATGGCGCTGGAGGGACCGCAATGCGCCGGCGTCGGCATCGTGCCGTCGGGGCTGTCGGCGATCTCGACCACCCTGCTCTCGGTGCTCAAGGCCGGAGACCATCTCCTGGTCTGCGACAACGTCTATCGGCCCTCGCGCAATTTCTGCAACGGCATGCTCACCCGCTTTGGCGTCGAGACCAGCTATTTCGATCCGATGATCGGCGCCGGCATCGACAAGCTGTTCAAGCCCAACACCCGGGCCGTGCTGGTGGAGGCCCCAGGCTCGCAGTCGTTCGAGATGCCGGACATCCGCGCCATCGCCGAGGTCGCGCATGGGCGCGGCGCGCTCGTCATCGATGACAACACCTGGGCAACGCCGCTCTATCACCGCTCGCTCGAACAGGGCGTCGACATCAGCATGCAGGCCGCAACCAAATATATCGGCGGCCATTCCGACATCATGTTCGGCACCATCTCGGCAAATGCCAAGGCCTGGCCGATGGTCGCCGAGGGCATCCGCCTGCTCGGCGTCTGCGCTGGACCCGACGACGTCTTCCTGGCGCTGCGCGGCCTGCGCACGCTGTCGGTGCGGCTGGCACAACATCACCGCTCAGGGCTCGACATGGCGCGCTGGCTCGCGGGCCGGCCCGAGGTCGCGCGTGTGCTGCATCCCGGCTTGGAGACCGATCCCGGCCACGCGATCTGGAAGCGCGACTTCACCGGCGCGTCCGGCCTGTTCAGCATCGTGCTGAAGCCGGCGCCGCAGAAGGCCGTCGACACCATGCTGAACACGCTCAAGCTGTTCGGCATGGGCTTTTCATGGGGCGGCTTCGAGAGCCTTGCGATTCCCTTCGATTGCGATGCCTATCGCACAGCGACCAAGTGGGCGCCCGGCGGCCCGACGCTGCGCCTGCATATCGGACTGGAAAGCGTCGACGACCTCAAGGCCGATCTCGACCGCGGCTTCGCTGCCCTCAAAGCGGCAATGTGAGCCTGCTCACAAGGCATCTCGACTGCGGACGCGCCAACGCGCGCCGCGGCGGACGCTCAACGCGCCGCGACGGACGCTCAACGCGCCGCGGGAACGTGCAGCTGGCGTAAACGTTAACGCCGACGCGCCAACAAAAGGTTTGAACCTCAAGCATTTGGCGCTAGCCTCACCAATCGACTCCAATCCGGACACGGAGCATGGGAACGTTGGTTCTGCTCGATCTGATGGGCGGCGTTGCGCTGTTGCTGTGGGGCCTGCATATGGTCCACAGCGGGATCTTGCGCGCCTTCGGTCCCGACCTCAGGCGCCTGCTCGGCAAGGCGCTGAGCAACCGCGCCAGCGCTTTCGCCGCCGGCCTCGGCCTCACCGCGCTGCTCCAGAGCAGCACCGCGACCGCCCTGATCACGAGCTCGTTCGCCGCCGAAGGCCTCGTCAGCCTCGCCGCGGCGCTCGCCATCATGCTCGGGGCCAATGTCGGCACGACGCTGATCGTGCAGGTGCTGTCGTTCAACATCGCAGCCGTCGCGCCGGTCCTGTTCGTGCTCGGCCTCGTCGCCTTCCGCTCCGGCCCGCGATCGCGGATCAAGGACATCGGCCGCGTCTGCATCGGCCTCGGCCTGATGCTGCTCTCGCTGCACATCCTGCTCGACACGCTGGCGCCGGCTGAGAACGCACCGGGCGTCCGCATCGTGATGTCGGCCATCACGGGCGATCCCATATTGTGCATCGTCATCGCCGCCCTCGTCACCTGGGCCGTGCATTCGAGCGTCGCCAGTGTGCTGCTGATCATGTCGCTGGCCTATTCGCAGTTCATCACGCCCTACGCGGCGCTGGCGCTGGTGCTCGGGGCCAATCTCGGCAGTGCCATCAATCCCGTGTTCGAGGGCGCCAGGCGTGACGACCCCGCGAGCTACCGCCTGCCGGTCGGCAACCTCATCAACCGCGTGATCGGGATTGCCCTCGTCCTGCCCTTCCTCGGCGCGATCGCCGAGCACATGCACGCCTGGCAGCCCGAACTCGCCAGGATGACGGCGGCTTTCCACATCGCCTTCAATGTCGGCACCGCCGTCCTCTTCATCGGCCTGCTCGACACCATGTCGCGCCTGTTGACACGCCTCCTGCCCGATCGCGCGCAAGAGGCCGATCCGGCCCGCCCGCGCTATCTTGACGAGACGGCGCTGGAGACGCCGTCACTGGCGCTCGCCGACGCCGCTCGCGAGACCTTGCGGATGGGCGATCTCGTCGAGGTCATGCTGCGGAAGGTGATGGCGGCGATGATGACCGGCGACCGTGCGCTGGTCGACCAGGTCTCCAAGATGGACAATTTCGTCGACGGTCTCGACGAGGCCATCAAGCTCTACGTGACCAAGCTGATGCGGGGCAGCCTCGACGAGAGCGAAGGACGGCGTGCGATGGAGATCATCTCCTTCGCCATCAATCTCGAACATATCGGCGACATCATCGACAAGAGCCTGAGCGAGCTCGCCACCAAGAAGATCAAGCGGCGCTTCCAGTTCTCGGCGGAAGGGGCCGACGAACTCGCCGCCTTCCACAAGCGCACGATGGACTCGCTGCGGATCGCCTTCGGGGTCTTCATGTCCGGTGATGCCAACGAGGCGCGCAAGCTGCTGGTGGAGAAAACCGCGCTGCGCAACACCGAACTCGCCGCGGTCGAGCGACATCTCGACCGCCTGCGCGAGGGCCGCCCCGAAACCATCGAAACGACGTCGCTGCATCTCGACGTGCTGCGCGACCTCAGGCGCATCCACTCGCATATCTGCTCGGTCGCCTATCCCGTGCTCGACGCGGCCGGCGTGCATTATCGCAGGACCGAGGCGGAGACAGCGGCCCTGCCAACCTCAGGCGCGGCCTCGGCCTTGCCGCACTAGAACCTGGGCTCAGCGATCGAGCGTCTTCGAGGCGCGGCCGCGGTTCTTGATGATCAGCATGATGTTGCGGATATAGATGATGGTCGCGAGCGATTGTCCGAGGATGATCACCGGCTCGCGCTTCACGACGCCGTAGACCAGCGTCATCAGTCCGCCGCCCATCGAGCAGAACCAGAACGCCATCGGCACCACGCTATTGCCGGCGCGCTCGCTCGCGATCCACTGCACCAGGAAGCGCGCGGTGAAGAACAACTGCGCGACGAGGCCGAATGCCAGCCAGAAATCGAACTTGGCGACGAAGACGTCGTAGAGATAATTGCTCAGCGCCTGACCGTATTGAATGATCATGCGTTCACCTCAGTCACATCTGGTGTCGGCTTCTTGCGGCGGATCAGCCACCATACGCCGGCGAGATCCATGATGCCGATCCACAGCCGGTCGAAGAAGCCGTAGTTGGACACGCCGGAATGGCGCGGCCGGTCGATCACGTCGACATAGGCGATGTCGTAGCCTTCGCGGCGGACCAGCGCCGGCAGGAAGCGATGCAGCCCGTCGAAATAGGGCATCATCAGGAAGACCTCGCGGCGGAATGCCTTGAGCCCGCAGCCGGTATCCCGCGTGCCGTCCTTCAGGATGGAGTTGCGGACGCCGTTGGCCACGCGCGACTGGAATTTCTTGAAGCCGGTATCCTTGCGTCCGACGCGCTGCCCCGCAGCGAGGCCGACGCGCCCTGCTCCCTTCTCGACCGCCGCGATCAGGTCGGGCAGGAAGGCTGGATTGTTCTGGCCGTCGCCATCGAGCGTCGCCACGATCGCCCCGCGCGCCGCGCGCACGCCACTGCGCACCGCCGCCGATTGGCCGCCCGATCTGGCATGACGCAGCTGCCGCAGATTGCTCCGCTGCCTCATCATCGCCGCGAGCCGGTCGCCGGTCGTGTCCGTCGAGCCGTCGTTGACGTAAATGATCTCGTAGTCCCAGCGGCCATCGAGCGCCGCGCCGATCTCCGCGATCAGCGGCGCGATGTTGTCGGCTTCGTTGCGCACGGGAACGACGATGGAAACCGAGGGCTGGGACGTCGACAAAGGCGGCTCGTGGTTGGAAGTGGGCCTGGGGACCCCTGGGAACCGGCGGTCCCGGCAGGCAGCCGCTTTTATGGGGCGGATGCCCCGCGGGCAACCCTTTTGAGACGGCCCGAGACCGCCCCCGGAAGAGGCACAATGGTGCCATCGGCGCGGATGGCAAAACCCAGCCGCCTGGCCGCGAACCAATAGCGGACCGCCATGGCGCCGACCGTACCGACCAGGGCGCCGGCCACGACGTCGCTCGGGTGATGGGCGACCAGCACCAGCCGCGTCAACAGGATCACGATTGCGTAAGTGAACATGAACACGCGCAAGCGCGGCCACAATGCCGACACGGCAAACGCCAGCGCGAACGCTGCCACGGCATGGCCCGACGGCAGGCTGGCGTAGGCCCCCGTCCCCTCGAACGGCACGAAGTTGAACGGATTGGCCTTGCCGCCGACAAACGGACGTCCGCGGCCGATGACATATTTCAGGACCTCGGCAACGAATGCCGACACGGCAATCGACAGAAACACAAACTGCAGCCGTGTGCCGAGACCGAGGAGCAGCGCGCGGCTTGTGCCGTGAAGCCCCGCCGCAACGAACGCCAACACCACCAGCACGCCCCCGAGCACCGAGAGCAGGTACTCGTCCTTGCCGAAATCGGTGAGGATGCGGATCGGCCACAGGCTTGGCGTGCCGCGCGCCGGCATCAGCTGGATCTCGGTCTGGTCGAACGCGAGCATCAGCGCGATGACGAGAGCCGCGCCCGTCGCACTGAGCCACAGCGAATGCCGCGCCAGCTTTCGCGCGGCCTCTGCGCGGCGCGAATGCGAGGGCGTGCGGACGAGCTGCGCCAGCGCGCTCCGGGACACGGCGAGCAATTGCGCGGGATAGCCCGGACGGGGCGCGGGGCTGGTCGTAACAGGCATCCTATTCGGTGCCTTCCGAGCGGAAGATCGAGATCGAGATCGCGCGCCCTTGCGAGAAATTGTAGCCGTCGATGCGGGTGCCAACCTTGTAGCGCAGCCCGATCGCCTCGGCGCGCTGCACGAAGCTCCGCTCCGAACGCTGCTCGATCAGCGCAAAGCGGCAGCTGCCCTGCCTCAGGAAGTCGGCCGCGCCCGACCCGTCCGTGAGCAGGGTCTGGGTGCCCGTCAGGAAGACGAGGCTCGGCTCGTGATAGCCGGCAGCCGCCGCCTTCGGCCCGACGCAGGTGACGTTACGCAAGGCGCGCGCGATCTCGATGCTCGGAAACAGCGGCGTCAGCGACGGCAGCACGATGCCATACACCACCACCGCCAGCATCAAGGCCGCAACCAGCGCGTTGAGCAGCGAGCGCTCGGCGCGGTTGTTGTCGTAGAGCCACCAGGCGAACAGGCCGAAAATCAGCGATGCCGCGATAAACGGCCAAGCCACAAAAGCGGGCTGCCGCGTCAGCATCACGGCGCCGACCACCGCGATGATCGAGGTGGCCGCGGGGATCGCGAACCACCAGGCCGAACCGCGCATCAGCCAGGAGCGCGACAGCACGCGCCGCTCCACCGCACCGGCGGTGAGGATGGCGATCGCCGGGTACAGCGGCAACACGTAATGCGGCAGCTTGGTCAGCACCGCCTCGAACACGATCCAGGACGGGATCAGCCAGGCCAGCAGAAACTGCGCGCCGGGCTCACGCCGCGCCCGCCACACCGCGGGTGCCGCCATCGCCGCGAGCGGTGCGCCCGGCCAGAACGTGATCCAGAACAGCGCCAGGTAAAGTCCAGGCGGCGCACCATGGGATTCCTGGGCGCCGATCTTGCTCAGCATGTCGCCGCCGACGGAATCGGCAAAGAAGGCATCGCCCGCGCGCCAGAAGATCGCGACGAACCAGGGCAGCACCAGCACCAGCATCCACATCAGGCCCCAGACCGGGCGCAGCTTCCACAGCCAGGAGGCATCGCGGTCCTGGATCGCGAGCGCGACGATGGTCAGCCCTGCGAACATCAGGATCAGTGGGCCCTTGATCAGGATGCCGACCGCAAGCGCGGTCCAGAAGATCGCGGGCCAGCTCCACGGCGGATGCGTCTCGTCCTCGGCGCGCTGCCAGGACAGATAGGCTCGCGCCATCGCACCCATCGCGGCGGTCACGCAGAACAGCAGCATCGCGTCGGTCTTGGCGAGCCGCGCCTCGACGCCGAGCAGCACCGAAGCGCACATCATCAGCGCCGCCAGCACCGCGGCACGCCGCGTGACGAACCCGAGCGCGGCCCAATAGGTCATGAGCACGGCGCCGATCGCCCCGAACAGGGACGGCAGGCGGTAGACCCAGATCCGCAATTCGGCCTTCGGCAGCTTGAGCATCGAGGCGGCTTCGACCGTGGCCGATTGCAACCAATAGATGCCGACCGGCTTCTTGTAGCGGACGTCCTCCTGAAAGCGGATATCGACATAGTCGCCGCTCTCGACCATCTGCTTGGTGGCCTGGGCGAACCGCGCCTCGTCGCGATCGATCGGCGGGATCGTGAAGAAGCCCGGCAGGAACAACAGCAGCGCGCACACGAGCAGGAAGGCAACGGCGCGGGCATGGCTGGCCGTGGCGACATCGAGCATGCGCACGAGCCCGCTGCCCGGATTTGCAGGCGATTTTGGCTCGCGGGGCGCTCCAAAACGGGGAGTTGGGTAGGTCTCGGCCATTGGTTCCGCTTACGCTGAAACCGCCATCGCCACAACCGCTTAAGGCAGGGTCATTGAATTCGAATGACGACTGTGTCCGCGGCGCCCGTGGCGTCGATCACGGTGAGCCGCGCAAAGCCCGGACCGGGCGGATCGATCAGGCGCTGGCGGCGGCCGTCGATCTCGCCGAGCGCCGTACCGTTAACCATGACGGTCATGGGAAGCACGCCGCCCGCGACCTTGACCGGCATCGCGGCGCTCTCCTGCCCCCCGGAGCGATCGACGTCGATCCGCGAGCCGTTCAGCGGAAACTGGATATGCAGCGGCTGCTCACGGCCGGTCCGCACCAGTTCCCCCAACGGACGGAACCGCTTAAGCGGCAACGGCAGCTTGGCGTTGCTGGCAACCAGGGTTCCCTTTGGCGGCTTCGGCAATGCGGTCAGCGTCTTGCCGCTGCGGGCGAAGGCATCGAACAGGATCGGTGCGGCGGCGACGCGCCCGATCAGGCCGGGAACCGGCGCACCGTCGGGCCGGCCGACCCAGACCCCGATGGTCATCCGGCCGTCGAACCCGACCGACCAGGCGTCTCGATAGCCGTAGGAGGTGCCGGTCTTGAAGGCGATGCGGTTGTGGGCGGCGTTCTCCGGCGGCGGCGTTCCCAGCAACACGTTGCCGACCTGCCAGGCCGCGACCTGATCCAGCAGCCGGAGCGGCTCGCGGTCGTCCTTGTCAGCGATCACCTCGCGCAGCGGCTTGGTGGTGCCGAGGCGGGCAAAGCCCGTATAGAGCTGGGCGAGATCCTGCAGCGTCACGCCGACGCCGCCCAGACCCATGGCAAGCCCCGGCGCTTCGTCCTTGGGCAGGACCAGGTTGCCGCCGGCCTGCCGCAGTCGCGACGCCAGCCGGCTCGATCCGACGCGATCGAGCAGCACGATCGCCGGCACGTTCAGCGAGAGTTGCAGCGCCCTCCTCACCGGCACTGTGCCCTGGAAGGTCATGTCGAAATTCTCAGGCGCGTAGGAGCCGAAGCGGACCGGCCGGTCGTCGATCAGGCTCTCCGGGTGGACGAAGCCGTCCTCGAAGGCGAGCCCGTAGATGAAGGGTTTCAGCGTCGAGCCCGGCGAGCGGATCGCACGGGTCATGTCGACCTGCCCTGCCCGGCTCTCGTCGAAATAATCCGCCGAGCCGACGCGCGCGAGCACGTCGCCGCTCTCATTGTCGACCACGATGATGCCGACCGATATGTTCGGCCCGAGCGCAATGGCGCGGTCGCGCGCCAGCGGCTCCAGCACCTTCTGCAGGTTCGCGTCGAGCGTCAGCTTGATGACCGGCTTATCCTTGACCGTCGACAGCGCGGTATCGGACGCATGCGGCGCCAGGATCGGCATCGGCCGGCGCAGCTTTGGCACGGGCACGGCCTTGGCCTGCCTTGCGTCGTCGGCGCTGACCACATGCTCCTCGACCATACGGTCGAGCACGCGGTCACGCGCCTTGCGCGCGGCCTCGGGATGGCGGTCGAGGCGGCGCGTCTCCGGCGACTGCGGCAGCGCGACCAGCAGCGCGGCTTCAGCCAGCGACAACCGCTTCGGCTCCTTGCCGAGATAGCCAATCGAAGCGGCGCGGATGCCCTCGAGATTGCCGCCATAAGGCGCCAGCGCGAGATAGAGGTCGAGGATCTGCTCCTTGCTCATGCTGCGCTCGATCTCGATCGCGCGCACCATCTGCCGCAGCTTGGCGTAGAGCGAGCGCTGCCGCCGCGGCTCCATCAGCCGCGCCAGCTGCATGCTGATGGTCGAGCCGCCAGAGACGATGTGGCCGCGCGTCGCAATCTGCAACGCGGCGCGACCGAGTGCGAGCGGGTCGAGCCCGTTGTGGGCATAGAAGCGCTGGTCCTCATAGGCGAACAGCAGCTTGAGATAGGTCGGGTCGACGCTGGATTTGGCATCGACCGGCAACCGCCAGCGGCCGTCGGCCATGGCGTAGGCGCGCAGCAGCTTGCCGTTGCGGTCGACGATGGTGGTGGAGATGTGCCGGGCTTCGTCGAGCGGGAGAGGTCCGAGCGAGTAGACCCAGCCGACGAAGCCGGTGATGGCGAGGATGAAAGAGAGTGCGAGGGCGGAGAGGATACGAAGGCCGCGGCCCCTTGCTGCGTCATGGCCGGGCTTGTCCAGGCCATCCACGTTCTTGCCCGCTGCGCCACAGTTCGTGGATGCCCGGGACATTTGCGCGAAGACGCGCTCCGCGCTTCTGCCCGGGCATGACGACTGAGTATGTGGCTCCGCTGCGCTCATTCAATCAGCACTCACTTCGCCGTCCGCACCTCGACGGTGCCCGTGCCCGTCCGGCCGTAGCGCGAGGGGTTGTACATGTCCTCGACATAGGCTTGCGGCAGCACGTATTTGCCGGGCGAGACCACGCGCACGATATAGGCGACGGTGAAGACCGACTTCGAATCCGAGGCGCGATCGACCGCCGCCGTGAAGCGATCGTCGCGGAACTCGGTATCCTCAGGCTCCTCGCCGTCCTCGATCCAGTCCAGCGTGCCGCTGTCGCCCGATGAGACCAGCTTCGGATTGTCGATCTCCAGGCCCGCCGGCAGATAGTCGGACACCATGATGTGGCCGTACTCGGGCTTGGCCTCGGTGATCTTCAGCACCACGGCAAAGCGCTGGTTCTGCTTGACCTTGCTGATGTCGGCCGGCTTGCCGTCGAGCGTGAAGTAATTGCGCTCGATCTTGAAGCCGTTGGACGCGGCCGGCTCCGGCGTCATCGGCGAGCCCGACACCGAGACCACCGCCTGCACCGGCGCATCGCCGGTGTTGGTGATCTTCAGCGGCTTGCCGCTCAACGTGTCCGCCTTGTAGCTGCGATAGAGCGCGGTCTTGACCGGCTGGCCATCCACTTCCATGGACAGGTTCTCCTTGGCCAGCGCTCGCGCCGCCAGCACCAGCCACGCATTCTCCTGCGTGGAGGTGTAGGGCGTCAGCCCGCGCGCGGTCTCGACCCGCGACACCGCCTGCGTCAGCGTCGCCTTCGGCGCATTGCCTTCGCTGGCAAGCGACACCAAAGCTGCGGCATCGCGAAGCTGCGAGCCGTAGTCGGTGCGGCCGAACTCGAGCACCGGCTTGGGCGCAAGCGAGTCGAGCGCGGCGCCGTACACGCGTTCGGCGCGATTGCGGTCGCCGACGAGAGCGAGAGCCGCCGCAAGCTGCGACTTCGCGATCGGCGTTGCGAGGTTGTTCAGCTTGGTGTCGGCGAGATAGCGGAGATCGCCGATCGGCGCTGCGCCGTTGCGTGCGAGCACATAGAGGCCGTAAGCGAGATCGCGCCCGCCGTCCTTCTCCGGCTCGTTGCCGTTGACGACGGAATTGCGGATGCGGTCGAGCGCGTTCTTGAACAGCACGTCCGGCACCGCAAAACCCTTTTCGCGGGCGCGGGTCAGGAAGTCCGTCACGTAGGCGTCGAGCCAGGCGTCGTCGCCGCCGGCCGACCACAGGCCGAACGAGCCGTTTGAACCCTGACGGGCCAATAGCCGCTCAATGGCATCGCGGATGCGCTGGTCGACCTCGGTGTCCATTGCCAGATGCGCACCGGCCGCGAGGTCGTTGACATAGAGCAGCGGCATCGCGCGGCTCGTGATCTGTTCCGAGCAGCCATAGGGATAACGATCGAGCGCCTTCAGGATCGTCGCCGCATCGAGCGCGGTCGACAGGCTCGCCGAGACCGAGACGCTGCCGGTGCCCGGCACCAGGTCGGAGAACATGTCCGAAGTCAGCGTCAGGCTCTCGCCTTTCGCCAGGGTCCGGATCGACCGCCGTGCCAGCACCTGCGTCGCCGCCTTGACGTCAAACGCGTAGTGGCGCGCCAGCGTCAGCCCGTTCGGTCCCTTGATGTCGACGTCGAGCGTCGCCTGCCCGGCCGCGGTCGCGTCGATCGCGAGCGTGAACGAGTTGCGCTGCTTGGCGGCGAGCTTGACCGTGGTGGCGGGATTGCCCGTCATCTTCACCGGACCACCCGTTTTCACGTTGATGGCGTAGTCGCCGGCCTGGCCCTCGACATTGTCGATCTCGAGGTTGACCGTGCCGTGGTCGCCGTTGAGCAGGAAGCGCGGCAGCGTCGTGGTCAGCACGACGGGGTCGCGGATCACGACGTCGGTGTTGGCGCGGCCCAGCTTGGTCGCGGTCCACGCCACCGCCATCACGCGTGCGGTGCCGGCGAACTCCGGAATGTCGAAGCTGACTTCCGCACTGCCATCGGCGCCAACCGTGACGATGCCGGAATAGAGCGCCAGCGGCTTTTGCGCGGGCGGCGAACCCTGCAGCTCACCAGCGCCGGCGTCACCGCCGGACTTGATCTGGCCGCGCGTACCGGACATGCCATCGATCAGCTGCCCGTAGAGATCGCGGATTTCGGCGCTCAGGCGGCGCTGGCCGAGATAGTAATCGTCCGGCGCCGGCGGCTTGTAATTGGTGAGGTTGAGGATGCCGACATCGACCGCGGCGATGACGATCTTGGCGTCCTCGCCCGGATTGAGCCCGTCGAGCTTGACCGGGATTGTCAACGCTGCGTTCGGCCGGATCAGCGCCGGCGGCGACAGCTTGACCTGCAAGGTGCGGGCCTGCTTGTCGATGCCGAACCATTTCAGGCCGATCGCCCGGCCCGGCATGCGCTGGGCCGCGGCATCGAGCGGCCGGCGCAGCGTCGCCACCACGTAAGCGCCGGTGCCCCAGTCCTTGCCGACCGGGAGCTTCACCTGGGCAGTGCCTTCCTTGACGTCGATCGTCTGCGTCGTCAGCAGGCGGTCGCCGAGCACGTTGATGGTGAGCTTGCCGGCACTGCGGACATTGACCGACACCGTCATGGTATCGCCGGAGGAATATTGCGGCTTGTCGATCGAGGTCTCCAGGAGGTCCGGCGTGTCGGCGCTGCCGTCGGAATACCAGCCGACGTCGAACTGCACCGAGGTCACCGGGCCATCGGCATCGTTCGACTTCACATCGAGCCGGTAGCGCCCAGGCTGGGGGTTGAGCGAAATCCGCGCCGGCTTGTCGGCGGCAACCGTCACATCACCGTCGGCGACGCGCGAGGTCGACTTGACCGGCTCGTACTCCCAGTAATTGTTCTGGCGGTACCATTGGTAGCGCGACTCCATCTTCAGGAGCTCGTAGCGCAGGCCGTCGCGACGCAGCTTCTCGCCCTCGGGCGAGACGAACACGACATCGAACTCGGCCTTGTCGCCCTCGGCGACGTTCTTGTCACCGAACAGCGGCTTGACGCCGATCAGGGCGGTCGCGGGCGCAACCGGCAGCACGATCTTGCGCTCGACGGCGCGGCCGCCGGTCTCCACCATGCGGACGAAGATCTGTGCCTCCTGCGGACGGGTCGAGGCCGGCTGTTTGTCCAGCGTCACCGGGAATGTCGCAACGCCGTTGGCGTCGGCCTCGGGCAGGTTCTCAAGCGGCGTGCGCTCGTTGGAGGTGGTCTCCTCGTCGGCGACGCCGAACTGGTAGCCGGCAAAGCCCGGACGTTCGCTTGCCGGCGCGACCAGCACGTCGCCTTCAAGCTGCAGGCCGGACGCGGGCGCGCCATAGAGGAAATGGCCGTCCGCCTTAAGCTCCACTGGAGCGTTAGCTTTGATCAGCTTGTCCTTGGCGGACAAGTCGAATTCGATCCGATCGGGAACATAGTCCTCGACCATGAAGGTGGTCTCGCCAACCGAGGAGCCCTTCGGGTCGGTGAAGGCGCGCACCCGCCACGTCCCGGTCGGAACGGCCGAGTTGAGCGGCACGGACAGCGTACGGCCGCCGGCGCCCTGGTCGGCGAGCGCGGCACGTCGGTATTCGACGCCGTCAGGACGTTCGATCACCAGCGTCAGCGGTCCGCCGCTGACGGCATTGCCCTGCCCGTCGCGCAACAGCGCGGTGAGATAGACGGTCTCGCTGGAGCGGTAGACGCCACGCTCGGCATAGACGAAGGCATCGGCGCCTGCGGGCACCACGCGGCCGGAGACGCCGCGATCGGACAGATCGAAGGCGGAGGACTTCAGGCTTAGGAAGGCATAATCGGCCTTCTCGCCCGTGACCGTCAGCATCGCCGGCGACAGGCCGCCCTCGCCGCGCGCAAGCCCCGCCTCGAACAGCACGTGGCCACTGTCGTCGGTCTTGCGGGTCGCCAGGATCTCGTTGTTGCGGGCAACCAGCCGGACCTCGGCCTTGCCGACCGGATCAGTCGAGGCCAGCGAGTTGACGAAGACATGGATACCGTCATTGCCGGAATAGGCGGACACCCCGAGATCGGAGACGATGAACCATTGCGTGGCGAGCTGGTAATCGTCGTCCGAGCCCGGGCCCTTGGCGGCGGCCGTCATCACGTAGACGCCCGGCTGAAGCTCGCCGAGTGCCTGGTCGACCGGGAATGCCGTGGTGACGTCTTGGTTCAGCGTCATCGCGGTCGCGAGCTCGCCGGTCCAGACTTTTACGCCGCGCTCATCGCCGAGATCGGAGAGCTGGTATTTCGACAGCGTCTTCTGGAAATCGCTGTCGACCACCGTGTTGATCAGATTGCGGTCGCCGATCCGGAACACGTTGATATTGACAGCGGGCGTGTTGACGCTGACCACGGGAATGCCGCGCTGGCCGGTTCGGGGCAGCACATAAGCCCGGCTGGTGAAGCGCACGAACGGCTTGCGGTCGCGCACATAGACGTTGAACTCGGCCGATTTCGGCAGCCCCTCCTTCACGGTGGACGGCAGGCCGGCGCGCAGATTGATGTTGTAGCGCTCGCCGTGCTTCAGCCCGTCGACGCAGAGCTGCTTGCCTTCGGCCGACAGCGCCGGCTTGTCCTGCCCCGCCAGCGCGAGGTACGGCGCGAAGTCGGTGCGTTTTGCCAATTCCTCGGAGAACTGGAAGCAGGCCCGCGGGCTCGCCGAATCCGAGTCCACGGTGTAGTCGAGCAGCCGGAAGCCATGCTCGTCCCGCATCTTCTCATATTGGCCGCGGACGTCGGCGACTTCGCGCAGGTCGAGCGACAGCCGCAGCGAATCCAGCGCCGGCCGCCACAGCTTGCGCTCCGACAGCGACTTGCCGAGCACCGCAAGCGCGTCGGCCTCCTCGCCCGGATTGCCGGCGCGCAGGTAGGCGATGTAGGCCGCGGTCGAGGCGCGTTCCAGCAGGAAGGTCTGCTCGCTCGAGCCCTTCGGCGATATCTGGAAGATGGCTTTGGCAAGCCGCAGCCAGTTGCCAGTGTCTTCCGGCGTGGTCGCCGCGATCTGGCCGAGCACCGACAGGCCGGTGCGGTAATCATTGCGCCGGAAGGCGGCATCGGCGTCCGTCTTCAGCGTCGCGTTGGACTTGGCGACGGGCCCCGCCTCGCTCTTGATCTGGGCCTCCAGCTTGATCGCGGAATCGGCGAGGTCGTCGCGCTTGAACGCCTTGTCGGCAGCGTGTGTTGCGCTAAGGCCGAGCGCCAGCGTGGCGCAGATTGTGACGGCGCGAACAAGACCGATCATGGTGGACTCCCGGAAATCGCGGACAGCCGCCCGCTGGCAGCATGAAATGCGCGGAAAGGTGACGGACTCAAGGCGATGGAACCAAAGGTGCAAATCGTCGCATTCGCCATGGAAAGGCAAGCCCAGAGGAGACCGATCAAGATACCGCCGCTCACGCCGTCCTGATGGCGCAGCGATACCCGACCCGTCGACCGGCGGCCACATCCCGGAAGCTGGCCAGCGTTCCCGGCGATGTGATCCATCGTCCAGTCCGCGGCCGCTCAACCCGGCACCCTGACATGCCACCGTCTCGCTTTGTCGCGGCTCTGAGGAAAAGGGTTCGGTTCAGACTTGGCGAAAGACGATATTTTTCATATTTGGCATGGTAGATGAACCAGCCGGCCTCCCAACGGAGGCTGGCGTAGCGACGGTCCCATAGCTCAACTGGATAGAGTAGCGGATTTCTACTCCGCGGGTTGCAGGTTCGAGTCCTGCTGGGATCGCCAGTCTCATTTGGATCCACCGCCCTTCACGAACGCGTGGGTAACCATACGCCGGCCTTTGAACGGCGCAGATCAGCCCTATGTATGCGCTGGGCGAATTGCGCCCGCGTTAAGGACTCCGATGCTTCCTACCGAATGGACGAGAATGGCTATCGCATCTGCGGTGGCGATCGTCGCGATGTCGTATCTGGCAATCGACGCAGGCGTGGTGAACACCAGTGTGGTCACAAGGCCCATCAAGGTAGCTCAGGCATCGATCATTGGCGCTGGAATGGGCCAGCATCACCTTGCCTTCGCCGTTCAGGAGTGGGCGCGTCCCAGCCGCGACAACAACGAAAAGCCGGCCCTGGAGCATTGCCTGGCGATCGACTGATCGAGACGCCCTCGTCCGCGCAAGCGACGAGATTCATCCTCCGCCACCAGTCGACTGACGAATCTGCCACCAGCGCGCAATCACTGAGGTGAGATCGCCCCAGACCTCCGTCGGCAAATCCGAGACCGCCACCCGCACACTATATTGGTCCGTGGTCGCGTCGTGAAACCACTCGGTCGCGGCAAAGTCGAAACCGAAGCTGCCGGCATGGCGAATCGGGAGGCCCTCGGCGCGCAGTTCGTTGCTCATGTCCTCGGCGGCCTGCCGCGCGCTCGCCTCGTCGAGAGGGCGCGCGCCCCGCAAGGTCACATAGAGACCGTGGGCGAAATGGAGCTCGGCCGAGAGCGCCGGGAGCTTTGCAGCAAAATGGCGGCCCATGCTTCGGCCGTTGCGCAGGATCGCCGCAACACGCCGCTTCGTGAGGGCCCAGTAGGCCGCGCTGCCGACAAAGGGCGGGAAGTGCGCCGGCAACGCCGCGCCGCCGAGAAGCCGCACCGCGTTGCGGGTTTCGGCTGCGAGATGTGTCCAATCAGGCCGCCCTGCCCGCTGCCGGTCCTCATTCCCCTGCACGAAAACCGCCGAGCCGAGGCGGCCATATTCCGCCCCGAGCGAATCGAGCTTGTTGTGGCTTCGCACCAGCACCAGTGGAATTCCGTATCGCCGGGCCCAGCTCAGGACGCGCCGGATCCGGCCCGAGCTGCCCGCGAAGCATGTCGTATCGAAAATCACGAGATCGAGGCCCGAGCCGTCGCTTCGGATCGCCGCCTCAAAAGCGCCGGCGCGGGAGCAGGAATCCAACAGAAGAATTTTCGGGGAATTCGCCGAAGCAAACGCATCGCTCAGCGGCGGACTCAAAGCTACGAGCCGCAGATGAGGAACAAGACCCCGGATCAGCTCCAGTGTCTCGCCATAGGAGCCGGGAAGCACCAGCAAATCAGCCTTCTCGACGATTTGCGCGGAGGCGAGCAGCACGGCGGAGATCGCAGCCATGCCTGAGGCAGTATAGATCGCCGCGCTCATGCAGCCGCCGTCGACCTCATAGAAGGAAGGACCGCGCACCGTAAGATCGGCACGCTGGTAATCGTAACTGAACTTGAAGGGCCCGCTGACGGGATCGGCGGTGTGCGACCAGGCTGTTTCCGTTGCCTTCCACTCGTGCAGCTCGTGCTCTGCCCTGAGCGCCGCAGTGATCTGGAATTTGGACCTGACGACCTCGTCGACCGATCGCGGACGCGTCAAATCGAGCCGATGCCTCAGGCAGTCATTCAACAGCCCGAGTTCCCAGTGCTTCCGTTCGAGATAGGCCTGAATGGTCTCCATGCGCGTCTTGGGCAGATCCGATCGGATGACAACGTGCGGAAATCGCCTTGGGTCCAACGCGCGCCCGCTGCAACGAACGTCCATCCTGGCCGTTGAGACGGTGCAAGGAGGACAACATGTCTGAGATCAGAGAGCACATGAAGATCATCGGCAAGGACGGCGTACATGTCGGCACGGTCGACCGCGTCGAGGGCAACCGCATCAAGCTGACGCGGAAGGACAGCCCGGAAGGTCACAAGGACCATCATCACTACATCGACACGAAATATGTGGGTGCCGTCGAAGGCGATGTCGTCAAGCTCTCAATGAATGCCGACGCCGTGCCGAAGACGGAAGCCGCCTGAACATTGAGCCCCTTCGGGGGCTTTTTGTTTGTTCACGATCCGACTCCGCTTCGTTCCAAAAGCACGAATCGTAATCGCACAATCGGCGCTGAGCTTTTCTTAACATCGCGTTTCGTCGGATCGATCACGTAGCCATCGATCACGTAGCCATGGGCACGAGCGTCGGCCGCAGCAGGTACGCGTCGATCGCAGCGTTCGACAACAACAGCCTGCGGCGCTCTCCTCGCAGCATCAACCGATCGATCCTGTTCAGGATGAAGCGAGCGGAGTCCTCGTGCTCGCCTGTGAGCAGGCCGGATCGGTCGAGATATTTCCAGGCAATGTCGAAGGACTGTGCGCGTAACTCAGGGTCGGTCATGGACGGCCAACGTCCGCGGGGAACGGAGGTTCCTGAGCGTGAGCGAGGCGTTGCCCCGCGCAACGCCAGGCGTATCAAGCAGAGCACAACAAAATTGAGCAGCGGCGTGGAACGAGATCACGACCTGGACGTTGGATGGCTTGAAATCAGGTGGTGCCGACCTGCCAACCCCGGTCGGCTTTGAAGGGCCCCGTGCTTGTCCCCCGAGCGCGGGGCTTTCTCATGCAGATCAACCTACCGGCCGGGCTCGGCCCGTCATCGTCTGACGCGAAATTCCCCTGCGTATGCCCCTAGTCCGCCCGCTCGTCGCGCCGCTCGCGGGCCAGCTCGTGCCAGGCCAGCGCCAACTGGATCAGCCGTTGCCGATCGGCGCCTTCCGATGCCGCGGCCCGCTTCATCGCGGCCTCCGCTTCGTGCTGTGGGTCGTACTTGGTACACATGAGACCGACTCTAGCCGGCCATCTGGACAAGCCCATGGCAATTTCGTCCGTATGATTGCGGGGTAACGTCCGCGTCTGCCGGACTGAGGCAAACGGCCGGCACGACTGCTTCACTGCGTGCATGCGCTGATTGCGAAGCCATTTGGCTGGGCTTTCATCCAGGCGATCTGTGAATTGTGTCACAGTCCGCGACCTGCATCTCGGTTAGACCATGTCTCGACGCTCCAGCAGCCCGCGAAGGCATCGATGGTATTTCCCGTCATGACACAAGAAGCAGCAGCTCCGGCCAACGTCCCGACGCAACGACAAAGGACCGACCTGCTCGGCATCGCCTATCTCGGGACCATCGGCATCGTGATGCTGGCCTGGATCGCCGGCCTGGTCTGGGGCGCGATTGCGTTCTTCAACTGGCTCGTGTGACGCAGGCTCGCGGCAGCGATCGTGCGCTAAAGCATGATCCGGAAAAGTGCGAAGCGGTCTTCCGGAAAGATCATGCGCAAACAACAACCGAAAGCGCGATGACGATTCATCCAAATCTCATCGCGCTTTAGAACAGGCAGTGCACCACCTGCCCCAGCTTGATCCCGCCGCAAACGATCATGGCCCAAAGCGCCAAGCTGATCTGGATTGCATCCAGCATGTCCCACGTCCCCGCGAATCGTTTTCCCAACGTTTTTTCTTTTGAGAATCGCGTGAAGCGGCATCGGGAGCCAGTGCTATTTTGAGGCAATTGTTGTGCGCCGCCGAACGTCGCGCCGACATGCGCATCGAGACAATCGGTTGGCGGCACCAGAACAAAAGAGGCGGGCTTTCGCCCGCCTCTTTCAGGTCAGGATGCGACCATTGCCTTAGCGGCACGCTCGCGGATCGGTCGCCACGTACTGCCCGTCAGGATAGCGGTAGTAGCAATTGCCCTGCGCCCAGTAGTAGCCGGGCTGAGAGGCGGCGGTGGCACCGGCGATGGCTCCGGTCGCGCCGCCGAGAACCGCGCCCGCGGCGGCCCCTGTGGCGTTACCCGAGATCAGTCCGCCCAGCACGCCGCCGACGATGGCGCCGCCAAGCGCGCTCGCGCCGGGATCAGCCGGCGGCGGCGGAGGTGGCGGTGCATAGGCGACCGGAGGCGGCGGCGGGGCGTAGGCCACCGGCACGTCGTCGTAATACTCCTCGGAGATGTAGGCCGGCGGACCGGCCATCCGCTGCGGATAATAATACCAGACGCCGCCAACGTCCCACCACCAGCCGGAGCGGCCGTTGTGGACTTCGTGGCGCCAGCGCCCACCGTCCCAGGAGCGATTGCCACGATAGGCCTGTCCGCCCCAGTCGCGCGTCGGAGCGGGACCACGGGCGACATGGCCTCCCGGCGGCGGGCCGCCGGCGCCATGCGGACCGGGACCAGCATGGCGCTGGCCACCGGGCTGCGGCGCGGGTCGGGCCGCCTGCTGCGGCGGCGGGCCCCTGCGCATGTTCTGACTGTCCGGAGGCGGTGCCCCTGCGCCCGGGCGGGCCGGAGGCTGGCCGGCGTCCCTTGGTGGCCTTGCGTCCCTCGACGGCCCGGCGTCCTGGGCCTGTGCCGAAAGCGCGAGCAACGACATGGCCGAAACCAAGGAAATGATGATCTTCATGCGGCTGGACGCACTCATGCGTGCTTGACCCCTACTCTCTCGAATGCCGTGGTGCCTGGCGCGATAGACGATTCGGATCGCGCTCGGCTTGATGCCGGCTGACATAGCTGACCTGCTTTGGTCAGCTATGTCGCGTTACAAATGGTTAAGATCACGGCATTTTTTCGGCTCGACGGGCCGTGCTGGGGCGCTTCTAGCGGGCCGGCTCGATCACGTTGCAATTGCTCCGCCCGGACATCAGGCAGTCCTGCATCTTGCTGGCCGCGGTGAGGTCCCGCGCGAGCCACCAGCCGACGCCGAGGATCAGGATCGCGATGATCAAGCCGGCGATCGCGCCGCGGCGGTTATCACCGGGTTGAGGCTTCGGCTGGGATTTCGGCTTTTCGCCTCGTTCGGGCTTGGACTCGAGCTTGGACGTGGACATGGCTACCTACCGCGCGGGCGTGCCGGCTTAACACCTCTGCGACGTCCCGTCACATCCCGATCAGCCCAGTTCGGTTCAGCCTCGGGTCGCCCGGATCGCATCCTTGCGCGAGGTTTCGACCGCCGGGATCGCCTGTTGGAGCCGCGGTGCACAGGTCGTGAGCACGAACGCGGTCTGGGTACATTCCCAGTCGGCACCCAGGACGGCACTCTCGATGGGCTGCGGACGAGCGAGCAGCAGCGCCGCGCCGGCAACGGCTATCAGGGCCAAGGCGATTGCGAGCGCCTTTTGGTGGAAGCGGAAGAACGTCATGCCCGTGCTCCGTCTCGTATCGGGGCGGACGCTAGGCGTCGCCCGCGTGCTCCCTTATGAGGGACATCACAATTCGGCAGTTTTTCCGGGCTACGAGATCGTCGGGGCGGCGATTTTTCGTCTACCTGATCGGCTGCGATTATGGGTGGCTTCGCGACGCGCGCCGATGTACACGCTTCTGCGTCGCGTGGCGCCCGCTATGCCCAGCCGACGTACCAACACGCAGTGATGTAGGGCTGAAAGTGAGGAAGACAAGGTTCGTTCGATGAGTGGATTCAGGGAACCAGGCTTCTCCGACCGACAAAAGGCGGCGCAGGAAGCACGCAAAAATCTTTTGAACAAATTCAAGTCGCAGCCCGGTCACGACGATCCGGCGGTCGCGGCACGACGCGCCGAGCGCGAGGCCCTCGCGGCCAAGCGCGCCGAGACAAAGGCAGCGCGCGAGGCCGAAAAGGCCGAGCAGAAGCGTATCGCGGAAGAGGCCGCAGCAGCAGAGGCAGCCCGGATCGCCCGCGAGGCGGAGGAAGCGATCGCCAAGCAGGCTGAAATCGAGGCCGAGCAGAAGGCCAAGCGCGACGCCCGCTACGCCGCCCGCAAGGCCAAGCGCAAGTAGCATTCACGGTCGCGTTCAACTGAAGTTGAACTGACTATTCCGGGGCGGTCCGCGTGACCGCCCCTGGGTTTTCGACGCACGTCCGTCTGCTGCGGACGACAGTCGAAGATCAGTTCTTCTTCATCATCCCGTCGTCCTTCTTCATCCCGTCCTTCGACATGTGATCTTTCTTCATGCCGTCGTCCTTGGACATGGTGTCCTTCTTCATCATGCCGTCCTTGGACATCGTGTCCTTTTTCATCATGCCGTCATCCTTGCTCTTGTCCTGAGCAAAGGCGGCCGGCGCGAGCGCGAGGCCGAGCGAGAGAGCGGCAGCGGAGACGCCGAGCACGATACGGGTGCGAATGGTCATGGATCATCTTTCCTTCGAGATGGTGTTGGTCAGCGACGGACGCCGCTATTCAATCTCGACGGATGGACGCCCCGCATTGTTACCTCGCCGCGAGATAAATTTTTGACGAGCCTGCTGCGATCCGCCGTTCTAAGCAGGCCGGGGCCTGCGGTGGAAAGCGGATGTGTGCAGCGCAGCACGGTCACCACCCCCTTGCCGCGGCATTCGGTCTCGAACTATCAGATGAGAGAATATCGGGTGAAAGACCGGCTAGGATGGGCCTACGTGCCGGTCAAATGACCCGCCCAAATCACGCCAACAAGAACCGTTCGAAGAAACGCTCAGAGGGATCACACCATGCTCACGCGCCGCCATCTGCTCGCGACCGCGGTCGCCGCACCCGCCATTCTCCGCTTCGGCACCGGCACCGCGCAGGCCGCGACCACGCTGAAGATCTCGCACCAGTTCCCGGGCGGCACCATCGACAAGGGTGATTTCCGGGACCGGCTTTGCCGTATGTTCGCTGCTGAAGTCGCTAAACGCAGCAACGGCGACATCGCCGCCGAGATCTATCCGAACTCCTCGCTGATCAAGACCAACGCGCAGTTCTCCGCGATGCGCAAGGGCGCGCTCGACATCAGCCTCTATCCGATGCCCTACGCCGGCGGCGAGCTGCCGGAGACCAATATCGGCCTGATGCCCGGCCTCGTGACCACCTACGACCAGGGCCTGCGCTGGAAGAAGGAGCCGGTCGGCAAGGCGCTGACCGACTTTCTCGCCGACAAGGGCATCATCCTGCTGACCTGGGTGTGGCAGGCCGGCGGCGTCGCCAGCCGCTCCAAGCCAATCGTCGCGCCGGAAGACGCCAAGGGCCTGAAGGTACGCGGCGGCTCGCGCGAGATGGACATGGTGCTGCAGACCGCCGGCGCCTCGGTGCTGTCGGTGCCCTCGAACGAAATCTACGCGGCGATGCAGACCGGCGCCTGCGATGCCGGCATCACCTCCTCGACCAGCCTGATCTCGTTCCGTCTGGAAGAGGTCGCCAAGTCCCTGACCTCGGGCGCGGGCGCCTCCTACTGGTTCATGCTCGAGCCGCTGATGATGTCGAAAGCGATCTTCGACAAGCTGCCGAAGAACCAGCAGGACATCCTGCTCGCGGTCGGCACCGAGCTCGAGGCCTTCGGCCGCAAGGGCGCGCAGGACGACGACGTCGAGGTCGCCAAGGTCTACGAGAAGGCCGGCGCCAAGGTCTCGGTGCTCGACGCCGCGACCGTCGGCAAGTGGCGTGACATCGCCCGCGACACCGCCTGGAAGGACTACAGCGCCAAGACCGCGACCGCGGCGAACCTGCTCAAGCTCGCCATCGACGTCGCCGCATGAGCCACGGTCCGCTTCCGGATCGTGACGATCAAACCATCGCTGCCGCAGGGACCGGCCTTGCGGCGGCGATCGATCGCGGTCTTGCAATCCTCAACAGTATCATCGTCGTGTTCGCCGCGATCGCACTGGTCGCGGCCTGCGCCATCCTGAGCTACAGCGTGCTCAGCCGCGCGCTGTTCAAGGCCGCCAATTACTGGCAGGACGAGGCCGCCGTGTTCCTGCTGGTCGGCGCGACCTTCATGACGGCCGCCTATGTGCAGCAGAACCGCGGCCATATCGGCATCGAGGCCTTTGTCGGCCTGCTCTCGCCGCTCGCGAACCGGATCAGGCTCTGGCTGGTCGACGCCTTCACGTTCCTGTTCTGCGCCTTCTTCACCTGGAAGTCCTGGACGCTGGCCCATGAGGCCTATGTCGACGGCCAGGTCTCCAACTCGATGTGGTCGCCGCCGCTCGCCATTCCCTATTCGCTGATGGCGTTCGGCATGAGCCTGCTCTGCATCCAGATCCTCGTGCAGCTTGCGCTGCCGTTTACCGGAGCCAAGCGTTCATGAGCGTGTTCGGTATCGGCGTTGCCTACGGCGTTGCGACGCTGCTCGTGATGTTCTCGGGCATGCCCATTGCGTTCGCGCTCGGCGCGGTCGCGGTCGTGTTCATGGGCATCTACATGCCGGCGGCGTCCCTCGATACGGTGACGCAAAACGTCTACGAGGAAATGGCCTCGATCACGCTGTTGTCGATCCCGCTCTTCATCCTGAAGGGCGCCGCGATCGGCAAGTCGCGCGCCGGCCAGGATCTCTATTCGGCCCTGCATGCCTGGCTGCATCGCGTGCCCGGCGGGCTCGGCGTCGCCAACGTTTTCGCCTGCGCGCTGTTCGCGGCGATGGCGGGCTCCTCGCCTGCGACCTGCTCGGCGATCGGTTCGGCCGGCATCCCCGAGATGCGCAAGCGCGGCTATTCCGGCGGCTTTGCCGCAGGGATCATCGCTGCCGGCGGCACGCTCGGCATCCTGCTGCCGCCTTCGATCACCATGATCCTGTTCGCAGTCGCCGCCGAAAAATCGCTCGGACGGCTGTTCCTCGCCGGCATCGGACCGGGCCTGCTGCTGGTCTCGCTGTTCGGCGCCTACGCCGTGATCCGCTTCCGTCAGGAATACGCCGCCGCAGAAGCGATCTACAAGAACGGCGGCCCGGAAGCTGCGATTCTCGCCCGCGACGAATACACGCTCGCCGAACGCTTCAGCGTGCTGCCGCGGGTGATTCCATTCGTGCTGCTGCTCACCGGCGTCATGATCGCGCTCTATGGCGGCTATGCCACGCCGTCAGAGACCGCCGGCCTCGGCGGCCTGCTGGCGCTGGCGCTGATCGCTGCGATCTACAGCGTGTGGCGCCCGAGCGACCTTGCGCCGATCATGAAGTCGACGATCCGGGAATCGACCATGCTGATGATGATCATCGGCATGTCGCTGCTCTATTCCTACGTGATGAGCTATCTGCACATCTCGCAATCGGTCGCCGAATCCATCGTCGCGATGCACCTGCCGCGCTGGGAGCTGCTGTTCGCGATCCTCGTCATGGTCGTCGTGCTCGGCTTCTTCCTGCCGCCGGTCTCGATCATCCTGATGACGGCGCCGATCATCCTACCGCCGCTGCGTGCCGCCAATTTCGACATCATCTGGTTCGGCGTGGTGATGACCATCGTGATGGAGATGGGGCTGATCCATCCGCCCGTCGGCCTCAACATCTTCGTCATCCGCAACGTCGCACCGGACATTCCCCTGCGCGAGGTGATCTGGGGCACGCTGCCGTTCGTGCTGCTGATGATGCTGGCAGTCCTGCTGCTGTGCTTCTTTCCGGCGATTTCGACCGGGCTGCCGGATCTGGTGATGGGGCCGGACGGGAGCAGGTAACGGCAATCACGGCTGCCGTAGGGTGGGCAAAGCGAAGCGTGCCCACCATTCGCGATTGCGGTCACGGAGGGATGGTGGGCATGGCGCCATGCGCCTTTGCCCACCCTACGAGCGCATTGATCATGGCTCGCTCTTCCGCCGAGATCGCGGCGCGATCGCCACCACCTGCAACAGATCCTTGCGCACGGCTTCGATGTGCCGCTCCAGGAAGCGGCAGGCTTCCTCGACCTTCTGTGCGCGGCAGAGCGCGATCATATGGGCGTGCTCCCTTTCGGCTGTCCCCATCGCTTTGGTGTTGGAGAGCTGGAGACGCGTGTAGCGGTCGCTGGTCTGGAGCAGCGACAGCACGATCGCCCGCGTGCGCGGCTGCGGGGCGTGGACATACAGCGCCATGTGGAAGTCGGCGTTGAGCTGTCCCCATTCGCTGACGTTCTTCGCCTTGATCGCCTTCTCGAAGCGCTTGTGGATGTCGTCGAGCCCGTCGAAATCGTCAGCGCTGAAACGCGGCGCCGACTGCGCCAGCAGCCGCGGCTCCAGGATGCAACGCAGATCGAACACGTCGTTGATCTCGTCCAGAGACAGCTCCGAGACGATGGCGCCCTTCTGCGGCACGATCCGCACCAGACCTTCGGCCTCGAGCTGAAACAGTGCCTCGCGAACGGGAATGCGGCTGACGCCATAGGCCTCGCCAAGCGCATCCTGCCGCAACTGTGATCCGGCCGGATAAGTACCGTCGAGGATCGCCTGCCTGAGCTGGTCGACGATCGCGGCCGACAGGGTGCGATGCTTCAGAGGCTGTTTCATCTGACCTTCTGTTGTCCTTCCCGACTCGTCCGGCCGAAGCGGTCTCTCTCTTGCATGTCGGGCGCTCCAGCAAAAGCCGGGCGTCCCACAAAGCAGCGTGCCCAGCAAAAGCGCGGCCTGCCGCCGAAATGACCGCAATCTCCGTTTGACACTCAGATTGTATAAATTATACATTTGTCGATAGCACGACAATTTTCGGGGTGTGGGGCCTCTTTCATGATCGAGCAGACGATCCCGGCCAACCGCGCGTTCAGCGTTCGACGGATGGTCATTCGCGCCTCCAGCGCCCTGCTCGCCGTGGAGCGCCTTGCGCTGATGGGCCTGATGTACGTGCTGACCGGCCTGATCCTGGTGAACGTCGTCACCCGCTACGCGCGCTTTCCGATCTACTGGATCGACGAATCCGCTGTTTATTGCGTGGTCTGGCTGACCTTCATCGGCGCCTCCGCGATGACGCGGCTGCGGCTCGACTTCGCGGTCACCATGCTGACGGAACGTCTTTCGCCGCAGCACCAGAAGATCGCGAAGGTGATCTCGACCGGCCTCGTCGTCGTGTTCGGCGCCGCCCTGATCGTCACCTGTGTGCTCTGGATGGATCCGATCGGCCTTGCCCGCGCCGGCTTCGACGGGCGCAAGCTCGCGGCCGAAACCTTCAACTTCCTCTACACCGAGCACACCCAGACGCTGAACTGGCCGACCTGGGTGCTCTACCTGACGCTGCCGATCTTCGCGGTGTCGATGACCGTTCACGGCCTCGCCAATTTGCTGGAAGATCTCAGCCTGGTGCCGCGCATGCCGCCAAAGGGCTTCCAGCTCTCCGAGCTCGACGGGGTCAACTGATGATCACGTCGGCGGCCTTTATGGTTTTCATGCTGGTCGGCGTGCCGATCGGCCTCTGCCTGTGCCTCGCCGGCCTCGTCTACATTGCGGCATCCGGCAATCCCGTGCTGTTCCAGTCCTATCCGCTGCAGCTGTTCGGCGGCGTCGACAGCTACGGCCTGATCGCGATTCCCCTCTTCATCCTGATCGGCGAGATCATGAATGGCGGCGGCATCACACGGCGCATCGTCGACATGGCGATGGCCTTCGTCGGCTCGCTCAAAGGCGGGCTCGCCTACGTCAACATCCTCGCCAACATGTTCATCTCCTCGATCCTGGGATCGGCGACCGCGCAGGTCGCGATCATGGCCCAGATCATGGTGCCGGAGATGGAGAAGAAGGGTTACGACAAGACGTTTGCGGCGGGGCTGACCGCTTATGGCGGCATGCTCGGCCCCATCATCCCGCCCTCGGTGATGTTCGTGGTCTACAGCGTGCTCGCGCAGGTCTCGGTCAGCGACATGCTGATCGCAGGCATCGTGCCGGGCGTCATCCTCACGGTGATGTTCTGCCTCGTCATCGCCTTGATGGGCTATGTCTACAATTATCCGCGCGCGGATTATCAGACGCCGCGCCAGCGCGTCATGACGATCCTGCGGACGTCGCCGACGCTGCTGATCCCGGTCGTCATCGTCGGCACGATTCTGAGCGGTCTCGCCAATGCGACGGAATCCGCCGCGGTCGGCGCTGTGGCCGCCGCACTCGTCGGAAAATACTGGACCCGGGAGTTCGAGTTCTCGCAGCTGCCGCAGATGATGCTGCGCAGCGCGATCTATTCGGCGATCGTGCTGTTCCTGGTCGCGGCCGCCGCGGTGTTCTCCTGGGTCCTGATCTTCGGCAAGGTGCCGCAGGAGACGGCTGCCTGGATCCAGACGGCCGCCAAGGACCCGGTCAGCTTCATGCTGATCTGCAACGTCATCCTGCTGGTGATCGGCACTGTCATCGACGGCATTCCCGGCCTGATCATGACGGTGCCAATCCTGCTGCCTGTTGCGACCGAGGTCTATCACATCGATCCCCGGCATTTCGGCGTCGTGGTGGTGATCAATCTCGTGCTCGGCCTGCTGTCGCCGCCGGTCGGGCTCTGCTTCTTCGTCGCGGCCGCCGTCACCGGCGCCAAGCCCGGCAAGATGTTCATGGTGACGCTGCCCTTCTTCGTCATCTCCTGCGTCCTCCTCGTGCTGCTCTCGCTCTATCCGTCGCTCTCGCTGATCCTCATCAAATAGGCCCGTTCAAAAGGAAGCCCGACCATGCCGCTTACACGCCGCCGCTTTCTCGCCGCCAGTGCCGCCGCATCGGTGTTCGCACCGTCGCTGGCGCTCGCCCAGGCCAAGGAATTCCGCCTCGGCCTGATCACTCCGAACGGCCATTCCTGGAACAAGGCCGCGCTCAAATTCGGTGACGATCTCAAGGCCGCAACCAACGGCCGCCTGACACTGACCGTGTTCCACTCCGGCCAGCTCGGCAACGAGCCCGCGATGATGCAGCAATTGCAATCCGGCGCGCTCGACATGGGCTTCATCCAGGCCGCCGAACTCGGCTCGCGCGTGCCGCACATCGCCGCGATCAACGCGCCCTACATCGTGCGCTCGACGCCGGCGGTGGCGAAATTTGTGCGGCATCCGGCGGCCGTGAAGTTGTTCGAGGTGCTGCCGCAGGAGACCGGCACCATCGGCCTCGGCTGGGGCATCATCGGCATGCGCGCGGTGTTCTCGTCGAAGGATTTGACGACGCTCGCCGACATCAAGGGCATGAAGCTGCGCATCAACCCGACGCCGGTCTATCGTGATTTCTATTCGTCCCTCGGCGCAGCGCCGACACCGATCCCGACGCCGCAGGTGTTCGACGCGATGGCCAACGGCCAGGTCGACGGCCTCGAGGCCGATCTCGAATTCTCCTGGAACCAGCGTTTCGACAAGGTGTCGAAGGTGATCCTGCAGATGAATGCCGTCTTCATGCCGATGGCGGCCGTCGTTTCCGGCCGGGTCTGGCAGTCGCTCCCCGCCGCCGACCGCGAGCTGATCGCCAAGACTGTCAAGGCGACTCTGGATGCGCAGATCGACGAACTCGCCGGCAATGAGCCCGCGCTGATCGAGAACTTCAAGAACGCGCCGATCCCAATCCGTCAGGTCCCGGCGGGCGACACCGAGGCCGTCATCGCCGAATTCGACAAGATCTGGCTGCCCAAGGCACCGATTCTCGCCGAGCTGCGCAAGGTCGGCGCGACGCTCTGATCCCACCCGCCATCCTCTTCACCACGCCCGGCGGATCCAGCCCCCCGCCGGCAATCTTACTTGGAGTCAAATCAATGAGCCGCCGCGTTTCCTGGGAAGGCGTCTTCCCGGCCGTCACCACCCAATTCCATGACGATCTTTCGCTCGACATCGACGCAACCGCGAAGGTGATGGACGGTCTGATCCGCGACGGCGTCTCGGGCCTGATCGTCTGCGGCTCGGTCGGCGAGAACACCTCGCTGGAGCGCAAGGAGAAGGTCGCGATCATGGAGACGGCGAAGTCGGTCGCCGCCGGCCGCGTGCCCGTATTGTGCGGCATCGCCGAATTCACCACGGCGTTTGCGGTCGAGACGGCGAAGGAAGCCGCGCGCGTCGGCATCGACGGCGTGATGGTGATGCCGGCGCTGGTCTATTCGTCCAAGCCGCACGAGACCGCCGCGCATTTCCGCGCCGTCGCCTCCGCGACCGACCTTCCCGTGATGCTCTACAACAATCCGCCGATCTACAAGAACGACGTGACGCCTGACATCCTGGCTTCGCTCGCTGACGTCGAGACCGTGGTGTGCTTCAAGGATTCCTCCGGCGACACACGGCGCTTCATCGACACCAGGAACATGGTGGGCGACCGCTTCGTGCTGTTCGCAGGCCTCGACGACGTCATCGTCGAGAGCATCGCCATGGGCGCCGTGGGCTGGGTCTCCGGCATGTCCAACGCCTTCCCGCGCGAGGGCGAGACGCTGTTTCGTTTGGCCAAGGCCGGGCGTTTCGCCGAGGCGATGCCGATCTACGAATGGTTCATGCCGCTCCTGCATCTCGATGCGCGCCCCGACCTCGTCCAGTGCATCAAGCTGTGCGAGCACATCATGGGCCGCGGTACCGCACTGACCCGGCCGCCGCGCCTCGCGCTGCTGCCGCAGGAGAAGGCCGAGGTCGAGGCCATGATGGCCAAGGCACTCAAGAGCCGGCCGCGCCTGCCGGATGTGGGCCTGAAGGCGGCCTGAAAGCAGGTCTCGTAGGGTGGGCAAAGCGACTTGTCCGCCGTAGCTCGAAGAGCGAAGGCGGAAGCGTGCCCACCACCTGTCTCGATCATAAAAAGATGGTGGGCACGGCGCTAGGCGCCTTTGCCCACCCTACGGCACCTGCGCTTACAATGGCGAAGACCTACGAAGCCGCCCGCTTCTTCTTCGCATTCAGCGCGGACGCCACCCGGCTCACCGGCGGCTTGCCCAGCACGCGGCTCATCTCGTTCGTGGCCGCCAGCAGCTTGTCCATTTCGACGCCGGTTCTGACGCCCATGCCCTCGAGCATGTAGACGACATCCTCGGTCGCGACGTTGCCAGTGGCGCCCGGCGCGTAGGGGCAGCCGCCGAGGCCGCCGGCGGCGGCGTCGATGACGCGCACGCCCTCCTCCAGGCCGGCATAGAGATTGGCGAGCGCCTGTCCGTAGGTGTCGTGGAAATGCATTGCGAGATTGGCGGCGGGAATGTTGGCGGCAACCGCGCGCAGCATCGCCTTGGCCTTATCAGGCGTGCCGACGCCGATGGTGTCGCCGAGGGAGACCTCGTAGCAGCCAAGCTCCCACAACGTGCTCGCAAGATCGGCGACGGCCTTCGGCTTGATCTCACCGTCGAACGGACAGCCGAGCACGCAGGAGATATAGCCGCGCACCTTGACGCCATCAGCCTTGGCACGAGCCAGCACCGGCTTGAACCGATCGATGGACTCCGCAACGGTGCAATTGATGTTGGCGCGAGAAAAACCCTCGGAGGCCGCGGCGAACACCGAGACCACTCTCGCGCCCGCGGCGCGCGCTGCGTCATAGCCCTTCTCGTTGGGCACCAGCACGTGGAATTCGGCGCCCTTGATGTGGTTCACGCCGCGCAGCACGGCATCCGAGCTCGCCATTTGCGGGATCGCCTTGGGCGAGACGAACGCCCCGACCTCGACCGTATCGAGGCCGGCCGCGACCAGCGCCTCGACGAAGGCGATACGGGCTTCGACGCTGACGGGTGTCTTCTCGTTCTGGAGGCCGTCGCGCGGCCCCATTTCGATGATGCGGACGGGGTCGCTCATGTCACTCTCCCGCAGGTTCGACCACCGCGAGCTCGACGCCCTCCTGCACGATGTCGCCGACCTTGCACTTGATGGACTTCAAGACGCCGGCATAGGGCGCGCGCAGCGTCTGCTCCATCTTCATCACTTCCAGCGTCAGGATCGGCGCGCCCTTCTCGAGCTTGGCCCCCTCCTCGGCCAGCACGGCGACGACGGTGCCCGGCAGCGGCGCTGCGATCTTGTCCTCGCCGATATGCTCCTCGCTTTCGCCGCCGAACGGATCGACCCAATGCAGGTCGAAGCGGCCGTTGCGCGTGCGCAGGTAAAGCTCATGGCCGGCGACGACCGCGGCGACCGACGACTTGACGCCGTCAAGCGTCAGGTCGAAGCCGCCGTCGCGCAGCGCGATCGCAAATGCCAATTCGCGTTCGCCGATGATCAGCGTCGACGGACCGCTGCCGTAGTTCAGCACGATCTTCTGCTCGGGGCCGTGCCCGACACGAAAGGCAAAGCTGCGCTGGCGGCGGCCGACCGGCTGCCAGCCAAAGGTTTGCCAGGGCGAATTCGCCACCGCCTGTGCCGCCTGTCGTTCGTCGCTGATAATAGCAGCCACCGCGGCGCACAGCTCGAGCTCACCCGGCGCCGGCGCGGCCTGTGTCAGCACCGCCAGCTCACGCTCGATGAAGCCGGTGTCGATCGCATTCGTCCGCACCTTCGGATGCGTCATCAGCGCCGACAGGAACGGGATGTTGGTGACGATGCCGCGGACGTCGGACTCTTCCAGCCCGCGGTTCAGCCGCTCGATAGCGACATCCCGCGTTGGCGCCCACGCGATCATTTTGGCGAGCATGGCGTCATAGTAAGGCGAGACGCTATCGCCCTCGCGGTAGCCGGCGTCGATGCGCAGGCCACCGGTCTCCGCGGGCAGCCGCCAGGTCGAGATCCTGCCGACCGACGGCATGAAGTTCTTGGTCGGATTTTCCGCGTAGACGCGCGCCTCGACCGCGTGGCCGTTGAGCTTGATCTCGTCCTGCCTCAAGGGCAGCGCCTCGCCGAAGGCAACGCGCAGCTGCCATTCGACGAGATCGACGCCTGATATCAGCTCGGTCACGGGATGCTCGACCTGCAGACGCGTGTTCATCTCGATGAAGAAAACGTCCTTGCCGTCGGAGACGAACTCGATGGTGCCGGCACCGACATAGTTCACCGCGCCTGCGGCCTTTCGCGCGGCGGCACAAACCGCCTCGCGCTGCGCGGGATTGAGCGTCGGCGACGGCGCTTCCTCGATCACCTTCTGGTGTCGGCGCTGCAAGGTGCATTCGCGCTCGAACAGCGAGAGCAGATTGCCGTGGCTGTCGCCGATCACCTGCACCTCGATATGCCGGGGATTGTCGACATATTTTTCGATCAGCATGCGGTCGTCGCCGAACGCGGCCTTGGCCTCTCGCTTGGCGCTGACGATCGCGGGCGCAAGCTCATCGGCCGAGCGCACGATCCGCATGCCGCGGCCGCCGCCACCGGCGGAGGCCTTCACCAGGATGGGAAAGCCGATCTTGTCGGCCGCCTTCGAAAGCGTCGCCTCGTCCTGGGCCTCGCCGTGATAGCCCGGCACCAGCGGCACGCCGGCCTTCTCCATCAGCTCTTTCGAGCCGGACTTCGAGCCCATCGCCGTCATCATCCCGGCGGTAGGGCCGACGAAGACCAGCCCGGCATCGAAGCAGGCCCGTGCGAATTCGGCATTCTCCGACAGGAAGCCATAGCCGGGATGCACGGCTTCGGCGCCGGTCTTGCGCGCGGCCTCGATCAGCCGCTCGACATTGAGATAGCTGTCGCGGGCCCGCGCCGGCCCGAGCAGCACGGCTTCATCCGCAAGCGCGACATGCATCGCATCGCGATCGGCCTCGGAATAGACCGCGACCGTGCGCAGCCCCATGGCGCGCGCGGTGCGGATGACGCGGCAGGCGATCTCGCCGCGGTTGGCGATCAGGAGGGTGCGAAAACGGCGGTAGAGCTTTGAGCGGTCCATCGCATCACATCCTGAACAGGCCGAATTTCGTCGGCTCGATCGGCGCATTCGACGCCGCCGAGAGGCCGAGGCCGAGCACGAGGCGGGTATCGGCCGGGTCGATCACGCCGTCGTCCCACAGCCGCGCCGTGGCATAATATGGGTGCCCCTGGCTTTCATATTGCGCCCGGATGGGCTCGCGGAATTTGTCTTCCTCTTCCTTCGACCAGCTATCGCCCTTGGCCTCGATATTGTCGCGGCGGACCTGGCTCAGCACCATCGAGGCCTGCTCGCCCCCCATCACCGAGATGCGCGCGTTCGGCCACATCCACAGGAAGCGCGGCGAGTAGGCGCGGCCGCACATGCCGTAATTGCCGGCGCCGTAGGAGCCGCCGATCACCACGGTGAACTTCGGCACCGAGGCGGTCGCAACCGCCGTCACCAGCTTGGCGCCGTCGCGCGCGATGCCGCCGGCCTCGTATTTCTTGCCGACCATGAAGCCGGTGATGTTCTGCAGGAACACCAGGGGAATGCCGCGCTGGCAGCACAGCTCGATGAAATGGGCGCCTTTGAGAGAACTCTCACTGAAGAGAATGCCGTTGTTGGCGATGATGCCGACCGGATAGCCCCAGATATGGGCAAAGCCGCACACCAGCGTCGTGCCGTAGAGTTTCTTGAACTCGTCGAACTCGGAGCCATCGACGACGCGGGCGATGATGTCGCGCACGTCGAACGGCTTTCTGCCGTCGACCGGCACCACGCCGTAAATCTCCTCCGCAGCAAACAGCGGCTCACGCGCCGGATGCATATTGAGGTTCGGCCGCACCGACGGCTTCAGCGTGCCGACGATGCGCCGGGCGATGCCGATCGCATGGGCATCGTTCTGGGCGTAGTGATCCGTGACGCCCGACTGGCGCGAATGCACGTCGGCGCCGCCGAGCTCCTCGGCGCTGACGACCTCGCCGGTCGCGGCCTTCACCAGCGGCGGGCCGCCGAGGAAGATGGTGCCTTGATTGCGCACGATGATGCTCTCGTCCGACATCGCGGGGACATAGGCGCCGCCGGCGGTGCACGAGCCCATCACGATCGCGATCTGCGGGATGCCCTGGGAGGACATCTGCGCCTGGTTGTAGAAGATGCGGCCGAAATGCCGCTCGTCCGGGAAGATCTCATCCTGCAGCGGCAGGAAGGCGCCACCGGAATCGACCATGTAGACGCAGGGCAGATTGTTCTGCCGCGCCACGTCCTGCGCGCGCAGATGCTTCTTCACGGTCATGGGATAGTAAGTGCCGCCCTTGATGGTGGCGTCGTTGGCGACGATCATGCATTCGCGCCCCGAAATGCGCCCCACGCCCGTCACGACGCTCGCCGAATGCACATCGCCGCCATAGAGGCCGTAGGCCGCGAGCGGTGACAGCTCCAGGAACGAGGTGCCGGGATCGACCAGCAGGTCGACGCGCTCGCGTGCCAGCATCTTGCCGCGCGAGGTGTGGCGGTTGCGCGAGACCTCGCCGCCACCGCCGGCGACCTGGCTGAGCTTTTCACGCAAGTCCGCGACCAGGGTGCGCATCGCCTCGGAATTGCGCGCAAAGTCGGATGAAGACGGATCGATGCTGGAATGGAGCGGCATGTTGATTCCAATGAGTGAAGGTTTTTAAGCCGTCTCGGACATCAGTTCGCGGCCGATCAGCATGCGGCGAACTTCGGACGTCCCCGCGCCGATCTCGTACAGCTTGGCGTCGCGCCACAGACGTCCCACAGGGAATTCGCTGGTATAGCCGACGCCGCCGAGCGCCTGGATCGCCTCGCCGGCCATCCACGTTGCCTTCTCCGCGGAATAGAGGATCGCCGCGGCCGCATCCTTGCGCAAGCTGCGGGAGTGGTCGGCGCGGTCGCAAGCGCGTCCCACCGCATAGACATAGGCGCGCGTGGCCTGCCAGGTCGCGTACATGTCGGCGAGCTTGCCCTGCATCAGCTGGAAATCGCCGATCGGCTGACCGAACTGCTTGCGTTCGTGCATGTAGGGCACCACCGCGTCCATGCACGCCGCCATGATCCCGAGCGGGCCGCCCGACAGCACCGCGCGCTCATAGTCGAGGCCGGACATCAGCACCTTGACGCCCTCACCCACCTTGCCCATCACATTCTCCTCCGGCACCTCGCAATCGTCGAAGAACAAGGGATAGGTGTTGGAGCCGCGCATGCCGAGCTTGTCGAGATGCTGGCCGTGGGTGAAACCCTTGAAGCCCTTCTCGACGAGGAAAGCCGTCATGCCGCGCGGGCCGGCCTCCGGATCGGTCTTGGCGTAAACCACCAGCACGTCGGCGTCGCCGCCATTGGTGATCCACATCTTCGAGCCGTTGAGGACGTAGCGGTCGCCGCGCTTGTCGGCGCGCAGCTTCATCGAGACCACGTCGGAGCCGGCGCCCGGCTCGGACATCGCGAGCGCGCCGACATAGTCGCCGGAAATCAGCTTCGGCAAATAGCGCTGACGCTGCGCGTCATTGCCGTTGCGGCGGATCTGGTTGACGCAGAGGTTGGAATGGGCGCCGTAGGATAGCCCCACGGCAGCGGAGCCGCGCGAAATCTCCTCCATGGCGACGATGTGGGCGAGATAGCCCATGTTCGAGCCGCCATATTGCTCCGGCGCGGTCATGCCGAGCAGGCCAAGGTCGCCGAAGCGCTTCCAGAGGTCTGCGGGGAACAGATTGGCCTTCTCGATGTCGGCCGCGCGCGGGGTGATCTCGGCCTCCACGAAGGCACGAAGCGTGTCACGCAGCAGGCTGATGTCTTCGCCCAGATCGAAGTCGATGCTCGGGATGTTCAAGGCGATTCCTCCGTATTTTGGGGACCGAACCTAGCGGGGTCAGGGCCCTCTTGCGGTCGAAAAGGTTGCATTTTCCGCCAAACTTGGCGAGGATTTTCCCGAGAGAATTCCCAAAGGTTCGCAATGCCCTTTCAAGCCGCAACCGCGATCCCGCGCCGCGCCGTCACCCCCGCCGCCTTCGTGCGGGGCGTGGTTGCCGCCTATGCGCGATACGGACGGGATCCGGCCGAGGCGTTGCAGCGGGGTCAGGTAGCGCCAGACCTTGTCAATTCTCCGGACGGGCGGGTCACGGCCGCCCAGTTCGAGGCCCTGGCGGGCCATGCCATGCGCGAGCTCGACGACGAGGCGCTCGGCTGGTTCTCGCGCCGCCTGCCCTTCGGCACCTACGGCATGCTGTGCCGCGCCTCGATCACAGCGCCTACGCTGGAGGTGGCGCTCAAGCGGTGGTGCCGGCATCACCGCCTGCTCACCGAGGACGTGCTGCTCCATCTCGAGCTCAGTGAGGAGACCGCCGTGGTCTCCATCCGTGAGCTGCGCGATCTCGGGCCGCTGCGTGAATTCTGCCTGGTCACCCTGCTCCGCTACGTGCTCGGCTTCTCCTGCTGGGCCGTCGATTCCCAGATCGCGCTCCGCGCGGCGGAGTTCCCGTACGCGGAGCCCGGCCATGTCTCGGTCTATCCGACCATCTTTTGCCGGACCGTCCGCTTCGATGCGGACCGCGCCGCTATCATCTTCGACAAGCATTATCTCTCGCTGCCGCTGACGCGCAGCGCCGCCGATCTCGACAACATGCTCAAGGGCGCGCTCAGGCTGACCGTGCTGCCCTATCGGCGCGACCGGCTGCTGGTCGAGCGTGTCCGCCGCGTGCTCCGCAATGCGCGCGGACGCAGTCTTGGTGCCGAGGACGTCGCGAGCGAGCTTGCGCTCTCCACCCGCACCATGCATCGGCGCCTGCGGGAGGAGGCCACCTCGTTGCGCGATCTCAAGGAAGAGGCAAAATTCGAACTGGCAAAACAGGAGCTGATGCGAGGCCGCACGCCGATCAAACGCATCGCGGAGATCGCGGGCTTCCGCAACGAGAAGAGCTTTTCCCGCGCGTTCCGCACCTGGACCGGTGCCTCGCCGCGCGAGTTTCGCGGCCGGTATCGCTGAGACACGCCCGCCGTCGCATCACTGTCATGAATTTGCGGCCTCCGAGATGAATTCTCGGAGGCCGCAGTCTCGAAACCCGTATTCAGGTTAATTCGAGTTGGTCTGCGCGCCCGGGCGAAGCTTCGTGCGCGACTGCTTCGGCTGATAGGCCAGCGCGTCGTTCGAGGTCTTCGCGCCGCCGCTCTGCGAGCAGGTGCCCCCGATCCCGCCCGCCGCAGCCCGGCAGGCTTCCATCGTCGGATAGCCGCAGCCATGAGCGGCCTGGGCGCCGTTGGTGATGCAGTACTCTTCCGCCTGCGCGGCGGGTGCGGTCATCATGAGAAACGCCGATGCAAACAGCGTCGCAGCGGATGCGACAATCGTCTTCGAGGTCGAGGTCATGGTGTCTTTTCCAGCTTCAGGGGTCCCACAAAAGAGTCCTCAGGATGCGACGCAGGCTGAGGTTCACCCCTTGCATCTAGGCGGCGCACCGAGACCGGCAATCACGTCTCAGCGCATCGCAGGACTTCCGAAATCACATGTCACAGTTATGTGAGTTAATCAGCATTATAGTGCTGACGTCGACGACGCGTAGCGCCGTCCGATTTTTCGCGATCTTGGAGTAACGGCCGCCTGGAACGTTCCCCTATCACGCCGATACCGCCGCGACGTCCTGCAGAGGCAGCGGCACATCCTTCGCGACGCCCAACACCGGAAAGCTGCGGACGTTCTTCACGTCAGGCATTGCCGCGAAATGCAGCAGCTGCTGGCGCATGCTCTCGACGCTCGGCGCCACGCATCTCAGGAGATAGTCGGTGTCGCCCGAAATCCGCCAGCACTGCTGGATGCGCGGGATCGCAGCGATCGAACTCTCGAACGCCTCCAGCACCGGCTGGGCCTGGCTGCCGAGCTGGATCGAGACGAACGAGACCACCTCATAGCCGAGCCGCCGCTCGTCGATGACGGCCCGCACCGCCCGGATCACGCCGCGGCTGAACAGCGATTTCAGCCGCCGCAGGCAGTTGGGCGCGGACACGCCGACGCGCAGCGCCAGCTCGTTGTTGCGGATGCGCCCGTCCTGCTGCAGCTCGGATAATATCTTCAGATCGACGCCGTCGAGCTGGTCACGCCCCGCCATACCCCACCCCGTCGTGGTCCCGATGTCAGGACCAGCGAAGCACGTGGCGGAATTGGTGCCAAGGGTCCGAACCCCGGGGCGCGACGCTATCGCGTTCGGGAGGAATGCCTCCCACGACCGTCATGGCCGGGTTGACCCGGCGATCCACGTTCGTTCACGCCCACCCAAAACGTGGATGCCCGGGCCTCTGCCTCGCCGAAGCGGCTTCGGCCGCGCAGGCGGGACGAGCCCGGGCATGACGAGAACATCAAGTCGTTTGAAGTCGAAGCAGCCGCCTTCTCAATGCGTCCAGGGCTCGCCGCGACGGAACGAGAAGTTGTCGGCATAGGCGACCGGGCGGCGGATTGAATCCTGCGGTTCGATCACGTGGTAGGCGATGCCCTTGCGCTCGCAATAGGCGACCGCCTCTTCCTTGCTGTGGAAGCGCAGCGTAATCTGCTGCTTCATGTCGCCCGACGAGGTCCAGCCCATCAGCGGCTCGACCGCGCGGGGCTGCTCCGGCTCGTAGTCGAGCTGCCATTCCTTCGTCTTGGACCGGCCGGATTGCATCGCGTTCTTGGCGGGCTTGAAAATGCGTGCGGTCATTGGCGGTCCGGCCTCTTCGTCTTTCGTTCGATTTCGATGCGTCACGGTAGCAGTTGGTGGAAACCTCAGGGATAGTATACAGACACCGATTGGGAACTGATCGGTGATTCCGGCCCCGGGGCACCCCTCACCACCGGTATAGTCATTATGCTGCACCGTGACAATTGCGTACCCACCTTTCGCGCTGGGGGCCCGCCCGGCGGCACTGCTTCGACGACATCAGCGTAACCGCCCCTCCCGAAAGCTCCCGTCGCATGGCCTTCCTGAACATCAACGCCACGCTCCCTGAAAAAGGCCGTGACCTCAGGCTCGACCTGTTTCGCGGGGTCGCGAACTGGGCGATCTTCCTCGACCACATCCCCGACAATGTCGTGAACTGGGTCACGACGCGCAATTACGGCTTTTCCGACGCCGCCGACTTGTTCGTGTTCATCTCCGGCTATACCGCCTCGTTCGTCTATGCGCGGATGATGCTGGAGCGCGGCTTCCTGGTCGGCGCCACCCGGCTGACCAAGCGGGTCTGGCAGCTCTACGTCGCCCACATCATCCTGTTCGTGATCTATATCGCCTCGATCAGCTATCTGGCGCTGCGCTTCGGCGATAGCGAGATGATCAACGAGTTCAACGTCGCCGGCCTGGTCGACAACGCCACCGAGACGCTGCGCCAGGGCCTGTTCCTGCGCTTCAAGCCGCTCAATCTCGACGTGCTGCCGCTCTACATCGTGCTGATGGGCCTGTTCCCGCCGGTGCTGTGGTTCATGCTGCGCAAGCCCGATTTGACGATGGTGCTGGCGATCGTGCTGTGGCTGGCGGCGCGTCACTTCGGCTGGAATCTGAACGCCTATCCGGCCGGCCAGTGGTACTTCAACCCATATTGCTGGCAGGTGCTGTTCGTGTTCGGCGCCTGGTGCGCGATGGGCGGCGCGCGGCGCTCGATGACGCTGATCAACGCGCCGATCACGCTCTATCTCTGTCTCGGCTATCTCCTGTTCGCGCTGGTCATGACCATGGCCGGCCGCTTCCCCACATTCGGCGGCATGTTCCCGGAGTGGCTGTTCTCGGCCTTCAACCCGAACGACAAGACCAACCTTGCGCCCTACCGCTTCATCCACTTCGTCGTGATCGTGATCCTGGTGATCCGCTTCGTGCCGAAGGAATGGCCGGGGCTGGAATGGAAGGTGTTCGATCCCCTGATCGTCTGCGGCCAGCAGTCGCTCGCCGTGTTCTGCGTCGGCGTGTTCCTGTCCTTCGTCGGCCATTTCGAGCTGTCGATGAGCTCGGGCTCGCTGCTCGCACAGATCTTCGTCAGCGTTGCCGGCATCGCGATCATGACGACGGTGGCCTATTACATCTCGTGGTCGAAGAAGCAGGACAAGCCGCTGAAGCCACCGCCGCCCAAGCCGGCGGCTGCCCCGGCGAAAGCGGCCTGATCCGGGAACGCCTGGCGGTTGAAGCGCGACCTTCAACCGCCATGGCCGAGATCGACGGCCTCAGCAAAAGCCCAAGGCGCGATGATGGTTCATTCCGAGCTCGTCGCGCTTCAGGCGGCTTCTTCGCCATCGAACTCGGTGAATTTCTTGTAGATCCAGTCGCGGCCGTCATGGCGGCGCCAGACCTTGCCGACCACGAGCTGCCCGTTGATCGAGCGACGGGGCACGATCACGGTCCAGAGGTGCCAGATCTCGCTCCAGCTCGATTGCGGACCGGCGGTTTTGAAGTTGCGATCGAAAGACATGACGCAGAACTCACAGGATATGCGCGCTGCGACGAACCGTGACCTTGTGTGAGCACGACTTGCAGGCAGCCCGTCGCGAGCCGGAATCGATCTGATAACGATCGCCGAAGCGGCCGCAACAACCGCTCATCCTTAACCTAACCAGTCAACCTTACTTCGCGCGGCCTGGGGCCGGGATCGGTTGAAAGCCGGCGCCGATTTATCTACAATACGCGCGCGATTTGAGAATGACCGCGCCATCTTGGGCGCGTAGCGATTTGATTGAGCTGACGTCCAATTTTGTGAATTGAAATTTCGAGAATCTCGTCAGGGCGACCACAATGAATTTGCAGTGTGAACGTCTGCGCCTGGCGCTGCGATCGACGCCTCCTGCGCCAATCGCAAGGATGCCGGGGCATGAGCTGCCGAAAGCCGCCAACGACAACCACGGGATTTGGCCCCTGCTGCCGTTTCCGCTCGGCTGGTACGCCTCGAGCTGATGGGTCGGATCCGAAAAGGCGACACCTGAAAAGCGCAACGCCGCGCAAGCGGAATATCATCGCTTGGCGGCGTCCGTTTAGACATTGGGCGCTGAAATCCCCAACACACTTATGTCTATGGCGACAGCCAAAGGTTCGATCCGGCGTCGGCAATTCTGTCCCGATCCGCGAGGGCGCAGTGGCCTGAAGCATCGCGAAGAACTCGCGGGGACGCCGTAAGCCCTGCCTGTCAGATCACGTCGGAGGTCGCAGGGAAAAGCCTAGGAGATTTCCCCCAGAACTGGTCGGGGCAGCTGGATTCGAACCAACGACCTGCAGTACCCAAAACTGCCGCGCTACCAGGCTGCGCTATACCCCGAATGTCCGGCGAGCCCCGTCGATACACGCTTCCCAAGGCGCCAGCAAGGCTTCCAAGGCGCCGGCAAGCCTCCCGGCAGCTTCCAAGGCGCCGTCAAGCCCCGAGGCGCCCGCCTGCCCGCCTATTTGCTGCCGAACAGCGGATGGCCGACGCGGTCGCCGGGGCGGATGCCGTATTTCTGCGCCGTTCCCGCCACCACCTCCAGCACGGCCCTGGCGGGCCCCCGGGACGAGATGATCTTGGTCGACATCGGTTCGGTATTCTCGGCGATGCGCAGGATGCGGCCGTCGGCGCGGATGAAGATCATGTCGAGCGAGACATAGGTGTTCTTCATCCACATCGACACCTCCTGCTCGGGATTGAAGTCGAACAGCATGCCTTTGCCGTCCGCCAGCTCCTTGCGGTACATCAGGCCGGTCTGCTTCTCCTCCTCGGTCGTGGCTACTTCCACCGAGAACACCTGCACGCCGTTCTTGGTGACGATCTCGAGCGGCTGGAAGCTGGCGGCGCCGGCGGGCGCGCCGGCAACGACACAGCCGGCGATAACGAGGACGGCGGCGAGCCAGCCCTTCAGAGCGGACCAGACCGCCTTACGATCAGGATTCATGGGGGCACTCGAGGCGTGGGACTGGACCAGTCCTTACGCGGCGGTCGCCGGAAAAGCCAGAGGCGCACCGGTCTGCCGACGCGGCCCTGCTCACAATTGCGGGAAATGAAGCTTGGGGGATTTGAAAGACTGCGGGGACTTGGACGCTAGAGCGCGAGTCTCCCCGCGCTTAGTGCGACTGCAATCCCGGCGATCCGGTCTCGGGATGGATCTCGGCCGCCATCATGCCCTTCGAGCCGGGCCCGAAGCGGACCAGGACATACTGGCCGGGCCTGAGCTCGGTCATGCCGAAGCGTCGCAAGGTCTCCATGTGCACGAAGATGTCGGGCGTGCCCTCGCCGCAGGTCAGGAAGCCGAAGCCGCGCAGCCGATTGAACCATTTGACCTGGGCCCGTTCCAGCCCGCTGGTCGCAGTGACGGTGACATGGGTACGCGGCGGCAGCATCTGCGCCGGATGGATCGCGGTCGACTCGTCCATCGAGACCACCCGGAACGCCTGGTAACCCTTGGCGCGCTGGATGCACTCGACGACGATGCGGGCGCCCTCATACGCGGTCTGGAAGCCATCGCGCCTAAGCACGGTGACGTGCAGCAGCACGTCCGGCCAACCATTGTCAGGAACGATGAAGCCATAGCCCTTGGAGGCGTCGAACCATTTGATGACGCCGTGGACTTCGACGAGATTGGCGCTGGTCTCGCCGAGCCCGCTGAACGGACTGAGCCCGCTCTCGCGACCGGCACTGCCGTGCTCGCCCGGCGTAATCCGCCCGGGCGATGCCCCCTGCCCGGGAACCCCGAGCTTCTTGGACTCAAATCCGTCCGACGACCCCATAACCCCGGACCCCACACTGTCATGCGACCCGCCTCAGCAGCGGCATCGAATCACGCGTCTTTCGAGAACCTTCTCAACTGGACGCGACGCGAATCTTTCGACTCAAAAGATAACACTCCCGGTTGCGAGGCATAGACAAAAAAGAGATTCGCCGGAACCTATGAACAGCTTGCACAGCCGCGAATCAAATTGATGCCTCAATTGGCGACAAAGGGCCCGAGCGCTTCGCCGATGTCATGATGGATGACGAGATCGGCAATGTCGTCCTGTTCGGTCGCCTCGCGATTGATGATCACCAGGCGTGCACCGGCGTTCTTTGCCATCATCGGAAAGCCCGCCGCGGGCCAGACCACGAGTGAGGAACCGATCGCGATGAAGAGGTCGCAGGCCTGCGACAATGCGGTCGCGCGCTGCATTTCATCATCGGGCATCATCTGGCCGAATGAGATCGTGGCGGTTTTCACCGGCTCGTCGCACGCGGTGCAATTAGGCGCGAGGCCGTCGTCGTCGAAGCGACGCCTCACCCAATCGAGCGGATAGGCCTGCCCGCATCCAATGCAGCGCGCATAAGTGGTATTGCCGTGAAGTTCAACTACGTCCTCGCCGGCGAAGCCGGAGGCCTGGTGCAGATTGTCGATGTTCTGGGTGATGACGGCGGGAACCTTGCCGGCACGGTAGAGCGAGGCGAGCGCCCGATGGCCGCGGCCGGGTTTCGCCGCCGCGAAGACCTCCTCCATCGCAAAACGGCGGCGCCAGGATTCGTCCCGCGCTGACTGGCTCGCGACGAATTCGTCGAACGGGATCGGACGGTTGCGTGTCCAAATTCCGCCCGGCGAGCGGAAGTCGGGAATGCCGCATTCGGTCGAGATGCCGGCGCCGGTGAACGGCACGATGACCCTCGCCTCGGCGATCATGTCGCCGAGCCGCTCAACGCCGCTCTGAAGATTCGATGCAATCAATCGCGGCCTCCCGATTCGTCTTTGCCTGACAGCATCATGCGCAAGCGGCAAGATTGTTGACGCTCTTATCAAGCGCCAACGCGAAGCGCTCGGCAATTTCTTCCGACCTTCGCATATCACAATCCTGCAATGCCTCCTCCCCATTGACGCCCCATTCAGGAGCCCCAATGGATGTGTCAATGCGACTCAAGATGATGCGGCGGCAGTGCTTGAGTTAAGTAAACCCGAGGGGATGGTCATGACCGAAGACGAAGAACGCAAAGCTCGTGAGCGCGATGAAATCGCAGCCCGTGTCGCCGCCTTCCGTGCCACGCAGGAAAAATTCAAGCGGGAGCGCGAAGAGTATTTCGTGTCGACCCTGGAGAACGCCCGCAAGGTCGAACGGCCCTCGCTCTGGCCGTAATACACGTCCCGATCAATGCGCATGAAAAAAGCCCGGAGCATCGCTCCGGGCTTTTCGCTTGAGAGTGGCTACCAATGGCGCCAATGGTGATGGTGCCGGTAGTACGGTCCACCGCCATAATAGGCGTAGGAGCCCGGCCCGTAATAATAGTCGGGGCCGCCATAATAGCCGTAGCGCGGGCCGTAATAGCCGTACGGATGGGACGCCGCGACCGCACCCGCGGTGATCGCGCCGGCGGCGAGGCCGAATGCGAGGCCCGGGCCGATGCCGCGCCCGCGCGCCTCGGCAGGCGCAGGGGCCGCAACCGCGGTCACGCCAACGGCTGCGACGGTGGCCAGAACTGCCAGTGTTTTCTTCATGCTCTCCTCCTTCGCGTCTCGCCGAGATAACCACGAGCGCCAGCGATGGTTGCGCGCAGGGCGCGGAACCGGGCGGGTCAAAAAAAGCCGATGCGGGCGGAACGAAATCGCCGGCCAGCGATTGCCTCCTTAAGTGCGGGAGCCTCCGCCATCCGGGTTGAGGCAACAGCACGAAGCCCCGTCAGCATCTCCGCGATGCTGGCGGGGTTTTCAGTTTCACGGGAGCAGATGGCAGCAGACGAGGATTGCTGCCAGCGGGGCGAACGACCGAGGAGGAGAGTTTGCCGCTATCCGCTTTGCTGGCCCGTATCCGGAAGCTGGTTCCCAGATCCGAAGATCAGCACTACGACGAGATCGTTCGCAGCTTCGGTGTCGGCACCCTGCATCCGCCGCCGACGCCGATGAGCGACGGCGAGCTGGCGCGGGCGATCGCCGAGTTCCTGAAAGAGCAGCCGTCGAGCGAATCCGTCGCGACCCTCGGCCGGCGGCTCGACCCCTCCTCTCCGCTTTGAAGTTCTTTCGAGTTCCTTCCGGGAGCACGGAACCAGAATTGCGCGCGGACGTTGAATCCCTCTTCAGAGAGCGGAAGAGGCCGACATGCCCGCGTGGCTCGAAGTTTTGCTCAATTTGTCCGGCTATGCCGGTTTCGTGGCGCTCGCCTCGCGCGGCACCGCGAGCCCGCAGGTGCCGGCCGACGATCGCATCCACAGCGACGATCGCTAGCGCCGCCTCTAATTGGCGTGCGCCGCCTGGCCCGCCGTGCGCACCAGCCGGTCGGCCTTGACCGCGACGCGCGTGTCCTCGGCCTGCGGCTGCAGCGAGAAACTGATCACCACGAAAGCGAGACAGAACAGCGTGCCGACGATGGCAACGCGCCGGTAGGTCTGTCGGTCGCCTTGGTAAAAGGACGGCTCAGAAAAAGGTGTCATGATAAAAATGCTTCTTGGCAAAGGTCGTTTCTTGCTTGTCGTTGCCAGACACCTATCGCAACGAGGGCCAAGCGCAATGCGATTGGGCTTTTAACCTAACCGAATAGGGTTATCGGCTTCCGCGCAAATGATCGTTAGGGTTTGCGGAGCGCCTGGGATTTCCAGCTAGCCGCTTGCCATATCGCAGGAAGCCGAAGCGACCGTAGCCTGGCGACCGGCTTTGTTCCAGCTTCGACACCATTTCGTTCTCGAAGAACGAATCGGATCGAAGAAATCGGCGCGGAGCAACTCTTAACAAAACGTGCGCGCAGGCACGACGATCGGCTCAAGTCGCATCAGGAGACGAGGCCTCGGGAGATTTCGATCCCGGCGGCGGCACTTGCGGCACTGACGGTTTGCCTTTGCGCAAGCGCGGGTGCCGATCGTACCAGAACACTTTCGCGATCTCGGCGAGAAACCAGCACGCATTCATCTCGCTCTCCCTCGCCTCACTCCTTACGGAGAAGGCGCGGACGCGACTGTGCGAAGCATCACGCTGTCTCGTTTTGATGCGTGTGGCCGCATCGCGTGCGGCAGGCGCGACATGTTCTGCATCCGACTCCATTTCGTTCTCAAAGAACGAATCGGAATCGGAAAAATCAGTGCGAAGCGATTCCTAACGATCGATGAAAACGCGCGACGCAACCTCTTCAGCGACGTAGCTCGGCACAATCTTCCGCGGCAAGAATTTCGAGACGACCGCAAACACGATGACGATCTCGCGGCAAGGTTCGCATCGAAAGCTGTTGGCGGAAGTCGCCATCATCGGCTTGGCGCATCGCGGGCAAGTCATGCAGGCCGAACGCTGACGGCACATGTTCGTTCCTGAATCATCAGCGGCGAATGCTCGCAGCAGCGACCACACCCCGCCAAGACGGACTTCAAGTTGGTCGCCTCGTCGCCCCTACGAGCCGCCCGACCAAGCGCGAGCCGTCAGACCAGACGGCGCTTGCCGGATCCCTGGCGTTGTCGGCGTCCGCCGGAGCAGATCAAGCCGCCCGCTTCACTTTTTCCTTTTCCGAGAAGCATTCCAGGATTTGGATCCGGAGCTCTTCCGCGGCCGGGCCCTCGAGCTTCCTGAGCTCGTTCCAGAGCCTGATCACTTCGCGCTGTTTTTCGACGGTCATGAGTCACCTCCCAAGCGGACCTTAAGGCGGCTCACTAGAACAAAATGAGAACAAAAAGTCCAGTCCCTCGCGCGCGATTTCCCGGCATGTCGCGTTGAACCTTTTCAACGCCGCGTGGACCCATGGAAGCTGGGGATTTCAGCGCCCAGTCATATGGCAGCGCTGCGGTGAACGAACATATTCCGTCATCGCGGCGCTGTTGCTTTTTGGACTTTCAACTTTAAGTTAGAAATACGGCTGGCGGCCAGGCGCTGAAATCCCAACGCCGTCAGCCAGAAGAGCCCCGTGCGAAAGCGCGGGGTTTTTCTTTGAAGGCCACGGCTGCCTGCCAGGTGCAGCGGGTCGTAGCCACGGGAACGAATCTTCCAGCGTTCGCATTGACCGGCCGAATGAGGCGGTGTCCCGCGTTACCGCGTCCGACTCCGGAGCCGGTGCTCTTCATCATCGAGGCGCCGATGATCTGCGAGTTCTGTGAGACCGAGATCCCGATCGGCCTTTCGGTCTGCCCGGCTTGCGGGAAACCGCAGAGCGCGCCGGGACAAACCGACCGGCGCGCTCTGTGGTTCGTCCTGATTGTCGTGGTGATGTTCGGCATCGCCGTCGCCGAGCACCACCTTGTCTTCAGCCATTGATCGTTGCGGCATCGCTCCGCCGCAACGACATCGCCGGCACCTTAGACGGCGTCCTTGGCAACCTTCAGCGGCGAGGCCTTGACCGACTTGCTCGCCGGCTTGGCCGCGAACTGCATCGGCTCCTTGGTGAAGGGATTGACGCCCATGCGGGCTTCGGTCGCCGGCTTGTTCACGACCGACATCTTCACGAAACCGGGAATGACGAACTCGCCGGACTCGTTGAGCTCCTTGTAACCGACTGTCGCCATGTACTCGATCACCGACTTCACGTCGTTCTTCGAAAGCTGCGTGCCCTCGGCAATTGCATCAATCAATTGAGTCTTCGTCATCTTCGCCATGTCTGAATTCCTTTTGTGCGCGCGAGCAACTCTGCTGGGGACGCGGCCTGAAGCGCGGGGGCGCGCTGCTGATTTCATGCCAGAGGTCATGAAGTGACGGGGCTTAGAACCCATCGAGGCCGAAAACGCAAGCAGGGCTTCTGCGGGGTTCCCTACTTCCTGTGAAGATGCCGCAGGACCTTCCGATTTCCGTTTGAACCATTTTGCAGCCGGCGCGTCATATCATTGAAGTCCCTAAGCTTCACCCCACCAGAGAGCCCCGCTTCCCCCAGGCGGGGTTTTCGCTTTTGGGGGCATGGTAGAACGGCCCGGCTGCCTATAATGGTCTGAAGGTTGCTCGTGGGGTGCTCATGAAGGTCGCTATCGTCATCGCAGGTTTGATCGTTGTCGCCGTCGCAGCCCTCGTCGCGATCCAGCCGAGCTTCCTGAAGCCTGCGTCCCTCGCCCTCGTGAAGAAGTCCGACATCTTCGGCTTCTCGCCCGGGATGACATTCGACGAGACCAGCAAGCTCGTCAGTCAACGCCGCTATCTCTGCCGCCGGAGCCGCGACTCCTACACCTTCGAATGCGACATCAACGGCGCCAAGGTCACGGTCGACAGCGAGGAGGTCGACGCCAGGCACCCGATCTGGCGCGTCAAGGCGGAGTTGAACAATCCGGGGGCGCAGGACGCTGCCGTCAAATCGATCTCCGATCAGTTCAACGCGCAACCCATCAAGGAGCGAGAGGGATGGACATGGATCGTCGGCCGCGGGCTCAAGCTGAGTTATGACGGCCTCGCCTTGAACCTCGTGGACGAGGCCGCGGAGGCCCGGCTTCGCAAGGAGGAAGCAAAGCGCTAGAGCGTGAAGTCACCTCGTCGTGAAACTTGTGGCTCGGCACGCCTTGTTGACACTTCAGTAACCCAACGCCGCCAAGCTCCATTCAGTCTCGTTGCGTTTGGAGTATCCCCACAGTGCTGGATTTTGACGAGCTGCGTGAACTCGCGGCTGATGTTCGTGTTTTTGTCGACGTCGCCGAGGACAAGGCCGAGGCACTCAGGGCCGTCATCGCGGCCTATGACGTGGTGCTGGCGATCTTCCCCACTGACGAGGGCATGGGCCTTCACGTCATCAAGGGCAGCCAGATCCTGGACAAGATTGCAAAATCGCGCAGCCATGCGATCTACAGCCACACGGCGATCGCGGTCCCCGACCTGCAACACGCACAAGCGCTCAAGCTGCTGACGGCCCCGGTCGAACAACGGATTGCGGCCTAGTTGCAGCCGGAGACGACGTCGGCGTCGCCCCAGGCAGCTCGCCCCCGCGCAAGAACGCACGCCTGCTGACATAAATCGCGGGCGGCGACTTCCGGCGTCGGAGAATTCTTTCCTCCTGAACGTCAAGCCGAGGAACATGGCTTCCGCGTTCCCGTTGGCCCATGCAACCAACGAGGAGCTTGCGATGAAGAAGTTCATGATCGCGACCGCCGCACTCGGTCTCATGTGCGGCTCCGCCTTTGCCCAGACAGGCCCCGCCCCGCAGTCCGACAACATGCAGAAGCCCGGCATGAAAAACCCGAACAAAGGCTCGATGACCAAGGGCACGACCGGGATGAGCAAGGACGGCATGAGCAAGGGCGGAATGGTGAAGCCCGACGCCTCCGGCCAGGGCGGCTCGGGCCCGGGTAGCGACCAGGGCGGCACGAAGACCCGCAGCAACATGAAGTAAGCCGGCGTTCTGCACGGCCGACTGCGTCGCTCCCCACGGAACGGCGCGGCCATCTCGTACCGATTGCTTCAGCGGCCGTTGCGGTCGAGTCCTGTCGAGGCAGGGCAATCGCATCCGAAGATCAACGTGGCGAGAAGCTCGCCTGCGGTGATCTCTCACGATTGCCCTAGTCAGTGCCCGAGCAACAAGACCGCAGTGCCGATCACGATACAGCCAAAGCCGAAGATCGCCGTCACGATCTCGACGACGTTTTCCAGACCGAAGAATCTGACGACGGCGCTCCATGCGGCAGACAGGAGGATATCCACGATCGCGCTGAGCACGGCTTGGAGCATATGGATGGGTCGCGCCGGCGGAGTTGGGGTTCAACCGCAACCGTCGCAGAGCAGTCCAGAAGTACCTTGGCCGCGACAGGGCTGCTCAGGTCATTCGCCATCGCCAGCCCGCCTACTCCGCGGCTCCAGTCCATGCTCGGCCGGCTCGCTTCACCAACCCTTTCCCTTCACGCACATTCGCCCGCCCCTGCCCCTCCTCCCATTTTCCTGCTATCTCCTACCTCCGCCGCCCCCGGCCCAAAGCAAAACCCTCCAAACGTTAGGGAGCAACAACCATGCGATACCTCCACACCATGCTGCGCGTGCGCAATCTCGATGTCGCGCTGAAATTCTATGTTGATGCTTTCGGGTTGAAGGAGGTGCGGCGGATCGAGAACGACAAGGGGCGGTTCACGCTGGTATTCCTGTGCTCGGCGGACGATCTCGAGGCGCTGAAGAAGCAGCCGCAGACGCGTGGCGCGCCCCTGGTCGAGCTCACCTGGAATTGGGACGAGGAGAAGTATGGCGAGGATCGCTTCTTCGGCCATCTCGCCTATGAGGTCGACGACATCTACGCCACCTGCGCGCAGCTGATGAAGGCCGGCGTCACCATCAACCGTCCGCCGCGCGACGGCAACATGGCCTTCGTCCGCTCGCCCGATCTGCACTCGATCGAGCTGCTGCAGAAGGGCGAGCCGAAGCCGCCGCAGGAGCCCTGGGCATCGATGCCCAATACCGGCCATTGGTAAGGCCCCGGCAGGAACAAGCTTTCGCGCCCGACGTTCTCTCTTCAACGAAGCCGATTGGAGGAGGATGTGATGGCGAGAGGGCTGTTGCTGTGGATGCTTGGCGTGCCGATCCCGGTGATCATTCTGTTGTGGCTGTTCTTCGGCCGCTGACGACGGGTTCAAGTTTGCGAGTTGTTTTGCAACGAAAGCTTCGCCTCGGGCGGAGCTTTTTGCATGAGAGGCGCGCCGCAATCGTGCATCGCTCCGAACGGCGAATTCCGCTATCACCCGCGGCAAGCGACAACGCCGCGGGAGACGCTTCATGCCTGACACCAAGCTGACGATCTGGGGCCGCGCCAATTCGGTCAACGTGCAGAAGGTGCTGTGGTGCCTCACTGAGCTCGCTTTGCCCTATGAGCGTATCGACGCCGGCATGAGTTACGGCCGGACCCGCGAGGCCGACTATCTCGCGATGAACCCCAATGCGCGGATCCCCACACTGGTCGAGGGCGACTTCGTGCTGTGGGAGTCCAACTCGATCATGCGCTATCTCTGCCTCGCGCATGGAAGCGGCACGCCGATCTACCCGGAGGCGCCGAAGAGCCGCGCATCGGTCGACCGCTGGCTCGACTGGACGCTGTCGACGGTGCAGCCGGTCGACCGTCCGGTGTTCTGGGGCATCGTGCGCACGGCGCCCGCCGAGCGCGACATGATCCAGGTGCAACGCGATGCCGATGCCGCCGCCGAGGTCTGGGCGATCGCCGACCGCCTGCTCTCCTCGCGCCGCTTCATCGAGGGCGATGCGTTCACGCTCGCGGACATCGCGCTCGGCTCCTATGCGCGGCGCTGGCTCGGCGTCGAGGGCATCACCCGGCCGGCGCAGCCGCATCTGACGCGCTGGCTCGCCGAGCTCGGCAAACGGCCCGGTTTTGCACAGCATGTCGCACCGCCGATGTCGTGAGCCGGCAGCGCGGCGCAAGCTGCGGCGAGAGCGCGATGAATCCGCGTTTTGGCGCAATCCAGCGGCGTCAACTCAGCACTTGACGCTACTGTGCATGGGGTTGTTTTAGCGTTTTTTAGTTTTGGCTTTAAAGCGCGATGCGATCAGGATGAAGCGTCATCGCGCTTTAGGTTGTTGTTTAAGCATGATCTTTTCGGAAAACCGCTGCGCACTTTTCCGGATCATGCTTTACCGCCAGCCGCGCTCAACCATCAGCACGCAGACGATCAGCACCAAGGTCACCGCCGCGGTCGCCAGCCGCGCCGTCCAGCTCAGGCCGCGGCCGACCCACCACAGCAGCGCGCAGTACATCAGCACGGGAACGATGAGGTCGAGGCGCAGCAGGTCCACCGGCATGGGCCTCTAGCGCCTCACGGTAGTGTCGATGCTGATCGAGCCGCCGATCTTCACGCAGGTCCCGGTGCCCTCGACCATGACGAAGCGCGGGCCGTAAGTGGCGCAGGAGCCCGCCCGTGCCTTCCCGGCCGCGCCTTTCAGCGGCAGGGCCTTGCCGGCTTGCGGCCGCTCCGCAGGCGGCAGACGCAAGGCCTCCGCCGCGGCGGCGGATGTGGCCAGCAACGAGATCAGGATGAGAAGCGGCGTGCGCATGGCGGCGTTCTAGCCCGGAGCGGTGCCGGGCGCCATCGGGGCGGCCGCGGCCGCGATCAGATGAACTTGATGCCGGCTGATTTGCCGCGGCGCCAGACCACCTGGCAGCTCCGCCCGGTGCGGGCGTCGCGTGCGAAGGCGAGCCGGATCACGCCCGGGAGCTGGCTCGCGTCCTCGTCCAGCGTGATCTTGGCGCCGGAATCCGAGATGTCCTGGACCAGGCAATGCCGCGCGGCGAAGCCACCGTCGAGCGTGATCCAAGCATGCTGCGACAGCAGCTTGCGGGCTGCGCGCTTTTTCGGCGGTGGCATTGGCGAAAGATCTCCCGTTCCAGCGCTACTCAGGGAACCCTAAGAAACCGTTGAAATCGCCTCCGGATCACCCCGGGGGCCGGCGCTGTCCACCGGGGCCAAAAGACCGGTCCCGGACGGCTTGCCGGAAGCCGGAAAGGCCACTATACGTTCGCCCGCTGCAAGCCGCCGGGCCCGACTCGGCCGGCCAGCGGCCGTGCCGGGAACAACGGCAGGGCCCTGCGTTTGCTCCCTTCGTCTATCGGTTAGGACGCCACCCTTTCACGGTGGAGAGAGCGGTTCGATTCCGCTAGGGAGCGCCAGTGCACGCGACGGCGATAGATGGCGCCGCAATGGGCCGCCAATGACAGCCCGGCTGCAATTTCCCCCGCTCCCGCATGAACCTCCCCGCTGCTCGCCACCGACCAACGTCAGTTGGAACCGGTCCAGGCCCATGGCGCAGTGTAACCCCGAGATAGAGCGTTCGTCCGCCGCGTCCGCAGTGACGCCGCGCCTTCCGCCGTGGCTAAGCCATCCTCGCCAGCATCCATCGGACCGGCGCGCCAAAATGCTGGAGCACATGGCGCGCGACGGATCGCTGCCGCAGCGTCACGCAGATTCTGCGCCGGCGGCGCTCGTGCCGTCAGGCAGCAGCGCCAAGAACGTGATCGGCGACACTCTCGGCGACGTCATCGGCCACATAATCCTGTTCGGTATCCTCGCCCTGCTCTTCCAGTCGCGCATTCCGCTCTATCTCGGCGCGTTCGTCGTCCTGACCGACGGCGAGCGCATCGAAAGCGCGCTGGCAGCGATAGGTATCCGCCTTGAGCCCGAAACGATCGGCCCCGACATCGTCAAGCGCTCGGCATTCTGGTTCGGCTGGTTCGCGTTGCTCGCCGCCTTGAAAGGCTCCGTCCCCGCCTGGCTCGCGCCATGGATGCCGCCGGCCGAGACTTGGTCTTTCATCGCCGGCATCGCCCTCCTGCTCGCCGTCGTCGAAGCCTTCACGGCGCTGGCCATGCGGCGCGCGTTGCCGCCGCTGGGATTGGAGATCAGCCCGAACGGACTGGTCTGGACGACGATCCAGTTCGCGATGGCCATGGGCTCGCTGGCTTTGCTGGTGATGTTCGGATCTCTCTAGCCGCCGCGGCGCGTCGTTGCTTGACTGCGCCATCAATGACGATGTTGTGAGACGGCCTGCAGCATAACGGGTCCTTATGCCGCGCTTTCAGCCGGGCGAGCGAGGCGCACATTTACCGGAAATTTACCCCTGCTCCTGCGCGCTAGTATCATTTGCTTAGAATTTGACCGCTACCGTGGAATTACGGAAGCAATCCCGAACATCATTGGCACCTCATGTCCGTCGCAGAGTTCCTCAGGCAGCGTGCAGTGGACGTCACGGTCAGCGGCAGCTACTCGCTGCCCCGCTGGTATGATTGCGAGGGCAAGCTGCGCAGCTTCGCCTGCCGCACCAAGCGCGTCTCGCCCTTCCGCATGATCGTGGACGTGCCCGTCGTCGGCAAGGTCGGCGAGCGCCTCACCTCCTACTTCCAGGATTTCGGCGAATTCCAGTGCACGATCAGCGCGACGCTGAAATCGGGCTTCCTGATGGAGCTCGACATGACGCGGGCGCGGCGCGCCTGGATGTCGGAAAAGCTGACCTGGCTCGAGAAGAAGCAGAAGGATGCCAGCGTCCAGGAGCTGCGGAACGACGCGCGTTTCGTACCGCAGGTCTCGCACACGTTCCTGACGCTCGCCAACGGCAGCAGCCATCCCTGCTTCATCATCGACGTCTCCACGGCTGGCGTCGCGATCTCCTGCGAATACGATCCGCCGGTCGGAACCCCGCTAGCGGTCGGCGCCTGCGTCGGGCGCGTGATCCGCAAGTTCGAGCACGGTTTTGCGGTCAAATTCGCCGAAAAACAGTCACGCGATGACCTCGTCCGCCTGATCGTCCGCACGCCCTTGCTGCAGTCGGCCTGAAGCCGGCCCGATCAATCTTAACTCTTTTTTAACTAAATACTGGAGATGGCGACCCCTGCGCGGTAGGGTGTGACCCGGTACGTCCGCAATCACTGCGGGCCTTGAATATTGGAAGCCCCGGAATGTCCATCGCCGACGCCGAGTTCGCCCCGGCAGAGATCGCGCTGAAGCCGCAGCTTCCACCCGGCGTCGTCACCGAAGGGCCGCTGGTCCAGGCCAAGCTGCGCGAGAGTTATCTCCTGCTCGGCATCCTCTATGTCGGCGCGGTCGCCGGCATCATCTGGGCCGTGACGCAAGGCGTCGGCAAGGTCGAGCTGTTCACGTTCGCCTGGATGTTCGCGCTGACGACGTTCGGCATCGGTGCCGGCATGCACCGCCTGTTCGTCCATCGCAGCTTCCGTACCGGCCCGATCATGCGTGTCTTCTTCTGCGCCATCGCCCAGATGGCTGTGCAGGGCTCGATCGCCAAATGGGTCGCCAACCACCGCCGCCACCATCTCTACGCCGACGACGTCGGCGATCCCCACAGCCCGCAATTCGACGGCTTCGGCAATCGCTATGTCAGCGCGTTCAAGGGCTTCCTGCACGCCCAGGGCAGCTGGGTGTTCGACCAGGCCACCACCGACAACGAATACTATGCCAAGGACATCCTCGCCGATCCGATCGCGATGTTCTTCGTGCGCACGCGCTGGGTCTGGTACGGGATGTCGGCAGTCTTCATCCCCGGCGTGATCGGCTACACATTCGGCGGCGTGCACGCCATGATCGGCTGCGTGCTATTCTCCGGCCTGCTCCGCGCCTATCTGCTGATCCTCACCAGCCAGCTCACCGGGTCGGTCTGCCACGCCTACGGCTATCGCCGCTTCGACGTCGAAGACGCCTCGACCAACGAGTTCGTGACCACGATCCTCACCTTCGGCGAGGGTCTGCACAACAACCATCACCGCTTCCCGCGGGACGCCTACATCTCGCACGCCTGGTGGGAGATCGATCTCAACGGCCTGATCATCCTGGGCCTGGAAAAGATCGGTCTCGTCCACGACGTCTTCCACGCCTCGCACCGTCAATTGGAGCGGGCGGCCGAAGCAGAGGCGGCCTCGACGGCGCGCTGAATCGGCAGGCAGCGGCCTCCGACAGGCCGTCTTGCCTCCGCATCGCCGCCCTATCGCGGCCCCATTGCGGGATCAGCTTTTGAAGGTCCGTGCCTCCAGGCCGGGCGTCATTTGCAGACTTGCGATCGGGGGACCGAATGGCAGTCGACAAAGTTACAGTGGACAAGATCACCTGGGACAGGGTCGGCCGGGTCACCGAGCCCGGACGCTACATGTACACGTTCGGCTGGCTCACCATCACCGCCGGCGATCTGGAGATCTGGAAGATCTACCCACAGGCCGCGTTCACGCTGCTGGCGCAACCGGGCGAGGCTGACACATCCGTCGGCGAGGAATTCCATCTCGGCGCCTTCGACGTGGCTCCCGGGGCGCCGCTGCCGTTCACCACGCACTGAGGGCGGAAAGCGCCGGCTGTTGCGGAACGCATGGCATGGGCGTTGCTTTATCATCGCCATGCTACATGTCCCCGCGGTCGACCAGGCTTTCCTGTTGTTGCTCATCGTCGTCTGTCTCGGCGCGTGCCTCGTCCGCGCCTTCTGGGAGCTCGAGCAGTCGCGGGCGCGCCGGATCGCCTCGCCGCCCCGCGAGGGCCCAACGAAGCGCAGCTAGCTGGCCTGCCCCGGCGCACGGCTACGCCGTGAATCGAAGAAACTCACGCATTTCCTTGATACGGCTTGCCAATCGCGCCTCAGGCTCGGTGACGCGAGCGTTATCATGGATGACGAACAGGTGCTGTCATGCAATTGATTACGCTTGCATTCTACGGCGGGGCGGGCGACGGCACATGAACGAAGGCTGTCGCGCTCGTTAAGCGAGCCGACAGCAAGCGCATGACACATGGTCGCATCGGTGAATGTAGATAAGCGGATCAAGGGAACCTATTTTCGGCGCCGATGTACCTGATTGAAGCATTGCCCACCGTCATCGGAACGGCCGCCATCGCCCCGGCGCTGCTGATGCTGTGGCTTGTCATCGCCGCCGAGGAACGTCCGGGACCGCCGGCCCAGGTCTGGACCGCGTTCCTGTTAGGAGCGGCCAGCATCTCGCTGCTGGGCCTCGCCCGCGCCCCCTTCGCCAAGATGGTCGCCGCGCCCGACGACCCCTGGGCGGCGCTGGCCATGCATTCGATCTTCGGCGTCGCGCTGCCCGAGGAAGCCGTCAAGGTGATCGCCATCGTGGCGATCTCCTCGACCAAGCGGCGGACCTTTGCCAATCCGATGGACACCGTGGTCTATGGCGCCGCGGTCGGCCTCGGTTTCGCCGCTTACGAGAACCTCGCCTATCTGGTCCAGCACGCCGAGATGTGGCGCTCGCTGGCCGCCTTGCGCAGCGTGCTGACCGTGCCGTTCCACGGCGCGCTCGGCATCATCGCGGGCGCCTACCTGACGATCGCACGCGCCGGCACGGCGCTGGGCGCGAACCGCCACCATCGCGACTGGGCCCGCCTCTCCAGCCGCCTCCTGATGCTGGCCGGCCCGCTCGCGCTGCATTCGGCCTTCGACTTTCCGCTGCTGACCCTGCAAAGAATGCCTGATCTCGATCCGACGCTGCGGATGTGGCTGGGCGCCTCCAGCCTCTTGATCGGCTTCAGCTCGATCGCCTTCGCGATCCGCCTGGTCCGGCGCGTCGCCCGCCACCACGCACCTCGGACCGATGTCGCGCGGGAGCGGCTCAGCCAGCTTCGGCGGATGTGGGCGCTGCTGCTCGCCGGCGGCGGCGTCGGCTTTCTCGGGCTCGCCTTCGTGCTGACCTCGATCCATCACTGGCTCATCAACCCCGAGCGCAATCTGACGCTGGCCCTGATCCCGATCGGTTTCGTCTCCATCCTGCTCGGCCTGGCGCTTCTGATTGTCACAACGGCGATCTATGTTCTCGGCCGCAACCGCATCCGCACCAGCGCGGAAGGTTTTTCCTCGGCGCCCGGCGGCGGGTGAGCCGCGGGATGGCGAGCGCGCCGCGTGCATACTAGATTGAGCGCTGACCTTTCGATCTGGAGCCTGCCGATGACGTCGCCCGAGGATTTTTCACGGCTGCAATCCATCATGAGCCAGACGGTCAAGGCGCACTGGAAGGCCTTTCTGTTCGAGGGCATCCTGCTCGCCATTCTCGGCGTCGCGGCGCTGATCCTGCCGCCGCTGGCAAGTCTTGCGATCACGATCTTCCTCGGCTGGATGTTCTTGATCAGCGGCATTGGCGGGCTGATCGTGACCTATTGGGCGCGCAGCACGCCGGGCTTCTGGTGGTCGCTGATCTCGGCTGCGCTTGCCGTGCTCGCCGGCATGCTGCTGCTGGCCCGGCCGATGCAGGCCGTGCTGACGCTGACCATCGTGGTCGGCGCCTACTTCCTGGCCGAGGGCGTCGCCACCATCATGTACGCACTGGAGCACCGCCGCGAGCTCAGCGGCCGCTGGTCGTGGCTGCTGATCTCGGGCCTTGTCGACATCGCGATCTCCTTCATGGTGATCACGGGACTGCCGAGCTCGGCTGAATGGGCCATCGGCGTCCTCGTCGGTATCAACCTCCTGTTCGGCGGCGCCAGCCTGATCGGCCTGGCGCTGGCGGCGCGCAACAGCAACACCTGACCTGCCTCGTCGCCTGCCGCGCCGATTGGGGGGTGACAATCAGCTGATAGCGCGCTATATGCCCCTCCATGATCACCGTCGCCACCAGCTATTTTTGGTACTTTAGCTACGACAGCTCGCTGGCGGCAGGAGGATCGCGCTCAATCTGAATATTGAAGCAAACGTCCGAACAAGCCGCCAGACCTGGCGGCTTTTTTATTGGCCGGCAGGTTCGAAACAAACAGGAGCCCGCCGTGCTGAGCACGACCGACGATCTTCGTATCCGCGAATTGAAAGAGCTGAGCACGCCGGAAGAGGTGATGCGGGAAGTCCCGCGCACGCTCACCGCGACGCGCGTGGTGTTGGCGGCGCGCAACGCCATCCACGCCATTCTCGCCGGCCAGGACGACCGCCTGCTGGTCGTGGTCGGCCCCTGCTCGGTGCATGACCCCAAGGCCGCGCTCGAATATGCCGAGCGCCTCGCGAGCTTGCGCGAAGAGCTCGCCGACCAGCTCGAGATCGTGATGCGGGTCTATTTCGAGAAGCCGCGCACCACGGTCGGCTGGAAGGGCCTGATCAACGATCCCGATCTGGATGGCAGCTTCGACATCAACAAGGGCCTGCGGCTGGCGCGCAACGTGCTGTCGGCGGTGAACAATCTCGGCCTGCCCGCCGGCACGGAATTCCTCGACATGACGACGCCGCAATACATCGCCGACCTCGTGTCCTGGGCCGCGATCGGCGCGCGCACGACCGAGAGCCAGATCCATCGCGAGTTGGCCTCGGGCCTGTCCTGCCCGGTCGGCTTCAAGAACGGCACCGATGGCAATGTGCGGATCGCGGCGGACGCCGTGAAGTCGGCCTCGCATCCGCATCACTTCATGGCGGTGACGAAGCTCGGCCGCTCGGCGATCGCCTCGACCGCGGGCAACGAGGACTGCCACATCATCCTGCGTGGCGGCAGCAAGCCGAACTATGATGCGGCAAGCGTCGCGGCCGCCTGCAACGAGCTGACCAAATCCGGGGTCGCGCCGCTGGTGATGGTGGATGCCAGTCACGCCAATTCGAGCAAGAAGCCCGAGAACCAGCCGCTGGTGGCGGCCGACATCGCCGGCCAGATCTCAGGCGGCGAAGGCCGCATCATGGGCGTGATGATCGAGAGCAACCTCGTTGCCGGCCGCCAGGACGTCGTGCCGGGCAAGCCGCTCACCTACGGCCAGAGCATCACCGACGGCTGCATCGATTGGCCGACTACGGCGACCGCGCTCGAGCAGCTTGCCGACGCGGTGGAAATCCGCCGCAACGCCCGGCGCGCCGGACTGCAGGAGCGCTCGGCCTAGTTCAGAGCGAACGCGCGTTCGCTCTCCTCACCTCTCCCCGACGGGGAGAGGTGAAAGGATCAGCAGCCGCGGCAGATGCTCTTGATCTTCCGATCGAGCTCCGCATCTTCCTTGTTCGCGGGGGTGTTCGGATTGCTCAAATTCTTCTCGCTCGGCACGTCAGCCGCGCGCGGCTGGCGGTGACCGACCGGTGCCGGCAACACCCCAGAGGTTCCGCCGCTGCCGCTCGACGTCGATCCCTTGGAACCGCCGGTCTGTGCTTCCGCCGCGCCGGCAAGCAAGACCACGAGCAATGCTGCCACCATGATCTTCTTCATTCTTGCTTCTCCATTCTCGAACCGGCGCGCTCTCCATCACCGCTCAGGTCTCGGGCGGATAGAGATGAACGTCGCCGCAATAGTCCACGATACGATAGCGCGTTTCGGCTCCCGCATCACCCGCATGGGGTGCGGTATTATGCGGCGCCAGGACGTAGCTCGGCCCCACCGGGGATTTGCCGGCACCCCCGGGAATGTCGATGACATAGTCCGGCTGACATAGCCCTGACACCCGCCCGCGCAACTGCCGCATCAACTCCTGCCCCTCCGCCAGCGTCGTGCGCAGATGCGCCGTGCCCGGCGCGAGGTCGCCGTGATGCAGATAATAGGGCTTGATCCGGCATTCGACGAAAGCTCGCATCAAATCCGACAGAGCGGCAATGTTGTCATTGACCCCGCGCAACAGCACGGACTGGCTCACCAGGGGAATTCCGGAATCGACGAGCCGCGCGCACGCGGCGCGCACCGGTCCCGTCAGTTCGCGCGCATGATTGGCGTGCAGCGCCACCCAGGTGGCCGCGCCCTCGACCTTGAGTGCCGCAACCAACTCGTCGCTGATGCGCGCGGGATCGGCCACGGGCACGCGGGTGTGAAGGCGGATGATCTTGACGTGATCGATTGCCGCGAGTTCGGCCATGATCTCGCCCATCCGGCGCGGCGACAGCATCAGGGGATCGCCGCCGGTCAGGATCACTTCCCAGATCTCGTGATGAGAACGGATGTAATCGATCGCCGCGCGATAGGCGCCGTCCGACAGCGCGCTGTCCTTGCCGGGGCCCACCATCTCGCGGCGGAAGCAGAAGCGGCAATAGACCGCGCAGACGTGAACGAGCTTGAACAGCACGCGATCGGGATAGCGATGCACAATCCCTGCGACCGGCGAGTGCGGATGATCGCCGATCGGATCGGCGTCCTCGCCCGGCTGCATCTCAAGCTCCGCGGCGCTCGGAACGAATTGCCGTGCGATGGGATCGTCGGGGTCGGATGTATCGATCAGTTCGACCAGCGCCGGCGTGATCGCCACAGCATAGCGTGCGGCAACGCGTTCGAGCGCCGGCAGCGCTGTTGCAGGCGCCAGACCTTCGGCGACGAGCTCAGCCGGCTCGCGCAAAGTGCGTGCAAGGTTCGTTTTCGTCATGTCTCACTAGACGCTTCATTTGCAGGTGGCGTCCAAACTACCTGATCGATCCGCGATGCGCCGCTTGCCAGCATCACCAGCCGGTCGAGGCCGAGGGCGACGCCGCTGGCCTCCGGCATTGCCGCAACTGCGGCCAGAAAGTCCTCGTCGAGCGGATAGGCTTCGCCGTAGCGGCGCTGCTTCTCCGTCATCGATTCCGTGAAGCGCTTTCGCTGCTCCTCGGCATCGGTCAGTTCCCCAAAGCCGTTGGCGAGCTCGACGCCGCAGGCGTAGACCTCGAACCGCTCGGCAACCCTGGGATCGTCAGCCTTCACCCGTGCCAGCGCCGCCTCTGGAGATGGGTATTCGAACAAAATGGTCAAACGCCCCTGCCCCAGATGCGGCTCGATGTGCTCGACGAGCACCTTGCTGAAGATGTCGGACCAGGTGTCGTCCTCGGCCACACGGACCTTGCTATTCGCCGCCTCGGCCAGAGCGGCACGGTTACCCTCGCCGTCCCTGATTGTCGACAGCAGGTCGATGCCGGCGAACCGTTCGAAGGCGCCCGCCACGGTCAGCAGCTCGGGCTCGGCGAAGGGATCGGCGGTCCGCCCCCGGAACGAGAAGGTCCCGATGCCGGTCGCCTGCGCCGCACGGGCGATGACGACGACGCAATCGGCCATGATGGCGTCATAGGAGGCGCCTGCCCGATACCATTCCAGCATGGTGAATTCGGGTAGATGAAGGTCGCCGCGCTCACGGTCCCGGAACACCCGGGCGAGCTCGAAAATCCGCGTCTCGCCCGCCGCCAGCAGCTTCTTGCAGGCGAATTCGGGCGAAGTCCGCAGATACCGGAGGGCTCGGCTGCCGTCCGGCCGCATGATCTCGGTCCGGGGGGCGTGCAGATGGGTCTCATTGCCCGGGGAGACCTGGAGAACGGAGGTTTCGACCTCCACGAACCCCTGCTCGGCGAAAAAGCCCCGTAGAGACCCGGTAATGGCCCCCCTGGCCTGGAGGAACGGCCGACGGTCGAGATGGCGCCCGGGCGACCAGAACGGTGAGATGGGCTTGTCCCCAGCCATTACCTGACCGCCCCACGGCCGAGCAAAATGCTGGCATCTAACGGCAAAATCAGTATGTTGCGGCCCGAAACGGGCGCCGAGGTCCGATTTGAGACCCCAAGTCCCCCATCGAATTGATCACGTCCTGGCCGGTGCCGGGCCAAGCAAGCAGGAAATACAGCTTTGAGAGTCATCGCCAGTTCTATTCGCAAAGGCAACGTGATCGAGCAAGACGGCAAGCTCTATGTCGTCGTCAGCGCCGAAAACATCCACCCCGGCAAGGGCACCCCGGTCAGCCAGATCGAGATGCGCCGAATCTCGGACGGGGTAAAGATCTCCGAGCGCTACAAGACCACCGACCAGGTCGAAAAGGCCACCATCGAGGAGCGCAACTACACCTTCCTGTATGAAGATGGCGACGGCTTCCACTTCATGAACCCGGAGACCTACGACCAGGTCCAGGTCTCCAAGGACGTCGTCGGCGACGCGGCCTCGTATCTTCAACCGGACATGACCGTCAAGCTGTCGACCCACGACGTCAACGTGGTCTCGCTCGCGCTGCCCCAGCGCGTGACGCTGGAAGTGGTCGAGACCGAGCCGGTGACCAAGGGCCAGACGGCCTCGTCCTCCTACAAGCCGGCGGTGCTTTCCAACGGCGTGCGCACCACCGTGCCGCCGCACATCGCAGTCGGCACCCGCATCGTCGTCATGACGGAGGACGGCTCCTACTCAGAACGCGCCAAGGACTGACGGGGAACAGAGCGATCGCAGCAGGTGCCGCCGGGGGGCGAGACAGTGGTTGGGAAGGGTTTCCGCTTCGTCTCGCTTCTTTTGGCGTCGCTTTCGCTCCTCATTGCCACTCCGCTCGCTGCGGATGAATTCCGCAGCCCCTCGCTCACGGCCCTGCGCGTCGACTGGCGCGCAGCGCTCGACCAGCTCCGCACCGAGATCAACAGCCGCCCCCGGGTCGCGGACGATTTCATCTTCGCCCCTCGCCGTTCGGTGCCGCGCTACGATCCCCGCGCGATGCCCGCATTGGTGCAGCTCAACGCGGTATCCTCGCGACTCTTCACCGGCATCACCCGCAGTCCCGTACCGGTGCTGCTGCCGTTCGACGCCGCCGCTTACCTCGAGGCGCAGCGCAGCGGCGCGACGGCGACGCTCGCGCTGTCGCGCTATCAGGCGGACTTCAATCCCGTCGACATGTTCGATGCCGGCCCCGCCGGTTACAGCGCGACCTTCTCGCTCGAGCCCGGCGCCGGCGACGGCATGCCAAGCCGGGTGTTCACATGGCCGGTCGAAGTGCAGATCACGGGATCGGCGCTGGTCTACGACATCGCCGATCCCACCGGCGGCAAGGGCGAGCAGATCAAACCGCTCATAGCGCTCTATCCGGACCTGCGCAGGTTTATCCGGGAAGGCTATGTACGCTACGCTTTTACCCGTTTCGGCGTCGCCTATGTGGTGTCGATTCAGTGCCTCGACAGCGTCGCCAAGCCGCGGCGGCTGGCCTGCAAGGAAGCCTATCCGGTCGCCGAGCGCTTCCTGAAGGCCCTGCGCGTCGCCGGCGGCCAGCGCATGCGACCATTGACGGACATCGCCTCCAACATCCTCGATCGCCCGACGGGCCGTTCACCGGATTTCAGCTACCGGCCGAGCGGCGACATCATCCCGAACACCGGCTACCGCAAGCAGGGCGGCCATCCCGACGCAATGGCCTATGCACAGATCCGCTTTCCGCTCGAAAAGGCTCCCGCCTTCGTCCGCTCGCAATCCTATGCCAAGCGGGACAGGACGGAGAGCACGACCGCCTATCCCTGGCGCGACAATTTCTGCGAGTCCCGCAGTTTCGAGGTTTGGCAATGCGCGGGCGGTTACGGCCACCAGGGCGAGGACATCCGCGCCGCCGACTGCCCACCGCCCGGCGAAGGCCGCGAGCCCTGCGATCCCAAGCAGCGCGGTGTCGTCGCGGTGCGCGATGCCATCGTGATCCGCGCGTCCAGGGACCAGGCCGCGACGCTTCAAGTCAACAGCCGCACCGAGCACATCCGCTTCCGCTACATGCACATGAATCCGCACGCAATGAACGCCGATGGCGTGCTCAATGGCCGCATCGTCACCGAAGGCGAGAAGATCGGCGTGATCTCGAATTATCTCGACCATCCCGCCGGTACCTCGATGCATCTGCATTTCGACGTGCAGGTGTTCACACGCGACGGCTGGATCTGGGTCAGCCCCTACGTCACCCTGGTCTCCGCCTACGAACGCCTGATCCACGCCCGCGGCCGCGAGGTCGGCCCGGAGATCGCCGTCACGTCGCAGCCGGTCGCCCATGCACTGCCGGACGACGTGATCAAGCCGGATCTGCGCGAGGGATCGAGCGGCGAGGAGAATTGACGGCTTGCTCGCTCCAACGAAGGGCGGTGCAAGAGCTTGTTGTCGCGCGCACCGCCGGCTCAAACAAAAACAGGGATCGGGGTGATGAGTGTCGGACTGATCGGTCTTCTCGACGATATCGCGGCGATTGCAAAGGTGGCAGCGGCCTCGCTCGACGATGTGGCGAGCCAGGCTGCCAAAGCAGGCGCAAAGGCGGCTGGCGTGGTCATCGACGACGCGGCCGTCACGCCGAACTACGTCATCGGTTTTGCCTCGAAGCGCGAACTGCCGATCGTCGGCAAGATTGCAGTCGGATCGCTGCGCAACAAATTGCTGATTTTGCTTCCCGCTGCCCTGCTGCTTGGTTATTTCCTTCCCGCCGCGGTGACGCCGCTGCTCATGCTGGGCGGAGCCTTTCTCTGCTACGAGGGTACCGAGAAGGTGCTCGAAGCCGTAATGCCGCATCATGCGCACCACCATGAAGCCCAGCTCGAGCCGATCGCGCTGAATGCCCGGTCGGTCGAGGACGAGAAGGTCGCGAGCGCCATCAAGACGGATTTCATCCTGTCGGCAGAGATCATGGCGATCACGCTGGCGGCCCTTCCGGCAGGCAGCATCTGGACGCAGGCGCTGGTGCTGGCACTGGTCGGCTTCGGTATCACGGTCGGGGTCTACGGCGTGGTGGCCCTGATCGTGAAGGCTGACGATGCCGGCGTGGCCCTTGCGGGCTACGATGGCGCCTCAGTCATTGGCGCCGCGATCCGCTCGCTTGGACGCACGCTGGTCCGCGGTATGCCCACGTTCCTGACGGTGCTGAGCACCATCGGCACTGCCGCCATGATCTGGGTTGGCGGCGGCATCATCCTGCACGGCATCGAAAAATACGGCCCGCCCGTGGTCGGCCGCACGGTCCATGCCGCAACCGAGGCGGCCGCACACGCCCTTCCATCCATTGCCGGCATCATCGAATGGTCGGTCGAGGCAGCCATCTCAGGCGTGCTTGGACTTCTTGTCGGCGCAGTTGCGATTCCGGCAGTCCAATACGGTCTCTCGCCGGCATGGAAACGGCTGAGGCGATCGCGGGATCGCGCCTCCTAGCCGTGCTCTACTCCAAGAACGTTGTGAGCTGCGCGCCCTCGTCCGCCACGAACACCGCGATCAATTCCGCAGGCTCCGTCAGGCTGGCATTGGCCGAGACCAGATGCGTCGAGCCCGGCGGCTCGAAGAAGGACTGGCCAACGCCAAACGTCGCGACAGGACCGCCGCCAAGCTGGGAGCGGATCTCGCCCTTGGTGATGTAGGCGGTCACGGATCCTGCGTGACGATGCGGGCGCGAGAATCCGCCCGGACCATAGGTGACGCGCACGATGGTGACGCGCTTGCCCGGCACGTTCGGCAATGCGTAGGAGCCGATCGGTTCGACCTTGTCGAGCGGCGAGCTCTCCGCCGCGCTGGCGCAGAGCGGCGCCAGCGCGCCGGAGACGGCATCCATCGTCACCGGCAGCGCCTTGCCGATCGCCAGCGCACAGGCCAGCCCTGCGACGACGGCGAGCGCGGTCGAACGTGACGGTGCCGGACGCTGTACGGCAGATAAGCTCATTGCTGTCATCATAACCTCCCTTGTGCCGATCAGGATGCCGCAGCATTCGCGGCCACCGGCCGCGGCGCCGGCGTCCAGCGAAACGCAGCCCCAAAGCGATTCCAGACATTGATCGAGGCGACCGCCGAGGTCAGGTACATCAGTTCGGTCTCGGAGAACTCCCGGGCCGCTTCGGCATAGACGTCCTCGCTGACGCCGTCGGGCAGGACGGTCAGCGCCTCAGCCCAGGCCAGCGCGGCACGCTCACGCGGCGAAAAGATCGGCGCCTCGCGCCAGACCGCGACCAAATGGAGCTTGTCGACGGGAACGCCGATCCGCTCCGACAGCAGGACATGATGCTGCACGCAGAAGGCGCAGCCGTTGATCTGCGAGGCGCGCAACTTGACGAGCTCGAGAAGCTGCTTGTCGAGGCCGGCCTTGGCCGCAAGCTGACCCAGCGCCAGCACCAGATCATAGACGTCGGGCGCGATCTTCTTGAAATCTTCGTATTCGCTACGGGCATGTGACATTGCGGTTCACCTCGTCTTATTATAAGTGTGCTTACATCTTATAAGAGCTCTGACATGTCACGCAAGACCGATGCCGTCACCAGATCGAAAACCCGCCCGGTGCCCGAACCTGCCGGCGACGCGGCGGTGCGTGTTCCCGCTGCCGGCGAAGGCAAGCGCGGCGAGCAGGGCTATCTCGGCTATCTGCTGCGCCAGGCTCACGCCGCAGTCCGTCTGACGACGGAGCGGACGCTCGCCGATCTCGGCGTGACCTCGCCGCAATTCGCGGTGCTGACGATGCTGAATGCCTATCCCGGACTATCAGGCGCCGATGTCGCCCGCCTCACCTTCCTCACGCCGCAGACGGTCGGGGTCATCATCCGCAACCTCGAACGCGACGGCGCGATTCTGATGACCCCTCATCCCGTCCATGGCCGCATCCAGCAATGGACACTGACCAAGCGCGGAACGACGTTGTTGAAAGCGTGCCGGGAACGGGTGATGGTGCTGGAGAAGCGTCTTGCCGATGGCCTCGATGCCAAGGCCGAAGCGAGCATTCGGCGATGGCTCGCCAACGTCGCGACCGAGCTGCAGGGGGACTAGGCGAGGCCTAGTCGCCGCCTCCCCCGTCGCCGCCGTCACAGCCGGCGGCATCCGAGAAATCGCCACCCGCACCGCCGTCGCCGCCCTGAATACCGCGGCCAAAGTTCTCGGAGATTATCATCAGAACGACGACGAAGAGCCCGGCGCCGAAGGGCCAGGGATTGGCACGGATGATGTCGAACAGCTCCCGCATGCCGCATCTTACGCAGGCGGAAGCGAACCGACCGTAAAACGACAGGCCTAAAGTCAGGGATATCGGGAAGCGCGGGAGCCGACTACCCGCCTTTCAACAGTTTCTTAACCTCACCGTCGACCCAGGTCTCGTCCGCCGCGATCACCCGTACGCGGCTGTTGTCGGCAGCATTCACCAGCACATGCGAGCTCACCTGGTCGGCGCTTTGCTCGAGGTGCAAATCGGTCTCGGGCTTCCAACTCAGCGTGGTTGCGAGATCGCCGGGAAAGATCTGCCATTGCGATCCGTCGTCGAGTTCGACGACATGGCTTTCCGCATGCGTATGTATCTTCATTCCACCCCGAATGTTTGATGAACGGACTGCATGCGCAAGGCGGGCCCCGACGCTCCGCCGGGGCCCTGCTCCGTCAGTCGTTGTCGTGATGAATCACGGTCTTGCTGCGATTGCCGAATTCATCCTGCTTCTTGATCACCGTGGTGCGATCAGAGGGCTCGCGCTCCCTGATGACGGTGGTGCGGTCGCGATCGCGATCCCGCTCACGATACTCGTGGGACTGACCGACCGTCACGCCGGCGCCGACCGGGCCGACGTGAACGCCGACTTCATCAGCGAACGCAGGCGTCGCAACGGCGGTGATCATGGCGGCGGCAAACAGATATGTCCTCATCATCTCTTCCTCCTTCCGGATACGGAGGGAATGCAGGACTGCGACAGTTTGTTCCGACAGAAGCATGATCCCGGGCCGCGCAGAATCAGCCGCGCGGCTGTTCCAGGAACCGACGCACACCGGCCATGTTTCGGGCTACAATGTGCCCATGACGCACGCTGATTCCTCCCCCCATCCGACTCGCCGCAGCCTGCTGCAATCGACGTTCGGTGCAGCCGCTTTGCTCGCATTCCCGACACACGTGCTCGCCGCGCCTCCAGGCTTCGACGAATGGCGCGAGAGCTTTCGCGTACGCGCGATAGCCAAGGGCATCTCGGCCGCGACCTGGCAGCGCGCGATGGGACGGGTCGAGCCCGACATGAGCGTGTTCAAGCAGATGCGGAGCCAGCCCGAATTCCACGAGCAGGTCTGGCAATATATCAACCGCCGCGTCTCCGACTGGCGCATCATCAACGGCAAGATCGCGCTGAAGAACAACGAGGCGCTGCTGGCGCGCATTGAGCGGGATTTCGGTGTCGAGCGGGGCACGCTGCTGGCGCTGTGGGGCGTCGAGTCCGCTTATGGCGATCCCCTGGTGCAGCAGAACCACATGACGCCGGTGTTTCCCTCGCTCGCCGCGCTCGCCTGGAACGAGCCGCGCCGCAAGGCCTATTGGGAGACCGAGCTGATCAATGCGCTGCGCATCGTCGACAAGGGCTGGAGCACGCCCGAGCAGATGCAGGGATCCTGGGCCGGCGCGATGGGCCATTCGCAATGGATGCCGGAAGTCTGGCTCAATGTCGGCATCGATTATGACGGCGACGGCAAGGTCTCGCCCTTCGGCAAGCCCGACGACGCGCTGGGCTCGACCGCAAAATATCTCGTCAACCGCGGCAAATGGCATCGCGGCGAGCATTGGGGCTATGAGGTGCGCGCCGCCGGCAATATGAGCGGCAGCCGCACCTATGCGGCCTGGGCGTCAGCCGGCGTCACCCGAGCCGACGGCCAGCCGTTCCCGCAGCCGAACGCATCCGCGCAAATGTGGACGCCGGTTGCAGGCGGACCGACCTTCCTGCTCGGACCGAATTTCTACTCGGTGAAGAGCTACAACCCTTCCATGAACTATGCGCTTGCGATCTGCCATCTCGGCGACCGCTGCCTGGGGGCGCCGCCCTTCATCCAGCCCTTCCCCGGCTCCGAGCGCGCGCTGACGCTCGCCGAGGTGCAGGAGATGCAGACGCGATTGACGAAAGCCGGTTTCGACACCGGCGGCACCGACGGCCGGGTCGGCAACGACACCATGAAGGCGATCAAGGATTTCCAGCAGCGCGCGGGGATTGCGCCAGCGGACGGCTATGGCGGGCTGAAGGTGCTGGCCAAGCTGCGGCAGGGGTCGTAGGCCTCGCGTTGGCCCGTAGCCCGGATGGAGCGCAGCGTAATCCGGGACAATACCTCCGCTGTTGAAGTCCCCGGATTTCGCTGCGCTTCATCCGGGCTACGCACTCATCGCTAATGCCGGTACTGCGGCTCTTCGGCGTCGAGCTGCCTGCGGATCGCGGCGAGATGGAGCCGGGCGGATTCGGAATCGCCTTCGCGCATCTGCCTGTAGGTCTCGGCCGCGATCGCGGGATCGACGGGCAGCACCTTCCGTCCCGTCGACATCGCCAGCACCTGCACCTCGGCGGCGCGCTCGAGATAATAGAGATCGTCCCAGGCTTCCGCGATGGTGGGCGCCAGCACCATCACGCCGTGGTGCTTCATGAAGACGATGTCGGCATCGCCGACGGCGGATGCGATGCGCGCACCTTCCTGGTTGTCGAGCGCAAGACCGTTGTAGTCGCGATCGACCGCGGTGCGGCCATAGAATTTCAGCGCGGTCTGGCCGGCCCAGATCAAGGGATCGCCTTCGGTCATCGACAGCGCCGTCGCATAGGGCATATGGGTGTGGAATGCGACCTTGGCGCGCGGCAGGCGCTTGTGCATCTCGGCATGGATGTAGAACGCGGTCGCCTCCGGCACGCCCTCGCCGTCGAGCACATTGCCGTGGAAATCGCAGATCAGCAGCTTTGAGGCCGTGATCTCGCGAAAGGCATAGCCATAGGGATTGACGAGAAACAGATCGTCATGCCCAGGCACGACGGCCGAGAAGTGGTTGCAGATGCCTTCCTCAAAACCGTTGCGCGCCGCCATGCGGAAGCAGGCGGCGAGGTCCTCGCGCGCGGTGCGGATTGCATCGGTGGCGAGGTCCGGCCGGTTCGAGCGGAATGGCGCTGACGCGGGTGAGGAAGCGTGAAGGCTGTGCGCCATGGCGAAGGACACCTCTGTCGATCGAAAGCTGCCGTCTTGTACAGGGGCGGCGCCTGCGCGTCAGCCCCTGCGACCGCCACCCTGCCCTGCGCGGCTCAGGCCCGCCGCGGCACGCCGCCGGCATTCATGCCGCCGTCGATGACGAGCTCGCTGCCGGTGACGTAGCGCGAGGCATCGGAGGCCAGATACAGCACGCCTGAGGCGATCTCCGCCGCCTGCCCCGCGCGGGCGAGCGGCGTGACGACCTTGGCACGCTCCTCGGGATCGATTGGCGCGTTCTGGCCGGCGCCGGTCGCACCCGTCGGGATCTTGCCCCAGATCGGGGTATCGATGATGCCGGGATGCACGGAATTGACCCGGATGCCGTCGCCGGCCGCCGCGCATTCCATTGCGATCGATTTGGCGAACAGCCGCACGCCGCCCTTGGTCGCCGAATAGGCCGACAGGCCCGGCGCGCCGCGCAGGCCCGCGAGCGAGGACATCATGACGATCGAACCGCCGCCATGCTTGCGCATCAGCGGCAGGCAATGCTTGACCGAGAGAAACACGCCGTCGAGGTTGATCGCATTCTGCTTGCGCCAGTCGGCGAGTGTCATGTCGACGATCGATGGCACGGAGATGCCGATGCCGGCATTGGAGACGAGAATATCGAGCCGACCATGGCGCTTGGCGATTTCGGCGACGATATCGATCCAGCGCTCCTCGCTGATGACGTCCTGCTCCAGGAACATCGCCTTGCCGCCGGCTTTCGTCACGCGCTTGGCGAGCTCGGGCCCGCGCAGCTCGTCAATATCGGTGATGACAACAGTCGCGCCCTCACGCGCGAACAGATCGACGATGGCCTCGCCGATACCCGAGGCGCCGCCGGTCACCAGCGCGACCTTGCCCTCAACCTGCCCTGCCATGTTCACTCCCTTTTTTGTTGTTTGAGCGACGTACTTTGCGTCGTCTGCGCTGGTCAGATCTTGCGTTATCTAATCACGGATGGCCCCTGGTCCGGTAGCGCGACGTCGATGACGCGGAATTGCACCCGCTCGACGCCCTGGTAGCGATCGACCGAGAGCGAGCCGGCGACATGCAGCTGCTGGCCGCGGTTGGCCAGCAGCGCGTTGCCGAGCTTCTGGCCGACCGAGCGGAACGCGATGCCGTTGACGATGGCGCCATCGCCCGACTTGAAGCGCAGACGCAGATGCGCCTGCCCGACCTCGTCGGCAAAGACGAGCTGGTGCGCCGGCAGCGCCAGCACGGCTTCCGGATTGCCGCTGCCGAACGGACCGGCACGGTTCAGCGTTGCCGCAAGCTCCGTCGTCACGGCGCGCGCGGAGACCGCGCCGTCGATATAGAGCTCGTTGACGTGGCGCGCCTCGGCGACGTCCTGCGCCAGCGCATTTTCGAGATAGGCGCGAAACTCGGCGAGCTTCTCTTTCCGCAACGTCACGCCCGCGGCCATCGCGTGGCCGCCGCCCTTCAGCAGAATGCCGTCAGTGACCGCCTGCCGCACCGCCTTGCCGATATCGACGCCCGCGATCGAGCGGCCCGATCCGGTACCGATGCCGCCGGGCTCGAGCGCTATGGCGAAAGCGGGCCGCGAAAACTTTTCCTTCAGCCGGGAGGCAACGAGGCCGACCACGCCGGGGTGCCAGCCTTCGGACGCCGTGACGATGACGCCGAGCTTGTCCTCGAGCCCGATCGAGGCCAGCGCCTCGGCTTCGGCCTGGGCTTCAGCGGCCTGCTCGATGACGCGCCGCTCGCCGTTGAGGCGGTCGAGCTCGGCGGCGATCCGCGCGGCCTCGACGCCGTCGCCTTCCAGCAAGAGCCGCACGCCGAGATCGGCGCGGCCGATGCGGCCGCCGGCATTGATGCGAGGCCCCAGCATGAAGCCGAGATGCCAGGCCTCCGGCGGCCCGTTGAGCCGCGCCACGTCCATCAGCGCGGTATGACCGACATGGTCGCGCCGCCGCATCGCGATCAGCCCCTTGGCGACGAAAGCGCGGTTGAGACCGATCAGCGGCGCGACGTCGGCAACCGTGCCGAGCGCGACGTGGTGCAACATGCCGAGCAGATCGGGCTCGGGCATCTCCGCGCTCCAGAAACCGCGCTGACGCAGCTCGCGGTTGACCGCAACCAGCGTCACAAGCACGAGACCGACAGCGGCGAGATGGCCGAGGCCGGAGAGATCATCGAGCCGGTTCGGATTGACCAGCGCGTCAACCTCCGGCAGCTCGGTGCCGGCCTGGTGATGGTCGATTACGACGACGGACATGCCGAGGCGCTTGGCTTCCGCCAGCGGCTCGATGCTGGTGGTACCGCAATCGACGGTGACGAGCAGCGTGGCGCCCTTGGCCGCCAGCCCGCGAACGGCTTCGACATTGGGCCCGTAGCCTTCGAAAATGCGGTCGGGAATGTGGATCAGCGGATCGAGTCCGCAATGACGCAGGTGCCAGGCCAGCAGCGCCGCCGAGGTCGCGCCGTCGACGTCGTAATCGCCGAAAATCGCGACCTTCTCGCCCTTCGCCGCCGCATCCGCGATCCGCTTCGCCGCCGCCTCCATCTCCGTCACCGTGAACGGGTCCGGCATGAGCTTGCGGATGGTCGGATCGAGAAAGTCGGGCACCGCGTCGATATCGACGCCGCGGCCGGCCAGCACCCGCGCCAGCAATTCGGGAAGCTGGTGCCGCTGCACGATGGCGAGCGCCTGGGCCGCCCCGCGGGGATCCAGCCGGTCGCGCCAGAGCTTGTCGGTCAGCGAGCGGGCGACGCCGAGAAAGGCCTGGGGCGCTTCGACAGGCAAGGCAGTGGCGGGCGGCGTCATGATGAGGGGCTGGCTAGAGGGACCCGGAAGTCGGAGCTGTCGCATCGGTTCGGCTGGCGACGACGATTGACCCGGAATCGCCTGGGATTTGCAATCTCCGCGTCGCACAAAGCGGTGGATTGCCGATTTGCTGCGCCGACTGACTATCATTTGGGCATTCGGCGGAACAGCAAATTAAGCAGGCGTTAGGCGGAATCCTCGAAAAAGAATCGTATTCGATCTGTAAGCGATTGTTCCGGGTTCATTGCAGATCAGACCTCATTGCCAAGGGAAATCCCCGATGTCTGCTGCGCTGGGTCTGAAGGCCAAGCCGATCGCCACCGAACCCGCTGACGACGATTCCGACATCTCCGCGCTGATCAACCGCCTCACCGCGGAGGTCAACCAGATCGCGGTCGACAAGACCAAGTCAATCCAGCAGATCACCAACCAGATGAAGATGCTGGCGCTGAACGCGCTGATCGAGAGCTCGCGCGCCGGCGCGCAAGGCGCGGGCTTCGCGGTGGTGGCACAGGAGGTACGCGGCGTCGGCCAGCAGGTCGAGACCATCGCGCGCGAGCTCGAAAGCCAATTGACCAAACGCACCGGCGATCTCGTCGCCTCGATCGACCGCATGAGCCAGCGCTCGCGCGGCGAGCGCATGGTCGACCTGTCGCTCAACGCTATCGAGCTGATCGACCGCAACCTCTATGAGCGCACCTGCGACGTGCGCTGGTGGGCGACCGATTCCGCCGTGGTCGATTGCGCGGCCTCGCCGACCGCCGCAGCGGTGTCGCACGCCTCGCAGCGCCTGGGCGTGATCCTCGGCGCCTACACCGTCTATCTCGATCTCTGGCTCTGCGACCTCGACGGCAACGTCATCGCCAACGGCCGCGCCGACCGCTTCCGCGTCGTCGGCCAGAACGTCGCCCACACCAAGTGGTTTCGCGAGGCGCGAACCTTGCGCTCCGGTGACGACTACGTCGCCGGCGACGTCGAGAACCAGCCGCTGCTCGGCAACGCGCAGGTGGCGACCTATTGCGCCAGCGTCCGCGCCGGCGGCCAGGCCCACGGCGCCCCGATCGGCGTGCTCGCCATCCACTTCGACTGGGAGGCGCAGGCCCGCGCCATCGTGCAGGGCGTGCGCGTCGGCGACAGCGACAAGGCCCGCGTGCTGCTGGTCGATTCGAATTTCCGCATCATCGCGGCGTCCGACGGCCAGGGCATCCTCAGCGAGCGCATCTCGATCTCGCTGAACGGCCAGCGCTCCGGCTTCTACCATGACCGCTCGGGTGCCCTGGTCGCGTTCCATGCGACGCCGGGCTATGAGACCTATCGCGGGCTCGGCTGGTACGGCGTGATCGTCTGCGGGGCGTGAGACAGCCGGCCGATCTAGAAAACGCGAAAACAACCCCATGCACAGTAGCCAAAGGGCTGCTTTCATTGGTGTTTTCAGCCGGGCTTGCGTCCTCGTTCTCTCAAACATTTTGACAAGTCGGGCAAAACACTGGCACTCTGCGATCATCGCAGAGTGTGTTTGCGGCGCGAGGGAATGACCCTAGCGGTTTTGTGAAATCGCACTCCGGCTTCTGAAGCATTTTCCGGCAAGCCACGCCCGTAACAGGCAAGAGCCCCGCGCCCTTGATCGATAGAGTCGCTTCGCATCACGTTGATCGACGTGAGCGCGCGAGTCCGCCCTGGCTAATCATCTCGCGCTCGTTACATGCCAAGGAGACCTGCCATGAAGATCGTCGTGATCGGCGGAACCGGATTGATCGGATCCAAGCTCGTGGCGAAGCTCAAACAGCAGGGCCACGACGCGGTAGCGGCCTCGCCGAAATCAGGCGTGAACGCCGTGACCGGGGAAGGCCTCGCGGCGGCGCTGGCCGGCGCGGATGTCGTGGTCGACGTGGCCAACGCGCCGTCCTGGGAGCCCGCCGCCGTGCTCGAATTCTTCGAGCGATCGAGCCGAAATCTCGCCGCGACCGAGGCCGCCGCAGCCGTCAAGCATCACGTCGCGCTCTCGATCGTGGGGACCGATCGTTCGCCCGACATCGCGTATTTCCGTGCCAAGCTCGCCCAGGAGACCATCGTCAAGGCCTCCGCGGTCCCCTACTCCATCGTCCGCGCCACGCAGTTCTTCGAATTCCTCGGCGCCATTGGCGAGGCCGGAGCGGCCGGCGACAAAATCGTCGTTCCGTCGGCGCTGTTTCAGCCGATCGCCGCCGACGACGTGGTCGATTGCCTCGCAGAGATCGCGACGGGGCGGCCGCTGAATGGCACCATCGACATCGCAGGCCCCGAGAAGGCTCCCTTCAATGAGTTCGTCGCGCGCCGCCAGAAAGCCTCCGGCGACAGCCGTACGGTGGTCGGCGACCCAAAAGCGCAATATTACGGCGCTTCCATTCAGGACACATCGCTGAACCCGCTCGGCGAGGCTCGGCTCGGGAAGACGCCGCTCGCAACATGGCTCGCGCGCCTCTGAGGGGCCGCCATCCCGCAATCAATACAGAAACGGCAATGAAGGAAATCCCATGCGCAGATTGCTGATCGCAACGGCGGTTTACGCCGCGTCTGTCCTGACGGTCCATGCGGCCGAGACGGCAGCACCATCGGCCAAGGTCACGGTCGTATTTGACCAGGCGCTGCCCAATGTCCCCGGCAAGAGCATGAAGGGCGTGCTGGTCGAGTATGGTCCTGGGGGCTCGTCGCCGGCCCACATCCACGCGCCCTCCGCCTTCATCTATGCCACCGTCCTGGAAGGCGCGATCCGCAGTCAGGTCAATGACGGCCCGGCCCAGGTCTTTCGCAAGGGGGAGAACTTTTCCGAAAGACCCGGCGACCGCCACGGCATCAGCGCGAACGCCAGCGATACCGAGCCTGCCAAGCTGCTTGCCGTGTTCGTGGTGGATACGGCCGACAAGGAGCTGACAATGCCTATGCCGAAATAGCCTGCAGACGCACTCCCGCCAGGGTCGGGTTCTATTCGAGAGGGTCTTCTTCGATGGCTGGGCGGAATTGACGGCATCCGCGGTGATCTCGGCCGCGAATGCTGGCGAGATCGCCAGGGCGAAGACAAAGATGCGAACCCGCCCCGCCTTTGTCGGCGACATCGCCGTCTTCTTTCATGTTTCCGTCCGTTGTGCGGTGAATTCTCGATCTGTAACGGCAATCAGCGCGCGATACCGATCTTCGTACTGCCGCGCCATTCGGCGTGCGGTGAAGCGTTCCTCGAAGCGGGCTCGCACCCTCCTTCGATCCAGCTTGCCCAATTCGCCGACCGCCTTGACCGCCTGATCCTCGTTCTCGACGATGAAGCCGGTCACACCGTGCTCGATCACCTCAGGGACGGAGCCGGAGCGGTAAGCGATCACAGGCGTGCCGCAGGCCATCGCCTCGATCATGACCAGCCCGAAAGGCTCCGGCCAATCGATCGGAAATAGCAGCGCGGCGGCCCTGTCGAGGAAGGCCTGCTTTTTCACGTCATCGACTTCGCCGACAAGCTGGATCTTCTCGCCGTCGATTTGAGGCTCGAGGTGCTTCTTGAAATAGGCGGTCTCGGCGCGCGGAATCTTCGCGGCGATGCGCAGAGGCATCCGGGCCGCGTGCGCGATGCGGATGGCGTCCTCCGGCCCCTTCTCGGCCGTCAGGCGACCGAGAAACGCCAGATAGGCTCCCTCCTCATAAGAGGGGCGCAACAGCTCCGACGGCAATCCGTGCTGGATCGTTCCCATCCACTTCGCATCCGGAAGCGGCAGGCGCTGATGATCGGAGATCGACACGAAACCAGCCTCGGGGAATTGCCGAACCAATTCGGGCAACCCAGGCAAGTCGAGGCGACCGTGCACGGTCGTCATGAACGGCACGCCAAGCCGACTGAGCAACGGCAGTTGCAGCCAGTCGATATGCGCGTGGATCACATCGAAATCTCTCGCCCGCTTCGCGATCGCTTCCAGCAGCATTGCGTTGGCCGCACCCGGATCCGCGCCCTTTCGGCCGAGTCGCAGCGCGCGTGGCCATACCGGGTGAAGATTGCCGGTCGTGCGGGAGTCGCCGCTCGCAAACAGCGTGACGTCGTGTCCAAGCTTGACGAGTTCATCGACCAGCCAGGCCACCACCCGCTCGGTGCCGCCGTAGAGCTTTGGAGGGACGCTTTCGGCCAGGGGAGCAAGCTGAGCGATGCGCATGACTGCCCGCCGCTATACCGCTGACCGGACGATCAGCACGATGGCCGCGGACAGAAGGTTCGAGATCGCGACCAACGTCCACTGCGGCCTCGCGCTTGCGCTCGCCAGGCGGCACACAAGGCTCTCAATCAGGCTCAGCATGAGTCATCAGAAAGCCGCTCGAGATAGGCAAGCCCGAAACCCGTGAGCTCCTGGGCATCGCCGTTACTCTCGCGCGCTTCCCATCTCCCTCGCAAATGACGCTCGAGCAGGCATCGACGGCCGTCTGCAGCATCGACACCGCCATGGCGGGCGCGGTACACGCACCAAGCGGTATCGACCGCCGTTCGTAGCGGGTCGTCGTCGACCATCTTCCCAGCTCCCACTGGAGATATCCATGGGACGCCAACTCGTCGCGACGGCGGAAGTTTCCAGTTTTTCCCGAAAGTCTAATCCTGCCCGCAAGGCGAGCGCAGCAAGCGCTCACTGCCAGTGCGTGCAAATCAGGCGGCGCGTCGGGCGGCCATCTCCGCGGCGAGGAGCAACGCGGCGCGACTGGCGCCGATCGATGCGATTCCCTGCCCGGCAATGTCGTAGGCGGTGCCGTGCGCGGGCGTGCAGATCGGGAAGGGGAAGCCGCCGAGCATGGTCACGCCGCGATCGAAGCCCATCAGCTTCATCGCGATCTGGCCCTGGTCGTGATACATCGTCAGCACCGCATCGAAGGCGCCGCCCTTGGCGCGCAGGAAGACGGTGTCGGCCGGGAACGGCCCCTCCGCGGCGATGCCCTCGCGCTGGCCGGCTACGACCACGGGCGCGATGATATCGATCTCCTCGCGACCGAAATTGCCGCCGTCGCCAGCATGTGGATTGAGACCGGCCACCGCGATCCGCGGCCGCGCGAAGCCGGCGTTGCGCATGCAGGAATCGGTCAGCTTGAGCGCGCGATGGATGCGTTCGCTGGACAGGTTTGCAGCAACGTCCCTCAGCGGGATGTGCGAGGTCACCCGCGCGTTCCACAGCCGGTCCAGCACGTTGAACTCGCTCGCCGCCGACTTGAGCCCGACCACCTCCGCAGAGAATGCGATCTCGTCGTCGTACTCGGCGCGGGCGAGCCGCATCGCCTGCTTGTTGAAGGGAGTGAAGCAGACCGCATCGACATGGCCGTCGCGGCCGAGTTCGAGCGCGTGCCGATAGTTCGCCAGTGCGAACTTTCCGCCCGCAAGCGTCGCGGTCTTCGGCTCGACCTCTTTGGGATCAAGGTGACGAAGATCGAGAAACAGCGCCTCGCCCTCCGCCGCGCGAAGATCGGCCCCCTGCTCCACCATCTTCAGCACCGGCTTGACGCCGGCAATGCGCGCGCCCTCCTCGAAGATGCGGCGGTCGCCGATCACGACGAGCCGGCAGCTCGCGCGGACGTCGTCCTGCGCCACCAGCTTGGCCGTCAGCTCCGGGCTGATGCCGGCAGGATCTCCCATGGCCAATGCAATCAGCGGCTTTGCGGTCATATGATCACCTTCTCCTGGGCCGTCGGTTCGGTCGCGGGGGATGCGGGTTTGCGCCAGAGGCGCGCGAGCTGCAGCACGAGCGGAAGCAGCAACAGCGCGATGCCGGCCATGATCAGGCATGTCACCAGCTTGTTCGCGAAGAATATCCCGAGCGATCCCTTCGACATCAGCATCGACTGCCGGAACGCATCCTCGGCCTTGTCGCCGATGACGATGGCGAGCACGAGCGGCGCCAAGGGATAGAACAGCTTCTTGAAGAGATAGCCGACGATGCCGAAGCCGAGCATCATGACGACGTCGAGATAGGAGTTCGACACCGAATACGCGCCGACGACGCAGATGATCACGATCAGCGGGGCGATGACGACGAAGGGAATCCGCATCAAGGCGGCAAACACCGGAACAGTCAGCAGCACCAAGGCGACGGCGACGATGTTGCCGACATACATCGAGGCGATCAGGCCCCAGACGAAGTCCTTCTGGTCGACGAACAGCATCGGCCCGGGATTGAGACCCCAGATCATCAGCCCGCCCATCATGACGGCCGCGGTCGCCGAGCCGGGAATGCCGAGAGAGAGCATCGGCAGCAGCGCGCTGGTGCCGGCGGCATGGTCAGCCGTCTCCGGCGAGATGATGCCTTCGACCTCTCCGGTGCCGAAATAGCGGCCCCGGCGCGAGAAGCGGCGGGCAATGCCATAGCTCATGAAGGATGCCGCGGTCGGCCCGCCCGGGGTGATGCCCATCCAGCAGCCGATTGCGGCGCTGCGCAGCAACGCAATGCCATGTCGCGGCAGGCGGCCGACGGCGCGGAACACCTCGCGCCAGTCGATCTTCGAGGACACCGCGCGGGCATGGAATTCCTCTTCGACCGCAACCAGCAGTTCGCCGATGCCGAACAGGCCCATCACCGCGACGACGAAGCTCACGCCCTTGACGAGCTCGTCGACGCCCATGGTGAGGCGGACGCTGCCGGACACCGTGTCGATGCCGATCGCGGCGATGGCAAAGCCGATCGCGAGCGCCACGACGGTCTTGATCGGCGCGGCGCCGCCCATGCCGACGAAGCTGGCAAAGGCCAGGAAATAAACCGCAAAATATTCCGCAGGGCCAAAGGCGAGCGCGACCTGCGCCACCCAGGATGCGAGGAAAGTGATCAGGATGACGCCGATTAGCGCGCCGAAGGCGGCCGAGCCGAAGGCGGTGGCAAGCGCCGTGGTCGGCCTTCCGTCACGCGCCATCGGATAGCCGTCGAAAGTGGTCGCGACCGACGACGGCTCGCCGGGGATGTTGAACAGAATCGAGGTGACCGAGCCGCCGAACAACGCCCCCCAAATACATGCTGGAGAGCAGGATGATCGCCGACACCGGCTGCATGCCGAAGGTCAGCGGCAGGAGCAGCGACACGCCATTTGGCGCACCCAGCCCCGGCAGCACGCCGACGAGAATGCCGAGCAGCACGCCGACGACCATCAGCACCAGGTGCGGCACGGTGACCGCGATGGTGAAGCCGTGGAGGAGTTCCCCGAGATTGTCCATCGGTCCTCCGTCAGAACCCGAGGGCGGCTGCGAGCGCACCGTGCGGCAAGCTCACCTGGAACATGCGCTCGAACACGACGTAGAGCGCGAGTGCCGTCGCCGCCGCCATCCCCAGCGCGCGCGGCACGGATTGATGTTTTGGGATCGCCAGCACCGCGAAGACATAGAGCGACGAGGCGACGTACATCCCGGCGAGCGGGATCGCGGCTACGAAGATCGCGGCCGGCACGAACAGGCCGGCGAGCCGGCGCAGCTCGAAGGGCGTGATCGCGATGGGAACGTTTGCCAGGGACGCAACCGGCAACACGCCCCGCACCAGGTTGTAGAGGCTTCCGAGCACGATGACGATGCCGGTCAGGAACGGAAACGTGCCGGCGTCCACGCCCGCGCTCGACCAGCCGATGCCGTTGTCGAGGCTGGAGATGACGACGGACACCCCGAAGCCGCCGGTGAGCACGGCAGTCGCAAGTTCAAGAGCGCGGCGTGAGATCATGGGGGGCTCCGCTCAGGCGTCGGACAAGGGTCGGTAGTGGCGCATGCGTCTTTGCCCAGCCCTCGCTGTCGTCCCTGCGAACGCAGGGACCCATAACCCCAGGGAGACGTTTGACGAAGACTTGACGTCACATCCACGCCGGTACCACCACCAGCACTCCTCGAGAGATCACGCGGTATGGGTCCCTGCGTTCGCAGGGACGACAGCGGAGTTTGAGGCGCGCCCCACCTCACTTGACGAGCCAGCCCTGCTCGCCCGCGACCTGTTTGACGTGTTCGAGATCCTGCTTGATGAACTTGTCGAACTCGGCACCCGTCAGGAACGTGTCGACCTGGGAGGTCTTCTCGATGTAGTCCTTCCATTCCGGCGTCGCCTGCACCTTCTTCATGAGGTCGACATAGAACGCGGCCTGGTCCGGCGTGACCTTGCCGGGCAACCACACCGTGCGCGGCTGCTCATATTGCTTGATGTCGAGCCCCTGCTCGACGCAGGTCGGAACGTCGCCCCAGCCCTCGGTCGCGGTGACCTTGGCGCCCTGCGGCAGCCGCTTCGGGCTGAAAACGCAGAGCGGCCGCTGCGTGCCGCCGCGCCATTGCCCGAGGCTTTCGCTGGGATTGTTGACGTGGGAATCGAGATGTCCGCCGGCGAGCTGCACGGCGGTCTCGGCGCCGCTCTTGAAGGGGATGTAGGTCAGCTTGACCTTGCCGGCCTTCTCGATCATGCGTGTCAGCACCTCGTCGGTGTCCTTTGACTGGGCGCCGCCCATCTTGAACTCGCCCGATGCGGCCGCCTTCAGATAGTCGCCCGCCGTCTTGTAGGGCGCGTCCTGCTTGACCCAGAGCAAAAACTCGTCCTGCGCCATCGCCGCGATCGGAGTGAGATCGGTGTAGTTGAAGGCGACCTTGGAGACGAGCGGTTGCTGCCACGCGTTCGAGGTGCCGAAGATCACCTTGTAGGGATCGCCAGCGGAGGCCTTGCCATAGACATAGCCTTCGGCGCCGCTGCCGCCGCCCTTGTTGACGACGACGATCGGCTGCTCCGTCAGCTTGTGCTTGGTGATGATGTTCTGCACCGCGCGCGCGAGGTTGTCGGTCCCGCCGCCGGGCCCGGCGGTGGCGATGAACTCGATCGGCTTTTGCGGTTGCCAGGCACTGAGCGCCGGCATCGTGCCGGCGAGCATCGTCGCGGCTGCGGAGAGCATAAATATCGACGTCCGACCCATGATTTCCTCCAGCTGATTTTTGTCTCTTATTGTTGTCTGTCCTATCGACGTCCGATCAGGCGACGCGTTCCTCGCGCCTTCCCGATGCCAGGACGATTGCGCCTTCTTTTTCGAGAGCTTCGATCTGCTTCTGGTCGAACCCGTACTCGGCCAGCACCTCGCTTGTGTGCTCACCATAGACCGGCGCGCCCGATAGCACTTTGCCTGGGGTCTCCGAAAACTTGACCGGAAGACCGATTGTCTTGACCGGGCCGAGCGTGGAATGCTCGACCTCGACGACCATCTCGCGCGCCAGAGTCTGGGGATCGCTGAGCGCCTCCAGCATGTCGTGCACGGGTCCGCACGGCACGCCCTTCTCGTCCAGCGCCGCGAGCCAGTGCGCCCGCGACTTCGTGCGGAAGCGTTCGCTCAGCACCGCTTCGAGCACTTTGAGATTGGCCATGCGGTCGGCGCCGGTGACGAAGCGCGGATCGGCGGCGAGCTCACTTGCTCCGAGCGCTTCCAGCATCAACAACCAATGCTTCTTGTTGGCGCCGCCGACCACGAGCCAACCGTCGGAAGCTTCAAATGCTTGATACGGCGCATTAAGCGGATGGGCCGAGCCCATCGCGCGCGGTGCTGTGCCCGCGGCTAGCGCAATGGTCGACTGCCAATAGGTCTGCACCAGGGCCGCTTCATAGAGCGAGGTTTCGACCCACTGCCCCTCGCCGGTCTTGAGGCGGTGCGTATAGGCCGCGAGGATGCCCATGCTGGCGAGCAGGCCGGCGGTGATGTCGGACAGCGGCGGGCCGCATTTGACGGGCGGCCCATCCGGGCGTTCGCCAGTGAAGCTCATGATGCCGCTCATGGCCTGGGCGACGAGATCGAATCCCCTGCGGTGCTTGTAGGGACCGGTGCGGCCGAAGCCCGACAGCGAGCAATAGATCAGCGCCGGGAATTGCGCGTGCAGCGCCTCGTAGCCGAAGCCGAGGCGCTCCATCGCGCCCGGCGCAAAGTTCTCGACCAGCACGTCGGCGTCCGCAATCAACCGCCGCAGCACCTGCTTGCCGCCCTCGGTCTTGAGGTCCAGCACGATGCCGCGCTTGTTGCGGTTCATCATCAGGAAGGAGGCCGCCTCCTCGCCGATCTTCGGCGGCACCGAATGACGGGTGTCGTCGCCGTTCGGCGATTTCTCGATCTTGATGACGTCGGCACCCATGTCGGCGAGCATCAGGGTGCAGGTCGGCCCGGCCATGACATGGGTGAGGTCGACGACCCTGAGGCCGGCCAGCGGTCCCGAACGGCGGGGGTTGGTTTGCGATCGATCGCTTTGCATCGGGCCCGTCCTATTGGCCGCGCCACTGCGGGGCGCGCTTGTTGAGGAAAGCATCGAGCCCTTCGCGAAAATCCTGGCTCGTGTAGCACATCAGGATGAGGTCCTCGCCTTCGTCCCGGGTCAGCCGCCGTTGCAGGCGGGCCACCGCCTGCTTGGTCGCATTCAGCGTCAGCGGCGCGTGACTGGCGACGAGCCGGGCCACCTCGTCGGCGCGCTTGTCCAGCGCGGCAATGTCCTCGACCACCTCGCCGAGCAGCCCAACGCTCGCAGCCTCCGCGGCGTCGACGAGGCGCGCGGTGAAGATCAGGTCCTTGACGCGCGCAGCGCCAATCAGCGCGGTAAGACGGCTGACATTGGACATCGACAGGCAATTGCCGAGCGTCCGGGCAATGGGGAATCCGATCTTCGCGCTTGCCGTGCCGATGCGGAGGTCGCAGGCCGCGGCGATGCCGGCGCCGCCCCCGGTGCAAAAGCCGTTGATCGCCGCGATGGTCGGCACGCGGCACTGCTCGAGCGTGGTCAGCACGCGATCAATCCGGTTCTCGTAGTCGATCGCATCCTGCGGCGTCTTGAACTCGCGGAACTGATTGATGTCGGTGCCGGACGCAAAGGCCTTGTCGCCGGCTCCGCGCAGCACCAGCACCTTGATCGCATGATCGCTGTTGGCCTGCTCGCAGATCGCGGCGAGCCGCTCGTACATGGCGAAGGTGAAAGCGTTGCGGGCCTGCGGGCGGTTGAAGGTGATCCGCCCGATGCCGTCTTTGCATTCAAAAACGAGGTCGTCTGCCTCTACCGCCAGGTCCATTTCCTCATATCCTCTTGTTTTTTACATTTTTGAATGCAAAATCTGGGATTAGCAAGCTGGAACTTCGAAGTTTCGATCGAATATCCAAGTTTTGCATTCAAATTGGAGCGCTGGTCCCCATGCTTCACGAGGAAGTCGTCGGCCGTATCCGGGCCATTCTGCTCGACGGCGAAATCCCGCCGGGCGCTCGGATTCCCGAGCGCGAGCTGTGTGAGCGGCTTGAGATCTCGCGCACGCCGCTGCGCGAGGCGCTCAAGGTGCTGGCCGCCGAGGGCCTCGTGCAGCTGCTGCCGCATCGCGGCTCGCGCGCGGCAAAACTGACCGACAAGGACATGCGCGACCTGTTCGAGGTCTGCCAGGGCCTGGAGGCCCTCGCCGGCGAGCTCGCCTGCGAACGCATCACGGACGCCGAGATCGACGAGATCGCCGCCGCGCATGCGGCCATGGTGCTGCATTATCGCGATGGCGATCTGATCCAGTACTATCGCGGCAATCGCGCCATCCACGAGGCCATCGTCACCGCAGCCGGAAATCCCGTGCTCGCGGGGCTCTACACATCAGTAACGGCGCGCATCCGGCGCGCGCGCTACGTCACGCCGATGACGCCGCAGCGCTGGGCGCTCGCCGTGAAGGAGCACGACGCCATCCTGAACGCGCTCCAGCGCCGCGACGGCGCCGGCCTCTCCCACATTTTGCGCGCGCATCTCCGCCACAAGCGCGAAGAGGTGTTGCGGGCGGGCTTTGCCGAGACGGAAGGGACCGATCTCACGCTTAGAATTGCGTAAGGCGCAATTCGCGTTGTCCTGGCCGGCGGAGCGCGCGTCCACACGCGGCCGGCCCGCTGCCGCGGCTCGTTCGCGCTCCGCGTGAATCTGCGCACTAATTCCACTTGCTAGCTTGTCGCGGCCGGAGCAGCATACTTCTCTGCCGACCTGCGGCCGCGCGGCCGATCAGGCCGGTGCCAACGCGCGAACAGTCGCGCAAAATAAAAGACAAAAGCGAGGAACGCATGACAATCGATGTCTCACGTCGGTCCCTTCTCACGCTCGGAGCGGGCCTTGGTGCCAGCGCCATGCTCGGCACCAGCGCGATGGCGCGGGCACCCAAGCTCGGCACCCAGACGCCCTACTGGCACCGCTTCGTTCTCGGCGATGCCGAGGTCACCGTCGTGTCCGACGGGCCGCTGCCGCTCGGCGATCCCTCCGGAACCTTCACCGGCGTTCCCAAGGAAGAGGTGAAGAAGATGCTGGCGGACAATTTCCTGTCGCCGGACAACGTCGTGCTCGAACAGAACTCCCCGATCGTGAACACCGGCGACAAGCTCATCCTGTTCGATACCGGCATGGGCTCATCGAAGATGTTCGGCGCCAGCACCGGCCGGCAACAGAAGAGCATAACGGAGGCCGGCATCAAGCCGGGGGACATCGATGCCGTGGTGTGCTCGCATGCCCATATCGACCATATCGGAGGCATCGTCGACGAAGGCGGCAAGCCGCTGTTTCCGAACGCGCAGATCTACATCTCGCAGACCGATTTCGACTTCTGGACCGACGAAGGCAAGCTCGGCAGCCCGGCCAAGGACTTCGTCGTTCACGCCCGCAAGAACCTGCTGCCGGTCCGTGACCGGATCGTATTCTTCAAGGACGGCCAGGAATTCCTGCCGGGGGTCCAGGCGATCGCCGCGCCCGGTCACACCGTCGGCCACACCATCTTCATGGTGTCGTCGGCCGGCAAATCCTTTGCCTTCCTCGGCGACCTCTCGCACCATTCCGTGCTGCTGCTCGAACGGCCGCGCATGGAATTCTCCTACGACACCGACCCGAAGCAGGCGGCGGAATCGCGGGTGAAGTTGCTCACGATGCTCGCGGCAAACAAGGTCCCGGTGATGTCGTATCATTTCGCCTGGCCGGGCTACGGCCATGTCGCCAAGGCCGGCGACGGCTTCCACTATTATCCCCAGCCGATGCAGATGACGTTGTAGGTTCTCGCGATCAGGTCCGGACGGCGCGCGCCGTCCGGACCATTGATGCGCCCTATTCCGCGGGCTCGGCAACCGCGCCGGCGCCTGAGGCCGCAGCGTCCGCCCGGGCACCGGGGAATATCCGCTTCACCAGCACGAACAGCGCGGGCACGAAGAAGATGCCGAGCACGGTTGCGGCGATCATGCCGCCGGCGACGCCAATGCCGACCGCGTTCTGGCTGGCCGAGCCCGCGCCCGTCGCCACCGCCAGCGGCAGCACGCCGAGGATGAAGGCGAGCGACGTCATCAGGATCGGGCGCAGGCGCTGGCGCGATGCGTGCAGGGTGGCATCGACCAGGCTGCGGCCCGAAGCGATCTGCTCCAGCGCGAATTCGACGATCAGGATCGCGTTCTTCGAGGCCAGCCCGATCGTCGTGAGCAGTCCGACCTGGAAATAGACGTCGTTGGCCTGATCAAACAGCGTCGCCGCGAGCAGCGCGCCGAGCACGCCGATCGGCACCGTTAGCATCACCGCGAACGGGACCGACCAGCTCTCGTACAGTGCGGCAAGGCTCAGGAAGACGATCAGCAGCGAAATCGAATACAGATACAGCGTCTGGCTGCCGGTGAGCCGTTCCTGGAACGACAATCCGGTCCATTCATGGCCGTAGCCCTTGGGCAGCTTGGCCATCTGCTCCTCCACAGCCTGCATGGCGACACCCGAGCTGATGCCCTGCCCTGCCTGCCCCTGCAGCTCGACGGCGGCGACGCCGTTGTAGCGCTCGAGGCGCGGCGAACCAAAACTCCAGCGATCGGTCGCGACCGCCGAGAACGGCACCATCGAGCCCGAGGCGTTGCGCACATACCAGCGGCCGATGTCGCTGGTATCCATGCGGAACGGCGCATCGCTTTGCACATAGACCTGCTTGACGCGGCCGCGGTCGATGAAGTCGTTGACATAGGCGCCGCCCCACGCTGCCGACAGCGTGGTGTTGAGATCGCTGAGGTTGACGCCGAGCGCGGTGGCCTTGGCCTGGTCGACGTCGAGGTTGAATTGCGGCGTGTCGTCCTGTCCGTTCGGCCGGGCCTGTGCCACGCGCTTGTCCGCCGCGAGCTGCCCGAGCAGCTGGTTGCGCGCCTGGATCAGCGCCTCGTGACCGTTGCCGCCGGTGTCCTGGAGATAGAGGTCGAAGCCGCCGGCATTGCCGAAGCCGGGAATCGACGGCGGCAGCACCGCGAACACCATGGCGTCGCGGATTTTCATGAACGCCCCCATGGCACGGCCGGCCACGGCCTGCGCCGAGGCTGCAGGACTCTTGCGCTCGTCGAACGGCTTCAGGCTGACGAAGGCAAGGCCAACGTTCTGTCCCTGCCCTGCGAAGCTGAAGCCACTGACTGCGAACACGCCGTCCACGGCGTCCTTCTCGTTGTCGAGATATTGATGCTCGACTTGCTTGATGACATCGAGCGTACGCGTCGAGGTGGCGCCGACCGGAAGCTGGATCAGCGTCATGATCGTGCCCTGGTCCTCTTCGGGCAGGAACGAGCTCGGCAGCCGCTGGAACAGGACGTCCATGGCGGCGAGGATCGCCGCGAAGGCGATCATCACTCCCGCGATGCGCCTGATCGCACCGCCCGCGGTGCGCTGATAGCCGTCCGCCATGCGGTCGAAGCCGCGGTTGAACAGGCCGAAGAAGCCGCGCTGCGCGCCATGATGCTTCGGCGGCTTCAGGATCGTGACGCACAGCGCCGGCGTCAGCACCAGCGCCACGAGCACCGACAGCAGCATCGCCGTGACGATGGTGAGCGCGAACTGCCGGTAGATGATTCCGACCGAGCCGTTGAAGAACGCCATCGGAATGAACACGGCCGAGAGCACGACGCCGATCCCGACCAGGGCCCCGGTAATCTCGCGCATGGATTTCTCGGTCGCCTCGCGCGGGCCGAGCTTCTCCTCGGCCATCACGCGCTCGACGTTCTCGACCACGACGATGGCATCGTCGACCAGGAGGCCGATCGCCAGCACCATCGCGAACATCGTCAGCGTGTTGATCGAATAGCCGGCAAGCGAGAGCACGCCGAAGGTCCCGAGCAGCACCACCGGCACGGCAATGGTCGGGATGATGGTCGCCCGCCAACTCTGCAGGAACACGAACATCACGACGAAGACCAGCGCGATCGCCTCGAACAGCGTGTGAATCACCTTTTCGATCGACAGCTTGACGAAGGGCGTGGTGTCGTAGGGGTAGACGACGCGGAGCCCCTCCGGCATCGCGGCGCTGAGCTGGGCGACACGTGCCTTCACCGCCTCCGAGGCCGCGACCGCATTGGCGCCGGTCGCAAGACTGATGCCCATGCCCGCGGCGGGCTTGCCGTTGTAGCGCGCGGCGGAATCATAGGACTTCGAGCCGAGCTCGACCCGCGCGACGTCGCCGATGCGGACCGTCTGACCGGTCGTGGCCGTGCGCAGGATGATGTCCTTGAACTGCTCGACCGTCTGCAGGCGGCTCTGCGAGGTGATGGTGGCATTGAGCTGCTGGCCGCCGACGGACGGCAGGCCGCCGAGCTGGCCGGCGGTCACCTGGGTGTTCTGAGTCTGGATCGCCGCAGTCACGTCCCCAGGCATGAGGTTGTATTTCGCCAGCTTGTCGGGATCGAGCCAGATTCGCATGGCGTATTCGGCGCCAAACAAAGTCACCTGGCCGACGCCAGCGACGCGGCTGATGGGATCGTTGACCGAGGACGCCACGTAATCGGCGATGTCGCTGGCGGCGAGCCGGCCGTCCTCGGAGACGAAGCCGAGCACCATCAGGAAGCTTGCCGAGGACTTCACGACCTTGATGCCTTGCTGCTGCACCACCTGCGGCAGCAGCGGCGTCGCGAGCTGCAGCTTGTTCTGCACCTGCACCTGGGCGATGTCGGCATCGGCTTCGTTGGTGAAGGTCAGCGAGATCTGCACTTGGCCCGTCGAGGTGCTCGACGACGACATGTATTGCAGATAGTCGAGGCCGGTCATGTTCTGCTCGATGACCTTGGTCACCGAGTTCTCCGCGGTCTCGGCATTGGCGCCGGGATAGGTCGCCGTGATCGTGACCACAGTCGGCGCGATCTGCGGATATTGCGCGATCGGCAAGCGCATGATCGCGAGAACGCCGCCCAGCATGATCAGGATGGCGATGACCCAGGCGAAGATCGGCCGCTTGATGAAGAAATGGGACATGACGGTTACTGCTCGGCTGCGGCTGCTGCAGGCCGCGCATCGGCCTGCCGCGTCGGATTCACGGTGAGGCCGGTTGCGGGATCGACCGCGACCTCCACGGACTTGACGGGCGCCCCGGGGCGGGCCTTCTGCGTGCCCTCGACGACCAGGCGATCGCCGGCCTGGCGCCGGAGCGCACCAGCCAGTTGCTGCGGACATCCTCGCCGAGCTCCAGCATCCGCTGCTCGACCTTGCCGTCCTTGTCGACGAACATCGCCACTGCCTGCCCCAGCGGATTGCGCGAGACGGCGCGCTGCGGCACGAGGATCGCAGCCGGATCGACGCCGGCGACGACGCGGGCGCGCACATACATGCCCGGCAGCAGCGCCCGCTCGGGATTGGCGAAGACTGCGCGCGAGGAAACCGAGCCGGTGCTCTCGTTGACGCTGGCATCGGTGAAACCGTACTTGCCCTTGTGGCCGTAGGTCTTGCCGCTCTCCATCAGGAGCTCGACCTGCACACCCTCGGCGGGACGCTTGAGCTTTCCGCTCGCGATCTGGCTGCGCAGGCGCTCCATCTCCGAGGTCGACTGATCGAGGTCGACATAGACAGGGTCGAGCTGCTGGATCGTTGTCATCGCCGTCGCCTGGCTCGCGGTAACCAGCGCGCCGGGTGTGATGCTCGACTTGCCGATCCGGCCCGAGATCGACGCGGTGACCTTGGTGCGATCCAGCGAGATCGCGGCGGTGTCGCGGTTGGCTTGCGCCGCCTTCACGTCGGCCTCGCCCTGCTTGTAGGCGGCAACGGCATCATCGACGTCCTGCTGGCTCGCCGCGTTGGTCTGCAGAAGCTGGGTCTTGCGCGCAGCCTTCAGCTTGACGCTGACGAGCGTTGCCTCCGACCTCTGCACCGCGGCCTCGGCGCTCGCCAGACCCGCCTTGTACTGCACCGGATCGATCTCATAGAGCAGGTCGCCTTCCCTCACCTCGGCGCCTTCCACGAAGTCGCGCTTGAGCAGAATGCCCGTGACCTGCGGACGGACCTCGGAAACCTGATAGGCGACGACGCGGCCCGGCAGCAACGTCGAGATCTTCGCTTCCTGCGGTTTCAGGGTCATGATGCCGACCTCCGGCACCATCTGCGGCAATGCCGCTTGCGGGTTCTGCTCCCCGCAAGCGGCAAGCAGCAGGGCAATCAAGGGAACAGCGCGGACGATCGGGGGGCGCATGATGACGATCCATGGGTGAGTTGCGGCCCCTCGAGGAGGATCGCGCACGGAAACATTCGGAAACTAGTCAGTTTCCATCTGGAAACTTGATAGTTTCCTTCCCCGAAGTCAAGTGCTAGGCTGCCTGCGCAGCAGCGTTCAAGCAGTCGTGAAACAGCTCAGATTCAACGGCGGGTGTGTCCATGGCGAGAGAATCCAGAAATCAGAGACGTATTGCTCCGCCGTCGGAGCGGACCAAGCCGGCCGTCATCCTTCCCGCCCCCGACGCTCGCATGACGCAACTGCTGGCGGCGGCGAAGGACACCTTCACCAGCAAGGGATTTGCCGCGACCACGATGGACGACATCGCCGGTGCCGCCGGAATGTCGAAGAAGACGCTCTACAAATTGTTCGAGAGCAAGACCGAGCTGTTTCGCGCCATGCTGCTGCGCAGCCTGCCGGAAGCAGACTTCGCCGATGCCCCTTCGGAAGGATCACCAGTGATCCGACTTCGAAACATGCTGCGCGAGGCGGCCGACGTGGCGCTGTCGCCTGGCGAGATCGCCCTGCAGCGTCTGATCATCGGTGAACGTCAGGCCTCGCCGGAGCTGGGGCGCATGTTCGCCGAGGTCATCATGGAGAGCGGCACAGAGCATATCGTCGAGCTACTGAAGGCCGTTCGCCTGGAGCCTCGTTTCGCAGCTGTGCCGCTCCGCCTCATCGCCGAAATGCTGTTCGGCATGGTGTTCAGCCACGATCATTTCAGGCTGCTGACCGACACCGGATTCAAGCTCAATCGCCGCGTGCTGGACCGGCGGATCGACCTTGCGATCGCGACGTTCTGTGCAACCGAAGAGGCGCAAGCCTCGTAATATTCTGGCCCTCCGCAACCCCGGAGTCGGACCAAACAGGTTCGAGGGAGCCCGAGCATTGCTTGACGCAAATCAACATCCGACCGCTCGCGGCAACAATGCTGGCCTACGGAAACTCGGGCGAGCCGCGTCATGGACGATCTCTCGAAAATGGGGATTGATGCCGCCAGGCTGCCGGGCTGGCTGCGCTTCGTGGTGGTGATCGTGATCGTAGCGCTTGCCGCCGGCGCGAGCCTCGCTGCCTATCGCTGGTACGCCCGGCCCGTGACACTGTCGATCGCAGTCGGATCCCTGGATGGCGACGCTCCCAGGATCGTCTCGGCGCTCGCGAGCAGGCTTGCCGTCAACAACGCGCCAGTGCGCCTCAAGCTGGTCGAGACCGGCGGGCCCATCGAATCCGCCGCGGCGTTCTCGTCGGGCAAGACCGACCTCGCCGTCGTGCGCGGCGATGTCGGCGATCTCTCTCAAGCGCAAGCGATCGTCGTGCTCACCGAAGCCGTCGCCCTGCTGGTGGCTCCGCCGGGATCGGCGATCTCGGATATCGCCGGCCTGAAACGCACGACGGTAGGGGTTGTCGCCGGCGACACGAACCAGAAGGTGGTCCGCGTCCTCACCAGCGCATACGACCTTGGCCGCGCCAATGTCGTCTTCAAGAACATCGCGATGGACGACGTTCGCCGCGCGCTGGACGCGAAAGAGGTGCGCACGGTGCTTTTCGTCATGCCGCTCAGCGAGCGGTATCTGTCGTTGCTACGCCGCCTGTTCTCACAGACTGCCAAGACCGCGCCGATTCTGATCCCGATCGAAAATGCAGGCGCGATTGCGGAGAAGGAGCGCGCCTATGAGAGCTTCGACATCCCCAAGGGAGCGCTGCGCGGGTCCCCGCCAGTTCCCGCGGACGACGTCACAAGCTTGCGCGTCGCCTTCTATGTGGTCGCCAAGAAGAGCCTCGACAACGACGTCGTCGCCAGCTTCACGCAGGCCATCACTGCCGCGCGCAGGGACATCCTGTCGGAATGGCCGGTCCTCGCCCAGTTCAAGGCACCGGATACCGATGCCGGCGCATATCTCCCGGTCCATGCCGGCGCCGCCGAGTTCTACAATGGCAGCCAGCTAGGCTTCCTCGACAAGTGGAGCAACGTGATTTTTCTGGCGCCGATGGCGCTGGGCGCGCTTGCATCGATCGCGGCGGCGCTGTGGCGGTTTCTCCGGTCGAGCGAACACCAGCCGCGCGAACCGGCACTCGACGCGCTGTACACGCTCGGCCGACAGATCCGCGAGGCCAAAAACGAAACCGACCTGCTGGCGATCGAAGACCAGATCGACAATGTGCTTCGTAGCCAGCGCGCGAGATTGGACGGCGACGACGACCCGCTGGATGCTGCCACCCTCAACGTGGCGGCCCACCGCCTCGAGAACCTCATTCACGAGCGCAGGGCCGTGCTGACTGCAGCGCCCGCCGAGTCGCGGTAGCAGCGCGCTGTCAGCAGCCGAGCCTGTCGGCGATCCCGCCAAAGTCCTTGGCGACGATGTCCCAATTGCCGGTGGCTTCGAAATCGACCTTCTGGAGCGGACCGTACTCCGTCGGCCGTGCGACGAACGCGGTCTTCAGCCCGTTCTTCTGGGCGGCCGCGAGATCGCCGTTGTGGGCGGCGACCATCATCACCTCCTCCGGCTTGAGGCAAAGCAGCTTTGCTGCGCCGAGATAGGTCTCGGGATCGGGCTTGTAGTGCTCGAACAGCTCGGCCGACATGATGAGGTCCCACGGCAGTCCGGCGAACTTCGCCATGTTGGTGAGCAATGCGACATTGCCGTTCGATAGCGGCGAGATCACGAATTTCGACTTCAGCCGCGTCAGGCCCGCGACGCTGTCCGGCCAGGGATTGAGGCGATGCCAGCCCTTGGTGAGATAATCGAGATCGGCGTCGGTGAGGCCTTTGATCGAAAACTGCGCGACCAGCTTCTCCAGCGAGCGGCGGTGCAGATCATCCAGCATGACATAGCCGCGCTCGGGATGTTGCCGCACATCGTCCATCGAGGCCATGTACATGCCGCGCCAGCCATCGACCAGAGCGGTCCAGTCGGCGCTGATGCCGCGCTGCCTGCTCCACCACATGAAGTCCGAGATCAGGCTGGTGCGCCAATCCACGACGGTGCCGAACACGTCGAACACCAGGGCTTTGACGGCGGAGAGTTCGGACATGGCGCTTCCCGATTATTCTTATTGTCATTCCGGGATGCGCTGTTAGGCGCAGGCCCGGAATCCATACTCCCGATCGTGGTTATGGATTCCGGGCTCGACGCTTTGCGTCGCCCCGGAATGGGGGCAGTTGTTATGCCCTACTCAGTCCAGATGGAACTTCGCGAGCTCACGATGCTCGGCCTTGATGTAGCGCACGGTGCCGGTGACCGAGCGCATCACCACAGTCTCGGTCTCGATCACGCCGTCCTTGCGGAATTTGACGCCCGAGAGCAGCGAACCCGTGGTGACGCCGGTGGCGGCGAACAGGCAGTCGCCGCGCGCCATGTCCTCGATGCCATAGATCATCTTGGGATCGTTGACGCCCATCTTGGCGGCGCGCTCGCGCTTCTCGTCGGAATCGAGGATGAGACGGCACTGCATCTGGCCGCCGATGCAACGCAGCGCCACGGCCGCGAGCACGCCTTCCGGCGCGCCGCCGGTGCCGAGATACATGTCGACGCCGGTATTGTCGGGATCGGCGCAATGGATCACGCCGGCGACGTCGCCGTCGGTGATCAGGCGCACGGCAGCGCCGGTCGAGCGCACGCTCTCGATGATGCTGGCATGGCGCGGACGATCGAGCACGAGAACCGTGATGCCGTCGGGCTGGACACCCTTGGCCTTGGCGAGACGGCGGACGTTGTCGGCCGGCGTTGCATCGAGATCGACGACGCCCTTGTTGTAGCCCGGCCCGATCGCGAGCTTCTGCATGTAGACGTCGGGCGCGTGCAGCAGCGTGCCGCCGTCGGCCATCGCCATCGTGGCGATCGAGCCCGGCATGTTCTTGGCGCACAGCGTGGTGCCTTCGAGCGGATCGACCGCGATGTCGACCTGCGGACCGGCGTTCAGGCCGACCTTCTCGCCGATGAAGAGCATCGGCGCCTCGTCGCGCTCGCCCTCGCCGATCACGATGGTACCCTCGATCGGGAGCTTGTTGAGCTCGCGGCGCATCGCATCCACCGCAGCCTGATCGGCCGCTTTCTCGTTACCGTGCCCGCGCAGCCGCGCCGACGACACCGCCGCCCGCTCCGTCACGCGTACGATCTCCAACGTGAGGATGCGCTCGAGCAATGCGTGCGGGGGGACTGAAATATGGGTCGACATCGGCTTACTCCTTCGAAACGGTTTTGGACAGAAGTCTCTGCCCGCATCAACTCTCAACGCCCACGGTTCGTTCGCTCAAACCGCCTCATTGTTTCAGCATGACCTTTCCGGAAAACCGCTTCAACGCTTTGCGCTGGCGCGGCCCTCTGGGCCGGGGGGCACGCTCTAGTTCTTCTCGATCCGGATCACCTGCGGCCGTCCGCTGATCACCTTGTCCTTCTGCACGGCGGCTAGCGCGCGGCGCACCGCATCCTCATGCGTCGCATAGGTGATCAGGATGACGGGCACGGGGACCGCCTTGCCGTCGGCTGGCGCAGCGCCGCCATTGGGATGACGCTGCACGATCGACTCGATCGAAATCTTCTGCTCTGCCAGCCGGGTCGCGATCGCAGCCGCGGTGCCGGGGAAATCGCGCGCCAGAAGGCGGATGTAATAGCCGCCCTCGTGCCGCTCCATCGGCGCCTTCTTGGTGTCGCGCAAATGAGAAATCGGCCGGCCGAACGGATTGGCGCGGATGCCGCGCGCGGCATCGGCGATATCGGCGACTACGGCGGATGCCGTCGCGGCACCGCCGGCGCCGGGGCCGACCAGCGTGATCGGCGGAATGCCCTCGCCGTCGATCGTGACCGCATTGGTGACGCCCATCACCTGCGCGATCGAGGAGGATTTCGGAACCATGGTCGGATGCACGCGCTGCTCGATGCCCTTGGCGGTGCGCACCGCAACGCCGAGCAGCTTGACGCGGTAGCCGAGATCCGCGGCCGCGCGCAGATCTTCCGGCGCGATGGAGGAGATGCCTTCGACATACACTGCGCTTTGAGCAACTTTCGTGCCGAAAGCGAGGCTGGCGAGAATGGCGAGTTTTTGCGCGGTGTCGTGGCCGTCGACGTCGAAGGACGGGTTGGCCTCGGCATAGCCGAGCCGCTGCGCATCCGCGAGGCATTCGGCGAAGGACAGGCCCTCCTGCTCCATCCGGGTCAGGATGTAGTTGCAGGTGCCGTTGAGGATGCCGTAGACGCGGTTGATGCCGGTTCCGGCAAGTCCCTCGCGCAACGTCTTGATGACGGGGATCGCGGCGCCGACGGCTGCCTCGTAATTCAGCGCGCCGCCGTGCTTTTCAGCGGCTTTCGCCAGTTTCAAACCGTGCTTCGCGAGCAGCGCCTTGTTGGCGGTGACCACTGACTTGCCGGCGCTGAGCGCGGCCTCGACCGCCGACAGCGCGGGATCGCCAGCGCCGCCCATCAGCTCGACGAAGCAATCGATGCCGGGATGCGTGGCCAGCGCCATGGGATCCTTGACCCATTCGACGCCGCGCAGGTCGATGCCGCGCTTCTTCGCCTTCGAGCGCGCGGTGACGGCAACGACACGGATGCCGCGGCCGCTGCGGCCTGTAAGCACGCGGGCCTGCGTTTCAATCAGACGGACAACTTCGGCGCCCACGGTGCCGAGCCCCGCTATGCCCACTTTCAGGGGTGCAACCATGATGACTTAGAAAACCTGCCGAAGAGAACTTAACGCCGATTGGCGAGCGGAACGACGTTGTGCAACGTTTCGATGCCGCTTTCAAGGAAGCGTCGCACGCCGCGCGCGGCCTGCCTGATCCGTTGCTCGTTTTCCACCATGGCGATGCGGACATATCCTTCACCATGCTCGCCGAAGCCGACGCCGGGCGAGACCGCAACGCCGGATTTCTCCACCATCAGGGTCGCGAATTGCATGCTGCCGACGCTGCGGAAGGCTTCCGGCAGCGGCACCCAGGCGAACATCGAGGCCTCCGGCGGCGGGATCTCCCAGCCGGCGCGGCCGAACGATTCCACCAGCGCATCGCGGCGCTTGCGGTAGGTGTCGCGCATCTCCTTGATGCAATCGTCCGGGCCGTTCAGTGCGGCAGTCGCCGCGACCTGCACCGGCGTGAAGGCGCCGTAATCGAGGTAGGATTTGACGCGGGCGAGCGCTGCGATCACGCGCTCATTGCCGACCGCAAAGCCCATGCGCCAGCCGGCCATCGAATAGGTCTTCGACATCGAGGTGAACTCGACCGTGACGTCCATCGCGCCCGGCACCTGGAGCACCGAGGGCGGCGGATTGTTCTCGTCGAAATAGACCTCGGCATAGGCGAGATCGGACAGGATGAGGATCTCGTGCTTCTTCGCGAACGCGACGAGGTCCTTGTAGAAGTCGAGGCTCGCCACATAGGCGGTCGGGTTCGAGGGATAGCAGACGACGAGCGCCAGCGGCTTGGGGATCGAATGCACGATCGCCCGCTCCACCGCCTCGAAGAACTGCGGCGTCGGCTCCGACGGCACCGAGCGGATTACGCCGCCTGCCATCAAAAAGCCGAAGGCGTGAATCGGGTAGCTCGGGTTCGGACAGAGGATGACGTCGCCGGGCGCGGTGATCGCCTGCGCCACGTTGGCAAAGCCCTCCTTCGAGCCGAGCGTCGCGACGATCTGGGTGTCGGGGTTGAGCTTCACGCCGAAGCGGCGGGCGTAGTAGCCGGCCTGGGCCCGGCGCAGTCCGGGGATGCCGCGAGACGCCGAGTAGCGATCGGTGCGCGGCTTGCCGAGTGTCTCCTTCAGCTTTTCCAGCACATGCGAGGGGGCCGGCAGATCCGGATTGCCCATGCCGAGGTCGATGATATCGGCGCCGGCATTCCGCGCGGCCGCCTTGGCCCGATTGACCTGCTCGAACACATAAGGCGGAAGGCGGCGGATGCGGTAAAATTCTTCCATGGCTCTCTGGGCTCCGGGGCAACCGGTCAGGACAGAATCGACAGGCCTGGACGGCGATTCGGAAACGCGCCCATTTCCGTCGTGAAAATTACTCAAAATCAAGTGCTTAGAGCAATCATCGACGACGAAGACTGAAGTCGTTCGCCCTGACTCTCGGCTGAACCGTGGTCTTTTAGCACGGCAAGGCGGGGGCGCCAGCGATTACCTTGGAGCGGCTCATTTCGCATCCTTGCCGGCGACGGCCTGGCGATCGCGCGCGGCGGCGAGCTCAGCCTCGATCTTGGCACGTTGCTCCGGCGGGATGACCGCTTGATCGCGATCCGGCGGCAGGTCGTGCACCGGCAGATAGGTGCCGGGCTCCCTGGGATGCGCCTGCGCGTCCGTGGGCGTCATATCCGCGAGCTGGCTCGAGCAGCCGCCGACGGCAAGCGCCGCGATCAGCAGCGCGCCGCGGATCGGCAGCGTCTTTTGCAGGTCCCACAACGCCAACACTTGGGAAATCCCCTACTCGTCCCAAAGCACGGCCCCGGGCAACCTTACCCAAGACCGTGCCCAAGCTCAAACCATTGCTGCCCAAATGGTGCGAGCCAGAAAACAGCCAATGCCCACCAAGCCGAGCGGTGCGGCCCGAATGTGACGGAACCAAGAAGATTTGTCGCAGTGCAACACATCTTCGAGAGTGTTTAACGTCAAACATGCGAGCTTCGCGGTGACGAATACGGAATGAATCGTTACTGTTCTGCTCATGAGTATGGCCACGACCGATACGCCCAAACCCGAGACGAAGTTCGATGCGGAAGCCTTCGCGATGAATGTCGCGCGGGCGATGGAGAGCGGCGGCAAGGCGCTGGCCGCTTACCTCAAGCCGCGCGAGAGCGGCGAGGTGCAGGATCGCCCGCCGCCCGAGCTCACCGAGGTCGTCAAGACCTTCACCTCGGTTGCCGAATACTGGCTCTCGGATACGTCCCGCTCTTCCGATCTGCAGACCAAGCTCGCCAAGGACTATCTCGACCTCTGGGGCTCGGCGGTGCGCCGCATGGCCGGCCAGGACGCGCCGCCCGCGATCGCGCCCTCGCCGCGCGACAAGCGCTTTGCCGACCCGGAATGGAAATCGAACCAGTTCTTCGATTTCGTGATGCAGCTCTATCTGCTCACGACCAAATGGGCGCAGGAGCTGGTGCGCGATGCCGAGGGGCTCGATCCGCAGACCCGCCGCAAGGCGGAGTTCTACGTCCAGCAGGTCCTCAACGCGATCTCGCCGTCCAACTTCGTGCTGACCAACCCCGAGGTGCTGCGCGAGACCGTGACCAGCAGCGGCGAGAACCTCGCCCGCGGCCTGAAGATGCTGGCCGAGGACATCGCAGCCGGCAAGGGCATGCTGAAGATCCGCCAGTCCAATCCGGACAACCTCGTCGTCGGCGTCAACATGGCGACGACGCCGGGCAAGGTGATCTACCAGAACGAGATGATGCAGCTGATCCAGTATTCGCCGACCACGGAGACGGTGCTGCGCACCCCGCTCCTGATCGTGCCGCCCTGGATCAACAAGTTCTACATCCTCGATCTCAAGCCGGAGAAATCCTACATCAAGTGGTGCGTCGACCAGGGCATCACCGTGTTCGTGATCTCATGGGTCAATCCCGACAAGCGGCTCGGCAACAAGAGCTGGGAAGACTACATGAAGGAAGGTCCGCTCACGGCGATGGACGTGATCGAGAGGGTCACGGGCGAGATGAAGGTGCATACCGCCGGCTATTGCGTCGGCGGCACCATGCTCGCGACCACGCTGGCCTGGCTCGCCGAGAAGCGCCGCCAGCGCGTGTCGTCCGCGACGTTCTTCGCGGCCCAGGTCGATTTCACCCACGCCGGCGACCTCCTGGTGTTCGTCGACGAGGAGCAGATCACGGCGCTCGAGCAGGACATGAGGGCGGCCGGCGTGCTCGAAGGCTCGAAGATGGCGATGGCCTTCAACATGCTGCGCTCCAACGATCTGATCTGGTCCTACGTCGTCAGCAACTATCTGAAGGGGCAGCAGCCGAGCGCGTTCGACCTTTTGCACTGGAATTCGGACGCGACGCGGATGACCGCGTCGAACCATTCCTATTACTTGCGCAATTGCTATCTGGAGAACCGCCTCTCCACCGGCACGATGGTGCTCGACAACACGCTGCTCGATCTCTCCAAGGTCAAGGTGCCCGTCTACAACCTCGCCACCCGCGAGGACCACATCGCACCTGCTGAATCGGTGCTGTATGGCTCGCAGTTCTTCGGCGGCCCGGTGAAATACGTGCTGTCGGGCTCGGGCCACATCGCCGGCGTCGTCAATCCGCCCGCCTCGAACAAGTACCAGTACTGGACCAACGACAACATCAAGGACGTCAACGTCGCGCAATGGATGAAGGAAGCCGTCGAGCACAAGGGCTCGTGGTGGCCGGACTGGCGCCAATGGCTGGGCGAGCTCGATCCGGAGCAAGTCCCGGCGCGCAGCGTCGGCAGCGACGCCCTGCCCCCGATCGAGGACGCGCCCGGCAGCTATGTCAGGGTTCGCGCATAGCGGACTCTGCCGCGCTCTTATATAGACTCGCTCTCAAGGCAGCAGCGACGACAGAGGGGACCGGACTATGACGCGCGAATTGTTCTGGCTGACACTGACGGTGATCCTGACCGGCATCCTCTGGATTCCCTACACCATCAACCGGTGCCAGGTCCGCGGTCTCAGTGGCGCGCTGGCCAATCCCTCGCGCGGCGACAAGCCGCAGGCGGAATGGGCGAACCGCCTGATGTTCGCGCACGACAATGCGGTCGAGAACCTCGTGCTCTTTGCGCCGCTGGTGCTGATCCTCAACGCGATCGACTATTCGACAAAATGGACCGTGCTCGCCTGCGCCGTCTATTTCTGGTCCCGCGTCGCGCATCTCATCGTCTACGCGATCGGCATCCCGGTGTTCCGCACGCTGGCCTTCACCGTCGGCTTCCTCGCCCAGGCCGTGCTGGTGCTGGCGATCTTCAAGGTGGTTTGATTTCGTGTCCCGGACGCGCGAAGCGCGAGCCGGGACCCAGATGGCCGCAAACGAAGCAGAAAACATGGGCCCCCGGCTCAGCAGCGCACCGCCAAGTGGCGCTGCGCTGCGTCCGGGGCACGAGACTGCCCTACTCCTCCGGCAATCCCAGCATCAGCCGCATGTTCTGCACGGCTGCGCCCGAGGCGCCCTTGCCGAGATTGTCGAGCCGGGCGACCAGCACGGCCTGGTGATATTTGTCGCTGGCGAAGACGTAGAGCTCGAGCATGTTGGTCTCGTTGAGCGCCTCCGGCTCGATCCGGCCGCCCTTTGAGGCCTCGTTCTGCAGCGGCATCACCGAAACGTATTTCGAGCCGACGTAACGCTTGGCGAGCGCAGCCTGCAGATCGGCACCGCCGGGCTTGCCGGGCAGCGTGTCGAGTTGCAGCGGCACCGAGACCAGCATGCCCTGCCGGTAGTTGCCGACCGAGGGAATGAAGATCGGCCGCCGCGTCAGGTTCGAATAGAGCTGCATCTCCGGCAGATGCTTGTGCTCGAAGCCGAGGCCGTAGAGCTCGAAGGATGGCGCGCTGCCGTCCTCGAAGCTCGCGATCATCGACTTGCCGCCGCCGGAATAGCCGCTCACCGCGTTGACGGTGACGGGATAATCGGGCGGCAACAGGCCGGCATCGACGATGGGCCGCAGCAGCGCGATCGCGCCGGTCGGATAGCATCCGGGATTGGAGACTTTCTTCGCCGCCTTGATCTTGCCGGCCTGGTCCGGCGTCAGCTCGGGAAAACCGTAGGCCCAGTCGGGCGCGACCCGGTACGCGGTCGAGGCGTCCAGCACCTTCGGGCCCGCAGCGCCCATGCTGTCGACCAGCGCGACCGTCTCCTTGGCGGCATCGTCGGGCAGGCAGAGGATGACGAGGTCCACCTCCTCCATCAGCGCCTTCTTGGCCGCGGGGTCCTTGCGCTTGTCGTCGGCGATCGTCTTCACGACGACGTCGTTCTGGAGCTTCAGCCGCTCGTTGATGCCGAGCCCGGTGGTGCCGGAGCCGCCATCGACGAAGACGGTCGCGGGCTTGGTGGCAGCACCCTTCGGGGCCTGTTTGGTGTCAGCGAGGCTCATGATGCGCTCCCTTCGAGCATGTTCGTGTCGTCTGCAAAAACCTGCGGCCTTGCCTGCCGCATCAAATCTGAGATCTGCTTGGCGTCGGCATCGCCGGCGCTGAGCGCATTGGCGATCGCCGCATAGTCGGCGTCCGATTTGTGCTGGTTGAGCTTGAAGTTGCCTTCGACCTCCTCAACCGTCATCACCAGACCCACGATCGCCTTCTTCATCGTCTCGAGCCGTCCAGCCGTCATCTTGTCCGATGTCCACGGCTTCTTCGGCAGCAGCCAGTTCTCGAACTTGTCGCTGAGCGTGGCGATCTGCACCGCCAGCTCGTCGTCAGACAACATCCGCACCGGCCCGCTCAGATGCACCGACTGGTAGAGCCAGGTCGGCACCTGGTCCGGCGAGACGTACCAGTCCGGCGATACATAGGCATCGGGGCCATTGACCGCGAGCAGCCAGGACGCTGCGCCGTCCGCAAGCTTTAGCAGCGGATTGTGACGGGCGACATGAAAGGCGGCCTGCGGCGTGCCGTCGGCGGCATAGGTCAAATAGAACGGCAGCGGGGAAGCGACCGGTTTCTTGCCGTCAAAGGCGCACATGGTGCCGAAGCCGCGCTCTTCGGCGAACTTCAGGCTTGCGGCGCGGTCCTGCTTGAAAAAGGGTGGCGTGTACATCGTGGTCTCCTGCTGGGCCTCCTTGGGGGGCCGCCGGATCAGATCGCGCTGACAGGAGAGAGAGTGCCGCGGATCGGATCCAGCGGCAAAGACGATGATCTCAAACGCGATCGACCGCCCAAACCGCTAAAGAGCGGCGGCGGCGACGGGCGAACAGGATGGTCGCGGCGTTGATCATGGCGCGCGGCTATAAGGCCAGATCGGGTTTCCGTCAAGGTTTCGGCGTCAGATGACCCGCCAGATCCATTCCATGATCTTGGCGAGCACGTCGCCGAACATCAGGAGCACGGCCGACCAGATCAGGGCCGAGACGAAATTGGCGGCCTGGAAGCTCCAATAGGGCATCTCGAAGATGCCGGCCGCGAGCGGCACCGAGGCGCGCAAGGGCCCGAAGAAGCGGCCGATGAAGATGCTGGGGATGCCCCAGCTGCGCACGAAAGCCTCGCCCCTGGGCAGGAGTTCCGGATAGCGCGAGAGCGGCCACATCTGGGCGACCTTCTCCTTGTAGCGGTAGCCGAACCAGTAGGAAACCCAGTCGCCGAGCGCGGCGCCGAGGCCGCCGGCGATCCAGACCGGATAGAAGCTGATCCCGCTCGCCCCGATCAACGCACCGATCGCGACCAGCGCGCCCCAGGCCGGGACCAGCAGCGAGATGAACGCGAGCGATTCCCCGAAGGCGAGCACGAACACGATCGGGGCCGCCCAGGCCTGGTGAGCGCGCACGAATTCGGCCAGGGCGTGCGCATACTGCTCCATCAAAAAAAGCCTTCCCGCCCCGTCTCAAGGTGCTGCTCGATGAAAAAGACTGGTAAGCCAAGGGCTTGTGTGACATCAAGTCACAAAACTCGCCTCGCCGCAGACCGGCCGGTCAAATTGCCGGGAATTACAGGGCCAGCGGCGTAAAATCGCCGGGATTGGCTCCCAACGACACCGCCGGGTCCGCCCCGCGGTAACCTTTCCAAGTCAGAAGTGGCATAGTCGGCCTAACCGATTCGCCGCTTATGCGGCCCTCAAAGCGTATCAAGATATATGTCCAAGCAGTTGAAACCCAAAGCAAAAGACGATTTTTTTGGCGGCGACGAGCCGAAAACCCGGGCGCCTGCCAAGGCGGCTTCGCGCGGAACCGGCGGGGAAGCCGACTACACCGCAGCCGACATCGAGGTGCTCGAAGGCCTGGAACCGGTGCGGCGCCGGCCCGGCATGTATATCGGCGGCACCGACGAGAAGGCGCTGCATCATCTGTTCGCCGAGGTCATCGACAACTCGATGGACGAGGCGCTGGCGGGACATGCGACCTTCATCGGCGTCGAGCTCTCCGCGGATGGTTTCCTGACCGTCACCGACAACGGCCGCGGCATCCCGATCGATCCGCATCCAAAATTCCCGAAGAAGTCGGCGCTCGAAGTCATCATGTGCACGCTGCATTCGGGCGGCAAATTCGACTCCAAGGTCTACGAGACCTCCGGCGGCTTGCACGGCGTCGGCATCTCCGTGGTGAACGCCCTCTCCTCGCTGCTCGAGGTCGAGGTCGCGCGCAGCCAGAAGCTCTACCGCATGACGTTCGAGCGCGGACACCCCAAGGGCAAGCTCGAGGATCTCGGCAAGATCAACAACCGCCGCGGCACGCGCGTCCGCTTCAAGCCCGATACCGACATCTTCGGCGCCAAGGCTGCGTTCAAGCCGCAGCGCCTGTTCAAGATGACGCGCTCGAAGGCGTATCTGTTCGGCGGCGTCGAGATCCGCTGGAATTGCGCGCCCGAGCTGCTCAAGGGCGTCGAGGACGTCCCGGCGGAGGCGACGTTCCACTTCCCCGGCGGCCTCAAGGATTATCTGGCGGCAGCAATTCACGCCGACACGCTGGTGCACCCGGATATCTTCTCCGGCAAGTCCGGCCGCAATGGCGCGCATGGCGCCTGCGAATGGGCGGTGGCCTGGACCGCAGATGCCGACGGCTTCCTCTCTTCCTATACCAACACCGTCCCGACACCCGACGGCGGCACGCACGAATCCGGCCTGCGTAGCGCGCTGCTGCGCGGCCTGAAGGATCATGCCGAGCGCGTCGGCCAGGGCAAGCGCGCCTCGTCCATTACGTCGGAAGACGTGATGGTCGGTGCCGCCGTGATGCTCTCGGTGTTCGTGCGCGAGCCCGAATTCCAGGGCCAGACCAAGGATCGTCTCGCCACCGCGGAGGCGCAGCGCATCGTCGAGCAGGCGATGAAGGATCCGTTCGATCACTGGCTCTCGGGCAATCCGAACATGGCCAACAGGCTGCTCGATTTCGTGATCGACCGCGCCGAAGAGCGGCTGCGGCGGCGGCAGGAGAAAGAGACCGCGCGGAAAACCGCCGGCAAGAAGCTGCGCCTGCCCGGCAAGCTCGCCGACTGCACCGACGCCGGCACCGAAGGCTCCGAGCTCTTCATCGTCGAAGGCGACTCGGCCGGCGGCAGCGCCAAGCAGGCGCGCGACCGCAAGACCCAGGCCGTGCTGCCACTGCGCGGCAAGATCCTCAACGTCGCATCGGCCGGCAAGGACAAGCTGACGGCCAACGCCCAGCTCTCCGATCTCGTGCAGGCGATCGGCTGCGGCCAGCTCCTGCAATACCGCGAAGAGGATCTGCGCTATCAGCGCATCATCATCATGACCGACGCCGACGTCGACGGCGCACACATCGCTTCGCTGCTGATCACCTTCTTCTATCGGCAGATGCCGCGGCTGATCGACGAAGGGCACCTCTTCCTCGCGGTGCCGCCGCTCTACAAGCTCACGCACGGCACCAAGTCGGTCTACGCGCGCGACGACAAGCACAAGGAAGAGCTGATCAAGAGCGCGTTCAACGCCAACGCCAAGGTCGAGGTGAACCGTTTCAAAGGCCTCGGCGAGATGATGCCGGCGCAGCTCAAGGAGACCACCATGGATCCGAGCAAGCGCACGCTGCTCAAGGTGGTGCTGCTCGCCGACGATCGCGACACCACGGCGGATTCGGTGGAACGACTGATGGGCACCAAGGCCGAGGCGCGCTTCGCGTTCATCTCGGACAAGGCGGAATTTGCCAGCGAAGAGCTGCTGGACGTTTGAGTCCTCGGCGCTGTGGCGCTTCATCGAGAGCCCCGGCGACAAGCCGGGGCTCTTTTGCTTTGCGGGGGCGATGACGTCGCTGCGGTCCGGATGGCTTTGAGCGATTCCCGGCACCATCGTTGCGACTCGGCCAGCGACTCACGGCGCTCAGGCGGAGGCACGACTGCCTCCATTTCGGACAAGGCGGGATTTGCTAACGAAACCTTACCCGAGGTTGAATTCCAAAAATCTCAGTAAGGCTTTGAATTTATGGGGTTATTCCAGATCTCGACAACCGCGACCGAAATGCCCGCGTATCGGCGTTTTCCGGCGACTGTGCCTGCCCGGCAACAGCATTCCGGCGGGAAACGTCTATAGTCCGGACATCAGATGACACGAACTTCAGTGCGCTCGCGCTGCTACACAGACCAAGGTTGGGGATTTTTATCATGAAGAAGGTTTTGCTCGCTCTGACCGCGGTTGCCGCGATGACCGGTTCGGCCTCGGCGGCCGATCTCGGTGCCCGTCCCTACGTGAAGGCCCCGATGCCGGCGCCCGTCGCCAACTGGACTGGTTTCTACGTCTTCGGCGGCGGCGGCGGCGGCCTCTCCAATGCCGACCAGCACGTCCAGACCACCGTTGGTGCGGTTCCGCTGACGATCGATCAGCGTCAGGGCGGCTCCGGTTGGTTCGGCACCGTCGGCGCCGGTTACGACTGGCAGTTCAGCGGCACCTGGGTCGCCGGTGTGTTCGCTGACGGCCAGTTCGGCAGCATCCGCGCCACCATCCAGGATCCGATCGTCGGCATCACCGGCAACCAGAAGCTGGAAACCTCCTGGGCCGCGGGCGTGCGCCTCGGCTGGCTGGTCGCCCCGAACGTTCTCTCCTACGTCAACGGCGGTTACTCGGGCGCCCACTTCGGCCAGACCAACTTCACCACGCTGGGCGGCACCCCGGCCGGCATCCACCTCAACAGCTACAACCGCAACGGCTGGTTCGTCGGCGGCGGTGTCGAGAACAGCCTGAACATCTTCGGCGTCTCTTCGCCCGGCTGGTTCATGAAGACCGAGTATCGTTCGGCCTTCTACAACGCCAAGACCTCGAACGAGCTCTTCGACGGTACCAACGCGCTGGTCGGCCGCGACATCCGCGCCAACAGCTGGAACCAGACGATCTCGACCTCGCTGGTCTACCGCTTCAACTGGACCGGTCCGGTCGTCGCGAAGTACTGATCCGAACGCAAGTTCAGACGTCAAAGCCCCGGCATCGCCGGGGCTTTTTCGTTATGGGGCTCCCCTCGCGCGCTAGCCTGCAGCAGATCCGCCCGGGCGCGGAATCGCATCACAATCCGCAACCAGCGCGGCCAAGATAGCTGCGGCCGGAATCATTCCTGCCCCGGACATGCGTCCTGCTGCGGCCCTGCATCGGCGGCCATTGTATCTGAACTGAAGCTACGGCTAGTCTGGTGCCAAGCTTTCCTGACCGTGGCGATTGATGCCGCGGGTCGCGACGGAAGCGGACCGACGGGGAGGAATGCATGCGCAGATTTCTGCTTGTAGCAGGCCTGTTTGCCCTCGCCGTCGGGCTGCTCTGGATTGGACAGGGCACGGGTACGGTTCCGTGGCCGCGATCGAGCTTCATGGTCGACCAGCTGCATTGGGCCGGCTATGGCGCCGCCATGGCCGGCTTCGGGCTGGTGCTGATCTGGCAGAGCAATCAATAAAAGAAACCAGGGAATACAAGCATGACATCCAGCCGGTTCGAGCTCCGCGGCAAGGTCGCGGTCGTAACAGGAGGTAATGGCGGCATCGGGCTCGGCATGGCGCGCGGCCTTGCCGATGCCGGCGCCGACATCGCCGTGGTCGGCCGCAACGAAGCCAAGTCCAAAGCAGCGGTCGAAGATCTCAGGCAGCGCGGCGTCAAGGCGATCGCAGTTGCGACCGATGTCACCGACAGGGCCGCGATCGAAGCCATGATCGCGCGCGTGGTGAAGGATCTCGGCCGCATCGACATCCTCGTCAACAATGCCGGCATGAGCATCCGCAAGCCGCCGCACGAGCTCGAGCTCGACGAGTGGAACAAGGTGATCGACACCAACCTCACCAGCGCCTTCCTGTGCTCGAAGCTCGCTTATCCGGCCTTGAAGGCGTCAGGAAACGGCAAGGTGATCAACATCGGCTCGATGATGTCGATCTTCGGTGCGAGCTTCGCCACCGCCTACGCGGCAAGCAAGGGCGGCATCGTGCAGTACACGCGTGCCTGCGCCAATGCCTGGGCGCCCGACAACATCCAGGTCAATGCGATCCTGCCGGGCTGGATCGATACCGACCTCACCCGCGGCGCGCGGCAGCAGGTATCGGGATTGCACGAGCGGGTGCTGGCGCGCACGCCTGCGGGGCGCTGGGGCGACATCGACGATTTCGCCGGCATCGCCGTGTTCCTGGCCTCGCCCGCATCGAACTTCGTCACGGGCACCGCGATCCCCGTCGATGGCGGCTTCTCGGTGATGGCCTGAGGCCACACCTTCCGGCCATTCAGCAACGCAAAAAAGAAGCCCCGGACAAGTCCGGGGCTTTTGAATTTATGCAGTGCTTTTTTTGATCGTTGGTCGCGTTGCGTCGTCGACGTGCTCAGTAACGGGCAATGACCGGTGCGTCGAACTTGTAGCTCGCGCGCACGACGGCCCATTGGATGTCGCGCGGCTTGGCGTCGAAGGTGTAATTCCCCGAGGTGCCGCCGAGCTGATAGGTCTGGCTGCCGAAGGCCGCGTAATTGTATTCGAGGCCGACTATCCAGTTGCGGGTGACGCCGTATTCCCAGCCCGCGCCGACAGTCCAGCCGTTGGCCCAGTGGGTCTGTCCGCCCGAGCCCGACACACCGACGGTGTCGCTGACCGACAGACGGTTGTTCGCGCCGGCATAGCCGCCCTTGACGTAGAAGAGGTTGTTCTGCACGGCGAAGCCGGCGCGGCCGACCACGGTCGCGAGCACGTTGGTGCGCCAGGAGAACACGTCGTCGCCCGCACCGAACGCGGTGTTGGTGAACGAGCCCTTGTTGTCGAGACCGGAGATCGTGCCTTCCATGCCGAACACGTAGTTGTTGGCCTGCCAGTTGTAGCCGATCTGGGCGCCGCCCATGATGCCCGCGCTGCGCTGACGATAGCCCTCGCCCGGGACGAGATCGCCGAACGGCGCACCGATCCCATTGTTGATGAACTGCTGGTTGGTCCAGGCGCCGCCGATGTGGCCGCCGACATAGAAGCCGGTCCAGTTGAACAGCGGCTCGACATAAGCGGGCGCCTTCGCGTAGCGCGCGCCGAGATCGGCGGCAGAGGCCACGCCCGTCGAAACCAGAGCGGTCGTGCAGGCGAAGGCGGCAATCAATTTGTTACGCATGGTACAACCCCGTGTCCTTTGATGGACGCACGGTCACAGACGGGTGTTACTAAAATTCGAATCAACAGAGTTAACGTGGCGGATGGGCACGCGCAGGTCCGTGAATCCGTTGGCGCTGTTGCACGCCCGCAACGCCACATGCGCGATTTAACGCGAAATTATCCCTGCCGAACTCCTGCGCTACGATGCCGGCGCGGCTTTCGAATGCACGTGCTCGGGCCGCACGCCGAGCGCAAGCAGGCGCGCCGGGATGCCCTGCAGCCATGGCAGCGCAGTGATGAGACGCACGATCAGCGGCACCTTGAGCGGCCTATCGCTCCCCTGCAAGGCGCCGCTGATGATGTTGTTCTGCACGATCACCTGCATGCGCTGCGTCATCTTCACCGGGAACTCGCGGCGACGGCGCACGGCATCGAGATCGCTCTCTGACGGGCAGCCGTGCTGCATCTTGTCTGCCAGCAGATTGGCGGTTGCGACTGCATCCTGCACGGCGAGATTGACACCGACTCCGCCGACCGGAGACATCGCATGCGCGGCATCGCCAATGCAAAGCAGACCCGGCCGCGTCCAGCGCGCCATGCGGTTGATCGCGACGGTCAGCAGCTTGACGTCGTCGAAGCTTTTCACGTCGGCGATGCCGGAGCGAAGGATCGGCGCCATGCGCACGACGTCGTCGAGCAGCGCCTGCAGTCCCCTCGCCTTCACCGCCTCATGCTGTCCCTTGGCGATGACATAGGCGCACTGCCAATAGTCGCCGCGGTCGAAAGTGATCATCATCTTGCCGGGCTCGACGCGCGCGAACACGCTTTCCGTCTCGTCGGCCTTGCGGCCGGCGCGGAACCACAGCACGTCCATCGGCGCGCCGATTTCCTCGACGACGAGGCCGGCGCGCTCGCGCACCGTCGAATGCCGGCCGTCGCAGGCGATGGTGAGATCGGCTTCGATGTCGATGATGCCGTCGGGCGTTTTCGCCCGCACGCCGGCGATCGTCTCGCCGCGGCGGATCAGATCGACCGCCTCAGTGCTCATCATCACCTCGAGCGAGGCGAAGCGCCGGCCGGCCTCGCGCAGGAAATTCAGAAAGTCCCATTGCGGCATGAAGGCGATGAAGGGGTATTTGGTGTGGAGCCGGCTGAGATCGGCGATGCGCACCGGTGTGCCGCCGAACAGGCCGTCCATCTTCTGTAGGCGCTGGTGCGGCAGCTTCAGGAAGCCGTCGATCAGACCGAGCTCGTCCATCACCTGAAGCGTCGAGGGATGCACGGTGTCGCCGCGGAAATCGCGGAAGAAGTCGGCATGCTTCTCCAGCACCGCGACTTCGATGCCGGCGCGCCCCAGGAGATAGCCGAGCATCATGCCAGCCGGCCCGCCTCCGACGATGCAGCAGCGGACTTTTTTCGTGCGGTTCGGTTGTTGGTCGGATGTCATTGCAGCCACGATCCGCGATGCGAGTCTCGATCAAGATATGGCGGGCAATGTAACGCCGATTCCGGTCGAATGGCGCTTGAATTTGGCTGTGCGATCTCCAACGCCGGCCGCTCAGATCGCACCAATCCTTGCGATCCGGGAATAAGCGGCCCCCTGCTGTTATCAGCAGATAAGACCCTGAAGGGCATCAAAGGCCCGCACCGCGCGGGCCCTTTCATGGACGGAAGCCAAACTATTTCTGATCCTCATTGCTGGTCCCGGTGCCGGGACTGCCGATCGGCAACCCGTTCGGTGCATGACCGACACCTGCGTTCCGTCCAGCTTGCGCGGCCGCTGGCGAGGTGCCGTTTGCAGTCGGGGACTGAACGTTCGGATTGTTCAGGCCGGTGTTGGTGTTGATGTTCGCCCCGGTGGTGGTGCCATGAACCCCCATTCCCGAAGGAGCCGACGGCCCCGAATTGGCGCTGCTGGATGAGGTACCCATTCCGGCACCTGAGCTGGCCGCAGATCCCGCGCCGCCGGTCCCTGTACCGGCCGCGGCACTGCCACCGCCAGCAGCACCACCGCCGCCTCCGCCAGCACCGCCGCCACCCTGAGCAAAAGCGGTCGTCGAAAGCGCAGCGCATGCGAAAGCTACGAGGATGGACTTGCGGATCATGAATCGTCTCCCTGGTTTGGTGGACAATCCATGTGACCAAGGAGTTGTTCCGTCGCCTGGGTGAACACGGGTCCGCCGTCCTTGGGAAACGCCCACAATCCCGCCGTGTATTGGTCCCCTCGGGGGCCTAGACGTACCAAGTCACCGCCCAATCTCCTTGAGCAAGGCACGGCGTTTGTCGTGAAGTTCGCGGAGATATTGCTTATTCGAACGCTGCGTCTCCTGCCACTCGATGCGACCTTCAGCGGTCCAAAGGAAGGACTCGCGTTCGAAGCGAGCTATCTCGGCCTCATCGAACTCCTTATAAAGCTTGATATCACGCTCCACCTCTTCCAGTTGTTCCTGGATCGTTTTTGGCATCAGCCGTTCCCCCGGCCTAGCCTCCAGCCTGATCCAGTCTTCGGCTCAAATTACGGGGTTAGCAACAGAGGTTTGCTCGGTTCGGTGAGCTCACGCATTGATTAAAGGCTATTGCGTAAGATTTTCTGTATTTTGCCGGATCCGAGCCTCGCTGCGAGAAATCCGCTCCCTCGGGTCACCACCCTGCTTTGACGGCCGCGCTCCGGCCAGCGAACGCCGTCAATCACTACTGCCGGTTCGCACTCCGAAAGCTCTTGATCTCCGAGACGCTGCCGTCGCGATAAGTCAGCTCCACCGAGACGGACTGCGTGGCGGGCGCAAGCTTCATGTAGAGCGGCATGCCGGCGGTGATCGCACTGGGGTCGCGCATGTCGCAAGCAGGCATCTTCAGCACCTGGTTGGGCACGGCAGTGTCGATGCCGATGCGCACCTCGCGGATGGCGCAGCGATAGGACACGAGGTGCGTGTAGTAGACCAGCAGCCCGTTGAACTCGCGGAACGACAGCCAGCTCGTCGACGTCATGTCGAGGATCTTGCGCTGGTCGCGGATCAGCGCGGCCTCGGGATCGAACCGGATCGGGAACGGCCCCTTCATGTCGCCGGATTGATCGACATAGCGGACCTCGATGGTGCCGGCCGCAGCGTCCGGCGGCAATTCGATCGACGGGTTAGGCATCCGCTTGCGCGTGCGCGGATCGAGCGTGTCGATGAAGCCGGTCTCGCGGAAATCGCCCTTGCCGGCCATGCGCCAGGAAATGCCGAGCGTCGGGTCGGCGAACGAGAACACCACGCTCCAGCCGCCATTGTGCCGCGAGAAGCTCGCGATCGGCGCGTTGAGGGTCTCCTCCTTCGGCATTTGCGGCACTGACACCGGCGGCAGCGCCGCGAGCTTCTGCCGCGGCGGATCAGCTGGCCGCGCGACGGCATCCTTCGCCATGCCGCTGAGGAAGACGTCGTCGACCATCTGGTCGAAATAGACCGGCACCTGCCTGTGCTTGACGCTATCGGCCATCTCGCTGACGGCACGGCGGGTGCGCTGCGCCACCTGCACGAGGTTCTCGCCGGGCTGCAGCAACTCCTTGGCGAAGGTGCGCGTGAACACCGAATTGGGATTGGCGTCGTCGTTGGAGAGGCGGTCGAGCGCGGTCTGGCGGGGACCTGCCGAAAACACCGAGAACACGCCTTCAGGCAGCTGCACCATCGGAGCAAGCCCGCCGCCACCGGCCACCGCGCGGGTGCCCTTGCGCTCGAACGGGTTGTTGCGGCAGGCATCGAACACCAGGATCGAGGTCCGCGCCTTCTTGTTCTGGAGGCGCTCGACGATTCGGTCGGCCAGGATCGATGCGTCACGCACCAGCTCTTCCTGCCCTTCGGTCGCTGCCGGCACGTCCGTCGGCAGCAGGTAGTTCTGGCCCGCGATCTCGAAGCCGTGGCCGGCGTAGAAGAAGAACGCGGTATCGCCCGGCTCGATCGCCTTGTCGAAGGCGAGCAGGGTCTCGGAGAATTGCTGCCGGCTCTGGTTCTCTGCGACCATCACCGAGAAGCCGAGCTGCTTCAGCGTATCGCCCATGGTGCGGGCGTCGTTGACCGCCTTGAGCAGCTTCGGCACGTTCCTGTAGTCGTTATTACCAATGACGAGCGCGACGCGCTTCTCGGCATAGGCGGGAGCTACGAAGCCGCTCAGGCCCGTCGCCAGGCCAAGGGCCGCCAGAATTCCGAAAAGCCGACGCGTCATCGCAAAATTCCCGTTGCAGAACGGCGCCACGCCGCTTCCCTCGAACAGCAGTTCATTGGATCCCCTGCCGCTGTGTGATAGTCGGCCCAGACGTAACGAGGGTTCAAGGGCCCGGGTCCCGGTTCCACGATCTGCCTATGGCAGATTGCGCTGGAATCTGCTTTTTCTTTGGCATCAGGCAAACGCGCTCGAAGCGAGGGGGCTGCCGTGTATCGCTGGTGTACCGACGAAGTCGAGCCGCACGATCGCTTCGATTATTGGCGCGAGGTGCGCTCCAAGGGATTGTTCGGCGTCACCGCCGAACTCGAGCGCGAACGGCGCGCGGACTTTTTCGGCGAATTCTCGCTGCGCCAGCTGGGCGGCGCCGGCCTCGTCGAGCTGAAGGCCTCGCAATATACGGTCGAACGCAGCAGCTCCGACATCGCCTACGCACCCGGCGACAGCATCTGCGTCTACCAGCAACTCGGCAGCGGCGGCTGGTTCGGCGGCATGCGCGGAAACGACTTCGCGATCGCCCCGGGCAGTTTCGCCACCAGCCATACTGACCTGCCTTACCGCACGGCGCCGCTGGGCGCCGGGGGATTCCATTTGCGGATCCTGAAGATTCCGGTCAGCGGCATCCCGGCGCAGGACAAACGCATGCGCGAGCTTGCGCCCCGGACGTTCAGCGATCCCACCCTGGCGCCCCTGCTCGGGGCCTGCTTTGCCGAGCTCGGCGAAGCCTCCGCGGATCAGGGCGCCAGCGATGCGACCTCCCTCGTTCAGGCTTTGGCCCATCTGGCGCTGATCGAGCGCGGCATCGTCAGGCCCGGCAGCCGGCGCGGACAGGCCGCGCTGCGGACGGCCCGTCTCTCGCGGGCCCGGCGCCTGATCGCGGGCCACCTGCAAAACCCGGATCTGGCGCCGACGATGGTGGCCGACGAGCTCGGCGTGTCGGTGCGCCACCTGCACATGCTGTTCGAGACCGCGGCGAAGAGCTTCTCGCAGACCGTGACGGACGAGCGCCTGAAACAGAGCCGCCGCCTGATGCGTGAGGCACCGGAGCGGCTGATCGCCGACATCGCGACCTCCTGCGGCTTCGAGAGCCTGGCGACCTACTACCGGGTCTTCAATGCCGCCTATGGCATGGCCCCGGGTGACTTCCGGGCGCAGGGCTCGGATAGGGGTTAGCCGTCGTTTTGGCGGCTCCGGCCGGAGCGCGGGGCTGGGCGGAAAAACCCCAGTTGCACCCGCTATTTGGTAAAAACCTCAGGTTTTTTAGGACCTTCCCGCGCCCGCTCCATTGACTTTGGCCGATTCCCGCCTATGTTCCGGGGCGACGCGGCTCAGATCGAAGACCGATTCCTGAGCCTGGCGCTTTGTTCGCGTGAGTCAGCACCCCCAGCTTCTTTGAGAGCGCGCCGTTTCGGGGTGGAACGCGACAGCCTTATTACCCTCGATTCCGAACGGCGGTTTCGACCAGAGGCTCAATGTCCTTTTCAGATCTCGGACTGTCCGAAAAAGTCCTCGCCGCAGTGGCGGCCACCGGTTACACCACCCCCACCCCCATTCAGGAACAGGCGATCCCCCACGTCCTCGCACGCAAGGACGTGCTCGGCATCGCCCAGACCGGCACCGGCAAGACCGCGGCCTTCGTGCTGCCGATGCTCACCATCCTCGAAAAGGGCCGGGCCCGGGCGCGGATGCCGCGCACCCTGATCCTCGAGCCGACCCGTGAGCTCGCGGCCCAGGTCAAGGAAAACTTCGACCGCTACGGCGCCGGCCAGAAACTCAACGTCGCGCTACTGATCGGCGGCGTTTCCTTCGGTGACCAGGATGCCAAGCTGACGCGCGGCGTCGACGTGCTGATCGCCACCCCCGGCCGCCTGCTCGACCATACCGAGCGCGGCGGCTTGCTCCTCACCGGGGTCGAGCTGCTCGTCATCGACGAAGCCGATCGCATGCTGGACATGGGCTTCATCCCCGACATCGAACGCGTCTGCAAGCTCGTCCCGTTCACGCGACAGACCCTGTTCTTCACTGCGACCATGCCGCCGGAAATCCGGCGCATCACCGAAGCCTTCCTGCACAATCCGCAGAAGGTCGAAGTGTCCAAGCCTGCCACGACTGCCGTGACGGTCACGCAGTCGCAGGTGCCCGCGGGACGCGAGGCGCACGAGAAGCGCGAGTTGCTTCGCCGCCTGCTGCGCGAGGCCAAGGACCTCAAGAACGCGATCATCTTCTGCAATCGCAAGCGCGAAGTCGCCATCGTTCACAAATCGCTCCAGAAGCATGGTTTCAGCGTCGGCGCACTGCACGGCGACATGGACCAGCCGGCCCGCATGGCGGCGCTCGAACAGTTCCGCAAGGGTGAGCTCCCCCTCCTCGTCGCCTCGGACGTTGCCGCCCGCGGCCTCGACATTCCCGAGGTCAGCCACGTCTTCAATTTCGACGTCCCCCACCATCCCGATGACTACGTCCATCGCGTCGGCCGCACCGGCCGCGCCGGCCGCACCGGCACCGCGATCTCGATCGTGACGCCGCTCGACCAGAAGTCGATGGTGGCCATCGAGAAGCTGATCGGCCAGAGCATTCCGCGCGCCGAAGGCGACTTTGAAATCCACGCCGAAGCCTCCGATGGGGCCGAGCGTCCGCGCGAGTCGCGTGGCCGCGAACGTTCACGCGGCGGACGCGGCAAGCCGCAGCGCGGCCGTGATCGTGAGCGCAGCCATGAGCCGCGCGAGGCCCGTGGCGAAACGCGACATGCTTCCGAAGCAAAGAGTTCTTCGGAGGCAAGACAGCCCGCTGAAGCAAGGCATCGTTCCGACGACAAGCGCAGGGCCGAGCCGCGTCACGACGCGCGACAGCAGTCCAATAATTCGCATGTGCCGTCGATCGGCCGTCCCGAGCCCCGCCGTCAGCGCGAGGCCGACAGCGAGCCGGGCGATCACTCGCATTTGCCGGCGTTTCTGCTGCGGCCGGTTCGCTCCTCCCCCGCCGGGGCCTGAGGCGCGAGGCGCCCCAGGTTTCGGTTGAGCAAAGCCGCCGCACAATTTTTTAGATGCATTCGTGAACGTATATTTACGGGGTGTTCACGATCGTCCGTTAGCCTACGAACATAATTTAAGCATTGCTGCGGTCGACGGCGCATCGACCGCTGTGGGGTATGTTCCGTGGTCAAGGTTCTCGATGAACACGAACGCACGATGGCGTTCGCCGAGGTAGCGCTCGGGCAGATCCGATCGCTGCGGCAGACGGCAATTCCCCGCAATTATGAGATTTGGTACGTCTACGCCACCGGCTACAACGCGCCGCTCAACAAGATCGTCAACGAGACGCTGGCGCGCAGCGGCAAGCTGACTGAAGCCGATCTTGAGCAGATCTACGAGACCTATCTCTCCCACATCAAGACCACCGATCGCATCGACAAGGTCGGCGCGCGCGTCATCGGCGAGATCGACGACGTGATGAAGGTGTTGAGCGATGCACTCGGCATGACCGGCTCCTACGATGCCAGCCTGTCGGGAGCCACCGAGAAACTGGCGTCGGCCAAGAGCCGCGAGCAGATCAAGGCGATCGTCGAGACGCTGCTGCGTTCGACCAGCGAGATGCGCGAGACCAACAAGACGCTGGAAGACCGGCTGACGCTGTCGAAGAACGAGATCAGCAATCTCCAGCAGAGCCTGGAGGCGATCCGCGCCGAGAGCCTGACCGATCCGCTCACGGGCCTTGGCAACCGCAAATATTTCGACCGCATGATCGACATGGCGGTGCAGAGCGCCCTCGCCTCGGGCGAGCCGCTGTCGCTGCTGCTGTTCGACATCGATCATTTCAAGTCGTTCAACGATTCCTACGGCCATCTCACCGGCGACCAGGTGCTGCGGCTCGTCGGTCTGTCGCTGAAGCAGACCATCAAGGGCCAGGACATCACCGCGCGCTATGGCGGCGAGGAATTCGCGGTCGTGCTGCCCAACACCGCACTGCGTCAGGCTCTCACGGTGGCCGACCATATCCGCCGCGCGGTGATGGCGAAGGAATTGAAGAAGAAGTCCACCGGCGAGATCCTCGGCCGCGTCACCATCTCCGTCGGCGTCTCCATGCTCAAGCCGGGCGACGACACCGACGCGCTGATCGAGCGTGCGGATGCCTGCCTCTACGCCGCCAAGCGCAACGGCCGCAACCGCGTGATCTGCGAAGCCGATCCGGAATACGCGGTCGAAACCCACAGCCGGGTGGCGTAGATTTTCAAAGAGCTGCCGTAGGGTGGGCAAAGGCGCGTGAGCGCCGTACCCACGATCTCGGCATGATTATTTCGAACCGTGGGCACGCTTCGCTTTGCCCACCCTACAGCATCGCCGCTTGACATTATTCCGTGGCGAACAAAATCTGACAAGACAACATTGGCCGTCTGCACCCGAGCCCCCAAAGGACTTGTCGTCGTGCCCAATCCCCATGATTTTCACACGCCGCAATCGTCCTACACCAGGGATGAGCTGCTGAGATCGAGCGACGGCGGCTATTTCGGCCCCGGCAATGCGCAATTGCCCGCGCCGCCGATGCTGATGATGGACCGCATCACGGAAATCAGCCTGGACGGCGGCGAATTCGGCAAGGGCCATATCGTCGGCGAGCTGGACATCGCGCCCGACCACTGGTTCTTCGATGCCCATTATTGCGGTGACGCGATGATGCCGCCGACGCTCGCACTGGACGCCATGTGGCAGATGGTGGGCTATTGGCTCGGCTGGTCGGGCTCACCGGGCAAGGGCCGCGCCATCGGCGTCGGCGAAGTCGAGTGCACGGGCACCGTCACGCCGGAGACGCGATGCGTGCGTTACGAGGTAGCCATGAGGATGGTCAGGCGCGGCAAGCTGGTGCTCGGGATAGCCGACGGCCGCGTGCTCGCCGACGGCATCTGCATGTTTACGGCGAAGGACATGAGGGTCGGCCTGACCAAGGCCGCAGACTGAGCTCTCGTAGGGTGGGCATAGGCGCGCACAGCGCCGCGCCCACGATCTGCGCATGATTATTTCGAACGGTGGGCACGCTTCGCTTTGCCCACCCTACGGACCGTCTTCTTGACTGGCTTCTTTGCCAACCGCTTCTTGGCAACGGACTTCTTCGATGCAACCTTCTTCGGCCGCGTCTTCACCTTGGCGCGCTGGGCGGCGGCGAGCGCCGCCCTCGCCCATTGCGCGAGCTCGGCGGAATCGTCGAACAGGCGCGCCGGCAGCTCCCAATAGGAGTTGACCACCACGGTCTTGGCGCGGGTCGAATATTGAAACGGTTTTGAGCCTTCGGCTTCAAAGTCCGGGATCGTCACCTCGTCTGCGCGCAAGAACAGGCCGGCACGCAGTGACAGCGCGAAGTTGATGCCGTCGGCGGAGATGCCGTAGCCGGAGAACATTTTTCGGATGGTGACGGGGCCGAAATCGGCGAACAGGTCGATCAGGAATTCGCGGTCCATGGCCCAACTAACTCCCTAGTGTCGTCCCTGCGAACGCAGCGACCCCAGCGCGAGCGCTTCGCGCTCGTCGCGATAATCACAGGGAGGAGTTTAGCGAAGACTGTTAGTCGTGCCAGCTCCGGTACTGGCACCTTCCGCTCAAGATAGATCCACGCGGTATGGGTCCCCGCGTTCGCGGGGACGACAGCGGAGTGCTTGGCGTGAGCCGGGCCTACCCGTCGATCTTGGCCGGCCGCAGCTCGACCGACTCGCCGCAGCCGCAGGCGGAGATCTGGTTCGGATTGTTGAAGACGAACTGGGCCTGCATCTTGTCGGCCTTGTAGTCCATCTCGGTGCCCAGCAGGAACAGCACGGCCTTGGGATCGACCAGGATCTTGACGCCCTTGTCCTCGACGACCTCGTCGGTCGGGCGGACGTCGTGGGCGTATTCGACCGTGTATGACTGGCCGGCGCAGCCGCCGTTTTTCACGCCAACGCGCAAGCCCACGATCTCGGAATCGGCGCGCTGGGTCAGCTCGGTGATGCGCTGGGCAGCAGCGTCCGTCAGCCGCATCACCTGCGGGCGCGGCCGCCGGGGCTTTGGAGTGGATGCTGGTGTCGCCTGGGTCATCTTATCTATCTGGTCCGTTGCGGAGCAAATTCAATGCTGAGGTTACGCGTCACCACATGTTGAGCACGAGGCGCGCCTCGTCGCTCATGCGTTCCGGCGACCACGGCGGCTCCCAGACGACCTTGACGTCGACCACGCCGACGCCGGGGACGCTGGCAACTGCGTTCTCGACCATGGTCGGCAACTCGCCGGCGGCCGGGCAGTTCGGCGTCGTCAGCGTCATCTGGACGTCGACGGAGCGGTCGTCCTTGATCTCGACCTTGTAGATCAGGCCGAGCTCGTAGATGTCGGCCGGGATTTCCGGGTCGAACACGGTCTTCAGCCCGGCGATGATCTCCGTGGTCAGCCGCTCGGTTTCCTCCGGCGGCAGCGCCGAATGGGTCTCCATCGGACTAGCTTTGATTTCGGCCGTGTCACTCATGCGAACAAATCCCGCGCCTTCAAAAGCGCCTGTGCCAGATGATCGACTTCTTCCCGCGTATTATACATGCCGAACGAGGCCCGGCAGGTGGCCGTTACGTTGAACCGCTCTAAAAGCGGCATCACGCAATGGGTGCCGGCGCGCACCGCGATGCCCTGGCGGTCGATCACGGTGGCGACGTCGTGGGCGTGCGCGCCCTTCAGCTCGAACGAGATCACCGGGCCCTTGCCCCGTGCCGTGCCGATCAGCCGCAGCGAATTGATCTCGCGGAGCCGATCCTGGGCATAGGTCGTGAGATCGTGCTCGTGCGCGGCGATGCGCTCCTTGCCGATCGAATTGACGTAGTCGATGGCCGCGCCAAGGCCGACGGCCTCGACAATCGCCGGCGTGCCCGCCTCGAATTTGTGCGGAGGATCGCCATAGGTGACGACATCGCGCGAGACCTCGCGGATCATCTCGCCGCCGCCGTTGAAGGGACGCATCGCGACGAGGTGGTCGTACTTGGCCCAGAGGATACCGATTCCGGTCGGCCCATACACCTTGTGACCGGTGAAGACGTAGAAATCGCAGCCGATGTCCTGGACATCGACGGGCAGATGCACCGCGCCCTGGCTGCCGTCGACCAGCACGGGAATGCCGCGGGCATGGGCGATCTTCACGACCTCCTTGACCGGCACGATGGTGCCGAGCGCGTTCGACATCTGCGTGATCGCGACCAGCTTGGTCCTGGCCGTCAGCAGCTTCTCGAACTCGTCGATGAGGAAATTGCCCTCGTCGTCGACCGGCGCCCATTTGATCACGGCGCCCTGGCGTTCCCTCAGGAAGTGCCACGGCACGATGTTGGAATGGTGCTCCATGATCGAAAGGACGATCTCGTCGCCCTCTTTGATGTTCGGCCCGCCCCAGGACGAGGCGACCAGATTGATCGCCTCGGTCGCGTTGCGGGTGAAGATCACTTCTTCCGTACGGGGCGCGTTGATGAACTGCGCCACCTTGGTGCGGCCGCCCTCATAGGCTTCGGTCGCGGCATTGGCGAGGTAATGCAGGCCGCGATGCACGTTGGCGTATTCGCTCGTATAGGCCTGCGTCATGCGGTCGAGCACGGCGCTCGGCTTCTGCGCCGAGGCGGCGTTGTCGAGATAGACCAGCTTCTTGCCGTAGACCTGCATCGCGAGCGCCGGAAAATCCTGGCGCACGCGCGCGACGTCGTAGGCACCGTTCTTGACCGCCGGATGCGTGCTCATGACCGCCGCTCCAGCCAGCGCTCGGCAATGCCGATCACATGCTCGCGCAAACCGTCATCGGCGATCTGCTCGATCGCCTCGCCGACGAAAGCCTGGATCAGCAGCGCCTGGGCCTGCTTCTCCGGCAGGCCGCGCGCCTTCAGGTAGAACAGCAGGCTGTCGTCGAGCGCACCGGCGGTCGCGCCGTGGCCGCAGGAGACGTCGTCGGCGAAGATCTCGAGCTCGGGCTTGTTGTCGGCCTCGGCTTCATCCGAGAGCAGCAACGCGCGGGTCATCATCTTGCCGTCGGTCTTCTGCGCATCGGGACGGACGATGATGCGGCCCTGGAACACCGAATGGGCGCGATCGTCGATCACCGCGCGGAAAACTTCGCGGCTGACGCAGTTCGGCACGGCATGGTCGACCACCAGCGTGGTGTCGCCATGCTCGGTCTTCTGCAACAGGTTGACGCCGTTGGCGGAGAGCTCGCTGCCCTCGCCCGCCAGCGTGATGAAGCCCTGGAGGCGGCTGACAGCAGCCCCGGTCGTCATGTTGAAGAAATTGAACTTCACATTGGCGCCGACGGTGACGAAGTGCGACGAGACGTTCAAGGCGTCGGGTGCATCGTCCATCAGGCGAATGTGTGCAACGTCGGCGTCATCGCCGACAGAAACGATCACGGCGTCATTGACCTGGTAGGCCGCAGCGCCTGCCGCAACGAAGCTCTCGACGATGGTGGCGTGCGCGCCCTTGCCGATCGTGACCTGCGAGCGGGTGAAGGCCGACGCCGATGTGGCGGTGGCGATGTGGATGATCTGGATCGGAGCGGACAGCTGCGCACCGTCGGCAATCGACAGCACCACGCCATCCGTCGCCATCGCCGCGTTGAGCGAGATCACGGCATCGGTGGACGCGGTCTTCAACAGACCGGCATCCTTCTCCAGCGCATCCCGTAGCGTCTTGAAGCCGACCTCGGCGGCCAGCGCCTTGACGTCGGAAAGATCGGCTGCGAACACGCCGTCGACCAGCACCAGCTTGCGGGCGCCTGCGATCGCATGCGTCTTCACCGTGTCCGCGGCGCGCTTCAGCGCGGCCGCATCGGGCGCGGCTGCCAGCGGCAGCACCTCGCCGACCAGCGCACGCAGATCGGTGTATTTCCATTCCTCGATCCGGCGGTGCGGAAGGCCGAGACGCTCATAGGTCTCGAACGCCTCGCGGCGCACAGCGGTGACCGCGGACGAACCCGGCAGCCGGCCCTCGGCGCTGGTGAAGAGATCGCTCACCGCGCGGCCCTTTCCGGTCTTTGCCACAGCAACGTTCATCGCAAAATTCCTTACGCGGCATCCTCGAACTGGGCGTAGCCGGATGCTTCCAGCTCCAGCGCCAATTCCTTACCGCCGCTCTTCACGACACGGCCCTTCGACATCACGTGCACGACGTCGGGCACGATGTAGTTCAGCAGCCGCTGATAATGGGTGATGACGACCATCGCGCGCCCCGGCGAACGCAGCGCGTTGACGCCGTCGGCCGCGATGCGCAGCGCATCGATGTCGAGGCCGGAATCCATCTCGTCGAGGATGCACAGGCTCGGCTCGAACAGCGCCATCTGCAGCACCTCGTTGCGCTTCTTCTCACCGCCGGAGAAGCCGACATTGACGCCGCGCTTGAGCATGTCCTGCGGGATGTTCAACGACTTCGAGACCTCGCGGACCTTCTTCAGGAAGTCCGGCGTCGAATATTCATCCTCGCCGCGCGCCTTGCGCTGCGCATTCAGCGCGGTGCGCAGGAAGTTCATGGTGGCGACGCCGGGAATCTCGACCGGATACTGGAACGCCAGGAACACGCCCTTGGCGGCGCGCTCGTCCGGCGACATCTCGAGCAGATCCTCACCCTTGAACAGGATCTGGCCGTCGGTGACCTCGTAGCCGGGCTTGCCGGCGATGACGTGGGAGAGCGTCGATTTGCCGGAGCCGTTGGGCCCCATGATCGCATGGACCTCGCCCTCGTTCACGGTCAGCGTCAGCCCGTGGAGGATCTCACGCTCCTCGACACGAACCTTGAGGTCTTTCACTTCAAGCAAAGCCATTTTGGTGTCCAGTCTATTCAAATGATGCATGGAGCGCCTAAGCGCACCGCGAGGGTCGGTATTAACCGACCGACCCTTCAAGCGAGATCGAGATCAGCTTCTGCGCTTCCACCGCGAATTCCATCGGCAGTTGCTGCAGCACGTCCTTGACGAAGCCGTTGACGACGAGGCCGACCGCCTCCTCCTGCGAGAGACCGCGCTGGATGCAGTAGAACAGCACGTCCTCGGAGATCTTCGAGGTCGTCGCTTCGTGCTCGAACGTCGCCGAGGAGTTCTTGGCCTCGATGTACGGCACGGTGTGCGCGCCGCATTTATCGCCGATCAGCAGCGAGTCGCAGGCGGTGAAGTTGCGCGCGCCGGTCGCTTTCCGGTGCGCGGTAACGAGGCCGCGATAGGTGTTCTGCGACTTGCCGGCCGCGATGCCCTTGGAGATGATGCGGCTCGACGTGTTCTTGCCGAGATGGATCATCTTGGTGCCCGAGTCGACCTGCTGGAAGCCGTTCGAGATCGCGATCGAGTAGAACTCGCCGCTCGAATTATCACCGCGGAGAATGCAGCTCGGATATTTCCAGGTGATCGCCGAACCCGTTTCGACCTGGGTCCAGGAGATCTTCGAACGGTTGCCGCGGCAGTCGCCACGCTTGGTGACGAAATTGTAGATGCCGCCCTTGCCTTCCGAATTGCCGGGGTACCAGTTCTGCACCGTCGAATATTTGATCTCGGCATCGTCATGCGCGACGAGCTCGACCACGGCGGCGTGCAGCTGGTTCTCATCGCGCTGCGGCGCGGTGCAGCCCTCGAGATAGGAGACGTAGGCGCCCTTGTCGGCGATGATCAGCGTGCGCTCGAACTGGCCGGTGTTGCGCTCGTTGATGCGGAAATAGGTCGACAGCTCCATCGGGCAGCGCACGCCCGGCGGCACGTAGACGAACGAGCCGTCGGAGAACACCGCCGAGTTCAGTGTCGCGTAGAAATTGTCCGAGGTCGGAACCACCGAGCCCAGATATTTCTGCACCAGTTCAGGGTGCTCGCGGATCGCCTCAGAGATCGGCATGAAGATCACGCCGGCTTTCTTCAACTCCGCCTTGAAGGTGGTCGCAACCGACACCGAATCGAAGACCGCGTCGACCGCGATCTTCCGGCGGGCGGGATCTTCTTCGCCTACCTTCGGCTCGACGCCTTCGAGCATGGCAACTTCCCGCAAGGGGATGCCGAGCTTCTCGTAGGTCTTCAGGATCTCCGGATCGATCTCGTCCAGCGAGGTGACCGTCTTCTTCGGCTTCGGCGCCGCGTAGTAATAGAGGTCCTGGAAGTCGATCTTGGGATAGTCGACGCGCGCCCAGGTCGGCTCGGTCATGGTTAGCCAGCGCCGATAGGCCTCGAGCCGCCACTGGAGCATCCAGTCGGGTTCGTTCTTCTTCTGCGAGATGAATTTTACGATCTCTTCCGAAAGCCCCTTGGGGGCCTTCTCGGAGTCGATCAGGGTCTCAAACCCATAACGATACTGGTCGACGTCGATGCGCTTCACGCGCTCGACCGTCTCTTGTACGGCTGGCATTCCATCCTCCGCTCGCGGTTTCAAGGACCGCGGTGGATCAAACTCGAACGATTATTACGGTGTCTATTACGATGTTTTTTGGCGGAAAGCACGTGCTTAGAACCGTTCAAGCCGTGTTTCATCGCTTAGCTCTTAAGTAGGGTATTACCGAGCTTTCGCCAAGCCTCTAACGCCCTATTGATGTCTTCGAGTTCCGTGGACCAGCCCAGACTGAGGCGCACCGCTCCCTGGGCCACGGCGGGATCGTACCCCATAGCCGACAGCACGTGGGACCGCTGGACCTTACCCGAGGAACAGGCCGAACCCGAGGAGACTGCGATGCCTTCGAGGTCGAAGCCGATCACGGCGGTTTCAGCCTTGAGGCCGGGCGCGGTGAAAAGGACGGTATTTGGCAACCGCGTCACCTCGTCCGAGAAGATCGTTGCGCCGGCGATTGCTCGGATGCCGTTTTCCAAGCGAATTCTGAGGGTTGCCATCTGTTCCGCATCTTCGGAAAGAGTCTGAAGCGCGGCCTTCACCGCTGCGCCAAAGCCGGCGATTCCCGCAACATTCTCGGTTCCCGCGCGCCGGTTCAGCTCCTGGCCGCCTCCCCGCAACAACGGCTCCAGTCCCGTCAGTCCCTCCGCCACGACCAGAGCGCCGACGCCCTTGGGGCCGCCGACCTTATGCGCAGAAAAAGTCGCAAGATCCGCGCCCATAACTTTGATTTCAAATGGGATTTTGCCAAGCGCCTGGATTGCATCGACGTGCAGGAGGCCGCCGGCCTCGTGGACGACCCGGGCAATCTCGGCGACCGGCTGGAGCGCGCCGGTTTCGTTGTTCGCGGCCATGACGGAAACCAGTGCCGGAGCGCCGTCACCGAGCAGACTCGTGAGATGGTCGAGGTCAACCACACCGCAACGCGTCACCGGGATCGGGCTGACCCTGTCCGCCGGGAACCGGCCACCGGCCAGCACCGAAGCGTGCTCCACGGCCGAGACCAGCAGCCGCTCGACCGGGCCGCCGGATGACCGCCGCAGGCCAGGCGACAGCGCCAGTGCGTTGGCTTCCGTGCCTGCGGAGGTGAAGACGACGTTCCGCGGCAGCGTCCCTACCGCCACCGCGAGCGCGGCGCGGGCCTCCTCGACCAGCCGTCGCGCCTCCCGCCCCTCGGCATGGACTGAGGACGGGTTGCCGACCAGGTCCCAGGCGGCGAGCATCGCGCGTCGCGCTTCGGCGCGCAGCGGTGTGGTCGCATTCCAGTCGAGATAAACGCGGTTCCGCATCTAGTATTATATTACCTTGCTTGGGAAACTTGGCCCGTGGAGCCCCCTCCAGCTCGACATGGCGCCCCGACATGCGCTTGGCAACGGGCGATTCCAGATCCGCGGCAGCCGATGACGCGACCATGACACGCTAACGCCTTGAGCCCATTGGGTGATGTTCAAGATGCTTGCTTTTTGACCCTCTGCCTATGTTAGAACCCGCACCGTCAAGTCACCGCACGCCTTCAGCGCATCACCGCAAGGCGCGCCTTCTCACCCTTCATTCGCGCTTCCGTCGGCACCTGCCGATGAGGCCACAATCGGTTGATTGCCGAGGATCGTCTCTCCAGCAAGTCAATCAAGAGATCATCGATGCCTGAAGTTATTTTCACTGGCCCTGCCGGCCGTCTCGAAGGCCGCTATCACCCGGCCAAGCAGAAGAACGCGCCGATCGCGATGATCCTGCATCCGCATCCGCAGTTTCACGGCACGATGAATCATCAGATCGTGTACCAGTGCTATTATGCGTTCGCGCATCGTGGCTTCTCGGTGCTGCGCTTCAATTTCCGCGGCGTCGGCCGCAGCCAGGGCTCGTTCGACCACGGCACCGGCGAATTGTCGGACGCCGCCGCAGCCCTCGACTGGGCGCAGACCATCAATCCCGAAGCACGCGCCTGCTGGGTCGCCGGATTCTCCTTCGGCGCCTGGATCGGCATGCAGCTTCTGATGCGCCGCCCCGAGGTCGAGGGCTTCATCTCGATTGCGCCGCCGGCCAACCTCTACGACTTCTCGTTCCTTGCGCCCTGCCCGTCGTCGGGCCTGATCGTGCATGGCGAGAAGGACGCGGTGGTGCCGCCGAAGGACGTCAACACGCTGGTCGAGAAGCTGAAGACGCAGAAGGGCATCGTGATCGACCAGCAGGTCATCCCCGGCGCCAACCATTTCTTCGACGCCAAGCTCGAGCCGCTGATGGAAACCATCACCGCCTATCTCGACATGCGGCTCGCGAACGTGCGCTGAGATTTTGTAGCCCGGATGGAGCGAAGCGAAATCCGGGAAACTCCATCCGCGGATACACGGCCCCGGATTGCGCTCCGCTCCATCCGGGCTACGAAGCCAAGGCTCGCAGCTCAAGCCAGCTTGAGCGCGGCGATCCCTGTCAAGACGAGCGCGATGCCGGCAAGCTTCATCGCGCTCAAGGTCTCGCCGAACAGCACCACGCCCATGACGAAGGTTCCGGCAGCCCCGATGCCGGTCCACACCGAATAGGCAACGCCGACCTCGAGCACCTTCAAGGCACGCCCGAGCAGGAAGACGAAGGCCGCGAGCAGCACGAGCGAAGCAATGCTCCAGCCCACCCGCGTGTAGCCTTCCGCGTACTTCATCGAGATCGCCCAGCCGACATCGAGCGCGCCGGCGATCACCAGCATCAGCCAGGCCATGGATTGTGACATCGGCTCGCCTCAGGCGGCGAGCTTGAGCAGATGCGCGTCGTGCCGCACCAGGAAAGCCCGCAGCAATTGCGGATAGTCGGCGCCGACCGCGGTGCGTACGCTCGGACGCTTCGCCAGCTCCGCACGCCACGCCCGCACCTTCGGCAGATCGCTGAAGATGCCGAGCTCGGTCAGTTCGTCGAACACATCGAAATAGCGGAAGACGGGTGCGAACACCGCATCGACCAGGCTGAACGCATCGCCTGCGAAATACGGGCCCGCGCCAAGCGCTGCCTCGACGCGCGCGAATTTCGCAGCGAGCGCCTGGCGCTTGGTTTCGAAGGTCGCCGGATCCGTCGTCGTCTCCAGTCCCCAGAGGTCGCCGAGGATCGCCGAGCCGAACTCCATCCAGGCGCGATGCTCGGCACGGTTCAGCGCATCCGCCGGATGCAGCTTGAGGCCTGCTTGCGTCTCCTCGATGTATTCACAGATCACGTTGCTCTCGAACAGCGCGACCTCGCCCTTGTCGGTCGTCACAACCAGCACCGGCACCTTGCCGAGCGGCGAGAGCTTTAAGAACCAGTCCGGCTTGTTGGCGAGATCGATATCGACCCGCTCGAACGGAACGCCCTTCTCCGTCAGCGCGATCACGGCGCGCTGCACGTAGGGACAAAGCTTGTGGCTGATCAGTTTCAGTGAAGCGGTCATGGCGCGATCCCGGCGGTTCGATGCAACTGCATCCAATATAAATGCACTTGCATGCATACGTCAAGATCAATGCAACTGCATTGAACTGGCGTTACGGCCGAACCGGGAGTGGGTTGATCGCCATTCCGATCGCGATAAAGGCGACGCAGGCCGCCAGAATGGCCAGCAGGACACGGGGACGAAACAGCCTTGGGGCCCTGCGGTGCAGCCAGCTAAAATAGAGATTGTCGGTCATCCACATGGCCGTCATTCCGACCGCCAAGAGCAGAACGAACAGCCAGACCGGCCGGTCCGCCAGAAAGGGAAAATCCGGCGGAAGACGATCATCAGTTTCATGGTCAGGCCCCGTGCCTAGCTCGTAGGATCGGTTGAGCCCTTGCGAACCCATCATGTCTCAACTCCGTTCTCCGTACTCGCTACCGTCGCCCATTGTAGTGGAAGCTAAGCAAATGACGGCGTGGCGACACGTCGGGCAAAACACCCAAAACCCGTCAACCCCTTCCGGCAGAAATATATCGCTTTTCCGAATTTCGGATTTATGGCATACACGCGCTATCCCGGCCCTGCCAGAGGGGCGCTTCGCGATCGTCACGAGATGCGGGCCGGGCTGCGGTGGACGCGGTAGCGCCGGCGCGATGTGTGAGGACAGGGCGGGCAACCGTGAGTCCCGGCGCAACGTGCATACGACACGGCGCGGTCACAGCGGCCACGTTGGACATCGGGGGCGAGCACGCGTCAGCCCCTGATGATCTGGCGGGGACGTCCGCGGACGGAGAAGTCGTGTGGTCCCGGCGCCCGGGGTTCTGGCGTCAAGGCTCGCGGTGATGCGGCGGCCCGACCGGGTCCGCACATCGATCAGCCGTGAGGCGACGGGGGCAATAGTGCAACGCTCCCCGAGGAGAGCACGAAGGACACCGTTAAAACCATCCGCGCAGGGAAGGCCGGGCGACCGGCACGCCTGTGGTCCACCCCGTGTGCGTTCTTATCGCCCACGGACCTGCGGGTGCCGCCGGCGCCCGGCCTTCCCTGCGCCCTCTGGTCCGATTGAGGGCGCCGAACGACAGCAAGGCTCGGGCGAAACCTGCCGCGAGACTGCAATGGCGTGTCTGCAATCTGGAAAGCCAATTGAAAGGGCGATGCAGTTGCCCCAATTCGAAAAGCCGCGCTCAGGGCCGCGCGATCACCCCGCCCGTCATCGGCATCGGCACGCCCGTGGTGGTCGGATAGGACAATGGCAGGCCCTTCAGCCCACGCGCCGCGAGGAAGCCGAAGGCCTGGGCTTCGATGGCGTCGGAGGCCCAGCCGAGCGTCTCGGCGGCCTCGACTGTCGCCGATCCCACCCGCTCCCGCAGCATGCGGAGCATGGTGAGGTTGCGGGCGCCGCCGCCGCAGACGATCCAGCTGCGCGGCCGACGCGGGAGCAACGGGATGATGCGGGTGATCGCCGTCGCGGTGAAGGCGGTCAGGGTCGCCGCACCGTCGGCCGGCGCCACGTCGCCGAGCCTCAAGGCGACAAAATCATTGCGATCGAGCGATTTCGGCGGAGGCAGCGCAAAGAACGGCAGCTCCAGCGCGCGAGCGATCCAGACCTCATCGACCTTCCCGAGGGCTGCGAACTTTCCTTCCGCATCGAACGCCTGGTTCATGGTGCGGTACATGAAATCGTCCAGCAGCGCGTTGCCGGGGCCGGTGTCGCAGGCGATCAGCGTATCGTTGCCGTCGATATAGGTGATGTTGGAGACGCCGCCGATATTGACCACGACGATCGGCCCCTCGCGATCCAGCGAGTTGGCGAGCGCGCGGTGGTAGACTGGTACGAAGGGCGCCCCCTGCCCGCCGGCCTCGACGTCGGCGGCGCGGAAATCATGCATCACGGGGATATGGATCGCCTTCGCCAGCGCCGCGGCGTCACCGATCTGCACCGTCAGGCGCCGCTCGGGGCGGTGCAGCACGGTCTGGCCGTGGAAGCCGACGATGTCGACATCCTCGGGCTTCATGCGGTTCTGGGCGAAGAAGGCGGCAACCGCCTCGGCATGGGCCCGTGTCACCGCGCGCTCGGCCTCGGCCAGGATGCCTGGCCGGGCGTCACGTTGCGCCAGGTGCACAGCCTCGGAGAGAGCCTGACGCAGCAGATTGCGCTCCGCAGGGCTATAGGCCCGGTAGCCGGACGGCCCAAATGCCTTCACCTGTTTTCCATCGGTTTCGATCAGCGCGACATCCACCCCGTCCAGCGAGGTGCCGCTCATCAAACCGAGTGCCGTCAACATCATGGATCAGCGTCCTCAAGAGACCCCCTCCGGCATGCCGATCTTGTGCCAGAGGGACACATCTTATAATGCCACAGCGCCAAGTGGCGGGCAGCAATCGGGTTCCCACGGAAGACCCTTAAATTGCTCCCGAAACAGTAAACCAAGAATTGTTGGGCATGCCGACAGATGACTGCATTTAAATCGGATTTCCTCAATATCCTGCAGGAACGTGGTTTCATCCACCAATGCTCCGATTTCGAGGGGCTGGACGCGCTCGCCGCCAAGGGCGAGGCGACCGCCTATGTCGGCTACGATTGCACCGCCCGCTCGCTGCATATCGGCAATTACCTGACCATGATGATGCTGCACTGGCTGCAGCAGTCCGGCAACAAGCCGATCACGCTGATGGGCGGTGGCACCACCATGGTGGGCGATCCCTCCGGCAAGGACGAGACGCGCGCGATGCGCACCATTGCCGAGATCGAGGCCAACAAGGAATCGATCCGCGGCGTGTTCGCGAAAGTGCTGCGCTACGGCAGCGGCGCAAGCGACGCCGTCATGCTCGACAATGCGGAGTGGCTGACCAAGCTGAACTGGATCGAGATGCTGCGCGACGTCGGCCGGCACTTCTCGGTCAACCGCATGCTGACGATGGACTCCGTCCGGCTGCGCCTCGAGCGCGAGCAGGAGATGAGCTTCATCGAGTTCAACTACATGGTCTGCCAGGCCTACGACTTCGTCGAGCTTGCCAAGCGCACCGGCTGCAAATTGCAGATGGGCGGCTCGGACCAGTGGGGCAACATCATCATGGGCGTCGATCTCGGCCGCCGCATGGGCACGCACCAGCTGTTCGCGCTGACGACGCCGCTGCTGACGACCGCATCGGGCGCCAAGATGGGCAAGACCGCGCAAGGCGCAGTCTGGCTCAACGCCGACGCGTTCTCGCCCTATGATTTCTGGCAGTACTGGCGCAACACCGAGGATGCCGACGTCGGCAAATTCCTGAAGCTGTTCACGACGCTGCCGATGGCTGAGACCAGGAAGCTCGAAGCGCTCGGCGGCTCGGAGATCAACGAGGCCAAGAAGGTGCTCGCCACTGAAGCGACCGCGCTGCTGCATGGCCGCGAGGCCGCGAACGAGGCGGCGGAGACCGCCCGCCGCACCTTCGAGGAAGGTGCGCTGGCCGAAACCCTGCCGACGGTGGAAATTCCGCGGGGCGAGATCGACGCCGGCTTCGGCGTGCTCAACGCCTTCGTCAAGGCGGGCCTCGTTGCTTCCAACGGCGAAGCCCGGCGCCAGATCAAGGGCGGCGGCCTTCGCGTCAACGACGAGCCGGTCACTGACGAAAAGATGGCACTGTCGACAAACAATCTGACGCCCGAGGGCGTGATCAAGCTCTCCTTCGGCAAGAAGAAGCACGTCCTGCTTAAGCCTGCATAGGCGTATGAGCTTTTCGCTGCTTGTCAGGGCGCACGGATGCGCGCTCCCTGACAGGCAATGGATCAGAACACTCCCAGGGAGAACGTCGCGAGCGATCAGCGGGACGCTGTTCGCACCGCGCTCGTCGTGCTCGCCCTGTGCTTCACGCTGGCCGTGCTCGGCCGCGGGCTCGGCGACAGCTTTACGGTGTTCCTGAAACCGATTTCGGAAAGTTTTGGCTGGGACCGCGCGCAGATCGTCTCGGTCTATTCACTGACCTGGCTCGCGAGCGGTCTCACTGCGCCCTTCGTCGGACGCCTGTTCGACCATTCCGGACCACGCATCGTCTATGCGCTCGGGCTGTTGCTGCTGGGCGCGGCATTCCTGGTCGCAGCCCACGCGCAACATCTCTGGCAGTTCCAACTCTCGATCGGCCTCTGCGTCGGCATCGGCGTTGCCTTCATCGGCATCGTGCCGAACTCGATCCTGCTCGGCCGTTGGTTCGGGCCCCGTCTGCCGACTGCAATGTCGGTGGTGTATTCGGCGATGGGCGGCGGCGTGCTGGCGCTGCTGCCGGCCTCGCAGCTCCTGATCGATCACGTCGGCTGGCGCGACACCTACCAGCTATTCGGCTTTACGGCACTCGGCCTGTTGCTCCCGCTGATGCTGCTGCCGTGGCGGCTGTTCGCTGCGGGCTCGCCGCATGTCGTGAAAAGGACCGACCCAGATTTCGTCGACAATGGCTGGACGCTGCTCCGTGCCATGCGCCATCACGCCTTCTGGGCGCTGTTCTGGACCTTCTTCTTCACTGCCGTCGGCATGTACTCAATTGCCGCGCAGATCGTGGCCTATCTGATCGACGCCGGCTTTCCGCCGCTGCAGGCCGCAACCGCCTGGGGCTTCTCCGGCGTCGTGCTTGTGTTCGGCATGCTCGGCGTGTCCGCGCTCGACGGCCTGATCGGGCGCCGGCCGTCGGTGCTGCTGAGCTACGCGATCTCGATCCTCGGCATCGTCCTGCTGTGGCTGTTGCAGTATTCTCCGAACATCCTGCTGCTCACCGGTTTCGTCGTCTGCTTCGGCAGCATGATGGGCTCGCGCGGCCCGCTGATCAGCGCCACGGCGATGAGGATTTTCCAAGGCAAGCGGGTCGGCACCATCTACGGCACCATCTCGATCGGCAGTGGACTCGGCTCGGCGTTCGGCTCCTGGAGCGGCGGCCTGATCCATGACGCGACCCACGGGTATAACGCGCTGCTTGCTTTCGCACTTGCGAGCGTGGTGCTCGGGATGATCCCGTTCCTGATCGTGCCCGCCTTGCGGCGGTGAGTTTCCTGGAGGTAACTTGCGCGCATCCGCGTCACCGGCAAATTACGGATGGGCGCGACGGGGAACACGCGCAAAAAGTGCGGTCGCACGGGGCTGAAATCCTGGCCTGCGGTGTTTTGTCCGACATGACGAAAATGTCAGGACGAATCGAGTGTGCACGGCTTGCAGGGCGAAACCGAATGCGGTCCAAGTCGCAGCATTGGATGGAGGGCACAAACCAATGAACTTTCCGTATCTCACTCGCTTTCAACCGGTTCTCTTGAGCCTGTTTCGCTTCGTCACCGGACTGCTGCTGTTCCAGTACGGCATCGCAAAGATCTTCAAGTTTCCGGTGCTCCCCTACTTCGCGAACATCCCGCCGCTGATCTGGACGGCCGGTGCGCTCGAGCTCGTGCTCGGCGCGCTTCTGATGCTCGGCTTGTTCACCCGCCTCACCGCTTTCATTCTCTCGGGCGAAATGGCCTTCGCTTACTTCATGGGCCACATGCTCAAAGGCGAAGCGCCTGTGTTCCTGCCGCTGCTCAATGGCGGCACCGCAGCAATCCTGTTCTGCTTCGCCTGCCTCTACCTCGCGGCCGCCGGCGGCGGTTCGGTCAGCGTCGATGCGCTGATGGGCAAGGAGAGCGACGCGGCGGGCGACGCCTACGCACGGCGCTGAGGCGCTCGCTAGTTAACCTGAAAGCAAGTCGGCACCGGCGGATCTGCCGGTGCCGACTCAGCGCGCGCCCAGCACGTTCCAGATCAGGACCAGGGCAGCCACGAGCAGCACGGCCATGACGATGCGGTGAACGAATCGGTTCATTGCCGCTCCGGCCCGGCTCGGTCACCACCAAATTCCGACATCATCTGTCTCGACGACCGGACGCGCCATGCACTGGCAAAGCGCGATTCCGCCTGCATGCTTGCGCATCCGGCTGCGAACGCTGCGCGCGCGGCAGCACGTCGCACGCGTCCATTCATGATTGGTAAGAACTTCATGCTACCGACGCGAGCAATAACAACCATTTCTTTCGAGGCCGCGATGAAGCTGATGAGTCATCTCAAGATCCGGACCAAGCTCGCCAGCATGGTCTGTCTTTCAGCTCTCACAGTCACGGCCATCATCGGCGTATCGTCCGTCCTCAGCAAGAGTCGCATGATGGAGGATCGCGTCCAGCAGATGCGGACTGCGGTAGAGCTGCTCTACAACTACGCGCAATCGCTTCAGGAAGAGGTTGCCGCCGGCAAGCTGACGCCGGCCGACGCCAAGGCCCAGTTCCACCAGCGTGGCCGCCGCATGAACTTCAACGGCAACCAAGGCTACCCCGTTGTCTACAACCCCGACACCTCCATCCTGGTGAATGGCGCCAACCAGCAGCTGGAAGGCAAGATCACTGGGGCCAAGGACTCTAACGGCGTCTTGATCGCCGACGCCATCATCAAGGCCGGCGGCGAGACCGCACAGGGCGGAGTGACCTCCTATCTTTACCCCCGCCCCGGCCAGACCGAGCCCGTGCGCAAGACCGTCTTTGCGCGCAAATTCGCGCCCTGGAACGCGACCATCAGCTACGGTCTCTATGTCGACGACATCGACGCCGACGTGCGCGCGCTGACGCTGGAGCTTGCCGCGATCGGCATCGGCCTGATGCTGCTGATGGCGACGCTGTCCTGGCTGATCGCCCGCGACGTGCTCGGCGCTCTCGACCGCCAGAAGAACCGCATGCAGGAGATTTCGGAAGGCGCCATCGACAAGCCGGTCGAGGAGACCGACCGCGGCGACGAGATCGGCCGCATGGCCGAGACGCTCGAAGTGCTCAGGCAGACCGCACTGACGGCGCGTAACCTGGAAGCCGAGCAGGTCGCCGCCAAGACCCGCAGCGAGCAGGAGAAGCGCGACGCCCTGATCGCCCTCGCCGATCGCTTCGATGCCTCCGTCGGTCAGCTCGTCGGCCTGATGGCTTCCGGCTCCGGCGAGCTCGAGACCACCGCCAAGTCGATGTCATCCACGGCCGAAGGCACCAACCGCCGCGCCGCCGTGGTCGGCACGGCCGCCACCGAGGCGAGCCAGCGCGTCCAGACCGTCGCGGCTGCCGCCGAGGAGCTCTCCTCCTCCATCACCGAGATCAGCCGCCAGGTCGCTCAGTCCGCAGAAGTCACGGGCCGCGCGGTCGACAGCGCGCGCCGCACCGACACCATCGTGCGTGCGCTCTCGGACGGCGCCCAGCAGATCGAGCACGTCGCCGAGCTGATCTCCAGCATTGCCGCGCAGACCAACCTGCTCGCACTCAACGCCACCATCGAGGCCGCGCGCGCCGGTGAAGCCGGCCGCGGCTTTGCCGTCGTCGCTTCCGAGGTGAAGTCGCTGGCGAGCCAGACTGCCGAAGCCACGCGCGAGATCGGCGACAAGATCGCCCAGATCCAGGGCGCGACCAAGGAGGCCGTCGACGCCATCGGCGGCATCACCGCCACCATCGAGGAGGTCAGCCGCATCGCCACCTCGATCGGGGCTGCCATCGAGGAGCAAGGTGCCGCCACCGCCGAGATCGCCCGCAGCGTCTCGCAGACGGCGGAAGCCACCAAGGAAGTCACCACCAATATCGGCGGCGTCTCGACCGCCGCGAACGAGACCGGCAACGCCGCCGGCATGGTGCTCGCCGCCGCCTCGAACCTCTCCAAGCAGGCCGAGCAGCTCTCCGGTGAAGTCGGCACCTTCCTGGCGGGCGTGCGCGCGGCTTAGGCGGCCGACAACACTCCAAGCGATCTCCGTCATGCCCGGGCTTGTCCCGGGCAACCACGTTCTTGGTGCCGCGTGGTGAGGCGTGGATGGCCGGGACAAGCCCGGCCATGATGCCGGAGACAGCCGCCCCCTACTACCGCCGTGTCAGGCTACAGCCGCTCGAGAGCTGGCGCGTCGACCCGGTCGAACCGTCGTTCGACTGCGAGGGGAATTCCTCGAACGGCGAGTTCTGCTTGCCGGTGTTGAACTCGAAGATCTTGCGGAACAGGCCGGGGGCCATCGCCGAGATCGGATTGACGCGCATCACGGGCGCAGCCGGTGTGCCGACGACCTCATAGGTCACGCCGATCAGCCCTTCATTGTTGCCGCCGCCGAGGAAGATGCCGAACAACGGGATCTGGCCGAAGATGTTGTTGACGCCATACATCGGCACGAAGGTACCGCTCATGCAGACCTGGTTGCCGGGATAGTCGATCGAGCCCTCGATGGTGGCGCCGATCATGGGACCCTTGACCACGCCGTCGCGGACCGTCAGCGCACCGTTCTGCCGCGTGAACTCGGCGCGGAGCGCACTGAACGAGACGCCGTTGCCGGTGCCGTTGGGCGCGCCAGCGGCGACGCGTTCGAGCTGCGCCTCGCCCTTCACCGTGAAGTCGCGGACGTTGATGAGGCCCTCGCGCGAGGTGTTCGGCTCGGATGTCGGCGGCTCCATCGCCACCACCATCTGGCCGCCGACCGCCTTGGTGTAGGTGTCGGTGAACCGCAGCAGCGCGCCGGCATCGTTGGTCTGGAGGTAGATCACCTCGCGGTTGCCCTGCGCACGGCCGCCGCGCAGGTCAGCCGCCACCGGCGTGTCCTTGCCGACCTTGCCGCTCAGCGTGAACGCCTTGATGGCACCATTGCGTTTCGACATCTTGGCATCGACACTGCGCATCGCCTCGCCGTTGAAACCGGCGACGGCGCCGAGCTTCACGTCGATGTCGAAATCGACGTTCTTCATCTTGTTCTTGTCGTCCTTGGAATTGCCGGAGATCGCCGACTTCAGGAAGCCGCGACCGTCAAACACGTCGCCGCGCATCGTGCCCTTGATGACGCCATCCTGGCTGCGCTCCACCTTCAGCGACGCCTTGTCGCCATCGGACGGCGAATAGGTCGGGAAGTTCGCGTTCATGAGATCGCCGTTCGCGTCGACCTCGAGCGAGCCCTTGATCGAGGCGCCACCGCCTTCGATGACGATGTCTTCCAGTCGCGTCGATTGCGCGGTCGGCACGACCTTGAAGCTGGCCTTGCCCGACTTGCCCGGCAGCTTGACCCAGCCGGGCAGGATGTTGTCGAGCTTCACCGAGGTCAGGTCGGCCTCGACGCCGAGCTTCGTCGTCTGATCGGGGCTGCCGGCGATCTTGCCCGACAGCTTGATCGGCAACGATCCGCTGACGGCGGGGCTGAGATCGAATCCCAGGCGCGCCCGGCTCGCATCGTCCAGCGTCGCCTGCAACCTGACATCCGCGTCGCCCTCGGCGGGCTTGCGATAGTCGAGCGAGGCCGCCTGCCCGTTGATCTTGACGTCGCCCTTGACCTGATAACCCGTGTTGCTCGCGACGATCTTGAGAGTGTTGGCCTCCAGCTTCTGGTTCATCACCAGCTTGTCGGCGGCAAAACCGTTGAGATCGGCGGTGACGGCGTAGGTCGTGTCCGTCTTGGTCAGCTCGCCCTTGACGGGCAGGCCGAGCTGGATGTTCGCCGTGAACGTCCCCTTGCTGGTGTTGGGATCGACGACGGTCGATGACAGATCACTCAGGCGATCATTCGAGAGCATCTCGGCCGCCGCAGGCACGGGTCCGTCGACGCGGAACCTGGTCCGCGACGGCGACGGCTTGGGCGCCATATCCGGCACCTCGAAGACGAAATCGGAAATCGTGACCTTACGGCCGGCGGGCGTATCGGCAATGCCCTGCCCGATGGTCACGGTCGCGGTGCGGCCGGTCACGCGCGCCTTCAGATCGGCATCGTGCACAACGGGCATGCCGTCCACGGGACGGACCGCGACGCCGCTCGCGACGATGTTGACCGAGAGGCCGTCGTCGGGAATGGGCGGACCCTTGCGCGGCAAGTTCTTCGTCGGCGAATTGACGCCGATCTCGATGCGCTGGAGCGTACCGCGCTCGATCCGCTCGATCACCCATTCGCGCAACTCGGGAACGACCAGCGTCGGCCACATCCGCTTCAGCGCGGAGGCCGACATCGGCGTTCCCGCAAAGCCCAGCGTCAGCCGCGGCTCGCCGGAATAGTCGATCGCACCCGTGCCGGCGACACCGATCTCGCCATTGCTGATGTCGGCCTGCGTCAGCAAGAGGCGCTTGTGGTCGGTGTCGAAGCGGAAGCCGATCGCGATGCGGTTGAAGACGAGCGGCGGCTCGTTGTCGATGCCGCCGAGCAGGATCGAACCGCCGCTGAAGCCGAGCTGCCAGTCATTGATGGTGCCGTTGGGCGGCTCCAGATGAGCCAGAAGCGTCAGGCGGTTCGCGCCCGACAGGATCTTGAACGGTGCCACCAGCACCCGCCGATTGGCGTCCCACTCGACGTTGATCTCGGCCTGGTCGATCGCCATCGGATAGTCCGGCGTGTCGGTGTCGATGATATTGCCGGCGCCGACCGCGATCTTGCCGCGGAAGAAGGTCGGCACGCCATCGCGGCCGAGCTCGCCCTTGAGCTCGCCCGTCAGCGGCAGGTCGGCGGTGTAGGTGAGATCCTTGACCCGCAGTGCCAGGAGGATGTTGGAGGTCGAGACCTTGTCGGCCTTGATGTCGACCGAGCGCACGCCGTTCTCGGCCGGTCCGATCGTGGCACGCAGCATCCACGGGCGCGCGCCCTCTTCGCCCAGGCTGAGCGTGACGCCACCCCGGCTCGGCCGACGCAGGCTGAGCGTGATGTTCTCAAACGACCATTTGCTGCCGCGCTGCTGATCGTCGACGATCAGATTGCCGTTCTTCAGGCCGATCTCGTTCAGATTCTGGCCGTCGAGGCCGGTCATGCTGAGACTGTCGAGCCAGTCGAGGCCCTGAAGGATGCCGCTTTGTGCCGTCGCCTGAGGCGGGCCTTGAGAGGCGGCTTGGGATGGATCCTGGTTCGCAGGCGCCGTGGCGAATGGCGGCGGCGGGACGCCGTTGCGCGGGAATGTCGGCGGCAGACCCGCGTCCTTCTTCGAGGCGACGCCGGTTGCCAGCGGCTTTGCGGTATCGCCGGCGGACACGGTGACGGTACCGTCGGGCGCGATGCGGATCGCGAGTTCGGCATCGACCAGATTGAGACTCTCGGCGCGCAGGTGACCCATCAGCAGGCCGGCACCCGATAGCTTCACTTCAGCCTTCGGCGCGCTGGCAACGATGGCGTGATCGCGATCGCGGACGATGATGTCTCGGATGCGGACGGCGATGCGAACCCGGCCGGCGCGCTCGATCTGGGTGCCTCCGATCTCAACCGTATTGCCGTGACCGATATTGTCCTCGATCGCGGCCGCCAGCCATGGCGTTGCAATGTCGAGATTGATGGGGCCGGCACCGAGCCGCCACCACAGCGCGCCGAAGCAGCCGATGAAGATGACGGCGAGAGTCCCGACGACAAGGACGACGCGCTTCAGCCAGCGATCGGCCGCCAGCCAGCGGCGTAGCGCCCCAAACCCGTCACCGAAGCGATGAAAGCCCGAATTGGAACGCGACAACAGCCGGCGCGCGCGATGGCCCGCGGCCGCCTCCTGATCCGGATCCCAATCGGCATCGTCCCATTCCTGCGGCTGTTGCTGAACGCCGCGCCGATCGAAGTCCCGATTATAATCCTGGGGCGACTTATTCCTTGCCATTGCCTCTCGATACAGGCGCCCGTCATAGGATTGAGCGCCGCCGGGACCGCAGCCGTCCGCGGGAAGCGAAGCTCCCTGCGCCGGCATTGCCGCCATACCTCGAATATTCCTGCTGTTCGTCATTTCGCCCCGGGAGCGCGTTCAACGAGCAGTGGGGTGGTGCGTGGAATTCCTTGTAACCATACTCCGGCGCCGCCAGACTTGCCCAGCCGAGGGGGCGATTCCGGCACACCGGACGAGAGCTGCAATACCGTTTCGGTTGACCCGCCGAAAGCGTCGAAAGGAAGGCGTATGTCCAAGAAATCCCGAACGAAATCGTCCAAAACGCCCTCCGGCAGTCCGACGGCTAAAAAGCAGGCCCCGAAAACGCGGGCCTCTACTCCGACAAAGTCCGCGAAAACGCCGCGGACACCGGCGAGCAAATCAACCGGGACCTTAGCAAAAGCAGGATCACATACGGCCGCATCGAAACAGTTAAATTCCTCCAAATCGGTGTCTCCGCCCGCCAAGGCGAAGTCGGGCCTGACCGAGGGCCAGAAGGCCCCCGCCTTCCGCCTGCCCCGCGACGGCGGCGAGGTCGTCACATTGGCGGACTATGCCGGCCGAAAGCTCGTCCTGTTCTTCTACCCCCGCGCCGACACCCCGGGGTGCACCCGGGAGGCGATCGACTTCACTCGCCTCGCCGGTGCCTTCGCGGCTGCCGACACTGCCGTGCTCGGCGTCTCCGCCGATCCGTTAAAGGCTCAGGAGAAGTTTCGCGACAAGCACAAGCTCGGTATCCCCCTGATCTCGGATGAGACGCACCAGATGCTGGAATCCTATGGCGCCTGGGGCGAAAAGTCCATGTATGGCAAGAGCTTCCTTGGGATTCTTCGCACCACGATACTGGTCGGGGCCGATGGCAAACTGGCCAGGATCTGGCGCAATGTCCGGGTCGACGGTCATGCCGACGAGGTGCTGGAAGCGGCAAGAAGTCTTTAACCAGTCCTTTAAATTCGCGCGTTCCCGTTTCCGGAAAATTAACCATGACCGCCCAGATTGCTGCGGCAATTAGGCCGTACGGACTCATCCGACCGGCGCGGGAGTGCCGATGTCGAAAAGTTCTGCCCAATACTCGCAGTACGCCCAACATCATCCTCACGACCGCGGACGGGCCTCCCAACGCCGTCCTGCCCCCGCGGCAACCGCAGCGATTCCCCTACCCGCGACCGACGACGCCTACACCATCGTCCATGCCGGCAAGCAGGTTCGCTTCGGGCCCGTGGTGTTCTGGATCGTGGTTGGCACGGTGGTGCTGCTCGGTCTCTGGTCGGCGGCAACCGCTACCTATTTCGCTTTCCGTGACGACGTCCTGACCCGGCTGATCGCCCGTCAGGCCGAGATGCAATACGCCTATGAGGACCGTATCGCCGAGCTGCGCGCCAAGGTCGACCGCACCACCAGCCGCCAGTTGCTCGACCAGGAACAGTTCGACCAGAAACTCGACCAGATCATGAAGCGCCAGACGGCGCTGGAGTCCCGGGCGACGGCGCTCGGAGCCATGCCTGATGTAACCGGCTCGATTCCGCGTGCGACGCCCCAGCGCGGCGATTCGAGCCAGAGCACGCCTAAACCCTCGCCGATCAGCGACACCGTGATCTTCGTGGCGCCTCCGGACCGTGAGGCCCGCCTGGAATCGCGCGCCCCCACTGTCGCAGCGGCCCCGACCAGCCAATTCGCCAAGAACCAGGGTTTCGACAGCGTCCTGGTCCGGCTCACGACCTCGCTCGACCAGGTTGAACGGCGCCAGATGGCGGCGCTCAGCGCCGTCGAGGAAGGCATGGATTCACGGATGCGCCGGATGCGCGGCGTCGTCAGCGATCTCGGCCTGAATCTCGCCAATCTCGAATCCGCCGTGCCGCGCAGCGCGATGGGTGGTCCTTTCGTGCCGGTCAAACTGACGGCCAATGCCGGACCGTTCGAGAAGCAGCTCTACCGCATCAACACCACGCGCGCCGAGATGGACCGTCTCAACCGCACGCTGGCGCTGGTGCCCTACCGCAAGCCCGTCATCGGCGAGGTCGAGTTCACCTCCGGCTTCGGCGTCCGCAGCGATCCCTTCCTCGGCCGGCCCGCAATGCATACCGGGCTCGATTTCCGCGCCGCCACCGGCGATCCGGTTCGCGTCACCGCCAACGGCAAGGTGGTGTCGGCCGGCTGGTCCGGCGGTTACGGCCGCATGGTCGAGGTCGACCACGGCAACGGACTTTCGACCCGTTACGGCCATCTCTCCGAGATCAACGTCAGGGTCGGCGAGACCGTGAAGATCGGCCAGGTCGTCGGTCTGGTCGGGTCGACCGGTCGCTCCACCGGTCCGCATCTGCACTACGAGACCCGCATCGAGGGCGAAGCGGTCGATCCGCAGAAGTTCCTCCGCGCCGGCGTGCGTCTCAGCGCGGGCTAAGCCCGCGACAAAAGGCGACTGTACATCATCACTGGCTGCGCTCGTGGCCGACCTCGCCGGTGATGACGTCGCCGAACAGCTCCCAGGCTTGCCCGTTGAAGCGCATCAGCTGCATCTGCTCGATCGGGAAATAATCGTCCGGTGAGGTGTTGACCATGATGCCCGGCAGCATCAGGTCGGTGTGATAGTCCTTCAGGTTTGCCGCCTGCTTCATGACGTTTTCGCGGGTGAGATTATCGCCGCATTGCTTCAGCACCTGCGCCATCGCCTCGGCCTGGACATAACCGTAGACGTTGTTGGAATTGGTCTTGTCGCCATCGGGGTAATATTTGTCCATGAACTCCCGCCATTTCACCACGGCCGGATCCTTGTCCCAGGCCGGGTCGGTCGGATCTTTCAGATAGATGGTCGAGATGATGTCCTTGGAGTAGTCGAGCCCGGCCGGCTTGAGTACCGAGGCGACGGAGGTCGCGGTGTTGGCCAGGAAGAATTTTGGCTTCAAGCCGAGCTCGCCGACCTTCCGGATCGCCTGCGCCGAGCCTTTCGGCGCGGCCCATGAGAAGAAGATGTCCGCACCGGAATCGTGCAGGGCGACGATCTGCGAGTCGATCGAGGGATCGCTGACCTCGTAGGACTTGTCGGCGATGATCATGCTGGCCTTGTCGCCGAGCCCGTCCTTCAGGCCCTTGAACTGGTCCTTGCCGGCGTCGTCATTCTGCCAGAAGACGGCGATCTTGCTGCTCGGGAAATGATCGCGAATGTACTTGGCGTAGATGCGTCCTTCGCTCTGGTAGTTGGGCTGGAAGCCCATGGTCCACGGGAAGTTCTTGGGGTCGCCGAACTTGGTGCCGCCGGACGCGACGAACAGCTGCGGCACCTTCTTGGCGTTCATGTATTTCATGATCGCGGAATTCGAGGGCGTGCCGAGCGGCTGGAAGATCAGCAGCACCTCGTCGCTCTCGACCAGCTTGCGCGCCTGCTCGATCGCCTTCGGCGGCGAATAGGCGTCGTCATAACTGATGAAGTTGATCTTGCGGCCGTTGATGCCGCCCTGATCGTTGATCATCCTGAAATAGGCGGCCTCGGTCTTGCCGATCACACCGTAGGACGACGCCGGCCCGCTATAGGGCATGATGTTGCCGATCTTGATTTCTGTGTCGCTGGCGCCGGGGTCGTATTTCTTCTGCGCCAAAGCCGGTGTCGTGGCGAGCACTCCGGCAGCAAGCATGGCGAGGGCAGCAAGGTTTTCGCGACGACCCAGCATTTTCTCTCCCCTGTTTTGTAGTCTTGTTTTGCCGGAGAGTGTCGCAAGGCGGCTCGCGACTGGCAAGCGTCGCGATTTTCCGCAACATGGATATGGAACCTATGTGACGCGCCGCAGCAGATTCAGAATGCGCCCGTCGATCACCAGCAGTGCACTGCCGATGACGATCGCGCCTGCGATCTCGCGCGCGGAGATCGGCTCGCCCAGCACCAGCCATCCCAGCAGGATGGCCGTGACGGGAATGAGCAGCGTCACCAGCATCACATTGGTCGCGCCCGAGCGCCGGATGATCTGGAAGAACACGATATAGGCGAGCGCCGTCGACAGGGCCGCAAGGCCAAGCACCGCGGACCATGTCGCGACACCCGGCACTGCGAGGCGCCATGGCTGCTCCACCACGCCAGCGATGATTGCCATCATCACCGTCGATGCCATCAGCTGAAACGTCGCCGTGCCCAGCGGCGGAGAGTCCTTCAACAGCCGCCGCGCCGCCAGCGCCGCAAAGCCGTAGCTGAGGGCGCCGCCCAGGCAGAGCAGGATGCCGAGCCCCTGCCCCGGTCTTGTCTCGAGGCCCCATCCGCGCAGGATGATGACGCCGACAAGGCCCAGCGCCACGCCGGCCACGCGGCGGATGTGCAAGGCCTCTTCGCCTGCCGCCGCCATCACGAGCACCGTGAACAATGGCGTGGTCGCGTTCAGGATCGATGCCAGACCGCTCGGGATGAAGGTTTGGCCGATCACGATCAGCGAGAACGGGATGGCATTGTTGAGCAGCCCCATCGCGACGAACGGCTTCCAGCCCGTCGTGCCTCTGGGAAAGCTGATCCCCTGCATGCGCAGCAGCGGCAGCAGCATGGCCGCGCCGAGCGCGACGCGCAAGAACACCAGCGTCAGCGGCGGCAATTCCCGCAAGGCCGCGCCGTTGAAGAAGAACGAGCCGCCCCAGAGGACCGAGAGCACGGCGAGCAGTGACCAATCGCGTGCGTCGATCCTGTTGTCGGTTGGGGGCATGCGTTTCACCTCGGCGCGGCTGCTCGCCTAGGACAACGCGGAAAATCTCGCCACCCGGTTTCCGACAAAATTGCTCGAGATCATCCCCGTGACTGGCGATCGCCCGCGATATCCGCAACTACCGCCCCAATCACCAACGCGCCGCCAATGAGCGCGTGGACGGCGGGTATCTCGCGGAAGGCAACCCAGATCCAGAACGGCATCAGCGGCGTTTCCAGCGTCGCGATCAGGGAGGCCTGCCCCGACCGCAGCAGTCGCGAGCCGAGCATGTAGAAGGTCAGGCCGAGCGCGACCTGGAGGCAGCCGAACATCGCAAGGATCGCGAGGCCGTTGCCGCCGACATGAGCGATGTCATGGGCGAATGGAAGGCTGACGAGGCTTCCGATGAAATTCGACAGCGCGGCTGCCGCCACCATCGACGTCTCGCGATGGCGCCGGACCACCACCGTCATGGTGGAGATGGCGAGCACCATCAGGCAACTGAGCGCGATGCCACCGAGATCGGCACCGGCTTGCACACCGCCGACCGTGATCACCACGCCGGCAAAGGCAATCAGGCTCGCGATCAGCGTGCGCCATGTCGCGGCCTCATTGAGCCACAGCCAAGCCAGCGCGGCCGCGACGAACGGCTGTGTTGCGATCAGCACCGCCACGTTCATGACGTCGGTCATCTGCAGCGCGGGAATGAACGAAATCATGCCGATCGCGGACAATGAGGCCACGAGCAGGCCTGCCTTCCCCGGCACTAGCAACTGCCGCAGCCCGGCGCGGCCTTGCATCACGACGAGGAGCATGGTGACCAGGCTGCCGGCGAACAGGCCGCGCCAGAACAGAATGGTCCAGGGATCAAACGGCAGAAGGCGCGTGAAGAACGGCGCCGTGCTCCAAGCAATTGCGGCGGCGATAACGAGGGCAATGCCGAGACCGCGTTCCGAACGTGGCTGCCCCATGTGGATGCGACTGACTAAGACGGCTTCTTCGGCCGCGACACCAGCTCGATCATCTTGCCTTCATCATCATCCGGCATCGCAGCCTTCGCCTGCGCGTAGGCTTCCACCGCGGCGCGCGAGACCAGCGGCTTGTCCGCCAAGAGGCTCTCGGCGAGCTTCACGGCGTAGGCCGCATCCTTGTGCCGCAGTGCCGCCGTGAAGGTCGCGCCGGAAAAATCGCGGGCGACCATGCGCTTGGAGTGACGCGTTACCTGCGGGCTTGCGGCCACGCCTGCCTGGATCGACTCCAGCACGAGCTTCATGTCGAGCCCGGCCTGCTCGGCGATCGCAAGGCCCTCGGCGAGGCCGGCGATCTGGATCGCGCCCATGAGATTGTTGATGAGCTTGTAGACGGTGCCCGAGCCGACGGCGCCGAAATGACGGATGGTCGAGCCGATCGGCGTCAGATACGGCCGCGCGCGTTCGAGATCGGCGGCGTCGGCGCCGACCAGCAGCGTCAGTTTCCCGGCGGCTGCCGCATCCGGCAATCCCGTCACGGGGCAATCGATGTAGATCAGCCCGCGCGCGTTGAGCTCGCGGCCCATCTCGCGAGCATGGTCATAGGAGACGGTGGAGCATTCGATCGCGATCGTGCCTGATTTCGCCGTCTTCGCGGCGCCCTTCAGTCCGAGCCAGACCGCGCGCGAGGCCTCGTCGTCGGCCACCATGGTCACGACCGCGTCGGCATCGATGGCGGCGTCCTCGGGCGAGGTCGCCCAAAGCGCGCCGCGCGCGATCAGCTCTTCAGCCTTGGCCTTGCTGCGATTCCACACCGTCACCGTGAAGCCCGCATCGAGGTAGCGCCCGGCCATGCCATGACCCATTCGCCCCAATCCGATGAAGGCGACGCGGGGCATGGCTAGTCCACGTCCTCGATGTCGGCACCGGTTGTGCCAAAGGCGCGTTGCGCCAGCGTCGCGGCCATGAAGTCGTCGAGATCGCCGCCGAGCACGCCCGAGGTGTCCGAGGTCTGCACCCCCGTGCGCAGATCCTTCACCATCTGGTAGGGCTGGAGCACGTAGGAGCGGATCTGATGGCCCCAGCCGATATCGGTCTTGGCGGCCTGGTCGGCGGCGGCCTTCTCCTCGCGCTTCTTCAACTCGATTTCATACAGCCGCGCGCGCAGCATGTCCCAGGCCTGCGCCCGGTTCTTGTGCTGGGAGCGGCCGGCCTGGCAGACCACGGCGACACCGGTCGGAATGTGCGTCAGCCGCACCGCGGATTCGGTCTTGTTGACGTGCTGGCCGCCGGCGCCGCCCGAGCGCATGGTGTCGACGCGGACGTCGGCTTCCTTGATGTCGATCTTGATGCTGTCGTCGATGACCGGGAACACCTGCACGCTCGAGAACGAGGTGTGCCGCCGCGCGTTGGAATCGAACGGCGAGATGCGCACCAGGCGATGCACGCCCGCTTCCGTCTTCAGCCAGCCATAGGCGTTGTGGCCCGAGACCTGGATCGTCGCGGACTTGATGCCGGCCTCTTCGCCCTCGGACTCTTCCAGCACCTCGACCTTGAAGCCGTGGGTGTCGGCCCAGCGCGTGTACATGCGCAACAGCATCTGCGCCCAGTCCTGGCTCTCGGTGCCGCCGGCGCCGGCGTGGACTTCGAGATAGGAATCGAACCGGTCGGCTTCGCCCGACAGCAGCGCCTCGAGCTCGCGCCGCGCCACTTCCTTCTTGAGATTCTTGAGAGCCGCTTCGGCTTCCGCGACCACGCCGGCATCGCCCTCGGCCTCGCCGAGCTCGATCATGCCAATGTCGTCTTCAAGCTCCTGCTCGACCTTGCCGATGCCCGAGAGCGAATCCTCCAGCGAGGTCCGCTCCTGCATCAGCTTCTGGGCTTTCTGGGGATCGTTCCAGAGATTGGGATCTTCTGCGAGCTTGTTCAGCTCGGCGAGGCGTGCCGTCGATTTCTCGACGTCAAAGATGCCTCCTCAGCAGCCCGACTGACTGCTTGATCTCTTCTACCAACCGTTCGATTTCGGCGCGCATGTCGTTCTCTGGTCTCGCGGAATCCCGCGTGCAATTGAGTGGGGGATGTAGCGGCGGCGGCTGCAAAGCGCAACCGCTGACGCGAATAACGTCCCTATTATTCTAGCCTCAGTACAGCCTGCCGGTGCCCGGCTGCATGAAGAAGCCGGAATCCGGCTGCTGCTGCTGCGAGGCCGGCATGCCGCCGCCACGCCCGTCAGCGTCGGCAACGCCAATGACCGAATAATTATCCGGCGGCGCCGTGCCCGGCTTGAAGGCCTCCAAAATGGTTCCGCCGGTCTCGCCGGGGCCGGCGCGCATGCCGGTCTTGGAGACGACGCGGACCAGCTTGATGCCGGCAGGCACCTTGAAGGGAACGGCGGGCTTGTCGGCGAGCGCGAGCTTGAGGAAATCGCGCGCGATGGGCGCGGCCAGATGGCCGCCGGTTGCGGCATTGCCCTTACCCAGCGGACGCGGCTTGTCGTAGCCCATGTAGATGGCGACGGCGACGTCGGGCGAGAAGCCGACGAACCAGGCGTCCTTGGCCTCGTTGGTGGTGCCGGTCTTGCCGGCGACGGGTTTGCCGACTTCCTTGATGACCGTGGCCGTACCGGCCTGCACCACGCCTTCCATCAGCTCGGTGATCTGATAGGCCGTCATGGAGTCCAGCACCTGCTCGCGGCGGTCGATCAGCTGCGGCTCGGCCTGGTTCTTCCAGCCGCCCGGCGCGTCGCAGCCGCGGCATTCACGCTGGTCGTGCTTGAAGATGGTGTGTCCGTAGCGGTCCTGGATGCGATCGATCAGCGTCGGCTTCACCCGGCGGCCGCCATTGGCGAGCATCGAGTACGCCGTGACCATACGCATCGCCGTCGTCTCGCCGGCGCCCAGCGCATAGGAGAGATAGTTCGGCAGTTCGTCATAGACACCGAAACGGCGGGCATATTCGCCGATCAGGGGCATGCCGATGTCCTGCGCCAGCCGCACCGTCACGGTGTTGAGCGACTGCCGCAGCGCGTTGCGCAGCGTCACCGGTCCCTGGAATTTGCCCGAAGAGAAGTTCTCAGGCCGCCACACGCCAGCGCCCTGCCCCTGGTCGATTTCGATGGGGGCGTCGAGCACGACGGTCGAGGGTGTATAGCCGTTGTCGAGCGCGGCCGAATAGACGATCGGCTTGAACGACGAACCCGGCTGCCGATAGGCCTGAGTGGCGCGGTTGAACTGGCTCTGGTCGAACGAGAAGCCGCCGACCATGGCGAGCACGCGGCCGGTCCAGGGATCCATCGCCACCATTGCGCCGGACACTTCGGGGATCTGGCGCAACCGGTACTGGCCCTCGACCGGCTGGCCATCCTTGTAGAGCGGATCGGCATAGATGACGTCGCCGGGCTGCAGCACCTGCGACACCGCCGTCGGCGTCTTGCCTTTGGTTCCGCCCTGCACGGCTCGCGCCCACCGCACGCCGTCAACCGTGACGATGCCGGTCTCGCGCTGCTTGCTCACGGCGCCGCCAAGCTCGCGGTTCGGCTGGAAGCCGATCCGCGCCGACTGGTCGCTGGTCTCCAGCACCACCGCCATGCGCCACGGCGAGATGTCGGACAGCGACTTGATCTCGGCGAGCTTGACGCCCCAATCGCCCGAAATATCGAGCTTGCTCATGGCGCCGCGATAGCCCTGCTGCTCGTCATAGTTCACGAGGCCCGAGACCATGGCCTTGCGCGCCATGACCTGGATCTTCGGATCCAGCGTGGTGCGGACGGACAGACCGCCCTCATACAGCTTCTTCTCGCCGTAGCGCTCGAAGATGTCGCGGCGGACTTCCTCGGCAAAATATTCGCCGGCGAAGGTGTGGGCGCCGTTGGACCGGTTGGTGACGGCCAGCGGCTCCTTGCGGGCCTTGTCGGCATCGGCCTGCTTGATCCAGCCGTTCTCCACCAGACGGTCGATGACGTAGTTGCGGCGCTCGATGGCGCGGTCGCGGTTGCGGACCGGATGCAGCGTCGCCGGCATCTTCGGCAACGCGGCCAGATAGGACGCTTCCGCCACCGTCAGCTCGTTCACCGACTTGTCGAAATAGACCAGCGAGGCGGCTGCAATGCCGTAGGCACCCAGACCGAGATAGATTTCGTTCAGATACAGCTCGAGAATCTTGTCCTTCGAGTAGGTCTTCTCGATCCGCATCGCGAGCAAGGCTTCCTTGATCTTGCGGGCGAAGGAGACCTCGTTGGTCAAAAGGAAGTTCTTGGCGACCTGCTGGGTGATGGTGGAGGCACCCTGCGGACGCCGGTTCGAGCCGTAATTCTGGATGTAGACCACGCCCGCGCGCGCCATGCCGGTGTAGTCGATGCCGCCATGCTCGTAGAAATTCTTGTCCTCGGCCGCGAGGAACGCGTTGATCACGAGCTTCGGCACCGCCTGGATCGGCAAATACAGCCGCCGCTCCTTGGCGTACTCGCCGAGCAGCGAGCCGTCGACCGCGTGCACGCGGGTCATCACCGGCGGCTCGTAATCCTGAAGCTGAGAGTAGTCGGGCAAGTCCTTGGAGAAATGCCAGATCAGGCCTGCCACGGCCCCGACACCAACAAGGAACACCACCGTTCCCGCGGCGAACAGGAAGCCCATGAACCGCACCAGCAAGCGCATTATGTGTTTATCCGTTCAATCTCTGGATCAGCTCAGTATCAGCCCCTTGGCACCCAAACAGGGGCCAATCTTCACGTCACGAATTCACCGGCTTACGCAATACCATCAGTGCCGGACTTTAGACGCTTGCCGAGCGGGATTCTCTCCGATTCCGGAACCCCCTGCGGCATTTTTATAAAGCGCCGGCTGTGGCCAAACTAGGGCTTTTGCGGCGGGACGGAAAAACCCTTTCAATGCGACGATCCCCCAGTCGTCAATTTGACGATCCCGCCGTGGCCATCCGCTTGGTCAAGAACCCGTCGATCGCCTGCGCCATCGAACCCACGGCACGCGACCGCCAGCCCTCGGAGACCAAATGCTCGAGGTCGCCCTTATTTGAGACATAACCGATCTCGACCAGCACCGAGGGCACGTCGGGCGCCTTCAGCACCCGGAAACCCGCCGACTTCAGGGGATGCTTGTGCATCCGCACCGTCGACTTCATCTCGCCCATCAGAAGACGGGCAAAACGGTTTGAAAAGGTGCGTGTTTCCCGCTGCGTGAGGTCGATCAGGATGTCGGCGACGTCGGTCGGCTCCTCGGCGAGGTTGAAGCCTGCGATCGCGTCCGCCCGGTTTTCCGCGTCCGCCAGCCGCTGGGCTTCGGCGTCGGACGCCTTGTCGGACAGCGTATAGATGGTCGCGCCCTGCGCATCGCCCTCGGCACGGGGCAGCGCATCAGCGTGAATAGAGACGAACAAGGCGGCCTTCAGATTCCGGGCGATCTTGGTGCGGTCATTGAGGGGAATGAAGGTGTCGTCGTCCCTCGTCATGACCACACGGTATTTGCCGGCCTTCTCCAGCTTGTCGCGGAGCGCCAGTCCAAAGGCCAGCACCAGGTTCTTCTCGCTCTCACCGCTCGACTGCGTGCCGTTATCGATGCCGCCATGGCCGGGATCGATCACGACCACCGGGCGGCCATCGGCCTTCTGCTGCGCCGTGTCCGGGGTTGTCGTCGCGGGAGCCGTTGCAGGCTGCGCCTCGGCGATCGTGGGTCGCAGCTCGGGGCGGTTCTCAGGTGCGAGCGACTGCATGAAGGCGGTCCGGTCGACCTCCTCCAGCTCCAGCACGAGCCGGGCCGGCTGGCCGTTGGCCGCCTCCAGCACATAGGAATTGGCGATCCGGGCCGGTCCCGTCAGGTCGAAGACGATTCGCGAGCCGCCGGGCATGACGAGCCCGTAGCGGAAGGCCTTGACCAGGCCGCGCCCCCCGACCCCCGTGCCCGCGGGCAGCTGAAAATTGACCTGCGGCACGTCAACGACGACCCGGTACGGGTCTGCGAGCGTGACCGCACGGAAGGTAACGGTCTGGTCGATGTCGAGAATGAAGCGGGTCTGCTTGCCGTCGCCTGCCAGCCGGGCGGCGGAGGCGACTGGAAAATTCGCTACCGCAACAGTGGGTTGCGGCTGGCTTTCCGCAGCGCTCAGGCGCGAGGAATCAGCGCACGGCAACGCTGCGGCGCACAGAAGTGCGCATCCCAGCAAAACCCGTTGATTTGTGCGGCTCGCCACCGATTCCGTGCCTCCGAGCAGCCCTTTTAACGCAATAGAACCACAGGGTTAATTGATCCTTAATGACAGAAACGCGAAACTCGCTGACTGTGACCGCCGTGCGACGCTCCCTTGCACCGATGGCTCATTCCTCGTATGTACGGAATGCTGACGGCCGATATTTCCGGTTGTGTCGCATTCAGCCTCCCGGTGCAGCGCCGGAACTCTCAAGGTTTGGGAATTCCAGCGTTTTTCCGTTCCCCTCTAAGACCAGCGCGGTGCGCGGCAGCGAGGTGGAGCGGGTCAAGCGCCGGCGGCGGACGGTCCTGGGTTACCTCTCGCGTTACCGGGACAGTTCTGGCAGCGACGTAACCCATTACCCGGTCCCTTGATCCCAAGGGAGCGGTTCGTGATCCTCAAGGCGAGCGCGCTCGCGCCATGCCTGGCCAGCAGCAACTGATTGAAGGGCGGCCTCGCCGCCCAATGTTTCATACGGGCCGACGCTTGATGCGCCAGACTGTGCCGACGAATTCTGAAGGATCATTCGCGACGCTGCGGAGTGAAAATCCCGCGCGCCGCCTTGGTCCTGAAGCTTCCGGTTCGGCAAGGCGCGAGAGACGGCGTTTCGGCCTTCCCCTCACCCCCGAATCAGGTGGACCGTCGCGTCACCCGGCAGCGCAGCTCGCGCCCACGGTGAATCGCGCCCGCCGCCGCCAAGAGTTAAGACATGCCCAACAAGATGTTGATCGATGCCACCCACCCGGAAGAGACCCGGGTCGTCGTGGTCCGCGGCAATCGCGTCGAAGAGTTTGATTTCGAGACCGCGCAACGCAAGCAACTGCGCGGGAATATCTACCTCGCCAAGGTCACAAGGGTCGAACCCTCGCTCCAGGCCGCCTTCGTCGAATATGGCGGCAACCGCCACGGCTTCCTCGCCTTCAGCGAAATCCATCCCGACTACTACCAGATCCCGGTCGCCGACCGTCAGGCACTGATCGAGGCCGAGGAACAGGCCCATCGCGAGGCCGAGGAAGAGAGCGAGAACCGCTCCCACGGCCGTCGCCGTTCGCGCCACCGCAACGCCCGCCGCCGCGGTCATGGCGAGCGCGTGCGCAGCGACATCGTCGAAGGCGCAGATCCCGCGGCCCAGCCGATCGAAGGCGCGGCGCTGCCGGAGCACGCCGAGGGCGCCCTGCACGAAGGCGAGCATCTGCACGCCGACGTAGAGCATCACGGCGAGCACGAAGCTCACGATCACCACGATCGTGATCATGGCGAGCATGATCACGACGATCATCATGCCCATGATGACGGGCACCATCACGCTCACGATCATGACCATGGTCACGATGGCGAGCATGATCATCACGACCACGATCACGCCGACGAGACGCCCGCGCCTGTCGCAACGATTGGCGCCGAGCCCGTGGTCGCCGCCGAGCTGCAGGAGACCGCCGCCCCCGAAGCGCATGCGGAAGCTCTGGCTGAGGCCGTGACCTCCGCCGCTGAACCTGCCGATGCCGTGTATGCTGCGGTCGAGAGCGCCGAGGCGCCGCATGCCGAGGCTTCGGAAACAACCGGCGAAGACGACGAGGACGAGGACGAAGACGGCGAGGAAGCCGAAGAGGAAGTCGTCGAATCCGTCGGCGGCGACGACGTGCTGGAGGAAGTGCCGGAGCGCACCTTCCGCCCGCGCCGCCAGTACAAGATCCAGGAAGTCATCAAGCGCCGCCAGGTGATGCTGGTGCAGGTCGTCAAGGAAGAGCGCGGCAACAAGGGCGCGGCGCTGACCACCTACCTCTCGCTCGCCGGCCGCTATGCCGTGTTGATGCCGAACACCGCACGCGGTGGTGGCATCAGCCGCAAGATCACCAGCGCTCAGGACCGCTCGCGCCTGAAGGAAGTGGTGCAGGATCTCGACGTGCCCGAGGGCATGGGCATCATCCTGCGCACCGCCGGCGCCGCCCGCACCAAGCCCGAGATCAAGCGCGACTTCGAATACCTGATCCGGATGTGGGAGACGGTGCGCGACCTGACGCTGAAGTCGCAGGCCCCGACCCTCGTCTACGAGGAAGGCTCGCTGATCAAGCGCTCGCTGCGCGACCTTTACAACAAGGAGATCGACGAGATCTCGGTTGCCGGTGAAGCCGGTTACCGCGAAGCCCGCGACTTCATGAAGATGCTGATGCCCGCCAATGTCAGTGCGGTGAAGCAGTATCGCGACGGCCAGCCGCTGTTCTCGCGCATGGGCGTCGAGAGCCAGCTGGACGCGATGTTCTCGCCGACCGTGCAGTTGCGCTCCGGCGGCTACATCGTGATCAACCAGACCGAAGCGCTGGTCTCGATCGACGTCAACTCGGGACGATCGACCCGCGAGCACCATATTGAGGACACCGCGCTCAAGACCAATCTGGAGGCGGCCGAAGAGGTCGCCCGCCAGCTTCGCCTGCGCGACCTCGCCGGCCTGATCGTCATCGACTTCATCGACATGGACGAGAAGCGCAACAACCGTGCGGTCGAGCGCAAGCTGTCCGATTGCCTGCGGCAGGACCGCGCGCGCATCCAGGTCGGCCGCATCTCGCATTTCGGCCTGCTCGAGATGTCGCGCCAGCGCATCCGCGCCAGCGTGCTCGAGAGCTCGACCGATCCGTGCCCGCATTGCGGCGGCACCGGCCATGTCCGCTCGGTGTCCTCGGTGGCGCTGCAGCTGCTGCGCGGCCTCGAAGAGATCCTGATGAAGGGCGCGACCCACAATCTCGTGGTCCGCACCCGCACCGACGTCGCGCTGTATGTGCTGAACCACAAGCGCGGCCATCTGCGCGATCTCGAGAACGGCTTCAAGGTGACGCTGTCGGTCATCGCCGACGCAAGCGTCAGCGGGCCGCAGGCCTATCTCATCGACCGCGGCGAGCAGGTCCATACGCTGGAAGCCGCCAAGGCGCTGCTGGCGGCGCAGGCGGCAGCAAGCCCGCCGCCGATCGTTGAAGACGCCTATGACGACGAGGAATTCGATTCCGAACTCGAATCCGAGGTCGAAACCGAGGAGACCGAAGGTCTCACCGAGGAGCAGGCTGCGGGCGAGGCAGCTTCCGAGCAGGACGGCCAGCGCCGCAAGCGCCGCCGTCGCCGGCGCGGCCGCGGTGGCCAGCGCGACGGCGAGTTGCGTGAGGATAGCCCTGCCGCCCTCCCCGAGGCGGCCGTTGCGGCCGGCGAAGGCGAAGAGGATGCCGAGTCCGAGCAGGATGGCGAAGAAGGCGAGGAACAGGCGGCCCGCGGCGAGCAGCAGGGCAGCGGTGACCGTCGCCGCCGGCGTGGTCGCCGCGGCGGACGCCGTCGGCGTGGTGGCGGCGAGGACGGTCTCGCCGGCTCCATCAGCGACGAGCTCGCGCCAAATGCGCCGTCGGAAGCGTCCGACGCAGTCGCCGATTTCGACGGCTTCGGCGGCGAGGCTGCACCCTCGATTGCCCAGGCCGAACACACCGCTGAGCCTGAAGTCTCGCAGCCTGAGCCGCGCGCCGAGGTGCAGACCGAGGCGGTGCCGGCCCAGCCTCAGCCGGTTGCCGCGGAGGAAGAGCCCGCCGACGACAAGACCGCGCGGCGCCGCTCCACGGTCCGGGAAAAGGTGAGCTTCCTGTCGAGCAGCCCGAGCGAGCCCGCAGCCCCGGTTGCGCAGGCGCCTGAGCCGGCCGCCCCGCCGGCAGCTGAACCCGTGCCGGAACCGGCAAGCGAAACACCGGCGGCGCCACGCCGCGCCGGCTGGTGGTCGCGCCGCTTCGGCGGCGGTGAATAAAGCCGAACACTCAAGAGAAAACGCCCGGGTCAAGCCGGGCGTTTTTTGATTTGGCGAGGTCAGTTCCAATGCAAAGCGCAATTGTTCTCGGCGGCGGCATGATCGGCGTGAGCGCGGCGCTGCACCTCCAGCAGCGCGGCTGGGCCGTCAGGCTCGTCGACCGCAGGGAGCCGGGCCGCGAGACCAGCTACGGCAACGCCGGGATGATCCAGGCCGAAGCGGTCCGCCCCTATCCGATGCCGCGCGACCTTGCGACGCTGCTGAAGATCGCGACCGGCCGCACCAACGATGTGCGCTACAGCCTGTCGTCGCTTCATCTCCATATCGAGCCCCTGCTCCGCTACTGGTGGCATTCGGCCCCGAAGCGCCATCGCGAGGCGGTCGAGGCATGGGCGCGGCTGATCGCCTACGCGACGAGCGAGCACGACATCCTCATTCGCGAAGCCCATGCCGACAATCTCATCCGCCGCGCCGGCTATCGCATGCTGCATCGCGATGCCGCTTCATTCGATCTGGCGATCAAGACGGCGGAGGAAGACCGCCGCGAGTTCGGCGTGAATTTTCGCGTGCTCTCCGGCAGCGAGCTTGCCAGGGTCGAGCCGGTCCTGCGCGACGATCTTCCCGGCGCGATCCATTGGCTCGACACCTGGACCGTGTCCGATCCCGGCGCGCTGGTCACGGCCTATGCCGAGCTTTTCGAGCGCCGCGGCGGCGCCATTGTGCTCGGCGATGCGCAGTCGCTGCGGCAGACCGCGACCGGCTGGTCGGTCGATACGGACCAGGGGCGTCTCGACGCCGCCAACGCCGTCGTGACCCTCGGGCCGTGGTCGCCCGATCTCCTCCACAAATTCGGCTATCGCATTCCCCTGGTGCGCAAGCGCGGCTACCACATGCATTACAGCGGCGGCGCGTCGCTCGACCTGCCGCTGATCGACAAGGCCGGCGGTTATGCCATGGGGCCGATGGCCAAGGGCATTCGCATCACCACCGGAGCCGAGCTGACGAGCCCGGATGCACTCGCGACGCCCGTGCAGCTAGCCAGCGCCGAAGCATCCGCACGCGAGCTGATCGACCTCGGCAAGCGCGTCGAGCCGGATCCGTGGTTTGGCACCCGCCCCTGCACGCCCGACATGCTGCCGGTGCTCGGGCAAGCTCCGCAGCATCCCGGCCTCTGGATGAATTTCGGCCACGGCCACCAGGGCTTTACCCTCGGACCCGCGACCGGGCGCCTGCTCGCCGAGATGATGAGCGGCGAGACGCCTGCGATCGATCCGATGCCGTACCGGCCGGAGCGGTTCTAGCCGAAAGAAAAAGGGCTGATCGAGCATCTCGACCAGCCCTATGACTTCAAGGTCTGACAGCGCAGCTCGCGCCGTCAGGTCCAGATCAGTCCGTCGTGATCGCCGTCTCCATGTCGGTCGGATCGATCTGCTTGGAGAGGTTGGCGTTGAGCTTGTCGCGGTCGAGCTCACCCTCCCACCAGGCGACGATCACGCAGGCGACGCCGTTGCCGCACAGATTGGTCAGCGCGCGGCACTCGCTCATGAACTTGTCGATGCCGAGCACGATCGCCATGCCCGGCACGAGGCGCGGATCGACCACGGCCAGCGTCGCCGCCAGCGTGATGAAGCCCGCGCCGGTGATGCCGGAGGCGCCCTTCGAGGTCAGCATCGCCACGACCAGGATGGTGAGCTGCTGGCTGAAGCTGAGATCGACGCCGAGCGCCTGTGCGATGAACAGCGTCGCCAGCGTCATGTAGATGTTGGTGCCGTCGAGGTTGAACGAGTAGCCCGTGGGCACTACCAGACCGACCACCGACTTGGAGCAGCCGAGCCGCTCCAGCTTCTCCATCATGGACGGTAGCGCGCTCTCCGAGGAGGAGGTGCCGAGCACGATCAGCAACTCGTCCTTGATGTAGGCCAGGAACTTGAAGATCGAGAAGCCGGCCAGGCGCGCGATGATGCCGAGCACGACGAACACGAACAGCGCCGCGGTGGCATAGAAGGTCGCGATCAGACCGATCAGGTTGAGGATCGCACCGGTCCCGAACTTGCCGATGGTGTAGGCCATCGCACCGAACGCACCGATCGGTGCCGCGCGCATCACGATCGAGATGACGCCGAACACCGCATGCGCGGCATCGTCGATGAAGCTGCGGATGGTGTGGCCGCGCTCACCTAAGCTCATGATGGCGAAGCCGAACAGCACCGAGAACAGCAGCACCTGCAGGATCTCGCCCTGCGCGAAGGCGCCGACCACGGTGTCCGGAATGATGTGCAGCACGAAGTCGACGGACTTCTGGCCGGCGGCCTGCTTGGCGTAGTTCGCAACGGCCGCCTCGCTCGCCGCAGCATTGCCGAAGCCTGCGCCCGGCTTGACGAGATTGCCGACGACGAGGCCGATCACCAGGGCGAAGGTCGAGACGACCTCGAAATAGACCAGCGCCTTGACGCCGATGCGGCCGACCTTCTTGGCGTCCTGGATGTGGGCAATGCCGGAGACCACGGTGCAGAAGATGATCGGGGCGATCACCATCTTGATCAGCTTGATGAAACCGTCACCGAGCGCCTTGATCCATTCGTTGGTTGCGAACTGTGGCCACAGCCAACCGACGATGGCGCCGAGCACGATGGCGATCAGCACCTGGACGTAGAGAACCTTGTACCACGGCTTTGCTGCGGGCGGCGCGATCGGCGCCTCCGCCATCGTTGTCGTCGTCATTGTTTCACTCCCCCTCAAAACGCTGGGCCAGCCAAGATCAACTTGGCCGGCCCTGTCAATTGGAACCGCGAACTCTTTGCGCGCTTTACCGGCGGCGCTCGATCAGCCTGCGCGCCGCCGGCATCAACGTCGCGCCAAGCGCATTCTTGACCAACGAAGCTGCAATGAACGGCACGATGCCGACCTGCCAGGCCTTTCCAACGCCCAGCCCGAGGCCGAACGCCAGCCAGCCGAACCCGGCGGCCAGAATGACGATATGGCCAACCGCCATCGCTGCAAACAGCAGCGCCACGCTGCGATCCCAGCCGCGCTCGGCGAGCCAGCCGGTCACGAAAGCGGCAGCGACGAAGCCGAACAGATAGCCCGCGGTCGGGCCAACCAGCGGTGCAATCCCACCCACCGGTCCGGCGAATACCGGCACGCCAAGCGCGCCCTCGGCGAGGTAGGCGATCATGGTTGCGCTGCCAAGACGCCAGCCATAGGCCGCGCCGATCATCAGCACGACCAGCGTCTGTAATGTCATCGGAACATAGGGCAGCGGCAGGCTGACCTTGGCTGATAGCGCCATCAAAGCGGTGCCGAGCACAATCAGCACGACGGCACGCATCGCGCCGACGGTTTCGCCCGGCCGGGTCGGCCACATCAATGCGGCGAGAGAAGAATGTGGCGCAGCAGCGGTCGAGACAGATCGGTCAGACAAGTTGAACTCCGGTGGTGGTCGAAAACTGGCGGCTATTTAAGCCAGTGAGCGATCCGGTCAACTGCCTCGCGCATCTCCTCGGGCGAGCGTGCATAAGAAAAGCGAATGAACGATCGGCCGTGAACGGGATCGAAATCGACGCCGGGCGTGGCCGCAACGCGTGCCTGTTCCAGCATCTGCTTGGCGAACTCGAAACTGTCGGAGGTGAAGTCCGAGACGTCGGCATACAGATAAAATGCACCATCGGCCGGCAAGAACTTGCTCAGGCCGGCTTTCGGCAATCCCTCGATCAGAATTCGCCGGTTTTCCTGATAGCCGTGCTTGATCGTCTCCATCTCGGCTGCGCCGTCGAAGGCGGCCTCTGCCGCGATCTGCGACAGCGACGGCACCGAGATCGATAGGTTCTGCTGCAGCCGCTCGATCGGCCGCACCAGGATTTCGGGCACGACCATCCAGCCAACACGCCAGCCGGTCATGCAAAAATATTTCGAGAACGAGTTGATCACGAGTGCGTGCTCGGAGAGCGCGGCCGCGGTGACCGCCGGAAACGCATAGTCGAGCCCGTGATAAATCTCGTCCGAGATGAACCGGATGCCTGCGTCTTCGGCGGCCGCCATCAAGCCGGCGAGCGCTCCGCGGGACATCATCGTCCCCGTCGGATTGGCGGGGCTTCCGACCAGCACGCCCTTCAACGGCGCCTTGCGATGCGCCGCGAGCAACGCCTCGCCGGTGAGCGCATGGCGCGTCTCGTTCGTGGTCTCGATCAGCACCGGCTCGCAACCGAGCGCGGTGAGAATATGGCGATAAGGCGGATAGCCCGGCACCGTCACCGCGACGCGGTCGCCGGGCTCGAACATCGACAGGAAGGCCAGGATGAACCCGCCGGAGGAGCCGGTGGTCACGACGATCCTGTCAGGGCTGACGTCGCAGCCATAGGCATCGCGATAATGGCGCCCGATGCGCTCGCGCAGACCGGGAATACCGAGTGCGGAGGTATAATCGATCCGCCCGGCCTCGAGCGCCGCGTGGGCGGCCGCAATCGCGGTGCTGGGCGCCCCGGCCGCGGGCTGGCCGACCTCCATGTGGATGACATGGCCGCCGGCGGCCTCGATTCGGGCTGCCGCGGCCATGACGTCCATCACCATGAACGGGGGAACATCACTGCGGCGGGAGGGCTCGAGCCACTGCCCCAACCGGTTCCTCAATGTCGCATCGTGCATCGATTTCTGCTATTTCGCTGGCGGGCCGGTGCGTCCGGTCCGGGAAACGGGGCGCTTGCGCCCCAGACTGGCCGCATTGTACGGCTCATAAGGGGTAAGGCTCATAAGGGCATATCGCGTATCCGGTCCGCCGCCAATCGCCAAAACCAATCACGAAACTGCTCTCCAGACCGTTTGATGTTGCTTCAGATCGCATTGCGCAAGAAGGCTACCGCCCTCACCGCCCTCGTCACGGCTGCGGCGATCGCGCTGCTGCCGCTTCCGGCGGCGCGGGCGCAGCAAAAGGGGCCGCCTGTCCTGCGCGACACCGAGACCGAGCAGCTGCTGCGCGAATATACGCGCCCGATCCTGCGCGCCGCGGGTCTGGAGAAGCAGAACATCCAGATGGTGATCCTGAACGACAGCTCGTTCAACGCGTTCGTCGCCGACGGCCGCCGCATCTTCGTCAATTACGGCGCGATCCTTCAATCGGAAACGCCGAACCAGATCATCGGCGTGCTCGCGCACGAGACCGGGCATCTGGCCGGCGGCCATCTGTCCAAGCTGCGCGAGCAGCTCGCCGCCGCCCAGACCCAGATGATCATTGCGATGCTGCTCGGCGCCGGCGCGATCGCCGCGGGCAGCACCCAGCGCAGCAGCGCAGGCAACAATGGGCTGGCCAATGCCGGCGCCGCCGCGATCTCCGCTCCGCAGGAGGTGATCCGCCGGACGCTGCTGTCCTACCAGCGCCAGCAGGAGGAGAACGCCGATCGCGCCGGCGTGAAATTCCTGACCGCGACCCAGCAATCGCCGAAGGGCATGTACGAGACCTTCAAGCGCTTCACCAGTGAGAGCCTGTTCGCCGCGCGCGGCGCCGATCCCTATCTGCAGTCGCATCCAATGCCGGCCGAGCGCGTCGCCGCGCTTCAGGAATTCGCCAGCTCCAGCCCCTACTGGAACAAGAAGGACGATCCCGCGCTCCAGCTCCGCCACGACATGGTGCGCGCCAAGATCTCCGCGTTCATGGAGCGGCCCGAGACGGTGTACCGACGCTATCCCCAGACCAACGACAGCATGCCGGCGCGCTATGCCCGCGCCATCAGCACCTATCTGCACGGCGATCTGCGCAGCGCGCTGGCCCAGATCGACGCGCTGATCCAGGTGCAGCCCAACAACCCGTACTTTTACGAGGTGCGCGGCCAGGCCCTATTGGAGAGCGGCAAGCCGGCCGATGCGGTCGCTCCGCTGCGCAAGGCCGCGCAGCTTTCCAACAACGCGCCCCTCATCGAGATGTTACTTGGGCAAGCTCTGGTTGGAACCGATAATAAGGCCTACACCGACGACGCCGTTCGGATTCTCCGCGCCGCGGTGGCGCGAGAACCGGAAGCGGTGCTCGGCTATACCCAACTCGCGATGGCCTATGGCCGGAAGGGCGACTATGCCGAAGCGGATCTCGCCTCGGCGCAAGCCGCTTACCTGCGCGGCGACAACAAGACCGCCCGCGAGCTCGCCACGCGCGCGAAAACCCGTTTCGCCGTCGGCACACCCGGATGGGTCAAGGCCGACGACATCGTGGCGGCGAAGCCGCCGCGCAACTGACGTAACTCGAACGACGCCCGATACCACGACGTCACGACACCGAGCTTAAGTCCGCCGGGACGTATTCCGAAACCTGCTTTGGATAAGAGGATTTACCTATGCCTTCGCTGCGCCTGCTTGCTCCCGCGTTGTTTGCGCTCGCCCTGTTCGGCGCAGCCGTGCCCGCGTCGGCCGACAGTTTCTCCGACACCCAGCGCACCGACATCGAGAAGATCATCAAGAACTATCTCATCAGCCATCCCGAGGTGCTCGAGGAGGCGATGGCCGAGCTCAGCAAGCGGCAGGCCGCGGCCGAGACGCAGAAGCACGAGGCCAGCATCGCGCAGAATGCGGACGCGATCTTCAACTCGCCGCGCCAGGTCGTGCTCGGCAACAAGGACGGCGACGTCACCTTCGTCGAGTTCTTCGATTACAATTGCGGCTACTGCAAGCGCGCGATGGACGACATGCTCACCATCATGAAGGCTGATCCGAAGCTGAAGGTGGTGCTGAAGGAATTTCCGGTGCTGAGCCAGGGCTCGGTGGAGGCTGCGCAGGTCGCGGTCGCCGTGCGCATGCAGGATCCCTCGGGCAAGAAATATCTCGACTTCCACCAGAAGCTGCTCGGCGGCCGTGGCGCGGCCGACAAGGCGCGCGCGCTTCAAGCGGCCAAGGAAGCCGGCCTCGACACCGCAAAGATCGAGAAGGACATCGCCAGCCCCGAGGTGCGCGCCACCATCGAGGAGAACTTCAAGCTCGCCGAAGCGATGGGCATGAACGGCACGCCGAGCTATGTCATCGGCAAGCAGATCGTGATCGGCGCGGTCGGCGTCGAAAGCCTCAAGGAAAAGATCGGCATTGCCCGCTGCGGCAAGGCAACCTGCTGATCATACGTTTTGCGATCCTGAAAATCCGAAAAGGCCGGCTGACAAGCCGGCCTTTTTCTTGCGCCGAACGTTGGCGTCTTCGTGCAAAATCATTCATCTGGCATTCAACAAACAAATGCCGCGGAACAGGCGAAGTTCCGGAACAACTCAAATCTCCTTTCGTTGTCGGCGCGGGCAATGACGCAAAGAAACACGTGAGGAGAATTCGATGTTGAACCGCTTTATGATTTCGGTTGCCACGCTCGCGCTCGTCGCCGGCGCCGGTCTGGCGAACGCACAGAACACCATGGGCCGTGACAGCGGCGGCGGCGCCGGTGGCGCGCAGATGCAGCATTCGCAGCCTTCCGGCGGCGCCGCGGAGCGCGGCGCGAGCGGCCGCGATTCCATGAGCCATGACAAGGGCACCGTCGGCCAGGCCGGTGGCGCTGGCACCATGAAGTCCGATCGGGCTTCCGAAGACAAATCCGGCGCGATGAAGGACGAGCGCTCCCCGGGCGGCGCGATGAACAAGAACGCGGCCGAGGACAAGGCCGGCGCCACCAAGGGCCAGCGCACCGACGAACGTGCGCAGGACAAGTCCCAGCAGGACAAGTCGAAGAGCATGAGCTCGGACTCGACGACAAAGTCGGACCCCGCCAAGTCTGCCAAGGACATGAAGGCTGAGGACAACAAGGCGGGCGGCGCTGCCAAGACCAACAATGCGGCTACGACCGACAAGTCCCAGACCACGACCGGCACCGCCTCCGCGACGGCTTCCGCGCCGCCGGCCGAAAAGCGGTCTGAAATCTCGACGGCGATCAAGTCGACCAAGATCGAAGAGACGACGAACGTCAACTTCAACATCTCGGTCGGCACCGCGATCCCGGCCTCCGTCAGAGTCCATCCGCTGCCGCCCCGGATCGTGGAGATCTACCCGGAGTGGCGTGGCTATGAGGTGATCTTCGTCCGCGGTCAGTACGTGATCGTCCGTCCGCAGACGCGCGAGATCGTCTACATCATCGAAGGCTAAGCTGCTTCGCTGATACCCAAATGGGCCCTTGCCGAGAGATCGGCAGGGGCCTTTGGCCTATGCGTCGCCCTCTCCTGCGAGCCTCCCTCCGGCAGCCACGATTAGAACTGGTTAACAAGCGATTTCCGTAGCTTCCGCACAGGTTTTTGCACCGGGGATGAGGTACTTGAAGGCCTCTGGGAGGCCCTTCAAGGCTTCCCCTAGGCCGCTTTGTTACCTATAACCCCGCCACGCCGAGCACCTCTTCCCGGGATTGGAATGGCAGAACCTGCAACCGATACGATCCTCGTCCTGAACGGGCCGAACCTCAACATGTTGGGAACGCGCGAGCCCGAGAAGTACGGCCACGCCACGCTGGCCGACGTCGAGGCACTGTGCCGGGAGACCGCGGCAACGTTCGGCCTCAAGGCCGATTGCCGGCAGTCCAACCGCGAGGGCGAGTTGATCGACTTCATCCACGAGGCGCATGCGCGCAAGATGAAGGGCATCATCGTCAATGCCGGCGGCTATTCGCACACCTCGATCGCGCTGCACGACGCGCTGCTCGCGGTGCAGATCCCGACGGTCGAAGTGCATGTAACCAACATCCACGCCCGCGAGAGCTTTCGTCACCACTCCTACACCGCACGCGCCGCTTTCGCCTCGCTCTGCGGTTTCGGCATCGAGGGCTACCGCCTCGCCATCCAGGGCCTTGCCGCCAAGCTTGCCATCAAGCCCAAAGCCTGAAGCCCCCTCATCAAACAGAACATTCGGATCAAACAACATGGCGCGCCAGCCAGACGACAAAGCAGCCGCAAAGTTTTCCAGCGAGGATTCCGCGCTCGTCCGCGAGCTCGCTTTGCTGCTCGATGAGACCAGTCTCACCGAGATCGAGATCGAACGTGCGGGCCTGCGCCTGCGCGTCGCCCGCAACGTCAGCGTTGCTGCGACCATGCCGATGCAGATGGCAGCCGCTCCCGCCGCCCTGCCGGTCGCCTCCGCCGCGCCTGTCGCCGCCGGACCCGACCTGTCGAAGCATCCTGGCGCGGTCAGCTCGCCGATGGTCGGCACCGCCTATTGGGCACCGGAGCCCGGCGCCAAGCCGTTCATCGAGGTCGGCAGCAAGGTCTCGGTTGGACAGACCCTGCTGATCATCGAAGCCATGAAGACCATGAACCAGATCCCCTCGCCGCGCGCCGGCACGGTGACGCAGATCCTGGTCGAGGACGGCCAGCCGGTCGAGTACGGCGAGCCGCTGGTGATTATTGAGTAAGCGAATGGGGAATAGCGAATAGCGAATGGTCCACCCCTTCCCTACTCGCCATTCGCCACTCGCCATTCGCGACAGGACACCATGTTCGACAAGATCCTCATAGCCAATCGCGGCGAGATCGCCCTTCGCATCCTCAGGGCCTGCAAGGAGCTCGGCATCGCGACCGTCGCCGTGCACTCCACCGCCGACGCCGATGCCATGCATGTGCGCCTGTCGGACGAGAGCGTCTGCATCGGACCGCCGGCATCCAAGGACAGCTACCTCAACGTGCCCGCGCTGCTCGCGGCCTGCGAGATCACCGGCGCCGATGCCGTGCATCCCGGTTACGGCTTCTTGTCCGAGAATGCCCGCTTTGCGGAGATCCTCGCCGAGCACAATCTGCATTTCATCGGCCCCAAGGCCGAGCACATCCGCCTGATGGGCGACAAGATCGAGGCGAAGAAGACCGCCAAGCGGCTCGGCATCCCCGTGGTGCCCGGCTCCGACGGCGCGGTCGGTCCCGATGACGACGCGCTGGCGATCGCCAGGAAGATCGGCTTTCCGGTGCTGGTGAAGGCGGCGGCCGGCGGCGGCGGCCGCGGCATGAAGGTGGCGCACAGCGAGGCCGACCTGCAGGTCGCGCTGTCGACGGCTGCCAACGAGGCCAAATCGGCCTTCGGCGATGCCTCGGTCTATCTGGAAAAATACCTCCAGAAGCCGCGTCACATCGAGATTCAGATTCTCGGCGACGGCCGCGGCGGCGCGATCCATCTCGGCGAGCGCGACTGCTCGCTGCAACGCCGCCACCAGAAGGTCTGGGAGGAGGGCCCCTCGCCTGTCCTTGCCGCCGCCGCGCGCGCCAAGATCGGCGAGACCTGTGCGAAAGCCATGCGCGAGATGAAATATCTCGGCGTCGGCACCATCGAGTTCCTGTTCGAGGACGGCGAGTTCTACTTCATCGAGATGAACACCCGCATCCAGGTCGAGCATCCCGTCACCGAGAGCATCACCGACATCGACCTCGTGCTGGAGCAGATCCGCATCGCCGCCGGCGGCGATTTGCCGGCCAGGCAGGAAGAGGTCCAGGTCATCGGCCATGCGATCGAGTGCCGCATCAACGCCGAGAATCCCCAGACCTTCCGTCCCTCGCCCGGCCGCATCCTGCAATACCATCCGCCCGGTGGACTCGGGGTCCGGATCGATTCCGCGGTCTACCAGGGCTACACGATCCCGCCCTATTACGATTCCCTGGTCGGCAAGCTGATCGTGCACGGCAAGACCCGCGCCGAATGCCTGATGCGGCTGCGCCGGGCGCTGGACGAGATGGTCGTGGAAGGCATCGAGACCACGCTGCCGCTGTTCCGCGCGCTGGTGCGTGAAGACGACATCATCAACGGCGATTATCACATCCACTGGCTGGAACAGTATCTGGCCGGCAAGACGGAACCCGCTCCGCGATAAATCCACTTCGTCGTGGAACCCTTTGGCCCCCATCGCGTTCTCGACGCGGGGACAGTTCCAAGGGGGCGTTTTGACTTCCGCTGAACGTGACAGAGCGAGGCCGTCGTGACGGCCGAGGCCCATCGACGGCGCGCATTTTGGCAGATCCTGCTGATTTCGGCGGGTCTTCTGATTCTGACCGTGATCAGCGCCGGCTCGGTCTATCTCGTCAACAAGGCGAGGGAAGACAGCACATGGGTGCTTCACACGATCGAGGCTGAGAGCCAGATCAACGCCCTACTGCTTGAAATCCGCCGCGCCGAGAGCAGCGCCCGCGGCTTTCTGCTGACGCAGGGACCGGATTTCCAGTCGGACCACGAGAAGGCCGTCGCAGCGATCATTCCGGCACTCGACAAGCTCACGCGCCAGATCGGCGACAATCCGGCGCAACGCGACAGCATCGAAAAACTGAGCGCGGCGATCGAGACCCGGCTCGACCAGTTCTCGCGCGAAATGAAGTTCGTGAAGGACGGCCAACCGGACAGGGCCACGGCGCTGATCCGCGAGGCCGCGGCCGGCAACACCACAACTACCATCAGCAATTTGGCCAACGCGATGATCCGCGAGGAGGAGCGGCTGTTCCGGGTCCGAACGGCCAACTCCGACCGGAGCCAGACCCTGGCTGCATCGATGACCGGCATCGGCTCCGGCCTCGTCGTGCTGCTGGCCCTGATCTCGACCTGGCTGGTGCGGCGCTCGGCCCGCGCCCGTGACGAGGCCGAAGCGCGCCTGCGCGACGCCAACGTCAATCTGGAGTCCGTCGTCGACGAACGCACCGCGGACCTGCGCGAGGCCAACGACGAGATCCAGCGCTTTGCCTATATCGTCAGTCACGATCTGCGCTCGCCGCTCGTCAACATCATGGGCTTCACCAGCGAGCTCGAAGAGCTCAGCGGCGATGTCTTCCGCCGCATCGGCAGCCTCGCCCACGTCCCAGCCGACGGGCCGCCGCTGGCGCCAGGCGCGCCCGGCGAGATCGTGCTCGAAGGCGCCGACAAGCAGCTCTCGGAGGATTTTTCCGAGGCGCTCGGCTTCATCAAGACGTCGATCGCCAAGATGGACCGGCTGATCTCGGCCATCCTCAACCTCACCCGCGAGGGCCGACGCGAATTCCAGCCGGTGAAGATCGACACCAGCGAGCTGATCGAGGCCATCGTGTCGACACTGGCGCACCAGGCGGCCGAGGCGCAGGCCGAGATCCACCTCGAGCCGCTGCCTGACATTGTCAGCGACCGGCTCGCACTCGAGCAGATCTTCTCCAATCTGATCGACAATGCGATCAAGTACCTGAAGCGCGGGGTGCCCGGCGAAATTAGAATCCGCGGGCGCACCAAGCTCGGCTACGCTATCTTCGAGATCAGCGACAATGGCCGCGGCATCGATCCGAAGGACCATCAGCGGATATTTGACCTGTTCCGCCGTGCGGGAACCCAGGACCAGCCCGGCCAAGGCATTGGTCTTGCGCATGTGCGTGCACTTGTGCGTCGCCTCGGCGGCACCATGTCGGTATCGTCGGAACTGGACGCGGGCAGCACCTTCACGATCACGCTGCCGATCGCCTGGAATGTGAGCAACCGGAACTGAGATCGATGACCCAGCCTGTCACCATCATCATGATCGAGGACGATGAGGGCCACGCCCGCCTGATCGAGCGCAACATCCGCCGCTCGGGAGTCAACAACGAGATCGTCTCGTTCCCCAACGGCACGGACGCAATGCAGCATTTGTTCGGCGCCGACGGCAGCGGGCTCGTGCAGAAGGGTAATGCGCTGCTGATCCTGCTCGACCTCAACCTGCCCGACATGACCGGGATCGACATCCTGAGGCAGATCAAGGAAAACAAATATCTGAAGGCTTCGCCCGTGGTGGTGCTGACCACCACCGACGATTCCCAGGAAATCAAGCGTTGCTACGAGCTCGGCTGCAACGTCTACATCACCAAGCCCGTCAACTACGAGAATTTCGCCAATGCCATCCGGCAGCTCGGCCTGTTCTTCTCGGTCATCCAGGTCCCTCCCGCCGCCCCATGAACCAGCGCACGCCAACACTGCTCTACATCGACGACGACAGTGCGCTGGCGCGCCTGGTCGATCGCGGCCTGACGCGGCGCGGCTACAGGGTCGTCCATGCCGCGAGCGGCGAGGAAGGCCTGGAGCGCATCCGCCGCGCCGCGGTCGAGGGCGGCATCGACGTGGTGGCGCTCGACCAGTACATGCCCGGCCTCGACGGGCTGGAGACGCTGGAGCAGATCATGGCGATCCCGGGTGCGCCGCCCGTGGTGTTCGTCACGGCCTCGCAGGATTCCAGCATCGCGGTGACCGCGCTGAAGGCCGGCGCGGCCGACTATCTCGTCAAGGACGTCACCGGCGATTTCATCCCCCTGCTCCACGTCGCAACCGAGGGCGCGCTACGCCAGGCGGAACTGCAGAAGGCGCGCGAGGAAGCCGAGGCCGAGATTCATGCCTCGCGCGACCGCTACGCCGCCCTTGCCGCCGAACGCGAGCTGCTGCTGCGCGAGGTCAATCATCGCGTCGGCAACTCGCTCCAGATCATCGCCTCGCTGCTGCACCTTCAGGCAAGCTCCGCCGCGCAGGACGAGGTCAAGGCGGCACTGACCAACGCGATGGGCCGCGTCGCCGCGGTCGCGCAAGTGCACCGCCGCCTCTACACCTCGCAGGATCTGAAGAGCGTGGTCCTGAACCAGTATCTGGACTCGCTGCTCGAGGATCTCCGCCGCTCGGCCGAAGGCAACCGGATGTCGCGCCTGACGCTGAAGGCCGAGCCGATCGAGATCGATCCCGACCGCGCGGTCGCCGTCGGCATCATCGTCAACGAGCTGGTGATGAACGCGGTGAAATACGCCTATCCCGACGGCGCCGGCCCGATCCATGTCGAGCTGCACGCGCAGGGCGAGGATGTCCTGCTGTCGATCACCGACAACGGCGTTGGTGACAACGTCAAGGCCGATCCGCGCTCCACCGGCATGGGCCAGCGCATCGTCGCGGCCATGGCCTCGAAGCTCGACGCCACGGTCGAGCGCGATCCCGCCCATTCCGGAACCCGGATCGTGCTGAAATTCGCGCGCATGCCGGCAGCCCCCGGCAGGACCAGCACCGCAGCCGCGAGCTGATCTCGCTGTCCTGCTCACCCCCATCGCAACCGCGTCGCGATCCTGCTATGGTTGCGAACCATGACTTCGCGCGACTCCGCCCCGTCTGAAATCACACCGGCCGTGCTGCTGCGCGCCTATGCCTGCGGCATCTTTCCGATGGCCGAAAGCGCCGAAGATCCGACCCTGTTCTGGGTCGAGCCGGAGCTGCGCGGCGTCATCCCCCTCGACGGATTTCGCGTCGCCTCGCGACTCGCGCGCACCGTGCGCTCGGATGTGTTTCGCGTAACCGTCAACACCGCGTTCAAGGCGACGATCGCCGGCTGCGCCGCGCCGCAGGCCGGACGCGAGGACACCTGGATCAACAAGCGCATCCGTGACCTCTATGGCGGCCTGTTCGAGCTCGGCCATTGCCATAGCGTCGAGGCCTGGCAGGGCGAGGACCTCGTCGGCGGGCTGTACGGCGTCAGCCTCGGACGGGCCTTCTTCGGCGAGAGCATGTTCCACACCGCGCGCGATGCCTCGAAGGTCGCTCTGGTGCATCTGGTCGCGCGGCTCATCCATGGCGGCTTCGAGCTGCTCGACACCCAATATGTCACCGAACATCTGAAGAGCTTTGGTGCGGCCGAGATTTCGCGGCGGCGCTACACCGCGCTGCTCGACAAGGCGCTCGCGGGCGAGCCGGGCGATTTCCTGAAGCTCTCGGCGGGTGAGGCGATCCCAGGCGCACGCGCGCTCGAGATCATCGCCGCGCGGCAATAATCGATAGCCAGGCCTAGCGGCCAAACCCCGGGATACCGAACAGACCTGGTCGCTGCTCCGGCGGCGGAGGCGGCGGCGGTGCCGGTTGCTGCTGCTGGATCGGCGGCAGAGGCTGCGGCGGACGCTGCTGCACCTGTTTCGGCGCGGCCTTCTTCTGCGCGGGCGGCGGCGGAGGTGCAGGCTTGGTCGCCGGATCCGGCGCTGCGGTCGCAATGGTCTGCTGCGGCTCTTTGCAGTCGGTGAGCCAGATGTCGTAGATCGGATGCTCGACGCCGTGCAGGCCCGGGCTTGCCGCGTACATCCAGCCCGAGAAGATCCGCTTCACCTCGCCCTGCAAGGTGATCTCGTCGACCTCGACGAAGGCGTCGGTGTTGGTGGCCTCGGTCGCCGGTCGCGTGTAGCAAGCGTCGGTCTTGACCCTGAGCGCGCCGAACTGGACGGTCTCGCCGATCTCCTCGTCGAAATTGATGATGCGCCCGGTGATCTTGTCGAGCCCCGAGAAGGTCGCCTTCTTGTTCACGATCTTCTGGGCCGGCGGCTCGGTGACGACCTCGTCGCCCGGCTGCAGGCTCGCCGGGGTCTGCGGCACGGCGCCACCCGGCCCGCCCTTCTGCTGCGGCTGGCGACCCGGCGCACCCGGCTGGCCGGCGCCCGGCGGCACGACCGCCACAGGCGGCGGCTGGTTTGGCGGGGCGACGGTGGAGCCCGGCGGCGGCGCCAGCGGCTGGGTCTCGACCGGCCCCGGCATCACATTGCCCTGCCGGCCCGGCGGCGGAGGCATCGGGCGCGACGGCAGCACGCGGCCCTGCGGCGGCAGCTCCGGTACCTCTTCGTCGTCATCGGGGATCTGCTGCGGCTGGGGCTGGCCACGCGGAATGTTGCCGGGCGGCCGCAGCGGCGGCGGATCGGAAAAAATCGTGCCGATCTGCGCCTGAGCCGGCGTCGCAACCGTCAGTGCGGTGGCGGCCAAAAGCGCCGCAAGACCTGTCAGGGTAATGGTTCGAAACATCTCGCGCGGCTTCAACAGCGAATCGGGCTTGTTGGACATTCTACAGGGGATACCGCCGCTCGCAGGCCCTCCGGTTAACACGGGGAATACGGCGGGGGAAGGGCGGCATCCCTGCCCTGCCCGCCGCCCGCTGGCCAGGGCGGCTGACGGGTGGGATAGTCGGAAAGCCCCTCCTTGGGGGCGCGCGGCGGGCATCGCCCCGAAAATCACATTCAACGATAACCGGAAACCCCGAGGTGCGCCGTTCCATGCCCGTTATGCTCGATCCCGATGCCGCCGCCGTCTATAGGGCTTTCCAGGAGGCCGGCCGCCCCGCCTACGAGACGCTGACGGCGGATGAAGCGCGCGCCTATTACGCTCAGGCCCGCTTTGCCACCAACCCCGAGCCGCCGGAGCTCGCGCGCGTCACGCCGCTATCGATCCCGGCGCCGCACGGGGTGATCCCCACCCGCCTCTACGTTCCCAAGGAGCCACGCCGGCACGACGGCCTGTCGCCGGCGCTGGTGTTCTTCCATGGCGGCGGCTGGGTGATCGGCGATCTCGACTCCCACGACGTCGTCTGCCGCCAGCTCGCGGTTGAGGGCGCGCTGATCGTGATCTCGGTCGACTACCGTCTCGCGCCCGAGCACAAGTTTCCCGCGGCGACTGAGGACGCCATCGCCGCGACCCAATGGATCGCCGCGAACGCGCGCGAGCTCGGCATCGATGCCTCGCGCCTGTCGATCGGCGGCGACAGCGCCGGCGGCAACCTCACCGCGGTCGTCGCGCTCGCCGCGCGCGAGGCTGGCGGTCCCGCACTCGCAGGCCAGGTGTTGATCTACCCGGCGACCGACTTCGCCATGACCCACGGCTCCCACAGCGAACCCGAGACCAGCGTGCTGCTGACGCATTCGGTGATCCGCTGGTTTCGCGACCACTACCTCAATGGCGCCGCCGACATCCATGACTGGCGCGCTTCGCCGGCACGTGCGCAAAACCTGGCCGGCCTGCCGCCCGCCTATGTGCTGACCGCCGGCGCCGATCCGCTGCGCGACGAAGGCGACGATTATGCCGAGCGCCTCAGACAGGCCGGCGTATCGGTCACGACCAAGCACTATCCCGGCCAATTCCATGGCTTCTTCACGATGGGCAAGTTGTTGCAGCAGGCCAACGTCGCCGTCGGCGAGATCGGCGCATGGTTGAAGGGATTGGGATGACAGTCCCGTAGGCCGACCACCAATGATACCGATGCCTGTCCTTCTCCAAACCATCATCACCTTCCCGCTGCGCGTCCTGACATGGCTCGGCAGCCAGGGCACACGCGGAGTCGCGGCTGTCGTGTTCATCGCGGCTGCGGTGCCACCGCTCGGCGCGCTGCTGCGTCCCTATCTCACCGAGGCAATCCTCTGCCTGCTCTGCATCTCCTTCATGCGGGTCGATCTGGCCGCCCTCTACGGCCATCTGCGCCGGCCGGCGCTGGTTGCAACCGCCACGGCCTGGACCACGATCGGCGTGCCGCTGATCGTCGGATTGATCGCCCACGCAACCGGACTTACGGCTCGCGCGCCCGGGCTTTCGCTCGCGCTGATGCTCCAGAGCATGGCCTCGCCGATGATGGCCTCTCCGGCACTGGCCGCACTGATGGGTCTCGATGCCACGCTCGTGCTGATCACGCTGGTGACTTCGACCGCGCTGGTGCCCTTCACGGCCTCGTTATTCGCCGGCCTCTTCCTCGGCGACATGCTCAGCGTCACGCCGCTGACGCTGGGCCTGAAACTGCTCGGCATCCTCGCAGCGTCGCTGCTGGCCGCCACAGCGATCCGATGGATCTTCGGCGCGGAGGCGATCCAGCGTCACAAGACGCCGATCGACGGCCTCAACATCATCATCCTCTTCATCTTCGCTGCTGCGATCATGGGCGATGTCGTCAGCGACCTTCTCGCACAGCCGCTGTTCACCCTCGGCCTCGCAGCTCTTTCATTCGCGATCTATTTCACCCTGCTCGCGATCACCACGCTGCTATTCCGCCGCATCGGCACCGAGCGCGCGCTCGCACTCGGGCTGATGGTGTCACAGCGCAATCTCGGCCTGATGCTGGCGGCCACGGCCGGCGCATTGCCGCCCACCACCTGGCTCTATTTCGCGATGACACAGTTTCCGATCCATCTCGCGCCCTACATGCTGATGCCGATCGCGCGGCGCCTGACGGTACGCGCGAACACCTCCAGCTCTGCTGCGACGAGCATCCCCTAACCTGCCCGCGCCGCGCGCCGCAGCGCCTGGGGCGGCTGGCCGAAGGCGCGGATGAAGGCGCGGCGCATGCGCTCGGGATCGCCGAAGCCGGTCGCCTCAGCGACGAGCTCGATCGCTTCGCGCGAGGACTGCACGCGCTCGCGCGCGACTTCGAGCCGCAGCCGCTCGATCGCCTTCGACGGCGTCGCGCCGGTCTCGGCGGCGAACGCGCGGGCGAAATGCCGTGCGCTCATGCCGGCGCGATCGGCGAGGTCCTCCACCGTCAGCGGCGCGTCGAGATTTTCGCGCGCCCAGGACAACAGCGCGCCGAAGCGGCCGTTCGGTGTCTTCAGCTCCAGCAGCGAGGAGAACTGCGACTGGCCGCCGCTGCGGCGATGGTAGAGCACGAGCTGCCGCGCGGCCTGCTGCGCGATCTCCTCGCCATGGTCCTCGGTGACCATCGCGAGCGCGAGGTCGATGCCCGCCGTAATTCCTGCCGACGTCCAGACATTGCCGTCGCGGGTGAAGATCTGGTCCGGCTCGAACTTCACCTTCGGATAGCGCGCGACGAAATCGCGCGTCCGCCCCCAATGCGTGGTGGCGCGGCGGCCGTCGAGCAGTCCCGCCTCGGCAAGCACATAGGCGCCTGAGCAGACGCTCGCCACGCGCACGCCGCGCCGCGCCAGCCGCTGCACGAAGGCGCGCATGACCTCGCAGCGCGCGGCATCCGCAACGCCCGCGCCGCCCGCGATCACCAGCGTCGTGATCGCATTCGCCGACTTGAAATCACGCGCCATCATCTCGACGCCCGACGAGCTGCGCACCAGTCCCGCGCTCGCGGCCAGCACGCGCAGCGCAAGCGTCTTGCCAGTGCAGCGCGCCGCGACCTCGAACACCGAGATCGGGCCGGCCGCATCGAGCAGCTGGAAGTCCGGGAAGATCAGGATGCCGATCATAGGGTATGTCCGAAATAGAGGGAATTACGCCATTTCAGACACAACCGCACCATGCCAATCTTCGCCCGTCAAGCTCATCTTTGGAGGACCTGCCGATGTCGTCACCGCTCCAGATCGGTCTTCTGGTATTTCCGCGCGTCACCCAGCTCGACTTCACCGGTCCCTTGCAGGTGTTCGCCATGGTGCCCGGCGCAAAGCTGCATTTGATCTGGAAGCGGATCGAGCCGGTGCCGAGCGATTCCGTGCTGACGCTGACGCCGACCACGACATTCGCCGACTGCCCGCAACTGGACGTGATCTGCGTACCTGGCGGCCGCGGTACTGACGACCTGCTCAATGACGAGGAGGTGCTCGACTTCCTGCGCCGGCAAGCCGAGGGCGCAAAATACGTCACCTCCGTCTGCACGGGGTCGCTGGCGCTCGGCGCTGCCGGTCTGCTCAAGGGCTACCGCGCCGCCACCCATTGGAGCGCGATGGAGATGCTGAGCCAACTTGGCGCCACGCCGACCAAGACGCGTGTCTGCATCGACCGCAACCGCATCACCGGCGGCGGCGTCACCGCGGGAATCGATTTCGCGCTGACGCTGGTGTCGATCCTCGTCAATCGTACCACCGCGGAAGCGATCCAGCTCCAGATGGAATATAACCCCGCCCCGCCGTTCAATTCGGGCTCGCCCGATACAGCGCCGGCCGAAGTAATGACCTTGCTCCGGGAGCGCGGCGCGCAAAACCATGCACGGCGGCTCGAGGCGGTGAAGCGCGCGGCGGAGCGGGTGGTGTAGACGTTCCACTTTCGGCGACGGAACCGAGGTTTCGGGGGACGAGTTGAATGCGCACGAAACTCACAGCATCCGGAGCGCAATCATGGAGCATCTCCACTACCCCAACGAAAGCACTGAGTATCGTGCCGCGCGAAATGCATTGCTGGATGAGGAGATTGCCCTCCGGGCTCAGATTGAGGTCGTTTCTGCCAGGCGTCGCGCGCTGCCGCTCGGTGGCGAGGTGCCCCAGGATTACGTCTTCGAACGCATCGGCAAAACGAACATGCCGGAACAGGTCAGGATGTCGGAGCTGTTCGGCCCGCATGACACGCTGATCCTGTACAGCTTCATGTATGGGCCGGAGCGCGAGCTGCCGTGCCCCGGCTGCACCCATTTGCTTGACGGGCTCGACGGCGCCGCAAGGCATGTCGGCGAGCGTGCCGCGCTTCACATCGTTGCAAAATCGCCGATCGCGCGTCTCGCCGCCTGGGCCCACGAACGCGGTTGGGAGCATCTGTCGCTGCTGTCCACAGCCGGCAACTCCTTTGACGCGGATTACTTCGGCGACACCTCGAAGTTCTCCAAGGGTATGCGCGCGCAGCACCACGTTCCCGACGGGCAGAATTGGGACGAGACGATCTTCAACGTCTTCAAGAGAGCGAACGGCAAGATCAGGCACTTCTGGGGTTCGGAGATGAGTTTCGCGCCGCCCGCGCCGAAGCAGCATCATCGCGCCGGTGATCTGGTCGATCCGCTCTGGGGCCTGCTCGACATGACACCTGAAGGCCGCGGCGACTTCTTCCCGAAGGTGCGCTACGACTGAGGCGCACAAACCGGCCGACGAAGCGCCTCAAAGAAAAAGGCCGCTCGGTTTCCCAAGCGGCCTTTCCTGTCTTACGGCGGCTGCACATTCACATCGGGCGATTTCGGACCTTCCAGACCGGGGGCCTATCTCCCGATCGAGTCCTTGTCGGCGGCCGCTGCATTTCGGGACAGTCGCGAGCTGTTGCCCGAACCGAACGCGATGGTTTCCCATCTCCGTAAGATGGGATCATTGAGCCACATGGCTTGCGCGGCTGCAACGCCCACGCAGAAGGCATCCCCGCTGTTCCCGTTGTCCACAGCAGGGTGAGGCGGATGCGCGTGCATCCAACCGAACGATCGAGATTCGAGGAAGGACCGAAAGCCTAGCCAGGCGTCCAGGGCTGATAATCGCCGGTCGCCTTCGGACGCCTGCCGCTGGCAAGGGTCGAGCCCGAGGGCCGATAGGCCTTTGCCGTGCCGGTAAGATTCGGCTGGTGCGGCTTTTCCCATTCGCGCGGCTGATAGTTGGCCTCGGTCGGCGGCACATCGACAACGTGATGAATCCAGCCGTGCCAGGACGGCGGGATCCGGCTGGCTTCCGCATAGCCGTTATAGACCACCCAGCGTCGCTCGAAGCCGAGCGTGGGATCGACAGCGCCGCCGCGGGTGCGATAGTAGAGATTGCCCTGCTCGTCCTGGCCGACCAGCTCTCCGTACCGCTTGGTCCAGAGTTGGGTGCCAAAAGTCTGGCCGTTCCACCAGGTGAAGAACTTGAGGAAGAATTGTTTCATGCGGCAAGGGCCCTGCTTTCGTCGGGTCCTGATGCCATCCGGGCGGCGAAATGTCCAGTTCGGCGGGGCGGCGGTGCCCTCGGCAAATGCGCCGGCCTCGCCATGAACGCTGCCGCAAATCGGACGCGATCCGTTCATGCGGGGTACAGCCATTGAGAGCGAGGCTCCGTTCACGCGCAAACCGGCGTGATCCCAGGAACTCCAGCCCTTTCATAGGGTTTGCTTCCGGGAAAGGAGTTTTATCATGAAAAGTCTGAAAGTTTTGAGTGCCGCCGCAGCGCTGGCGCTCGTTCTACCCATGACTTCACCGAGCTTTGCACAGGGGCCCGGCGGCGGTGGCCGTGGCGGCGGTGGTGGCGGCCACGTCGGCGGTGGCGGTGGTGGTGCTCACATCGGCGGTGGCGGTGGCGGCGGCGCTCACTTCGGTGGTGGCGGCGGCGCGCGCATGGGTGGCGGCGGTTTCGGTGGCGGAGCACGGGTTGGCGGCGGCCCTGCGTTGCAGGGAGGTGGCGGCAGCTTCGCGGCCGGCCCAGCGGTCCGTCCGGGCGGCGGCACGTCCTTTACCGGCGGCGTCAGCCGTAACTTTGCAGCCGCCAACAGCGGCACCTGGCAAGGCCGCGGCGGCAACTGGAGCGGCGGAGGCTGGCATCATCATCATCGTCGCGGCGGCTTCTGGCCGGGCTTCGCGGCCGGTGCGGCGATCGGCGGGCTCGGCTCGTATGCCTATTACGGCGGCGGCTATTACGATGACCCCTACTACTATGGCGACAGCTACTATGATGAGCCGACCGTGGCGGTGGTGCCGGATAGCGGCGGCGACTCTGCCTATTGCGCGCGGCGCTACAAGTCATACGACCCGGCTTCGGGCACCTATCTCGGTTATGACGGCCAGCGGCATCCCTGCCCGTAAGACGGTCTGAACAATCGACGATGCAACAAACCTCATGGGCGGCGCCGGTGATGGCCGGGCGCCGCCCATGTCTGTTCTGCGAGCCGCTGCAGTTTCGCCAGTCGTCTTGCCGATCGCGTTCGGCCTCGCGATCCCCTCGACTTTGCTTCAACCTTTCATCGAAGCTGCTCCCACTTCGCGTGCCGCGTGCGCTCCCGCGCGAACCATGACGCATAGATGACGCGTGGCCCAAGATAAGGCACGGAACACGCGCCGCAGCCTATGCACCGCACCGTGCATATCTACCCCGATCCAATCCAAAATTGACCCGAGGCACGATTCGCGGATATCACCAATCACAGTGGGGACTTCGATTACTGGGAAGTGTCATGCCGCGTATTCTCGTGGTTGATGACGATCCGATGGTCGGCGCGACCATCGAGGTCCTCCTCCAACGTCAGGGCTTCGACGTCACGCTGGCCGACGGCGGCGAAACAGGACTGGCTGCGCTGGAAGCGCAGGCCTTTGAGGTGATGCTCGTTGATATCTTCATGCCGCATATGCGCGGCTTCGAATCCATCCGCATCTTTCACGAGCGCGCGCCGGCTACTCCGCTGATCGCGATGTCCGGCTATGCCTTCGCCTCATCCGCCTCGCCCTCTCCCGATTTCCTCCGCATGGCGCTGGAGCTCGGGGCAACGCGCTGCCTGCGCAAGCCGTTCACGCCGGAAGCGCTGCTGACCACGATCCGGGAATGCCTCGCCGGTCCGGGCGAGAGCGCACAGCCGAAGGACAAGAAAGAAGCCCCTTGATCCCAACGCAGCGCGTCATTCTCGGTGCTGGACTTGCCATCCTCCTGATCATCACCGCGGCCTCGATCGCCCTCGACGTCAAGTCGCGGTCCGACGCGGCGTGGGTCAACCACACCGTCCAGGTGCAGAAGAAGATCTCCGATCTGCGCGTGCTGCTGCGCCGCGCCGAGAGCGCCGCCCGCGGCTATGAACTCTATCGCAGCCAAACGCTCGCCGACGAGTTTCAGGGCGTGCGGGTCCAGATCGCACCGGCGCTGGCCGAGCTGAAGCGCGGCGTGCGCGACAATCCCGATCAGGTCACGCTGCTGGAGGGCACCGAACCGCTGGCGCTGCGCCGGGTCGAGATCGCCGCCGAAGCGATGCGCCTGCGCGCGGCGAATGACCAGGCCGGCATTGCCGCGCTCAACAGCAAGGCCGAGGGCCGCGGCCTGATGGACACGGTGATGGGCAATCTCGACCATCTGAGCGCGGATGAAGAACGCCTGCTCACCGCGCGCTCCCAGGACTCACGTCGCACCGGCATCGTGCTGCTCGGCATCGACGTCGCCGGCGCCGTGCTGATCCTGCTGCTGGTGGCGCTGGTGATGCGCGAGAGCCAGCGCGCCACGGTGCAGCTGCAGACCACGCTCGAGCAAACACAAGCCGCCAAGCACGCCCTCGAAGCGGCGGTGGCCGAGCGGACCGAGCATCTGGTGACCGCGCATGACGAGCTGCGCCTGTCGGTCAACGTGCTGCAAAGCACGTTTCACAGCATGGCGGAGGCGGTGCTGGTCATCGACGCCGAGGGCAACGTCCTGCTGTCCAATCCGGCCGCGGAGCGCATGCTGCTGCATCGCGCCGGCATGAACCTGCGCAATCTGCGCGCGCTGTCAGATGTGTTTCACGGCGACGGGGTCACGCCGATGAAGGCCGACGAGCTGCCCTCGGTGCGCGTGCTGCGCGGCGAGAAGTTCGAGGATCTGGAGATGATCGTCCGCCCGCACAGCGGCAATGCTCCCCGCCATCTCATGATCAGCGGCCGGCCGATGCTGGACGGGCAAGGCGACATCACGGGCGCGGTGCTGGTCTATCACGACGCCACCATGTCGCGCGAGACCGAGCGGCAGCTGTACCAGTCGCAGAAGCTGGACGCGATCGGCAAGCTGACCGGCGGCGTCGCGCACGACTTCAACAACATGCTGACCGTGATCTCCGGCAACACCGAGACGCTGGTGGCGAGCCTGAAGCAGCAGCCCGAGCTCCAGCGCGCGGCGCGGCTGATCGACGATGCTGCCGAGCGCTGCGCCGAGCTGATCCAGCATCTGCTCGCGTTTGCGCGCAGGCAGCCGCTGCAGCCGCGCAACGTCGAGATCAACGCCGCGATCGCGGACATCGCGAAACTTCTGCGTCCCACCCTCGGCGAGCAGATCCAGATCGAGACCGTGCTTGAACAGGGGCCGATGACCGCGCATATCGATCCGTCCCGGCTCACCAATGCCGTGCTCAACATGGCGATCAACGCGCGCGACGCCATGCCGAACGGTGGCAAGCTGCTGCTGGAGACCCACCGCGTCGTGCTGGATGAGGCCTATGCGCAGGCCCATGCGGACGTGGTGGCCGGCCCCTACGTCATGCTCGCGGTGAGCGACACCGGCACCGGCATGTCGCCCGACATCCAGCAGAAGGCGTTCGAGCCCTTCTTCACCACCAAGGAGGTCGGCAAGGGATCAGGCCTCGGCCTTTCCATGGTCTACGGCTTCGTCAAGCAGTCCGGCGGCCACATCAAGATCTACAGCGAAGAAAACCACGGCACCACGATCAAGCTCTATCTGCCGCCGGGCGAAGGCACGGCGGACGTCGTCGCAGCCCACGCCCCGCAGGCCGAAGGCGGCGCCGAGACCATCTTCGTCGTCGAGGACGACAACCTCGTGCGCAACTTCGTCACTGCGCAGCTCGAGAGCCTCGGCTACAAGACGGTTGCCGCGCCCGACGGCAAATCCGCGCTGGAATTGATCGCGGCCGGCCAGCCGTTCGATCTCCTCTTCACCGACGTCGTCATCCCCGGCGGCATGAGCGGACGCGACCTTGCCGACGAGGTGGCCAAACTGCGGCCGGGTGTGAAGGTGCTCTACACCTCCGGTTACACCGACAACGCCATCGTCCATCACGGCAAGTTAGATGACGGCGTGATGCTGCTGACCAAGCCCTATCGGAGAAACCAACTCGCCGAGATGATCAGGAAGGCGCTGGGCGGCGGGACGATGACGGCGAGCTAGCGCGTGCACTCATAAATCCGCGATGTCCGCCTATCCCCCAAACAACGGCGCAGTAGCGGACATAACAGGAGGTCCGAGAAGGGCCATAAGCAATCATTCCGGCCGCGGGCCGGATGCGGTGCCGTTGCCGCGCGGCAGGGTAATGATAAACTCAGTAAAAGCGCCAGGCTCGGTCTCGACGTCGATCCTGCCGCCGTGTTGTTTGACAATGATGTCATGGGTCATTGAGAGGCCGAGCCCCGTTCCTTCTCCGGCCGGTTTAGTGGTGAAGAAGGGATCGAAGATCTTTTCTCTGACTTCGGGTGAAATGCCGACACCATTGTCGCGAATCCGAATTTCGACTGTCTTGCCAAGGTTCTTGGTGGCAGCGCTAAGGACAGGCTCAAAGGTATCGTCGGCTGCTTCGGCCTTTCGCCTAGTCGCGGCATAGAAACCGTTCGAGATCAGATTAAGCAACGCGCGCGTGATCTCCTGCGGAAACAGCTCGGCCGCACCCGCATTCGCATCGAAGTCGCGCTGCAGCGTGATGCTGAAGCCGGGCTTTTCGGCGCGTGCGCCGTGGTAGGCAAGATTGAGGCTTTCATCCACCAGCGAATTGATGTCGGCGGGCCGCTGCTCACCCGGCCCCTCGCGGGAATGCAGCAGCATGTTCTTGACGATGGAGTCGGCGCGCTTGCCGTGCTGCCCGACCTTTTCCAGATTCTCCTTGAGCAACTTCGTCAGTTCGTTGACTTCCTCGCGGAGCTTGTCGTTCAGAGCAGCGGCTTTCAGCGTATCGTTCAGCTCGTCGATGAGCTCTGCAGAGAGCGCGGAGAAATTGTTGACGAAGTTGAGCGGATTCTTGATCTCGTGGGCGATGCCGGCGGTGAGTTGACCGAGCGACGCCAGCTTCTCGGTCTGCACCAGGCGGTCCTGCGCGGCGCGCAGGTCGTCGAGGGAACGAGTCAAATCGTCAGTGCGCTCGCGCAGCTCGCGGAGCAGCCGCGTGTTCTCGATGGCGATCACCGCTTGTGCCGCAAAATGTTCTAGCAACTCGACCTGCTTGTCGCTGAACTCTTGCACCTCCTTGCGGTAGACGGCAAAGGCGCCGATAAGCTCGCTCTCCTTGAGCATCGGCACAATCAGAACGGTGCGGGCTGCGGCGACCTTGTAGATCAGATCGTCGGGATACTCGATGGCAATATCGGCAATGTGAACCAGCGCCTTGGTCTCGACGAGGCGCCCCAGCGAAGGCGTCCCATCAAACGGCGCGATGAAGTGTGGCGGCGTTTCCTGGTCGGGCGCATACAATTGCGGCACGTTTTGCGCGGCCATTCGCGCCACCCGCCGGAACCTGTCGCCTTCGTATAGGAGCAGCGTCCCAAAACTGGCGCTGCAGATGCGCACGGCATTTTCCAGCATGGCCTCGAACACGGGCCCAAGCTCACCAGGCGAACTGGATATGACTTGCAGCACTTCCGAAGTCGCGGTCTGCTGCTCTAGCGCTTGATCCAGCTCCACAGTCCGACGTTCAAGCTGCGCCTGTAGATCGGCAACCGAAGCTGCCTCGCGACGAGTGACAGATGGGGCTATCCCGCGCTTGGTCTTGGCCGATTTGCGATCTTTTGGCGAACTTCTCCTGCGGGCTCTCGCCTTGGCTGCCTTGTTGCCCGTCTTTACCACGCGCGTCATTTCCGGCCCCTGGGTCGAGCGCGGGCATCTTATCTGTCTTGGCCATCGGAACGGAAGGGCGGTTCGCCCAGTCAGCCGCAGACTAGCCGCTTAACGTCCGGCTTGGGTCACAAGCCGTAGTACTCCGGCCGATCGGAAGATCTCCGCTCGTCCCTCTGGAGCGGACATTGCCTTGATGAGTACTCTAGGGCGTGAACTGCCGAAGGCGCGCTGCAATCACACCATATAAGAGGTCGAGGGCACTGGCTCCTGATGTGAGTTCCGGTTGTCCTCTTGAGACGCCGTAGCTCGCCTGGATCCGCGTCCGAGGTGTTTAGACACCGTGCTATGCACCAAGTAAGGCCGTTTTGATCTCGATCGGGCCGGTCTCAAGCAAAACTCAAGCGCACCTCAAGGACAAATCGTCTCACCAACCCAATCTCTGAGCATGCTCTCAGCGACAAATGTTGGAGCCGGTGTCGCGACAGTCCGCTTGCGGAGCGCGATACCGAGCGCAGTCATCAGATGCACAGCTAGGATCTTGGTCTGCGGCCGGAATTGACGGCGCAGCTTCGACAGGTGCTCGCATGAGAAGACGAGAGTTCATCTTGTTGATTGGTGGCGGACTGGCCTGGCCTGCGATCGCACGGGCGCAGGGCGGAGCCAAGCTGCATCGGATCTTCTGGGTCTCCACCGAGTCCCAACCAGATCCCTTCCTGGACGGCTTTCGCGAGGGAATGCGCGCGCTGGGATACGTCGAGGGCAAGACCGTAACCTTCGAGACGCATTATGCCCCTGGAAATCCGCAGGCACTGCGCAAGATCGTCTCCGAGTTGCAGCGAGGGGATATCGACCTTGTGGTCTCGAGCGGTCCGGCGACACGCGTCATGACTGCGGTCACCGACATCCCCGTGCTGTTTGCATTGAGCGGTGACCCCGTCGCCTTGGGTGTGGTGAAGAGCCTTGCTCACCCCGGCACCAATTTCACCGGCAGCACATTCCTGTCGCTCGAGCTGGCAGGAAAGCGCGTTGAGCTGCTCAAGGACATTTATCCAAAGCTGCGAAAACTGGCGGTCTTCTCGAACACGGATCATCCGGGAGAGCCATTGGAATGGCGTGCGACTTTGGAGTCGTGCCGGAAGCTCGGCATTGAGGCAGCCTACGTTCCGTTCTGTGGCGCTCGCGAAATCGAGAATGGGTTGATGGCTGCCGGCAAGGTGGACGCGGACGCTCTCCTCGTGTTTCCCGATGTCGTGACGCTGGTGCATCGTGCGAAGATTGCGGAGTTTGCAATCGCGCACCGGCTGCCTTCGATGTTTGGCTGGTCTGAATATTGTGACGCTGGAGGTCTCTTGAGTTACGGCGCAAACCAGCGCACGACCTATTTTCGGCTTGCCACTTATGCCGATCGCATCCTGCGCGGTGAAAATCCGTCAGATCTTCCGGTGATGCGCCCCGAGAAGTTTGAACTGGCAGTCAATCTGAAGACAGCCAGGCTTCTGGGTATCGACCTGGATGTGTCGTCGATCCTGTTTCGCGCCAGCAAGGTGATCTCCTGAGAGTAGTTATGACGGACGGTGCTGCGCAGTCCTCTTCGTGTGCGATGCCCCCGCGTCGCTCGCTGTTCTGCAAGTACTTCGCGACGTTGTTTGTCGCTGCGGTCGTGCCTCTGATACTCGGCGCGGCCGTCGAGGCTTCTTTCGGTTACCGAGACCAGCGCCGCCAGATCAGCGCGGTGCTGCAGGCCGATGCCCGCGCGGCGTCCGACAGGATCGAGGCGTTCACCGATGGCATCCGAGATCAGCTGGGTTGGATGGTACAGCTTCCCTGGTCTGTCGGAGACGATGCGCAACACAAGATCGATGCCTTGCGCCTCCTCCAGCAGGTGCCCGCAATCGTTTCGGTTTCGCTGCTGGATGAGACCGGTGCCGAACGGGTCTTTGTTTCCAGGCTGCATCTGAACAGGACCGGGCGCGGCATTGATATGTCTACGGATCCCGCTGTTCTGGGCGCACGCGCCAACAAGGTTTGGTATGGACCGGTTCAGTACCAGCGAGATTCAGAGCCCTACATGAGGATCGCGGTTGCCGGGAGCCTGCCGGCCGCGGGGGTTGCGATCGCCGAGGTCAATCTGAAGCTGATCTGGGATGTCATCGCAGCCATTAGAATTGGCGAGACCGGCTACGCCATTGTTGTCGATGATTCCGGTCATCTGATCGCACATCCCGATATCAGTCTGGTCCTGCGCGGCCGCGCCAGCTCGGGCAGTTTCGGCCGGATCAAGCATCTCGCCGGCGCGGCGAGCGGAGCGGCGGTGATAACCGGGGACCGAGGCAACCCGGTGGTGGCGCTATCCGTTCAGGCCGCCGATGTGGGATGGACGGTGATCGCGATGCAGCCGGTCTCGGAAGCCTTTGCATCAATTCGCGCGGCGTTGTGGCGCTCGTCAATTCTCATTGCCTTTGGTGTTCTCATCGCGCTGGCGCTCGCCTATTGGCGCGCGCACAGAATGTCCGGCCCGATCAAGCAACTGGAAGAGGGCGTGGAGCGGATCAGAACCGGACAATTCGAGCATCGCATCAAGATCTTCAGCGGTGACGAGTTGCAGCAACTGGCGTTGCGCTTCAATGAAATGGCTTCTGAACTGGCGATCTCGCAGCAGAAATCCGCGCGGATCGAACGGCTGAAGCAGTTCCTGCCGTCACAGGTCGCCGAACTGGTCGAGCATTCTCATGAGCTGCTCGAAGGGCAGCGACGCGAAGTGGCTGTCATTTTTGGCGACTTACGCGGCTTCACGGCGTTCTCCACCCGCAATGAGCCCGATGTCATCATGGCCGTCATGCGAGAGTACTACGAGGCCGTCGGCGCCGTGACGACTCGTCACGAGGCAACGCTCATCGGCTTTGACGGCGACGGAGTCATGCTCCTGGTCAATGCCCCGGTCGCATGCGATCAGCCGGCAACTCAAGCGGTTCGACTCGCGATCGACCTGCAAATGACGGTGCAGTCCCTTGCCGGCAAATGGTGCGACGCCGGCCACGCGATCGGCTTTGGTGTGGGCGTTGCGATGGGACCGGCAACGGTAGGAACGGTTGGTTATAACGGTCGGCTGGACTACACGGCGATGGGAGCCGTGGTGAATTTGGCGTCGCGGCTCTGCAATCTCGCCAAGGACGCACAGATCCTGGCTGATCCCACTATCGCTGGAAGGGTAAGGGATAGCGTTCCGTTGGCATCGCTCGGACAGCGGACCATCAAAGGCTACGACCAGGCCCTCGAAGTCTTTGCTGTCGCACCTGCTGACCTGCGGTCGAAATCGCCGGGCTCCGGACAACACCGGCGGGAGAAAGAGCCTCAGGACCACTGATATCCCGGCGTCCGGACGGCTAACGCGTCGCCAGCACCACCGCCGCCAGCGTGAAGACCAGCGCCGCGATCTGCCCTGCCCCCAGCGGCTCGCCGAGCGCGATCGCGGAGGCGACGACGCCGATGACGGGCACCGCCATGGTGCCGATCGCGGCGACCGAGGCCGGCAGGCGGGCCAGTGCTGCGAACCAGCTGACATAGGCGATGCAGAACTGCACCACGGTCGAATAGACCAGGAGCCACCAGCCGACCGGCGTCACCTGGGACAGATGCGTGGTCTCGACCAGGAGGCCGATGATCGAGATCGGCAGGCAGCCGATGCCGATCTGCCAGGCCGCGGCCGTGATCGGGGGCAGATGGATCGGGTACTTCTTCGAGAACACCGTGCCGACGGCAAAGCCCAGCGCGCCGCACAGCGCCATGATGATACCCGGCAGCTTCTCGACGCTGGCGGCGATGCCGTTGCCGCCCATGATCGAGGCGAGGCCGACGAAGGCCATCACCAGCCCCAGCGTGCGCGGCACGGTCGGCCGCTCGCCGAGCACCGGCCAGGCGATGATCGAGGCCCAGACCGGCATCGTATAGGCGATCAGCGCCGCCTCGCTCGCCGGCAGCCAGAGCAGCGCCAGGCCCATCAGCACCATCCAGCCGGTGACGTTGAGCACGGCGGCGGTGAGGAGGCGCGGCCAGATCGCGGGGTCCACCGTGAGGCTCTGCCGGCGGATGACCGCCAGCGCCGCCAGCAGCACCGCCCCCAGCACGCCGGTCACCCCGCGCAGCGTCAGCGGCGGCAGCTCGGAGAGCAGGAATTTCGTCACCGGCCAATTGAAGCCCCAGCCGATCGAGGTGATGGCAAGGAACATCAGGCCGGCCGGGGCGATGCACGGCCGCGCATCCCGGCGGGTCGAATCAAGCATGTGGGTGGTCCGGCAAAATCGACCCTCAGCTTGGCCCGGATTCGCCCCTCTCGCCACCACCTCGGCGGGCATGCCTGCCCTCACCTTCCGTAGGGCTACGTGAGTCCCGCTGACGCAATCCCATCGCTCAAAAATATACCTGCCCTGTGAACAGCGGGATGAAGCATCCGCAGCACCACGGGATGCAAATTTTTTCGGTTGGGAATCTCTGAGGACTCACTGATACTTGCCTCCACAACAGGCGCGGGCTTGCCCCCTGTTATCCCCCGCAATCCACCATATTTAGTATTTGATTCAGGAACTCGCACTAGTTCTTGACGGGCGCAATGGAGAGTCCTAGCTTTCGGTCCGTTCGGCGCGAGTGAGTTTGCGTCCCGCCGGCACTCCCCCAAAGGGTCTCGCAAATCTCAACTCCGCCAAGCCAGCCAAAGGCAGCGGATGAGGGCTTGTCTGCCCGCGAAAGGGGGACTTTTCGGGCGCCAGAACGGGCCGGCAAAAGGCTCGAATGGCATCGGTAGAAGTAACGTTGTGGGGCGTTGAACGCATGTCGGGCCCATCCCCTTGGGGGCGGATGGGTCTGGACATGCCGGCGGATGATCGGTGCGCGCATCGAGCCATCGCGTCGGGAGAACAAGAGCCGGATCCACCGGCTGAACTGCGGTGCCAAAGGCCGAATGGCTGACAGCGCCGCGAAACGAAATGTCGACCGGCACGCCTGAACGGAGGCGGGACCGGTCAAAACTTAAGGACGGGGCAAGACGATGCGGATTGAGCGGCGCCACACCACGGCAGGACAGTCACCTTACGCGGGAATCGATTTCCGCCAGACCACGTCGGAGATCAGGAATCCCGACGGCTCGGTCGTGTTTAAACTTGATGGCGTCGAGGTCCCGACCGAGTGGTCGCAGGTCGCCTCCGACGTGCTCGCCCAGAAGTATTTCCGCAAAGCCGGCGTCGCCGCGCGCCTGAAGAAGGTCGAGGAGGAATCCGTCCCCTCCTTCCTGTGGCGCTCCGTGCCCGATACTGACGCACTCGCCGCGCTGCCCGAGAAGGAGCGCTATGTCAGCGAGCTCTCAGCAAAGCAGGTGTTCGACCGCCTCGCCGGCTGCTGGACCTATTGGGGCTGGAAGGGCAAGTACTTCTCGACCGACGAGGACGCCCAGGCGTTCTACGACGAGCTCCGCTACATGCTCGCCATGCAGATGGTCGCGCCGAACTCGCCGCAATGGTTCAACACCGGCCTGCACTGGGCCTATGGCATCGACGGCCCCGGCCAGGGCCACTATTACGTCGACCCCTTCACCGGCAAGCTGACCCGCTCGAAATCCTCCTACGAGCATCCGCAGCCGCACGCCTGCTTCATCCAGGGCGTCGGTGACGACCTCGTCAACGAGGGCGGCATCATGGACCTCTGGGTCCGCGAAGCCCGCCTGTTCAAATACGGCTCCGGCACCGGCTCCAACTTCTCGCGCCTGCGCGGTGAAGGCGAGAAGCTGTCCGGCGGCGGCCGCTCATCCGGCCTGATGAGCTTCCTCAAGATCGGCGACCGCGCCGCCGGCGCGATCAAGTCGGGCGGCACCACGCGCCGCGCCGCCAAGATGGTCGTCGTCGACGTCGACCACCCCGACATCGAGACCTATATCGACTGGAAGGTGAAGGAGGAGCAGAAGGTCGCCGCCCTCGTCACGGGATCCAAGATCAACCAGAAGCACCTCAAGCTGGTGCTCAAGGCCTGCGTCAATTGCGAAGGCTCGGGCGACGACTGCTTCGACCCCGAGAAGAACCCGGCGCTGCGCCGGGAAATCAAGCTCGCGCGCCGCAGCCTCGTGCCTGACAATTACATCAAGCGCGTCATCCAGTTTGCGAAGCAAGGCTACAAGGACATCCAGTTCGACACCTACGACACCGACTGGGATAGCGAAGCCTACCTCACCGTCTCCGGCCAGAACTCCAACAACTCGGTCTCGCTGAAGGACGACTTCCTGCGCGCCGTCGAGACCGATGGCGACTGGAATCTGAACGCCCGCACCTCCAAGAAGGTGACGAAGACGCTGAAGGCGCGCGACCTCTGGGAAAAGATTGGCTACGCCGCCTGGGCCTCGGCCGACCCGGGCCTGCACTTCAACACCACCATGAACGACTGGCACACCTGCAAGGCGTCGGGCGACATCCGCGCCTCCAATCCGTGCTCGGAATACATGTTCCTGGACGACACGGCGTGCAACCTGGCCTCCGCGAACCTGCTGACCTTCTACAACACCGAAACCAAGCAGTTCGACGTCAGGGGTTACGAGCACCTCTGCCAGCTCTGGACCATCGTGCTCGAAATCTCGGTGATGATGGCGCAGTTCCCGTCGAAGGCGATCGCCGAGCTCTCCTACGAGTTCCGCACGCTCGGCCTCGGCTACGCCAATATCGGCGGCCTCCTGATGACCATGGGCCTGTCCTATGACAGCAAGGAAGGCCGCGCGCTCTGCGGCGCCCTCACCGCTGTGATGACCGGCATCACCTACAAGACCTCCGCGGAGATGGCGGCCGAGCTCGGCACCTTCCCCGGCTACAAGAAGAACGCCGCGCACATGCTGCGCGTCATCCGCAACCACCGCCGCGCCGCGCACGGCGAGGCCTCCGGTTACGAGGCGCTCAGCGTCAACCCGGTGCCGCTCGACCACGCCTCGTGCCCGCAACAAGACCTCGTCACCCATGCCAAGGCGGCCTGGGATGCGGCGCTCGCGCTCGGCGAGCAGCACGGCTATCGCAATGCCCAGACCACGGTGATCGCGCCGACCGGCACGATCGGCCTCGTGATGGATTGCGACACCACCGGCATCGAGCCCGACTTCGCGCTGGTGAAGTTCAAGAAGCTCGCCGGCGGAGGCTACTTCAAGATCATCAACCGCGCGGTCCCCGCGGCGCTGCGCGCGCTCGGCTATCGCGAAGCTGATATCGCGGAGATCGAGGCCTACGCCGTCGGCCACGGCTCGCTCTCCAACGCGCCCGGCATCAACGCCTCGACCCTCAAGGCAAAGGGCTTCACCGATGAAGCCATCGCCAAGGTCGAAAAGGCGCTGCCGACCGCCTTCGACATCAAGTTCGCCTTCAACAAGTGGACCTTTGGCGAAGACTTCATCCGCGACCAGCTCGGCATCGGCGCCGAGGCGATCGCCGCCCCCGGCTTCGACCTGCTCCAGGCCGTCGGCTTCACCAAGCGCGAGATCGAGGCGGCCAACGTCCACATCTGCGGCGCCATGACGGTGGAAGGTGCCCCGCACCTCAAGGCCGAGCACTATGCGGTGTTCGACTGCGCCAACCCCTGCGGCAAGATCGGCAAGCGCTATCTGTCGGTCGAGAGCCACATCCGCATGATGGCGGCGGCGCAGCCCTTCATCTCGGGTGCGATCTCCAAGACCATCAACATGCCGAACGACGCAACTGTAGAGGACTGCAAGTCCGCCTACATGCTGTCGTGGAAGCTGGCGCTGAAGGCCAACGCGCTCTATCGCGACGGCTCCAAGCTCTCCCAGCCGCTCAACTCGCAGCTCATCAGCGATGATGAGGACGAGGACGATGCGGTCGAGAGCCTCTACGAGAAGCCGATGGCGGCGCGCACCGCCCAGGTCTCGGAGAAGATCGTCGAGAAGCTGGTCGAGCGGATCATCGTGATGCGCGAGCGCGAGAAGATGCCTGACCGACGCAAGGGCTACACCCAGAAGGCGGTCGTCGGCGGCCACAAGGTTTACTTGCGTACCGGCGAATATGACGATGGCCGTCTCGGCGAGATCTTCATCGACATGCACAAGGAAGGCGCGGCGCTCCGCTCCTTCATCAACAACTTCGCCATCGCGGTGTCGCTCGGCCTGCAATACGGCGTGCCGCTGGACGAATATGTCGATGCCTTCACCTTCACCCGCTTCGAGCCGGCGGGCCCCGTGCAGGGCAACGACAGCATCAAGTACGCGACCTCGATCCTCGACTACGTCTTCCGCGAGCTGGCGGTGAGCTACATGTCGCGCTTCGACCTCGCCCATGTCGATCCCAACGAGACCGGCTTCGACGCGCTCGGCAAGGGCGTCGAGGAAGGCAAGGAGCCGGACGAGGACGGCGGCCACCACGCCACCCGCCTGGTCTCGCGCGGCCTCACCCGCTCGCGAACCGACAACCTCGTCGTGATGCGCGGCGGCTCCGCCGCGATCGCGCCGGGCAATGACGGCGCCCCCACCGGCGGCAGCAAGGTGACTGCGCTGGCCGCGCACGGCCCCAGCGCCCGCGTCGGCGACGCCCTCGAAGGCGCCGTCGCCCTGAAGCAGGAAGCCGCCCACGACCTCTCCCCCACGGAGAAGCTCGAGGCGCTGCAATGGAGCAAGGCCGGCAGCACCGCCCAGACCCTCGTCCCCACCAAGGCCGAGCGGCGCGCGGAAGCCAAGGCCAAGGGCTACGAAGGCGAGATGTGCAGCGAGTGCGGCAACTTCACGCTGGTGCGGAATGGGACCTGTATGAAGTGCGATACGTGCGGCAGCACGACGGGGTGTTCGTAGAGCCCTCCAACGGTAGAACACTACTTTCGAGACCGGCGGGGCGTTCCTTAGAGCGCCCCGTTTGGTTTTGCCCGCTACTGGAGTGCGGCCAAAGTCTCGCGCCGCACAAACTTCTACAACCAGGAAGCCCGACAAAAATTGCTTACTGCTTTAGGTTGCCATATATTTTAGACCAATAAGGAGTCGCAATGGCAATTCGTTCATTGGGGGTTGTTGCATCTGGGGACGCGGTGATCTTGGTGGATGCGAACGTGCCCGACGATGGTGCCATCACCATCGTACTTGATCAGACCATCAAGTTGCAGAAAGGTGATAGAGCTGAGGCATATCGGCTGATCCACCAAAGGATCAGCGATTACGTACGAGAGAAGAAAATCAAAAAGGCTATCGTAAAGGCAAGCGCTCTCACCCAGGCTGGGAAGCCCAAACTAGCCCATCTCGAATCCGCCGAATTGCGAGGGGTCACGATCTGCGCTCTTCGCTATGGAGGGGCGGATGTGGAGATCAGAGCCAAGGCAAATATTAGCCGCACCTTTGGCGAGCGAAAGGCCGACGAGTATCTGAAAGACGATGGATTTTGGAAGGAACAAGTTGCGGGAGAAGAGCTGCGAGGCGGCAGTCGTGAAGCCGCACTTCTGCTTATTGCGAGCCGCGGGAAATGAGCGATTTCACATCCGAGCTTAAACTCGGCAAGGAGATCGCGTCTGGCTTTTTCGGAAAGGTCTTCATAGCAGACGACCCCGCTCGGGGACCGGTTGCCGTGAAAAGGCTACATCAATATTCAGGAGAATCGGACGCCGACTGGAACGTCAGAAAAGAGACGCTGCTCCACGAAGCGCAGATGCTAGTTCAGGCCGAGCACCCAAACATAGTTAGAGTGCATCAGCTGGTCAGACACGCTAGCGACGATACGCTTCATCTCGCAATGGAGCTCTGCGAAGGATCACTCCAAAAAACCTTTGAGGCAGGTCCACTACCTTTGTATCGAGTGCAAAGGATTGCATCCGACACTCTTCTTGGACTCGACGCACTCCATTCGCGGGGCATGCTTCACAGAGACATAAAGCCAGGCAACATTCTGCTGGATCAACACGGTACGGCAAAAATTGGCGACTTCGGACTTGTGACGGATGATTTGATCCTCGGGTATGGTTCGGGCGCAGGCTACAGCAATCATCTCGCGCCGGAAGTCTGGGCAGGTCTAGGCACAAGTGTGAAATCAGACATCTGGGCAGTTGCCATGACTTTGTTTCGACTTATGCACGGCCGACAATGGTGTCTTCAAATTCCATCGGCATCTGACGAAGTAAAAAAGGGCAACTTTGCACAACGATTGCCGTGGCTGCCCCACGTACCTGATAGCTGGCGTCGCGTCATTCGAAAGGCCATGCATGATGACACCAAGCAGCGATATCAAAATGCCGCTCAATTTCTCAACGCAATCTCTGGCGTAACATGCGATCCCAAGTGGGAGTGCAGAATTGCAGCCGGGCATGTTGTCTGGGAACGAAAAACCGACAAGCGTCGGTTTAAAGTGGAATGGCTAGAGCGCAGCTTAAAGAAACACGAATGGTCGGCCGCCAGCTACCCCATCGGTGATGGAAATAAACGCAATCTAGGCAAAGCCACTAGCAGTAAGAAAGACTGCATACGAGCCTTAGAGAAATTCTTCTCTACCTAGCTGCAGATTTCTTTGCCCGATGCGATCGAGGCAAAATGTGTCCGCCCACTACGTCGCTTCGTCGAATTGGCTTTAGACGGAGCTTCATTTTGGCAAGCTCCCGCCTTTCCTCGCTGCAGGCGGAGCAAAAGCTGTCCCTCGCGGACACGCCTTCGGCCGGAACCCACTTACGTCTGCAGTGGCGGCATCTGGGCAACTCAAACATGACGGGTGCCTCCGCGACCGAACCACGAGAACATAATATGAACAGTCGATTCGGTCAACAACCGAAACATCCTGTAGTTGTTGAAAAGTTAAATTGAAACCGCGACGGTGACGTGCACTCAACTTTCGGCGCGTGGCTCCGACCAGCTGGTTGAACTAGAGCGATACGACATGCAGTGCTCAGCAGAGATAGCGGGTTAAGCGCCCTTCTCACACGCTATACGCACTCATGCGCGCGTTCGTCCCGCTTCTTCCGAACTTTGGCCAGCGAACGGTTTGCTTGTTCGAGGTACCGTTGTGCCTCTTCTCCCCGGCGTTCGCGGATACCCTCATAGACACGCGGTTGCGGCCCGCTCTCCTTCCGGAAACCGATTGCTTGCAGCGCCGTCGAGATCAACGTTTGCCAGTTCATCGCAAGACCTTCATCGACTCCCTACCTCAGGTAAGAGAGATCAAATCCCTCTCGGCCCATCAGCCAGAACGTCCGTTTCCAATCGTCCACCCCGTCCATAAGGATCGAGTAACCTTCATTCTGCATCACATTCGTCACCAAAGTGTGCTTGTGCAGGGCCGGCCCGCCGACCTGTTTGGCGGACGTCACACGATAGATATAGCCAGGCGAATGCTCCTGCAAAAGCCTGCGGCAACAATGACTTACAACATCAACGACCAACCCCGAACAGCGCGGTGGTAACCAGGTCTTTGCGATGTCCCTGTTCATTGTCGACCGGATCGGAACCTTCCCGAGCTGATCTAGTATGGTAATTTCATACCCAAACTCGTGATAGTCGAACGATCTCAGATCGGGGAACGGTGTCGAATCGCGCCGCGGTGTAAGGCCAACATCAATTAACGTGAGCCATCGATCGTCTTCACTCAATCCGATCGGGGCTCGGAGATAGATGCAGCCGTCCTCCTCTTCGAAGTCGAGGTCATCCGGAAGATCGTCGATGCTTTCCAGTAGCGCGCGGACGGCGGGTAAGGACATGGACGATGCGCATCTTTCTAATCGCTTACGACCTTACCCAATCCTTGACCGACGCCTGATGCAATTCAACCATAAATTGCCACCGCACCAACTCCCCCATTGTCTTCACACAGGTCATGCCAAGGAAGAGTAGCAGCCTCCTCCCAGGCCTTCGGAACGTCAGGCGGGGCGCTCGGTGCATGCGAAAGACATTCGCCCGCGCGCCGCGAGGGGTCCAAAATTGCCGTGCACTAGATTCGTTTGATATCGCCGGATCAGCTACTTCGGTTAACTTTCACATGCGATCCCGATTAAGTGCACTTTTGCTGTAATCGCGGTTTGGGCTTCGACGCTCATCAAAACGCCGCCGCCGAAATTGCCTTTGCCGTCACGCCCTTCCCCCCTAAACTCCCGACCACCACCGGCATGGGTTCCGACGGGCCCGGGAGAAGCGGAGTCGAGTTATGCCCAAACCGGAAAGCTTCCCGATCGAGAAGATCTTCGTTCCCACGAAGCAGAAGAAGGCCATCAAGCCCGAGACCGTCGCGGAGGTCGCGGAAAGCATGTTGGAGATCGGACAACAGGAGCCCATTTCCATCAGGCTCGACGGAGACCGCCTCGTTCTGGTCGAGGGACTGCATCGGTTAGAGGCCTGCAAGGCGCTCGGCGAGACGACCATTCTCGGTGTGCTGGTCCCGGCCGAGCTTGCTCAACACAAGCCGCTGCTCGCCGAACGACCCGAAGTCGAGGCAGAGCGCATCAAGATGGCGCGATTGAAACAGTTGCGCCTGGAGAAGGAAGCTGCAGAGGCATCGACTTCTGCCTTGAAGGGCGCTGGCGTAACGGAAGCGTCGCGCACCCCTCCGACGAAAGGCGTCCGCGACAATGCGAAGGCATCACCGGGCCGGACTGCGAAGGCGGCACCGAAATCATTGTCGGCCTGGATCACGCAGCAAAAGGGCAGCGGCGGCCGCTATTGATGGCCGGCAATTAACACATGGAGCGCGTAGCCCGGATGGAGCGCAGCGAAATCCGGGGCGGTATATCCTGTGGCAACATCCCGGATTGCACTGCGCTCCATCCGGGCTACCAAATTTCAGTGACAGTGCACTCAACTCTTTTGGTCTGATCTTTGCGGACTAATCTCCGAACTCACGCCTCCCCCAACCCGAGAATAAAGCTCTCAAGATCAGGCGCCAGTTGGTTCGTATTCGCGAAATCGGCGAACTCTTCGCCACCGTCCGGCGGCTCACGCTCGTGCTCCCAGTAGAACACCTGGCCATAGCTGTCCGGCTCGAGGCTCAGCAAGAACAGGTCGCCGCCGGGATCGGGCGCGAAGGGGCAGCTCAGGCGGGGGATTCGGTTCATGCTCCGATACATGTCGTAATTGTCGATGACGCCGTAGCTGTCGGTCGGATGGGTCGTGAACAGCAGGTCCAGGACGGTGCGGTCGTTGCGCCAGGGCAGCTCGACGCCGCAGGGCTCGAAGCCGCCGCCGTCGGATTGCGCCAGCAGCGCCTTGTAGGGCGCGGGCAGCGGCGCGCCGATATGTTGTTCCAGCGCGCGGATGGCGTCGGCGGACGCCGGTGGGCGTCGGTTGTCCATGAGATCGAGATAGTTCATGGGCCTAGGCGTCCTGTCCCGTGGTCATGCAGTCGCCGCCACTGGGGCCGAGCGCTCTGTCTATGCTACGTGATCCCAGCTGCATGGTCTTCATGTCTTGATGGTGGCGCCATGCATCATTGTCTCCGCGATTTACGCCCACAGCGCCCATGCCAAGGAAAAGCAAGCTCCTCCTCCGCCTTCGCAGTGTCCGGCGGAGCGTCCAGTGGGCGCGAAAGAAGTTTGCGCGCGCGCCGCGGACGGTCCGGATCACGGGCAGCGTATTGATCCTTCTGGCAGCCCTCGCGCTCCTCAACATCGCCTATCAGATCTTCCGCAAGCCAACCGAACTCTTCGTCGTCGTCGGTCACGCCCTCGACAAGGAGCCGGCCGAGACCTGGGCGAGATACGGGCCGCTCTTCCACACCTATTCCACGGCTGCGATCACGCCGGAATTGCTGGCCGCGCTGGCGCAGGTGGAGAGTTCGGGCAATCCGGTGGCGCGCACCTATTGGCGCTGGCGGTGGAGCCTTAATCCGCTGGCGATTTACAAGCCCGCCTCCAGCGCCGTCGGGCTCTTCCAGATGACCGATCCGGCCTTCATGGAAGCCGCGCGGTTCTGTGTCCGCGGCAACGCGGTCACGCAAACCGGCTGCGGGTCTCCCTTCCTCTACGTCCGCGCGATCCCGAGCCATGCCATCGAGCTGGCCTCGGTGTATCTGGACCGCCAGGTGGCCATGGTCCTCACGCTCGCGGGCGATGTGAAAGCGAGCGCGCAGCAGAAGCAGGATCTGGCCGCCTTCATCCATCTCTGCGGCGCAGGTCCCGCCGCGGCCTATGCGCGGCGCAAGTTTGTGATGATCGCCGGGACACGCTGCGGCGATCATCTCGTCGCGGGCTATGTCGGCAGGGTCAATGCGATGAAACGGCAGTTTGCGCGGCTGGCGGCGGACCAGGATCATTGAAGAGCACAGCCCCGCTCCCGTCCCGCCATAATTTTTCCTTTGCACGCGCGTTGTGTTGGATAGCGGCGAGACCTATCCTTCTTGATCGGACTGCCTCCCATTGACGCCCGACCGGATGGAGAGCGCATCGGTGCCTGACACGAACGACCCCAAACCTGACACCAGCAAGCCTGACGCCCCCAAGCCGGACGAGGCGCGCGCCGATAGCGGGTTCGCGCAGGCCTACGACCGGATCAAGAGCGCGGAGCAGGACCTGGCGCGGTTGGACCGACTGGTTTCCGGAATGGAACGCGAGAGCGAGAGCCCGCGGGCCTCACGTGCAAGCGCCGCGCCGGCGGCAGCCGCCACTCCCGGAGACGAGGCGCCGAAGCCCGATGCCAGGGTTCCGAGCCCCTACGTTCCGAATACCGGGGGTCGCGATCGCGGCTTGAAGAACGATCCGGCCATGATGCGCGCCTTGGTCATTCTCGTGCTGGCGATCGGCCTGCTCGGTGCCGCCGTCGCTTCGCAATATCGCGATGAGGCCCAATCGATCGGCCAGTCGATCATGGCGCGATGGGCTCCGCCGGTCGCGAGCACGCCCCCGCAGGCGTCCGCGGCGGAAAACCCGGTGCAGCCGCCCGTCGTGCTGCTGGCTGCTGCGGATGAGCCGAGCCCGGTGGCCGCGCCGCCAGTGCCCAAGGAAACGGACAGCGCCCCAAAGTCCGGCGCCGCGGCGCCTGAGGCGTCGTCATCGGAGCTGGCGCAATCGCTCAAGGCCATCACAAGCGAGCTTGCGAACATCAACGGCAAGCTCGAGCAACTGAAAGGCCGGAGCGAGCAGACCCTGCGCGAGCAGGCCGACACCATTCAACAGCTCAAGACAGCGCAAGAGAAGGATGCGGCGGACAATGCGCGCCTCGCCGCACAGGTCCAGGCGCTGCAAACGCAACTGACCGCGTCACCGGCGTCATCCGCCTCTGCAGCCGCCAAGCCGGTCGCGCGCAGCGTGGTGAACAACGATTCGGCTGCGCGTGCCCGGGCGCACGTACCAGACGCCGCGCCACGGCGGCCGAGGCCGCCGCCGCGAGGCCCGTGGATGCCGCCGCCCTACGACCCTTATTACGGCGATCCGGATTGGTGAGCGAGCTGCCGTAGGGTGGGCAAAGCGACTTGTCCGCCGTAGCTCGAAGAGCGAAGGCGGAAGCGTGCCCACGTCTTGGCTGATCGAGGAGAAGACGTGGGCACGGCGCAAGTGCGCGTTTGCCCACCCTACGAAGCTACTATGCTCTCCACTCGCCTTACCGTATCTCGCTCATCGTCACCTTGGCCGCGATCCCCGTCAGCTCGGGATCTTGCGGCGCAAGCTCCTCATCGGAAGATGGGCCAAATGAAACTCCAGCCATTCTGCGTTTGACCTGTTCGCAGGTCTTGCGCACGTCTTCGGTGAACAGCGCGCATTCTTCGATGCGTTGGAAGATCTTCCGTCCCTCTTCACGATACCCCGCCGCCGTTTCTCGCATGAAGGCGATCGCATCATGAACCTGAGCCGTCAGCGCCTCGCATTTTCGCGCGGCGTCGATCAACTCGGTGCCCATGGCCTCGATCTCTTTTGCAGCGGACTCATAGTCGCGAACGACCGCCTCTGCACTGAGCGCACCGACGCGCGACACGCCCGCGGTGTGCTCGACGTAATCAGGCAAATTAATTGAAGTAATGGAGCTTCCCGAGCGGATCGACGTGATGTCCGCTTCGAGTTGGACCAAGTTCACTCCCTCTCGTCTGTGCAATTGTTCAACACTTGCCACGACTGATCCTCCCGATACGCCCAGAACCCCAAACAGCATCGGGTTTATTACGGGGATAAGTGTCGTTCTACCTCGATGTACTCTTGACAGCCTCCACTTTGCCATTTTTTCCCAATCGTCACCTCTGCACGCAGAGATGACGAGCAATCAGACTTCAACTTATCGGCGTATCAGTTGGAGGAGATGTCGTTTTCTCAAGCTCCGGACCTGTCAAACACAAATGAACGGGTCCGAATTGCCGAACGAGCCCGGCCCCGATCGAGCGTGGCGGAATCGAGGGCCGCCGCACGCGCAGTGCCGTAGGGTGGGCAAAGCGACTTGTCCGCCGTAGCTCGAAGAGCGAAGGCGGAAGCGTGCCCACGTCTTGGCTGATCGAGGAGAGGACGTGGGGCACGGCGCAAGTGCGCCTTTGCCCACTCTACGAAGCTACGAACTGCGAAGCGTCGATCACTACCACCAATACGGCCAGCGCCATCCCTCATAGCGAACATAGGACGGCACCAGCGGCGGGCCGTAGGGATCGACCTTGTCGTCCTCGGGGCGATAACGATAGCGCGGAACGACATTGTAATCCCACGGCGTCGGCCTCAGCACCGGCGCCGTGACGATGAGCCGCTCTTGTGGGGCTCGAACGACGACGGCTTTCCGCGTCCGCGCTTCCGCGCCTGATGTTGCAAGGCTGCTCAGCACCAGGGCAGTTCCGAGCGCGCAGGCGGCGGTCATTTTTGTCATGCGGTGGTCTCCTTCGCGGCAAGAGTGCAAAAGGACTCGGGGCAAGGCAAGCGAATTTCGCGCGACTTTTTCTGCGGCCATCCTTCGAGACGCCCGCTTAGAGCGGGCTCCTCAGCGACGAGGCGCGCGCTTGGGCGCTTCAGCGCGCGTAGCCCGGATGGAGCGCAGCGTAATCCGGGACCAGTGAATACGGTGGCAACATCCCGGATTGCGCTTCGCTCCATCCGGGCTACGGGAGGCTTGCGAAACCCTACCCCGCATCAACATCCTCAGGCACCGGCCCCGCCACGAGCCCGTCAAGACTGACCATCAGCAGATCGGCGATGTGCATCAGCTGGTACAGCGGAATGTCCGCCTCGCCCTGCTCTGCCTGCGACACGAAGGCGGGGGTGACGCTGAGGCGCTCGGCGAGCTGGGCCGCGGTATAGCCGCGGGTCTCGCGTGCGGCCCTGACGCGCGCGCCGATCCCCAGCCTATGCCGGGCCTGCTCGTCCGCGGTCATCATGGCCGCCTGCTCGTCCACGCTCGCATAGCCGTCCGCGAACGCGCCGCCGATCAGCCGCTCCTTGCGCCAGGCGAGCCGGCAGCCCTTGCGCAGACCGTTCGAGAAGATCAGCGAAAACTGCTCCGGCACCCACGCCGAGCTGTTGAGCGCCACGCGCGCGCCGGTGCCGGAGACATCGCGGATCGTGCAGGGCACGCTGACGATGCTGCCGGTGCCGTTGTCGAACTCGACCATGCCGGTGCGCAACGTGTGATGCCTGACTGCGGCGCGATGATCGCTCATGACAGCTCCCGAAAACTTGCGGCAGCGTTTCCAACGCTGCCGAAATCGGGACGAAGATAGCGCAGAACTTTCCTGCAACTCCTAACCGGCAGCCGCCTCAGCCGGGACTGGATGGCATGGTAAAGGAATTGCTCTCGCGATCTCTTGGATCGTAGCAAGGCCCTACTCCCGCGCGCGGCGCAGGGCCTGTTCCAGCTTCGCCCGCTGCTTGTCCCAGCGCGCCTCCTCCGCCGCGGCGCGCTCATCCAGTGCGGCCCGCTCGGCGTCGATCTCCTCCGCCTTGGCATCGTGCTCCCGTCTCGCTTTGTCCAGCGCCGCCTCGGCGAGGGCGACCGCCTTGTCGCGGCGCGCGCGCTCTTTGGCACGGGCGGCCTCCTCCTTGCGGCGCTCGGCCTCGCGCCGCCGCTCCTCCTTCTCGAATGCCGCAGCCGCCTTGCGGGCGGCCTGAGCGTCGATCTTGCCGGATGATTTGTTGGCGGCCTTGGAGGGAGCCTTCGTCGATCGCGTCTTGCCCTTGGCCTTGCGTCTGGGCCTGGCGTCGTCATCGACGAGATCGGTGGGCAGCTCGGCGCTCTCGGTGAACCGCCCGTCCGATCCCACGGGGCGCCTGAGCACGACGCCTGGCTTTGCCATGGTCGCCGCGACGATATCGGGATCGTCAGTCTCCTTCGCCGCGCCCTGATGGAACAGGTTGGAGCTGGCGCCCCAGGCCTCCAGCGCCGCCTTCATCGAAGGCGCGGCGATGGCCTGGTCATAGAAGCCGAGCGAGGTCTGGTAGGTCTTCAGTTTTCGTTTCGGTTTTGCCGGCATGTGGTCCCGTTATCTCGACTGCCGGCGCAGCGTAGCCCGGATGGAGCGAAGCGCAATCCGGGTCTTGTCTCGGAAGGATGAAATCCCGGATTACGCTTGCGCTCCATCCGTGCTGCGCACTCCGCTCAAAGCGCCTCGCGGACGAGCGGCACCATCGCATCATGCCACTGTTTTGCCCGACGCATCAGAACATTATTCGGCACAACCGAAAACACGAGCCTTATCAAGGCTGTCTCTACTGTGCATGGGGTTGTTTTCGCGATTCGATGTGTCGGAGGTGTTGAGGCAGTCAACTCGCAAGGGCGACATTGCCTCATGGATCAAGCCGGTCGCCAGGATCGCGGCAACCGCATAGGCTCGCGCCCGTCAACGACTCACGGAGGCATCACCATGAACGGCAATCGCTCTTACGGCGTCCGCGTCGAGGGCGCGAAATACGGCGTCGGCTTCGGCTCGGCGCTCGCCATCGCGATCTCCTACACCAACAACCATTCCATCCTGTGGGCGATCATCCACGGCATCCTGGGCTGGTTCTACGTGATCTTCGTCGCGCTGTTTCGGTGATATCGCACCGGCAGGCGACGGCGATTGCGAGCAGGCCGCAGCTTTCCCTTGCTTTCCCAAATCCTGCCCCTACGGTCGCGCCGCGAACGAAGCGTTGAGACGAGCGAAGGGTTAGACCAGACTTGCCATGACCGACACGATGAAATGCCCCGCCTGCAACTCCGAGCACGCCTATCAGGACCGCGATCTCTGGGTCTGCCCGGAATGCGGCCATGAATGGAGCGGTGCGGCGGAGGCGGCGGCGGACACCGCGCAGGACGCGGGCGTGCGCGATGCCAACGGCAATGTGCTCGCGGACGGCGACAGCGTCATCGTGATCAAGGATCTCAAGATCAAGGGCTCCTCCTCGGTGGTCAAGGGCGGCACCAAGGTGCGCAACATCCGCCTGCAGGACGCCAGCGACGGCCACAACATCGCCTGCAAGATCGACGGAATCGGCGCGATGAACCTGAAGTCGGAGTTCGTGAAGAAGGCGTAGCTCGCGCTTACCTTTGCCGCTGCGCCAGATAGAACCCGCACAGCACCGCCACCAGTCCCGCCGCCTGCAGCATCGTCGGCGGCTCGCCGAGCAGCAGCCAGCCGGTGAGCAGCGTCAGCGCCGGCACGCAGGCCGGAAACACCGCCGCGCGGGCAACGCCGAGGCGCTGGACCGAGACGGCGTAGAGATAGAGCGCGGCGGGGCCGGCGAGCACGCCCTGCGCCAGCGCCTGGATCGCGTTCTCGGTCACGCCGATCGCCGCGACATGGGCGAGCCCGACGGTTGCGATGTAGACCGGCAGCAGCAGCAGCGACAGCACGTTGATCACCAGCGCGGCCGACACGGCCGAGACGCGCCAGTGGCGCAGAGCTGCGCCGAAGCCGGCGAACATCAATCCGGTGAGCACGAAGATCAAATCGCCGAGCACGCCGTCGGCCCCGATATGGCCGATCGATTCCGTCCCGATCACGCCGAGGCCGCCGACGATGACGACCGCGCCGGCAAGGCGCGAGGCGGAGATGTGCTCCTTCAGCACGACCGCCGCGAGCAGCAGGCCGCCGAGCGTCGCGCAGGAGGGCTGGATCACGCTGCCATGGCCGAGCGGCACGAACAGGAAGCCGGTGTAGGAGATCAGCGACATCACGGGGCCGCCGAGCACCATCAGCACGAGGCCCCTGCTCCAGCCGATGCCGCAGAGATCGGAGATGCCGGCGCGGAACACCAGCGGCAGGAACGCGATCCCCGACCAGACATAGCGATGCACCAGGAGATCGACCGGCGTGAAGCCGAGCTTGAGGCCATGCCGCGTGGCGGCAAAGCCGAGCGCCCAGAACAGCGCCGCGGCAAGGCCGCAAGTGACGCCGAGCAGTGCCGGCGCCGCAATCTTGTTCTGAGATAGAGCGTCGGCGCCGCTCGTTCGCTGGTCCATGGGGTCAAGCCTTATGTCAGCGCGTATATCGGCTCAACCCACGCGGCTGCAGGGCTGGCACGCGGCGGTGATTGTGGGGCTCACGCATCAGCCTCCTGTTCGAAGACCATCTGCCATCCCTTGCGCGTATCCATGTATTCCCGCACCTGCCGGATCCGGTCGCCCGCCACCGTGAACACGAAGCAATAGTCGTTCTCGTAGGGCTTGCCGCCGGGCAGCGTGGCGCGCATCCGTTCCTCCACGATCACGACATCGCCGTCGGCATAGACGCCGCGGAACGCGATATCGATGTTCGAGAACATCCTGTGCATCTCCTGCGCGATGAAGCGCGCGATCTGGTGCGGTCCCACCATGTGGTCGGTGTGATCGAGCGCGACGGCGGTGGCATTGCCCTTCGGCGCGATCCATTCGGCGTCATCGGTGAACAATGCGGCGATGCGCTCGGCATCGCGCGTCGAAAAGATCTTCCACGCGTTCAGGACGATATCTCTTGGGCTGGACATGATGCGCTCCCTCGTTTTCGTTGAGGGGCGCCTTCTAGGCCGCGATGCGCCTTGCAGCTCGCCACAATCGGACTCGGTCATCCCGCAACCCTTCCACCCCTGCCCTCATGCGTTATGATCCGGCCATGCTGAGCTTCGATGTCTGCAACGCCGCGCGCCTGCGCCGTGATCCCCGGTATGACGGCCGCTTCTTCACGGCCGTGAAGACCACGGGCATCTATTGCCGCCCGGTCTGTCCGGCCAAGCAACCGCTGACGCGCAACGTCGCCTATTATCCGACGGCAGCGGCGGCCGAAGCCGCCGGCTTCCGGCCCTGCCTGCGCTGCCGGCCCGAAACCGCGCCGTTCTGCCCGGCCTGGAACGGCACGCGCTCCACGGTGGCGCGGGCCATGAAGCTGATCGATGACGGCGCGCTCGACGAAGGCTCGGTGGTCGATCTGGCGATGCGGCTCGGCATCTCCTCGCGTCACCTGGCGCGCCTGTTCGAGCGCCACGTCGGCGCCACGCCGCATCAGCTCGCCAGGACGCTGCGGGTCCAGCGCGCCAAGCGCCTGCTCGATGCCGGCGACGACAGCATGACCGATATCGCATTCCAGGCCGGCTTCGGCAGCCTGCGCAGATTCAACGCCGCCTTCGCCGAGCTCTACGGCCGCGCGCCGTCAAGCCTGCGCGCGCGGAGAGCTTAGCGCGCGGCGGAAGATCGCTCAGAAAAATCCGGGGCTGAGATCGAGGCCGTAGGTCAGGCTCAGCACGAACACGAACAAAGCGGCGGCGGCGAACAAAGTTGTCTGCTTGAGAATGAACGCACGCGGCGACGTGGTGGCGGCAACGACTTTCTGCGCAACGGGCATAATGGCCTCCATTATGATTTCAAAATTGGCCGCAACAATGCGGCGGCCGCATCAAGCAACCCGACGTGCAAAGCAACTGTTAAAAGGATCAAGCCCGTTATGAACGGGCATACATCACCAGCACATTCACGCGAACTTGTTCGCGGCCGGATTCTCAATCAGCGCATCGGTGTCAATTCATCGTGCCGAGACCTTGCACGATGCGATGCGCGAGCAGCGTCGATTTCGATCACGTGATGCAGATGGGTCCCGCCTCTCCGCGGAACCCATCTGCCGTTCACGATGTCAGCTTAGTGGGCCACGCCAACGGTCGCGGTCTTCACCTTGCGCGGGCTGAGCGCCTTCGCCTGGTGGACCGAGGCCAGCGTGGTCGGCGCAGCGGTCTGCTGCTCGACATGCGCGGCGCCGAGGACGCGAACCTGCAAGGGCGAGACCGGAAATCCGTTGGTCTCGTAAGTCGGCAGTTCGGCGGCGAAAGCCGCGGTGCTGCCCGCGATCGTCAGGATGGCGGCGGCGATCGACAGAGTCTTCTTGTTCATTGGTGATGCTCCTGAGTGGAAGAGTCGAAGCATATTTAGGCGCGTTTTGCTGCAATGCGACATGCTTTGTTGCATTGCAACAGCGCGCATTATGCATGGCGATATGTTTAATGCGTACAAGGCGTTGGCCGAATCACCGCCGGCCGCGACATGACGGTTTTATGGACGGTGCTCAGCCACCGAGCACATTGCCCCAGCCATCGAACAGATAGGCCTTCCAGGCCACGGTTCCGTCCTCGCCCGGGCGACTGGCCTGGCGGTAATCGTCGGCCTGGTCAGCGGTCCAGGTGATGATCGTATCCGTCAGGCGATCGTGCAGAATGGCGGGTTCGGTGGGATCGAAGGCGTCCATGGGACGAAGCGAGGAATGCGTCATGGCCGACCAAACGCGCCAGCCGCAGCAAAGTTGCGGCAACGCGTCAGGCAAGACGCTCTCATCAAGAAGGTGATGCTGGCCCCCGCACTCCATCATCGATGCCGTGGCGCGACTCCCTATTTCAAAGCGGTCGCCAGCGATTGCAGCTTTGCGACCAGATTGGTGCCGAGCGCATAGATGATCTCGATGATCGCGAGCGCGATGCCGGCTGCGATCAGGCCGTATTCGATCGCGGTGGCGCCGGATTCATCGGCGGCGAATTCAGCCCATTTGCATTTCAACTTCACAATCGTGTCCTTCCCAACTCTGCCGGAACGGCCGGCAGGCGAGAAATGCACGACTACAATCCAAGATTGAGTAAACCCAATGGCTTCAAGTTGACGACAATGAACGCCGCATTTGCCGACGATTCCCTTGAAAACTGCGGTGGGAACTCGCGTTGCAGCTTGGCAACACCTCCGCGAAAAGCCCGATTTCACCGAATTACGCCATTGCGTCGCCACACGGTCCTCCGAACAATCGAGGCGCTGCGTGCCTTTCCGTGCAAGATTGTTTTTGCATCATGACTGTTCCGACAGAGCGTGTCCGAACAGAACCGTTTGGAGGCAGGGATCATGAACGATCGGCGGTCTCTTCTGGTGGCGGTCGCGTGCCCCTCGGCCGTTCTCGCCGGCTGGCTGGCACTTTCCCTCTCCGCCTATGCCCCTGCCCTCATCGAGAACAGCGGCGCCAATGCCGCTGCCGTGTCGCGCGCGAAAGATCTCAGCCGGCTCGACCTCGCGGACGTGCCGCACGCTGCGACGATCGAGGACGGCATCGCCTTGACCGCCGACATCGCGGCTGCCGTCGCTGCGGCCCCGGCCCCGATGATCACTGAAGCGGTGCCCGAGCCTCCCGCCATCAAGCTCGCCTCGGCAGATCCGGCGCTGATCCTTCCGACGGAGACGCCGCCCGCGCCGCAGATATCGCCTGAACCAGAGCCCGTCATCAGCGAGACTGCTCCAGTTGCAGCGCCGGCGCCCGTCAAGCTCGCATCTGCCGATCCCACCGAGATCGTGACGACCGACGCGCTGTCCCCCGCGGCGATCGCGAGCGGCCCCGTCACGCCTGCGAGCAAGGCATCGCCGCCGGCCGACACCGTCGCCGTACTCGACGAATGCTTCGTCATGGATGCCTGCATCGACCGCTACCTCTGGGCGCTCTATCAGCGCACCGCAAAAGAGGACTCGATCAAGGTCCAGGAGCGCCGCGCCGTCACCATCAAGCGCAAGGGCAAGACGGTCACGGTGATGCGCAGCTTCACCAAGCTGGTCGACCAGGATTTCACATGGAAGGATCCGAAGGCCGCCGAGCACGCCGGCATGTCGATGATGGACTACGTCATCGGCGGCATGGACAAGAGCTTCAAGCGGAAACTATTCCGCACGCTGCTCGCTGCGGAAGCCGCCGGCCTCTCGCCCGGCATCACCAGCGCGTTCCGTGACGATTATCGCCAGTCGATTGCGAGCGGCCTGAAGGCCGCCTCCGACCGCTCCTATCACGGTGGCAGCACGCGCGGCGGCTACGGCCACGGCATGGCCGCGGACATCGTCAGCACCCAGGGCAACAACCGCGCGCAGCGCTGGGTCTCGACGGAAATTCTGTGGAAGTGGGTCGACGCCAACGGCAAGGCCTACGGCATCGGCCGGCCCTATCTCGGCCGCGATCCGCCGCATGTCGGCCCGGTCGACGGCGCTGAATACATCTCAAAGCGTGGCACGAGCGAGCGCAAGGAAGTCGCCAGCGCCAAATCGAAGAAGACGCGGACTGTTGCGAGCGCCAAGCCGTCAAAGGCCCAAAAGGCACAGGCCGCGCGCGAGCAGAAGAGCCCGGCCAAGCCACAGAAATCGGCGCAATCGACCGGCAAGCGCGCGACCTGAGGCCTACGGCTGGTGTCCCGGCGTCGGCAGCGGCACGAGCCGCATCTCGGCCGTGCCGGCGTCCTGCGTGCGCACGAGCACCGCAAAGACGGTCTCGACCGCAAGCCGCACCGCGGCCTCGGTCGCCTGGCCCTTGGCCAGATGCGCCGCGATCAGGCCGGTGAGGAGATCACCGGTGCCGTAGGGACGGATCGGCAGGCGCGGCGTCGCAAAGCGCGACAATTGCCCGCCGGCGCACAGGATCGTCTCCACCTGCCCTCCGGGCGTATCGGTGAGCGTACAGCCAGTGGCGACGATTTCGATGCGGCCGGTCCCCACCAACGCCGCACACGCCGCGCGCAGGCCCTGCGCATCCGCAGTTCTGAGGCCTGAGAGCAGCTCGAGCTCGAACTGGTTCGGCGTCGCCAGCTTCGCTGCCGGCAGCAGCCGGTGCCGGACCACATCCAAAATGCCGTCGGCGACATAGACGCGGCCATCATCGCCGATCACGGGATCGCAGAGATAGACGAGCTTGGAATTCCGCGTGAGCGCCCGCTCGACGAAATCGGCGATGACGGCAGCGTTGCCCGGCGAGCCGAGATAGCCGGTGATGAGCACGGCGGCCTCATCGACCAGACCGCGCTCCTCCACGCCCGTCAGAAGATCGGCAATGAGCTCGGTCTCCAGCACCCGCCCGCGCAGGCTCGGATAGCGCGGATGATTGGACAGCAGCGTCGTCGGCACCGCCGCAACGTTCACGCCCTCCGCCTGGATGGCGTAGGCGGCCGCGCTGTTGCCGACATGGCCGTGGACCACCTGGCTTTGAATGGAGATCACGAGCATGAAAGAGGTCCGTAAGGTCAAACGTCGTGTGTGGCAAGAGTAGCCTCAGCGTTGCGCCAGCTCGCCGAGGTAAGCGCAGAACATGTCGGCGAGCCCGTCAGCATGACGCGCGATCTCGGCCTCGCTGCGCGGCGTCTCCGAAAACCGCTTGCCGACCTCACTCAGCGTCGTCTTGATCAACTCGCCGGCAAGCGCGCGGGTCGCCTCGGAGGCTTTGGGCAACGCTTCCCGCATGAACGCCGCGATGATCCCCTCGCCGGCGGCGCGCGCGTCCTGCGCCTCGGGCGCGTCGCGATAGAGCGGCGCGGCATCGCTGAGCGCGCCGCTCTATCGCGACCTCATCGCACTCGGACAGAATGAAGGCATGGACCAGCTCGCGCAGCCGCGCCGGCGGTGGCTTCACCCGGTCTTCGAGGATGCCGCGCAAGAGGTCACTCGTGCGCCGCCACTCATCGCTTTGCAGGCGGAACAGGATCGCGGCCTTGTTCGGAAAATATTGATAGAGCGAGCCGACGCTCACCCCGGCCCGCTCCGCCACCCGCGCCGTGGTGAAACGCTGCGCGCCCTCCTTGGTCAGGACCTGAACAGCAGCATCGAGAATGGCCGCGACCAGCTCGCTGGAGCGGGCCTGTTGCGGCTGTTTTCGTGAAGAAATTGAACGGCTTCGACGATCGGCCATGGCTCACTCAGGCAATGCGAATAGGAAATGCGACGAATTAGTCGTATTTCACTCGGCACGCAAGCACGCGTTTCTTCGCCAACTCTGGAGACCTCATATGACCACCCCGACCATCACATCGCTTGCGCCGCTGCTGGACCGCCTGTTCGACGAGGCCGAGGCGGCAAATGGCGCAACGCGCGCCGCCGTCGCAGATTTGTCCGACGCAGATCGGGCGCGCTTGATGCGAAGCAAGACCGACTATCGCGACCTCTACGGACGCCTGAAGGACGCGCCGCTCGCGGTCTCGCGCGAGACGGGCCACCTGCTCTACATGCTGGCACGCAGCTCCCGCGCCCGGGTGATCGTCGAGTTCGGCACGTCGTTCGGCATCTCGACGCTGCACCTCGCCGCAGGCCTGCGCGACAATGGCGGCGGCCACCTCATCACGAGCGAGTTCGAGCCGTCCAAGGCGGCGCGGGCGCGGGAGAACCTGATCGCCGGCGGCTTGATCGATCTGGTCGAAATCCGTGAAGGCGACGCGCTGAAGACGCTCAGCGCCGATCTGCCCGATGCGATCGACTTCGTGCTGCTCGACGGCGCCAAGGCGCTCTATCCGGATATCCTCGATCTGCTGGAAGGCCATCTCGGACCGGGTGCGATCATCGTCGCCGACAATGCCGACGACAGCCCGGACTATCTGGCGCGCGTGCGCGCGCCCGGCAGCGGCTACATGTCCACGCCCTTCGCCGAAGACGTCGAACTCTCGATGCGGATCAGCTGAACACCGGCCGAAACGCCACGAAAGCTTGAAGCCGCTGCGCGATCCATCGCGCGGCGGCGTCCTGCTGCGTTGCCGCGTGTCGCAGCCGCGTCACGCACACGTGATACCTCGTCATGGCCAAAGCCGGACACGGCGTGCTAAACATACCTACCGCGCGGTATCTTTCTATCGCCCCGCCGGAGCTGACCATGACCTCCGCCTTCAGTGCCTACGCAGCGCTCGCCCTCGCCATCGTTCTCGAGGTCACGGCGTCCGCCTTCCTGCAGCAATCCGCGCAATTCACTCGCCCGTGGCCGACGCTGGCGATGGTGCTGTTCTATGTCGCCTCATTCTATGCGCTGTCGGTGGCGATCCGCGTCATCCCCTTGAGCATCGCCTATGCGATCTGGGGCGGGGTCGGCATCATCCTGACGGCGACCGTCTCCTTCGTGCTGTTCCGCCAGATGCTGGACTCCGCGGCCTTCGTCGGCATCGCGCTGATCGTGTCAGGGGTCGTGGTCATCAACCTGTTCTCGCAGGCCAGTGTGCATTGATGGCGGAAAGCCGCTACACCCGCGCCAAGCGGCCGGAGCAGGTCCGGCGCGCCCTGCTCGACTGTGCCGCGGCTATCGCCATGGACCACGGCGTCGCCGGCGTCACGGTGCAGGCGGTCGCAGTCGCAGCCGGCGTCACCAAGGGCGGGCTGTTTCACCACTTTGGCAGCAAGCAGGCGTTGATTGAGGGCCTGTTTGCCGACCTGCTCGCGCGCGTCGATGCCGAGATCGACGCCGCGATTGAAGCCGATCCGAAGCCTCGCGGCCGCTTCACGCGGGCCTATGTGAATGCCGTGTTCACCGGCAAGGCCTTCGGCTTCGCGACCCCCTGGGCGGCGTTGAGCATGGTCGTCGTCACCGATCCGCCGCTGCGCCGGCTCTGGAACGACTGGATCAAGGCGCGCCTGAAGCGTCATCGCACGACCGACGACGCGCCCGATCTGCAAATCGTGCGTCTCGCCGCCGACGGCGCATGGCTCTCCTATGTCACGACGGGACAGACGCGGATGAGCGCCGAGCTACGCGCCGTGCACGCACGGCTGCTCGCTCAGACCAATCGGCGCAGATAGCGGCCTCGCACGCCCTACTGGCTCTGCACCGGCTTGGGCGGATGCGGTGCGGACCGGGTGGGCTTCTTGGCGGGCTTGGCCGCAGCGCGCGGCGGCGGAGTATCGACTGACTCAAGATACGCCGCGAGCGCCTTGGCCGAGTCCGAGCTGGTCGCGTAATGGTCCTTCAGGAACCAGGTTAACGTCAGGCTGAAGCGACCCTTGGCCAGGCCGCGCGGGCTGCGATGGCAGGTCGCGCAGCCCTCAGCGAAGAGCTTTGCGGGCGGCTTGCCGGCGTCGAGATTTTGCGCGGCGGCGACCGTCACCGTCAGAACAGCGGCGGCTGCAAAAGTCATCACGGGCACGATCCGATCGCGCCCCAGTCGAAACAGCGATCTCAAATGCCGTCCCCTCGCCCGCCCTTCGGTCACGCCGCCGACAGCTGATCGAACTCCGGCGGTGCGTAGGCCTTGCCGTCCTGGTCGGTGATGACGACCCGCCATCCCTCGCTCGCCCACACCTTCGCCTTCGCCACGATGAGCAGCCGGCTCTCGCGAGCGAAACTGTACTTCTCGTTGTCGCGTTCTGCGACCATCTTGTAGGCCAATTCGCATCCCCTTGCGTCGCCCTGCACCCGGCCTCCTCGTGGCAGCGGGCTTTGGCGGCAATTCGCCGGGAGCATGGCAATTTGGTGCCAACCGCAGGCGTGGCGCCGATGATCGGCGCCGGCGACCGGCGTCGAGCCGTGCCCCGCTGGGATGCGATTCCGGCCCGCCGCAGGTTTTCCCTGCGACGACGGGGCCGTCTACCAGCCGTGCTGGACCATGGCGTGCCGGATCGACCGCCGGGGGCGGCCCGTCACGGCAGCAACGGAACCGAGCGTCCCATGGCCGAGCCCCCGCTAGTGCACGCGGATGATGTGGGGTCGGCCGAGATCGATCAGCCCCTGCACCGCGGAGAGGCGGTCGTCGAGGGCTGCGATGGTGAGCAGCAGGTTGTTGCGACGCTCGTCGAGCATGCCCATCTCGGCGCCGGTGAGCTTTGTGCTCGTCCGTTCCTTGTGGATCCCTTCGAGGGATTCGCGCAGCCCGGCAATCAGGCCGGTCAGCTGTTTGGCCTCCTTCGTCATCGAACGCTTCGCGACATTTTGGCGGCGCGTCTCCGCCTGGCTCTGTCTCATATCATCCTCCCGTGCCCCGCTGCCCCGAGTGGATGCTTACACCTTTGGGTAGACATGTTACGATCGATGAAATCTGCCCGCGAAGATCTGACTTAAATTGTAAAGGCCTCGGCACGGCGAAGAAAAAGCCCGGCATCAGGGCCGGGCTTTTCCTTGCAAAGCTAGTGCTTCTGATGTCCGCCGGCGGGCCCGCCCGCCGGGGCGCCGCCGCCACGCGGGGCGGCATTGATATGCGGAGCACCACCCCCGCCGCCGTGCGGCATGGCAGGCGCGGCCGCGCGCGGCGCCGGCATCTGCGCACGGGCATTCATCGGCGAACCATGGCTCACGCTTGGCTGGGCGACATGCGGCGTCGCGGGACGTGCTGAAGGCGCGGCCGACGCACGCGGCGCTTCATGCGTGCGGGCCATCGGCTGCGCGCGCACCGGGGCGCGGGTCGCGGCCTGCTCACGCATCATGCGGGCTTGTGCATCACGCGGATTGCGGGTCTGCACATTGGTCCGCTCATGCGCGATGCGCTCACTTGGTCCAACGCGGGTCCGGTCGGGCGTAACCGCAGCGCCGCGCTTGGCGACCGCAGCGTCCCGCCTCGCGATCGCAGCGTCGCGCTTCGCGATCGCCGCATCGCGCTGTGTAGTCGCGGCGTCGCGCGTTAAGATCGCGGCGGCTCCCTTGCCGCGCACACCGCTGCGTTCGAGTGCGATCGCCCCGTCGCGCGTTGCCGCGCGGCCGATGCGGGCCGCACGCGGATCAATCGTCATCCGCGTCGCGACGCTCTGATGAGAGGTCCAGTAATTACTCCAATAGGCATGGCGTCGATACCAGGGACGTCCCCCATAGTAACTCGACCAATACGAGGTCAGCACGAAGGGAACGACGGGCACATCGATCTGGTCGACATAGTCGGGGAGATAGACGTAGTGATTGCGATAGAGATATTCGAGATATTGCGACGACACCCAGCCGCGATCATCGGAGAAGCTGACGTCGCACCAGGCATTGCCGCGCAGGCAGCCATGGATGTTGACGCGGGCGCCCCCGGGGATGCGATCGACCAGGGGAAAGCCTGAACCCGGCCCGGCGCGCAGGCCGGTCGAGACGGTGACGATGCCCGGCGCGGCCAATGCGGCTGTTGGCGCGAGCAGCAATGCGGCAACCAAAACGCTCTTGAATGTCATGGCGTGTTCCTCCTCTTTCGAGTCGGAACGCGCGGGCAGAACAGGCGTTCCGCACATGGCGCGCCCATCCATCGAAAGATTGAAACGCGTGCCGCGCGCGGTTCAATATTCATCCGCCGTTCATCGGCGCAACGCGTAAGCGGCGCTGGCGGACCGTCAGTCGACCTGCAATCAGTTGGCCTGCAACATGAACGCGTCGAAGTACGACGCAAGCCCGGCGAAGTCAGAGAGCGGCAGCACGTTCGCGACATACTGGTCCGGCCGCACCACGACCATGCAGCCGGCTTTCCGATCGATGCCGCGCATGGCGAAAACGTCCTGGCCGCTCTTGAGGTCCGGACAGAACATCTTCTCGTAGTCGTACAAGCCGTAACGGCCTTTGCTCGGAAGCAACATGGGCGACATCGCCTCGATCGCGAGTTCTCGATGATCCTGCTGAAACACCGCGCGCAGATCGATCACGCTGTCGATGTCGGAGCTTCGGGTCGTGTGTCGCCGGATCGGAGATTTCGGGGATTCCGCGAGAAAATTGCACAATTTACGAATGGCCGAGTCCGACGCTGCGGGATTTTCAGCAGGCGAAAACGCATAGATCCGGAAGCGGCCATCAGCCTGCGCGGCGTGGCCGAGATGAAACGGCTTGGCATCCGCCAGCCGTATCACCGGGGCGGAATGGAAGCGCTTGCCGATGACGAGGCCTTGCGCGAGGTACTGATGCGAGGCTGCACCAGTGAGGATCGATGGCGCGTAATGTGTCGCCGTGCCCGCGGTGTAGCGGCCATGCCTGACAAAATAGTCCTGCGTCCTGGCGGCGTCGGCGCCGCCCGCCTTTGCTGACGAAGCCAGAATCCCCGCCCACTCGCGATCAAAATCGATCAGCTCTTTCGCAACCGCCTGACGCTCCGCCGAATAGGAATGCAGCAGGTGTGGGGCGCACTGCTTCCGGAGGACGGCGGCAAGCTTCCAGCCGAGATTGAAGGCATCCTGCATCGAGACGTTCATGCCCTGCCCGGCTTTCGGACTGTGGGTATGGCAGGCATCGCCGGCGATGAAGATGCGCGGCAGCCGCGTTGCGATCTCGGCTTCCGGCACGTCGTCGAACTTGTCGGTGAGACGCTGGCCGATCTCGTAGACCGACCACCAGGCGATCTCCTTCACGTCCAGCGTATGGGGCTTCAGAATCCTCTGCGCTTTCGCAATCACGTCATCGGCGGTGATGTTGCGGCTGGCGACGCGCTCGCCGACATCGAGCTTGGCGAGCTCGACATAGATGCGGACCATGTAGCCGCCTTCGCGCGGAATGATCAGCAGGCTGCCGTCCTTCGCCGATTGGATCAGCGATTTGAAGCGGATGTCCGGAAAATCGGTCACCGCCAGCACGTCCATCACGCCCCAGGCGTGGTTGGCGGAATCGCCATGCAGCTCGCGCCCGATCGACTTGCGCACGGTGCTGCGCGCGCCATCGCAGCCGACGACATAGCGCGCCTTGATCGTCTCGACCTTGCCCTCGCTTCCGACATCAACGCGTTCGAGGCGCGCGGTCACGGCATGGTCGGCCGGACCCGCGTCCGGATCGACCTCGAGGTCGAGCAGGCGGCGGCTGTAATGTGGGGCGAGCTTGGCCGGCGATTTGCGCATCACGTCCAGAAAGCCGTCATGGATGCGCGCTTGGTTGAGGATGACATGCGGGAATTCGGACAGGCCGTCCTCGACGTCCTGCACCCTTCCGCTGCGGACGATGGTCTCGGGCAGGCGCTCGTCCGGCTTCCAGAATGTCGTCTCGTTGACCCAATAGGCCTCCTTCAGCACGCGCTCGCTGAAGCCGTAGGCGTGAAACATTTCCATGGTGCGGCAGGCGATGCCGTCGGCCTGCCCGACCAGCAAGCGATCCGGCTTCTGCTCGACGATGCAGGTCTTGATGTCGGGGAATTGCGCGAGCTGGGCAGCGAGCGTGAGGCCCGCAGGACCGCAGCCGACGATGAGGACATCGACCTCGCCAGGCACGGCGCCCGCCGCGCCCGGGGCCTGAACGCGCTCGGCGGGGTCGGCAATGTCAGGGTCGCCCGGCTGAAATCCATTCAGATGGAATTGCATGAGCCTCTCCCGTCAACCTGTTTTGATATTGCTCAGTATGCTGACTATCAGTATACTTGTCAACGATCGCGCACCGCCCCGCCTTCGAGGAGAATTCGGTGAAAGACAACAACGACATGCCCGGGCATCTGGCACGCCGGTTCCAGCAGATCGCCGTCGCGGTGTTCCTGGCCGAGGTCGAGGATGCCGGCTTCGATCTCACGCCGGTGCAATACGCCGCGCTCGCGACCATCAAGGCCAATCCGGGGCTCGACCAGGTGACGCTGGCAGGCTTGATCGCCTATGACCGCACCACCATCACCGGCGTGATCGACCGCCTCGTGCAGAAGGGACTGGCCGAGCGCCGCGCTTCCAGCCGCGATCGCCGCGCCCGCGAGCTCGAGATCACCGACGAAGGCCGGCGCACGCTGCGCAAGATCACCCCAGCCGTGGAATCGGCCCAGCGCATCCTGCTGCGTGGTCTCAGCGCAAAAGAGGGCGAGGATCTGATGCGGCTGCTGCGCAAGGCGATTGCCGCCGGCAACGATCTGAGCCGCGCACCGCTGCGCGAAACTCCGGTATGATACGGTATGTTTGCCCGCAATTGTCGCAGGGCTGCGAAACCTTGAACTAACCTTCGGCTGCTACGGTCCGCAACATTCTGCGCTTAACGCGCGATTAACTTTGCGCTTCGGGGGTTCGGATGTTCAGGTTTCTCATCGCGGCCGCAGCCATCGCACTCACGTCCGGCCATGCGCTCGCAAACGGCCATGGCGGCGGCGACCCTCCTCCGCCCAAGCCTGAAGCGACGGTCGCGCCGGCGAAGGTTGTTCTGACCAAGCAGGGACCCAAGCTCGTCGATCTCAAGGGCATGACGCTCTACACTTACGAGCGCGACACCACGGGAAAGACGTCGAACTGCAACGGCAAGTGCACCGAGAGCTGGGTGCCGCTCGCCGCGACGGCCGACGCCAAGGCGGTCGGCGACTTCACCGTGATCAGCCGCGACGACGGCAGCAGGATGTGGGCGTATCGCTATCGCCCGCTCTACACCTCCCCCGCCGACAAGACGCCGGGTGAAGCCAACGGCAATGCGACGACGCTGCAATGGCGCGTTGCCCGGCCTGAGAACTAGAGCGAGATCGTCACCGGTTGTCGCGACCGGTCGGGCCGGCCAGTTCGTTCGGAACGGGCCTGAAGGCCGGCATATCTGCGCTCGGCTGAAGCGGCTTGATCTCGGCATCCACCACCACGGGCCCGGTCGCGAACCAGAGCACCGCCACGGCCGCGATTGCCAATCCCGCGCCAAGCGCCGCAAGCTCTTTCATGTCTCCGTCCCAGGCGATCAGTTGCTGAGGATGACGCCATGTTGGTGGCGCGACGGATGATCGGCATCGACCAGCGTGTTCGGATCGGTCGCGATCACGGCTTCCGGTAGCGGCATCGGCTCGAGGCCGGCGAAGCGGCGGTAGATCGCGCCCATGACAGCCCCGCAGAATGCTGCCGGCACCACGAGAAAGGCAAGCAGTGGCACCGCGAACGCAAGCAACAGCATGCAGGCGAACGCCGCAACGCCGCCAATCGCCGCGTACTCCCATGCGTTGCGGCGGCTCATCGCTCGCGCGGCGTGGTGAACGCAGAGCATGAAGATGCTCGAAGGAATGACAGAGATTACCATCATGACCATGAAGGTCTGCGCCGGGATCACCGCCGCGAAGATATGTGCGGTGCTCTTGTCGCCGAAACCGTTCATCAGCAGCGGCACCAACGTGTAGGGCAGCAGAGTTGCGAGCACCGTCGGTATCAGCGCGGCGATGATGATGCCCGCGAAGGACGTGCGGACGCGGACCGGCCCGTTGAACGCCAGCGGCAGCGGCTTTCCTGACGCGTCGGCAGCGGAAGCATCCACGGCTGCGCGCGCAACAGGGCTCAGCCCGGCGAACTGGCCGTAGAGGAAGCCACCGATCATTCCCGCAATGGTCGGCAACAGCCCGATTGTCATCACTGTGCCGTCGCCGGGCGCCGTCAGCTGGATGTGGTTGCGGATCGCAATGCCGTAGCTCACCGCCGCCATGACGCCGCCCATCAGGCCGTAGGCGGGCCGGCTGGAGACCGTCCATTGCCGCAGCACAATATGTCCGGCGAACAGCAAGGCGGCGTTCATCGCCATGCGGCCAGCATACAGCACCAGGATCTGATCCGGCGCGGGCACCCCCACCGGATCGTTCACCTGTCCGCCCGCGAGGGCATAGACCAGCAGCACGGCTTCGACGATGGCCAGCGGAATCAGCGCTGCGAACAACGCGCGCGGCGAATTCTTCACGAGATACATGCGAGCAACCCCTTGCTCGCTGCACGCTAGGCGCGAGACGTTAGAGACCGCGCAAGACAATGGCTAAAATTGTCCGCAAGCAGCGCGCCGGACGTGCACGCCCTGCGAGCCTTCACCCGCGCCAGCGCGCGCCCGTCTCGGCCTGCGCGTTCTGTCCGGGCGGCAGCACCACGACCATCGAATTGAGCTTCACCCGGTCGTAGAGATCGATCACGTCCTCGTTGCGCATCCGGATGCAGCCGGACGAGATCGCCTGCCCGATATATTCCGGCTGGTTGGTGCCGTGGATGCGGTAGAGCGTGTCCTTGTTGCCGGAATAGAGATAGATGCCCCGCGCGCCCAAGGGATTGGCGGGACCGCCGGGAACGCGCGCCGGATACGGCCCGAGCCGCGCCTGGATATCTGCTGTCGGAACCCAGTCCGGCCATTCCGCCAGACGGCCGACCCGCGCGACGCCGGAGAACGCCATGGCTTCCTCGCCGACCGCGACCCCGTAGCGGATCGCCTTGCCCCCAGGCAGCACGTAATAGAGGTAGCGCGCGTCGGTATCGACCAGAATGGTACCTGGTTGCTCCTTGCGCTGGTAGTCGACGACGTGACGGAGATATTGCTCGGGCACATTCGCTTGCGCGTAAGGCGTGTGCGCAAGCAACTGCCGGTCGCGCGGCGTCATGCTCGCGTCGGTCGACGGCGAAAGCGTGGCCTGCATGCAGCCGCCCAGCGGCAGCAAGGCAACGACGAACAAAGCGATTAAAGATCTTGGCACCGCCGGCCCCCGATAGCGGATAGCAGCGCCCCCAGCATCCCCAGATGCTGCCAAAATCGTGCTGAAAACAAGGCAGCGCGGAACACGTGCGCGTGTTCAACAAAAGGGGTTCCATCACCACAAACGGCAGAAGACAGTCGCATCATCTCCATCCCCTCGCCTTGCTTTGGTCAAACCCGGCTGGACTCGTGCGTCATCATGCGAGGCTCATCCGGTTGGGATGGGCTCGCCCCAATAGATCGGCTCGCGCCAATGCGGACGACCAGTATTTCAAGCGCCCGGCCTTCGAACACCGGGCTTCAAAGGAGCTGCGATGCTCGCGACGCTGAACCCCAAGCAAATCGTCGATGAGATCGTGAAGGACACGGTCAAGGACAACGATCCGCACGACGCGATTCAGATTTCGCCCGACATTGTGCTGGCCTCGCGCCCCGTCAGCGTTGCGCCCGCGCTCGCGCCTGACATCGCGACGCGTCCGGAGCCGAAATTCGCGCCGGAGCCCAAACCCTTGCTCGATCGCAAAATCTCCATTGAGCCCAAGTTCAGTCCCGTCTCGGAGCCGCAGGCGGCGCCCCCGCCCTCTGTCGACACGGCCGTCCGTGTCGCGGCGAGCGATGGTCTCGGTCCGCGGAAGCGATCCGCCGCGGGCAAGTGGCTGCGCGGCGCTTTCGTCACGTTTCTGTTTGCAGGCGGCAGTGCAGCCGCCACCATCGCGTGGGAGAAGCACGGCGACACCGCCAAACAGATGCTCGCCGAATGGACACCGGCATTGACGTCGCTGCTGCCGTCGACATCGCAGACCGCGCCGGTCGCTGCCGCACAGGCCGCGCCGCCCGCGGAACAGGCCGCCCCGCCCGTAGCGCAACCGGCAACCGATCAAACCGCCGATCAATCTGCGACGCCACCCGCAGTCCAGGTCGCGGCCGCCACACCCGCAGCGACGCAGCCCGATGCAGCGCAGTCGGTGCAAGCGATGACGCGCGACCTCGCCGCGATGGCGCAGCAGATCGAAACGCTCAAGGCCAACATCGCCGAGTTGAAGGCCGGACAGGAGCAGATGGCGCGCGAGATGGCAAAACCGCCTGCGCCGAAGCCGGTAGCTGAGGTCAAGCCCGTTGATCCGCGCGCACGTGCTGCTGCGGTCCCACCGCGAGCTCCGTCACCGCCGCCGGTTCGCAAACCGAAGCCGGTCGTGTCGCACACCTACATGCCGGCCTATTCGCCCGCGCCGCTCGCAGCTCCGCCGCCGCCTTCGCAGGCTGCCGCGATGCCGCCGCCGGCCGCACCTGTTACCACGACCCAAGCAGTCGCGGATGACGACGGACCGGTCGTGCGTCCGCCGATGCCGTTGCGCTAGACTGAGACCGCGCAAGCAGCACGACGCGCTGCGACCACTCGCGTACGCTGTCCGAGTCGATGTGATGCGTTGAGTCCGGACAATTACGGAAAGCGATTTTTCTCGCTCAAGAGAAAAGGCCGTCGGGATCTATGCCGGCGGCCTTCTCTTGCAGCTGCCGGTTCCCGGAGCCCGGTTCTGCTGCAATTCCATGCCTTATGATCACGCCAACATATTTAATTAAATGTTAAGGCCGTCACACGTTGCACATCATTTCTGCGCCATAAGCACAGAGATTGCGCGGTCCGTTCATCGGTAGATGTCGACTCAGTGGTACCATCCGACATGTGTTGAGACTTCCACTGAAGCTCATCTCGTCACACCGGGGAATTCGGATGCCGTACTACTCTTTCGATCTTGTGGTTGGTGGAGAGTTCAGGAACCAGGGCGGAATCATCCTCGAAGACATCGAGGTTGCCTCCGATCGTGCCGACCAGCTCGCCACCGAGCTGTCGCAGGTGAAGCCGGAGCTGCAGCAGAAGGGTTGCGCGGTGCGCGTCACCGATCGCGACGACAACGAGCTTTACCGCACGCCGCTCGATCCCGTGCCGGCCTGGCGCCGCTGACTACTCGTCAAGCGCGGGCGGTTCGAACCAGTTCGTCAGCGACAATCCTCCGTCGACGACGAAGGCTGCGCCGGTGACGTAAGCGGAGAGCTTGTTCGACAATACGATGAGCGCCATCGGCGCAAGGTCATTGGCCTCGCCGAGACGCCCGAGTGGAATGTGCCGCGCCAGCGCGGGGTCCGCAACGAACCCGCCGGCGGCGATCGCGCCGGGCACCAGCGCATTGACGCGGATGTCGTGGCGGCCGAACGTCTTGGCCAACTCCTTCACCAGCATCGCCATCGCCGCCTTCGCCGTCGAATAATGCGGCAGGTTGCGCGGCGTGCCCGCATGCAGCGAGGTGAGGAACAGGAACGAGCCCGGCCGCTTCGCCGCGATCAGCCGCTTTGCGAGTTCGCGCGCCAGGTGAAAGCCGGCATCGAGATTGACGGCATGCATCTGCTGCCAGATCCTGCGATCGACCGCGAGCGCATGATCGGCCTCTCGCCGCGGCGGCGAAGCGCTGTGGACGAAATGCGTGATCCCGCCCAACGCTGCGTCCGCGGCGGCAAGCAGCGCGTCGCACGCATCCAATTCGGCGAGATCGCCGACCCAGGGCACCGCCAGCTCGGGCCTCTTGCTCGCGCCGATCGCGGCGTTCACCCGCTCCGCGCTGATGTCGGCGAACACGGTCCGGACGCCCTCGCCGACCAGGGCCTGCGCGATGGCGCGCCCGATGCCGTTGCCCGCGCCGGTGACGAGCGCTGTGTCACGGGTAGGATCGAACGGCGTGCTGAACAGGCTCATGTCCCTCTCCGAGGCCGGGATGCGGGCCACGATAGCGCACCGCGCCGGGGCGCGACAAATTCGCCCCGATACCATTGCGGAGCAGCCCGGCGGACGCTAGCCTCCCAAAAAAATGGAGGAGATACCAAGGATGCGCTACGGTTTCCTGATGGCTGGCCTGTTGCTGATCGCCGCTCCGGCCCAGGCCGAGGACCATCTACGCTCGACCTATGTGACCCTGGTCCTGCAGGCCTTTGCCACCAAGGTCGAATGTCCGGGCACGGACGTCGTCTACCAGGATCTCGTGCAGAAGGCGCAGCAGATGAAGCTGCCTGACGGCACCACCGAGAAGGTGCGCAAGGCGATTGCCTGGATGCACACCGGCGGCAAGATGGGCGAGAAGCAGGACGACGATCTGATGGCCGAGGTCGCGGTGGCGACCCAGGCGACCGATCTCAACCAGCGCCGCCTCGGCATGCCCAACTGGTGCGAGGCCCAGAAGACCAACCTCGCCGGCCTGATCCGGGCCAAGGGCGGCTAGCAAGCCGGCTGTCGCGGCGTTAAGCACACCGCGGCGGAACCCTCGTTTCGGCCAATAATCGTCACATTCCTCGCCAGCATGCGGACTCCTTTCGCACAGGAGAAGCCCAATGCGGATGACGCATCTCATGGTCGCCGGCGTGCTCGCGATGAGCGCAACGCTGGGCGCCCCGGCACAGGCAAAGAATTCCGACGCCCAAAAGGGCGAGGACAAATCGACCTCGTCGTCCTCGTGCAGCGCCTATCAGCAGGCGCCGGACGGATCGTGGGAACAGCTCCCCTGCAGGGAGGCGGGCGAGCGCGGCCAGCCGCAGACGCAGCATCGATCCCCGTCACGAGGGCCGGATCGAGAGGAACGCTGAAGTGATTCCGGTCCAGCGATCAGCTGTGGGCCGGCCCGCGGATGATCCTCATGGCGTCGGCGATGTGACGCCATTCCTTGGCCTCATCGGCCTCGCCGCGGCCCTCGCAGGCCTGGGCCTGCTCAGCGGCCTTCGCAATCGCAGCAAAACCATGCCGTTCGAGCATCTGCCGCGCGACGGTGTGGACCTGGACCTCGGACATCATGGGCGCTCTCCCGTCTGACCAGACCGCAGGCCGCATCGCTCCCGCGGTCGTTGACAACGATTGAGGGCGGGACCTCGTTCCGCACCGTCCCTATGGTCCCAAAACAAAGGCGGCCCGCTATGCCCAGCGGACCGCCTTCTCACCCACCCCAAAGCTGGAGTTCGTCGGCCGCGTCCCCTATGCGACCGCCGCTTTCTTGCGATCGAAGTCGTTGGGCACCTCGATATCGACCTCCAGGGTCGATACGTCGTCGCCACGCTCGAGCCGGACGATGACCTTGGTCGGGTCAAGCGTGACATGCTTGGACACGACGGCGAGAATTTCCTCACGCAGCACCCCGAGCAGATCGGGTTGGCCACGCATTCCGCGTTCATGGGCAAGCAGGATCTGCAGCCGCTCGCGAGCGACGGGTGCAGAGGCCTTTTTGCCGCGGAGAAGCCGAAGCAGACCCATGCTCATGCAGCCCTCCGTCGCAGCAGACGATCCATAAAACGCTTACGCTCAGTCGGAACCTGCATCGGCACGGTGTCGCCGCACAGCCGGCGCGCCGCGTCGATATAGGCCCGCGCCGGTGCGCCGTCCGCGTTCGACAGCGTCACCGGTGTGCCGACATTGGAGGCCTTCAAAACGTCCTGGCTCTCGGGGATGATGCCGAGCAAGGGCGTTGCGAGGATTTCCAGGATGTCGTCGATGGTCAGCATCTCGCCGCGCGCGGCCCGCGAGGGGTCGTAGCGGGTGATGAGAATGTGCTTCTCGACGCGCTCGCCCTTCTCGGCCCGCACCGTCTTGGAATCGAGCATGCCGATGATGCGGTCGGAATCGCGCACCGAAGAGACTTCCGGATTGGTGACGATCACGGCCTCGTCGGCAAAGCGCATCGCCATGGAGGCGCCGCGCTCGATGCCGGCGGGGCTGTCGCAGATCACCCAGTCGAAACGGCTGCGCAGATCGTCGATGACCTTGCCGACGCCCTCTTCCGTCAGCGCATCCTTATCGCGGGTTTGCGAGGCTGGGAGCAGCCAGAGGTTTTCCAGCCGCTTGTCCTTGATCAGCGCCTGCGGCAGCTTTGCAACGCCCTGCACCACGTTGATGAGGTCGAACACGACGCGGCGTTCGGCGCCCATCACGAGGTCGAGGTTGCGCAGGCCGACGTCGAAGTCGACGACGACGACCTTGTCGCCGCGTTGCGCCAGCGCGGCCCCCAGCGCGGCGGTCGTCGTGGTCTTGCCGACGCCCCCCTTGCCTGATGTCACGACCAGTACCTTTGCCATTTCTGAAATCTCCTTCTGGTCAGTTCAGCGCGGTAATTCGCATGGTGTTGCCCTGCAGCCAGGCCTGGGCCGGCTTGCCGCGCAGGGCCTCGTCGATATCGTCGGCGGTCTGATAAAACCCATCGATTGCAAGCAGTTCGGCTTCGATCTTCTGGCAATAGATGCGCGCGCTCGTGCGACCGTTCACGCCCGCCATGGCGCGGCCGCGTAGCGCGCCATAGACGTGGATGGAACCGCCGGCGACGACTTCGGCACCCGAGCCGACCGAGCCGAGGATGGTGACGTCGCCTTCGGGAAAGATCACGGTCTGGCCCGATCGAATTGGGTTCTCCAGCAGCAGCGATGTCGGCTTGGCCTCGGACTTCGTCTCGGCCTTCTTCGGCGCGTTCGGCTCGATCACGCAGCTGCGCCCTCCTGAGAGCAGCGGCGGCATCATCGGGGTCAGCTTCGCCTCCTCAACACCCTCGATGCCGAGCACGCGGATGTTGCGGTCCTGAAGGCTCGTGAGCAAATGGCCGATCCCGGACTGGCTGAGATCGACCGAGGACAGGTCGATCACCACGGGCCGGCCGGCAAAGAAGCCCGGCGAGCGCGCAATGGTGGCGTCGATCTCGTGAAGCCAGTCCTGCACCGGGACCGTCGGCGTGAACACGAAGGCCACATAGGAGCGCCCGCGCAGGCGCACCATTTGGCGTTGAGGTTTGACTGCAGCCTCCATATCGGCCGACTCGTTTCCCAGTTATTGAATGGTTAACGATGCGGCGGATATGGTTAACGGCCGGTTAATTTCTCCGTGGGTTACCCGTCCCAAACTGTCATCGCCCCCGAAGGCGGGCGATCCAGTACTCAGAGACCCTATGGGATCGTCGAAAGGCCGCGGCGTACTGGATGCCCCGGTCAAGCCGGGGCATGACACCGCTGTGTGGGGGCCAAGATGCCCTCCCTACTTCCTCACCTTGCTCGCATCCATCTTGATATTCGGATCGAGCATCTTCGTCGTGAACGCCGTCGTCACATCGAACGGCTTTTCCATGCCGAGATAGGTCTGGACCAACTCGTAGTCCTTCTTCATCCGCTCGCCATCGATCCAGCCGAGACCCTTGGTGGTGGTGAACTCGTCGGTCATCAGGAACTTGATGCGCTCCCACTGGCGCTCCTGGTTCGCCTGGTCGAGACCGGAGACCTGGTCGAGCAGCGCTTTCAGGCACGGCGCGACGTCGGCAACGCAGGCCGCAAAGGCCTTCTGCGTGACGCGCACGAACTCTTCGACGACCTTCGGATTCTTCTGCAAGTAGGCGCCGTTGACGATCAACGAATTGCCGTAAGGGTTGAGCCCGATGTCCTTCCAGTTGACGTAGCCGAGGTCCTGGCCGAACTCGATCACCTTCAGATCGTGCTCGTTGTAGAAGTCGCTGATGATGTCGACGGTGTGGCTCTTCAATGCCGCGATCTTCGCGGTCGGCCCGACATTGACGAAGCCGACGGCATCGGGCGCAAGCCCGGCGGCCTTGGCAAAAGCCGGCCACATCACGCGCGAGGCATCGCCGGGCGGATTGCCGATCTTGTGGCCGGCAAAGTCCTTAACGCCGTTCACGCCGTAGCTCTTCAGCCAGTAGAAGGTTTGCCCGGTATTGGCATAGACGCTCATCACCGCGACCGTGTCGGCGCCCTTGCTCTTGGCCACCAGCATGGTGGCGAGATCGGCGACGCCGAAGGGCGAGCCGCCGGAGCCGACCTTGGCGGCGGAAACGCCCGAGCCCTTGCCGGTCTCGATCGTGAGGTCGATGCCCGCCTTCTCGTACCAGCCCTGAGCCTTGGCATAATAATACGGCGCGTGATCGGCCGTCGGCGTCCAGTTCAGGATCAGATTGACCGCTTCGCCCGCATGCGCGGGCGCCGCGGCTGCACCGAGCATCAGGGTCAAGACCAGGGCCGAGCCCGCCGCCTGCAAACGCTTCATCGCATCTCTCCTCATTGCCGCGACCCGGCTTGTCGCTCTCCCCTTGTGAGGATACCAATGCAACAAGCCCGCCCTCAACTTGTCAACTGTTTGGTTGGAAATGCCCGCAAAACGATCTGGCGACACCGTGCCGCAGCGCCGCGACCCCGTCGCCACCCGCAACAAGCTGCTGACCGCGGCGCGCCTGGAATTTGCCCGGCACGGCTTTGCGGGCGCCCGCGTCGACGAGATCGCCGAGCGCGCCGGCGTCAACAAGCAGCTCGTCTACCACTATTTCGGAGACAAGGACGCGCTTTACCTCGCCGTACTCGAATGGGTCTATGAGGACATCCGCGAGCAGGAGCGCAAGCTCAATCTCGAAGGCCTGCCGCCGGAGAAGGCGATCCGCAAGCTGATCGAGGCTTCGTTCGACCATCTGGCCGCACACCCTGATTTCATCGTGCTTTTGAACGACGAGAACCGCGGCGGCGCCCGCCACGTCCGCGGCTCGACGCGGCTGGAAGCCATGCACTCCCCGCTGGTGAAGAGTGTCTCCCACATTCTCAACGAGGGGGTGCGCGCGGGCGTGTTCCGCAAGGGCGTCGACCCCGTCCAGCTCTATATCTCCATTGCGGGCCTCAGCTATTTCTTCTTCTCCAACACGCCGACGCTGTCGGCGATCTTCGGCAAGGACCTGTCGAGCCGCACTGCACGGCGCGCCCGCCGCCGCCATGTCGCCGATTTGGTACTGCAGTCGCTCCGGCCCTAATCAACCAACTGGTTGAAACTTCCCCGGAAGGCGGCTAGGCTTGCGACCTGCGGCATCGCCGCCGCGCCAACAGGGAGCAATCGGTGGCAGGAGACAGCGCACGCGCCTCGCGCAGCTTTGCGATCATCCTGATCGTGCACCTCGGCGTGCTCGTGCTCTGGCAGGTCGCGGTCGATGCCTTTCACGTGCCGAAATTCATCCTGCCCTCCCCGCTGGCGACGGTGCAGACGCTGGGAACCGCGAGCTACGCCTGGGGCGCCAATACGCTGGTGACAGCGGTCGAGATCCTCGGCGGCTTCGCGCTCGGCGCCTTCGTCGGCGTCGCGCTGGCCGTGATCTTCAGCTGGGCGCCGCTGCTCAGCCTCGTGCTGCTGCCGCTGTTCGTGACGCTGAACATGATCCCGAAGGTCGCGCTCGGCCCGCTCTTCATCGTCTGGTTCTCCTACGGCATCATCCCGAACATCCTGATCGCCTTCAGCATCTGCTTCTTTCCGATCCTGCTCACCACCGCGCGGGGCCTGCGCGAGGTCGAGCCGGACCTGCTCGATCTCGTCAAATCCCTGCGCGGCTCGCGCTGGACGCTGTTCCGCAAGATCCAGCTGCCGGGATCGCTGCCTTACGTGTTCTCCGGCATGAAGGTCGGCGCCATCCTGGCGGTTGCCGGCGCCATCGTCGGCGAGTTCATCGCCTCCGAGCGCGGGCTCGGCTACCTCATGATCCAGGTGCAGTCGGCGCTCGACACGCCCGCGATGGTGATGGCCGTCGTGCTGCTGACGCTGCTCGGGGTCGCTCTCTACGGCCTCGTCCTGATCCTCGAACGCATGTTCGTGGTCGGTGACGCAAGGCAAACCTGACAACGGCAGAACCAAGGGACAAATCCATGCTGCTCACCCGCCAGACGCTGCCGAAGACCATCCCCGATATCGCAGCCCTCGACGAGTTGCTGTGCCGTCCGACGCAAGCGCTGATCGACGACCTCGCCAAGGTCGAGGGCGACATCATGATCCTCGGCGTCGGCGGCAAGATGGGCCCGACGCTGGCCGGGCTCGCCAAGGCCGCCGCGCCCGATCGCCGGATCATCGGCGTGGCCCGCTTCAGCGACGCCGGCGTGAAGGACTGGCTGCACGCGCGCGGCGTCGAAACCATCAATTGCGACCTGATGGACGAGAAGGCAATTGCGGCGCTGCCGAAGGCGCCCAACATCGTCTTCATGGCCGGCCGCAAGTTCGGCGCCGAGGGCGATCTGTCGCTGACCTGGGCGATGAACGCGCATGTGCCGGCGCTGGTGGCACAGGCCTTCCCGTCCTCGCGCATCGTGGCGTTCTCGACCGGCTGCATCTATCCCTTCGTCCCCATCGACGGCAAAGGCTCGACCGAGGAGATGGCACCGAACCCGCCCGGCGAGTACGCCCAGTCCTGCGTCGGCCGCGAGCGGATGTTCGAGTATTTCTCGCACAAATTCGCAACGCCGGGCCGGCTATTCCGTCTCAACTACGCGATCGACATGCGCTATGGCGTGTTGCACGACATCGCGACGAAAGTGCTTGGCGGCACGCCGATCGACGTCAGCCTCGGCCATGTCAATTTCATCTGGCAGGGCGATGCCTCGGCGCAGGCGCTGCGCTGCCTCGCTCATTGCACGACACCGACCTCGCCGATCAATGTCAGCGGCCACGAGATTCTGGCGGTGCGCGATCTCGCCCAAAGTTTCGGCGCAAGGTTCGGCCGCGCGCCGGTGCTGACCGGCAAGGAAGAGCCGACGGCATGGCTGACCGACACGTCGAAGGCGGTCGAGCTGTTCGGCCTTCCGGTCGTCGACACCGAGCAGCTGATCGGCTGGACCGCCGATTGGGTCTCGCGCGCCATGCCGAGCCTCGGCAAGCCCACCAAATACGAGGTGCGCGATGGCCGTTACTGACGCCCCGCACATCGTCCAGCTCGGCGTCGACGACGCGACCGCGGGGCTGGCGTTGTCGACGGAAGCGCACTGGAACCAGACCGACGAGGATTGGCGCATCTTCCTGCGCGACGGCGTCGTGTTCGGCATTCGCGACGGCATGCGGCTGGTCGCAACCGCAGCACTGCTGCCCTATTCCGGCAACAACGCCTGGATCAGCATGGTGCTGGTATCAGGCACGCATCGCCGCCGTGGCCTTGCCACCCGTCTCGTCGACGCCTGCCTGGAGACGGCGCGTCAGAACGGCCTGACCAGCTGGCTCGATGCCACGCCGGACGGCGCCGCCGTTTACGGACCGCTGGGGTTTACTCCGACCCTGCAATTGCGCCGCCTGAAGCTGATGAAGCCTGCGCGGGCCGAAGCGCCGCCATCGTCATCCGCGACGCTCGATGCGCTTCGTATACGGGACCGGCGGGCCACCGGTTTCGACCGGACCGCCCTCCTCTCCGCCTTCGCACAGCGTTCCGGCTCGCGCATCGTCGGTGCGAACGGCGCCATCGCACTGGTTCGCGACGGCCGGACCGCTCGCCATATCGGCCCGTTGTTGGCCGACAATGCCGCGGCAGCTCTGGCGCTCGTTGACGCGATCGTGCGTTCCGAGACCAGCCCGCTCCTGCTCGACGTCGTCGCGTCGCAAGATGCGTTCCTGGAAGGACTGACCGCAGTCGGCTGGACCATCGAACGGCCGTTCCAGCGCATGCGGTTCGGCCCCGCCACCGTCACGGGCGAGGAAATGCCATTCGCCGTCGCCGGCCCTGAATTCGGATAGGACATCATGCATCACAGCCAGATCAACAGCGACATCCGCAACCTGATCACTGAGGGCACCGTGATACCGGCGCATCCGCTCGCGCTCACCGCCGAGCGCCAGCTCGACAAGACGCATCAGCGTGCGCTGACGCGCTATTACATCGACGCCGGCTCTGGCGGCCTTGCCGTCGGCGTGCACACGACGCAGTTCGCGATCCGCGACGTCGGTCTCTACCGTCCGGTGCTCGAGCTCGCCGCCGAGACCGCGGCGAGCTGGACCAGGCGACCGCTGGCGATGGTCGCAGGCCTCGCGGGTCCGACAAACCAGGCGGTCACCGAAGCCCGCACCGCGCGCGACATCGGCTATCATGCCGGCCTGCTCAGCCTCGCCGCGATGAAGAGCGCCTCCGAGGACGAGATCATCGCGCACTGCACGGCAGTCGCCGCCGAGATCCCGCTGGTCGGCTTCTATCTTCAGCCGGCCGTCGGCGGCGTCATTCTCTCCGCCCGGTTCTGGCAGCGCTTCGCATCGATCGACAATGTCATCGCGATCAAGATCGCGCCGTTCAACCGCTATCGTACCCTCGACGTCCTGCGCGGCGTCGCGGCCGCCGGCGCGCTCGACCGCGTCGCGCTCTACACCGGCAATGACGACCACATCCTGCTCGATCTGATGCTGCCGTTCGATCTGCGCGACAACGGCGTCACCACGCGCACCTACTTCAAGGGCGGCCTGCTCGGCCATTGGTCGGTGTGGACGGCCAGTGCGATCAAGCAGTTCGAGCGCTGCAAGGCGGCGCGGCACAAGGACAGCGTGCCGGCCGACCTGCTGGCACTCGATGCCCGCGTCACCGACTGCAACAGCGCCTTCTTCGACGTCGCCAACAACTTCCACGGCTGCATCGCCGGCTGCCATGAGGTGCTGCGGCGCCAGGGCCTGATGCAAGGCCTGTGGTGCCTCGATCCGAACGAGGGCCTCAGCCCGGGCCAGAAAGAGGAGATCGACCGCGTCACGCGCGAGCACGCCGATCTCAGCGACGATGCCTTCGTTGCCGCCAATCGGGACAAGTGGCTGGCATGAGCCCTGCCCCCTTCATCAGCCTGCAGGGCGTCCGCAAGGTCTATCGCAGCGGCGGCGCCGAATTCCTGGCGGTGTCCGACGTCACCATGGACGTGCAGGAAGGTGAGCTGGTCTCGCTGGTCGGCCCGTCCGGCTGCGGCAAGACCACGGTGATGAAGATCCTGGCCGGCCTGCACGGCGCCGACGGCGGCACGGTGAAGATCGGCAACGCCAACAGCCCGTTCGATCCGACCCGCGACATCGGCATGGTGTTCCAGCAGGCCTTGCTGCTGAAATGGCGGACGATCCTGGACAATGTGCTGCTGCCGGCCGAGATCGTCGGCCTGCCGATGAAGGCCGCGCGCGAGCGGGCGCGCGATCTTCTCAACCTCGTGGGCCTCGCCGGCTTTGAGCAGAAATATCCGCAGCAGCTCTCCGGCGGCATGCAGCAGCGCACCGCGATCGCGCGCGCCTTCATTCACGATCCAAAGCTGATCCTGATGGACGAGCCGTTCGGCGCGCTGGACGCGCTGACGCGCGAGCAGATGAATCTGGAGATGCTGCGGATCTGGCGAGAGAGCGGCAAGACCATCATCTTCGTCACGCATTCGATCCAGGAAGCCGTGTTCCTGTCGTCGCACTGCGCGGTGCTGACGGCGGGACCTGCGAAGATGGCCGACTATTTCCCGATCGACCTGCCCTTCCCGCGCGACCTGCCGCTGAAGACGACCGATGCGTTCGGCGCCTATGCAAGGCGGATCTACGCGAAGCTGGGGCTTGGGGCGGCGTAGGGCCGCTTGCTCAGGTCCCGTAAGGTGGGCAAAGCGAAGCGTGCCCACCATTGCAAGCGGCACAAAGAACGTGGGCACGGCGCAAGTGCGCCTTTGCCCACCCTACGAGAGCGCGGCGCGATCGCGGCACCGCGCCCTCCTCACAATCAGCTCTTGTTGCGCATCTTGCTGAGCAGATAGTTGTCGTAGAAGTTCTCCGCGATCTGCGTATAGAACAGCAGCTCCTTCATATACGCGTCGTGGCTTTCCTTGGTCCGCTTGAACAGGTCGCTCTTGGCGGCGAGCTCGTTCAGATGCTCCTGGGTGGCGTTGTAACAGGCCTCCAGCACCGGTTGCGGGAACGCCCTCAGCTCCGCGCCGTTGGCGATCAGCCGCTTCAGCGCCGCCGGATTCACGCTGTCGTATTTCTCGAGCATCCATGCGCCGGCCGCCGCGCCGGCCTGGTTGACGATCGCCTGATACTGCTTGGGCAGCGACGCCCATTTCTCGTCGTTGACGATCATGTGCAGCATCGCGCCGCCTTCCCACCAGCCCGGGAAGTAATAGTACTTGGCGACCTTCTGGAAGCCGAGCTTCTCGTCGTCATAGGGGCCGACGAACTCGACCGCGTCGATCGTGCCCTTCTCCAGCGCCGGATAGATGTCGCCGCCTGCGATCTGCTGCGGCACGACGCCGAGCTTGGCAAGCACGTGGCCGCCCATGCCCGCGATGCGGAATTTGAGGCCCTTGAGATCGTCGACGGTCTTGATCTCCTTGCGGAACCAGCCGCCCATCTGGGTGCCGGAATTGCCGCAGAGGATGGCGTGCGCCTTGAACGGTTTCAGCGCCTCGTTGGTGAGATCGGCGCCGCCGCCGAAGTGCCACCACGATTCCTGATGGCGGTGATTCATGCCGAACGGCGCGCCGGTGGCGTAGGCCAGCGCCGGCTCCTTGCCGATGTAGAAATAGAGCGGGGTCTGCGCCATCTCCACCGATGCGGTGCTGACGGCATCGAGCGCCTGCAGGCCCGGAACGATCTCGCCCGCGCCGAAGGTCTGGATCTGGAATTTGTTGTCGGTGGCCTCAGCGACGTATTTCGCGAAGGTCTGCGCCGTGCCGTAGATGGTGTCGAGCGACTTCGGGAAGCTCGACGTCAGGCGCCATTTGATCTCGGGCGCGCTCTGCGCGATCGCAGGTGCGGCAACCAGCGACGTCGCGCCGGCGACCGCGCCGCCCTTGAGGAATGTACGGCGTTTCATGATGGGGTCTCTCCCTGAACTAAATTTCAGACATGGGCTTGCGGCGACGATCTCCGCGGACCGTTTGCCCGTTCGCAAAGCAGAGTTCAAGATGCGCGAGGAGATGGCCCTGTAGCCTGGATGGAGCGGAGCGAAATCCAGGAATCGTGCCACAAGCGACAGGGGTCCCGGACTACGCTGCGCTCCATCCGAGCTACGAGACTATGAGCTGAAGGGCTTCAGAGCAGCTTGGCGCTGACGAACAGCGCGCGCACGGCGTTGGTTGCCTGCACCGCCAGCATCGCGTTACCGGCTGCGCCTTCCAGAGCCTCGACGGCGTCCTCGTGCAGGGAGCGGAATTCCATCCATTCGACCGACTTGAAGTTGGTCAGGAATTGATAGGCCTGACCGACGGTCGCGATCGCCAACGTGTCGCCGTTCAGCTTGATCTTGAACGTCGTACGCAGCGGGGTCTCGGAACTTGATGGATCACTCATGGGCTGCTTCTGGACGATGACGGCTTAACGAAGGGGAAACGGCAGCCCCGCCGCAGCAGGCGAATATCAAGAGTCGGTGCTGGCGCGCTGCGAGGCAGTCGCAGATCCGCTCAGACTCGGCACCACGACCAGGCGGTTGAACTCGCCATTGTCGTAAGCCTTGAGGAAGCGATCATAGTCCTTGATCGAGACGCAGCCGTTGGAATCGCCGCGCGGCCCGAGCATGTAATTGTGGGTGAGAAGGCCGACGCGGCCGAGCGCGCTGGTGCCATCGGTGGGCGTCAGGCGCAGCGCGCGGACACCGTGGAACAGCTTCTCGCGCGGCTTCAGGTCGTAGGTTGCGGGCGGGGTCGCGCCGACCATGCGCTGGTCGACATGATTGGGGTCGTCCATCAGCGCGCCCATGCCGGAATGGGCTTCCAGCGCGACGCCGCTCGGCAGGTAAAGTGCCTTGGCCTTGATGTCATAGACCGCCGTACGCGAATCGTAGCCGAGAGCGGCCAGATCTGGCGCCTTGCCGAACAGGCCGTCGCTGGGCGTCAGCGAGGCGAGCCTGATCTTGTCGGTGAATTTTTCGAAGAAGTTGCGGTTGTCGACCTTGGGGTTGGTCTCCGCATAGGCCTGGCTGGAGGCGATCTGGGCGGAGAAGTCCGCCTGGGTCGGGCGCGAGCGCGGCATCGGGATGGCGTCGGCACGCTGCGAGGGCCTCGTCTCGTCGACCACGTGCCGGTCATCATCGGTCAGGGTCGTGCGCCAATCGTCGCCCTGGAGCTTCTGGGCGAGCATCGCCTTGGCGTCGCGGAGCTTGAGCTGGACCGCACTCAGGGCGGAACGCTCCATCGTCCGCAGGCCGAGCTCGCGGGCGGGCGGGTTGCCGGACGCCGACGCGAAACGGTCCTCGAAAGAAGGGGCATTGGCCGGCGGCAGCGCAGCAGTGATTAGCGGGGTCGAATTGCCAAAATTCGAATTCCCGATGTCAGTGACCCAGGCGGCGGCGCCAAGCGCCATCGCGACGGCGGCCAGAGACAGCAGAACTCTCTCGGCTCGCCCGACACGGCGGCGCGACAACAGCCTCTCGGCATGTGCTGCGTCGGAAACCATCAGATCCCCAAATCGACCCCCGGGGGGCCCAACCCCCGCCCGGAGACTCTATACCAGCTACCACATTGGGAGCCAAAAGTTAGGCATAATCGCGGCCGGCAAGGCCCTCTAAGGTATCCAATGACCGATCCTTTCGATCTAGAGCGCTTCGTAACGGCCCAGAATCCGGTTTTTCGCGACGTCCAGGGGGAGCTGGCCCGGGGCCGGAAGCAGACTCACTGGATGTGGTTCGTCTTCCCTCAGATCGCCGGCCTCGGCTTCAGCACCATGTCGCAGCGCTACGCCATCGGCTCCCCCGCAGAGGCCAAGGCCTATCTCGCCCATCCCGTGCTCGGGGCGCGCCTGATCGAATGCACCGGGCTGGTGCTCGCGGTTCAGGGCCGGAGCATCAACGCGATCCTCGGCGCGCCGGACGATTCCAAATTCCGCTCGTCGATGACGCTGTTCGGCGCGGTCTCCGATGAGCCCGTGTTCGGCGAGGCGCTCGCCCGCTATTTCGCAGGCGAACGCGACGCCTCGACGCTGGAAATCCTTGCCACCCTCGGTCGCTAAGCCAGGCGCGCACCCGCGGCACCCACCAGCGTAAACCCGCGATTAATACGGTCTGTCTATTTTCCGGAGAATATCTTTCTCCCCGCGCCAATTGCCGGACAGATCATGAAAATCGGAACGCTGCTGACCACCGCCATCGTCTCGCTCTCGACCGTGGGCGGCGGCCTCGCCGTCTACGTCGCCGTGACCAAGTACCAGACGATGGAGCGGATCGGCGAGGCGCAAGGCCGCCTGGCGATCGTCCGCGCCGCCAGCGATATCCCGCGCTATCTCAACCCCGAGCGCGGCTTCTCCACCAACATCCTCTACGGCCCCGCCACGATCGACCCTGCACTGCTCGCCGAACAGAACAAGCTGCGCAAGCAGACCGACGGCGCCCGCGACAGGATGAACGCGCTGCGCAAGGAGCTGCCCGGCTCGTTCGACGACGGCAACAGCGTCGGCAGCAACATCGATGGCATCAATGCGAAATTCACCGCCTTGCGCGAGGCCATCGACAAGGCGCTCACCGGGCCGGCGGAGACCCGCAAGGACGCAGCCAAGAAGATCGTCGCCGACAATGCCGTGCTCAACAGCGGCGTGACCGCACTGCTGAACGAGCAGGTCCGCCGCATGGCGATCCTGAACGGCGACGCCTACCGGCAGGCCAGCTACGCCAATACCGCCATGACGTTGCGCGACGTCGGCGGCTTCAACTCCAGCCTGCACAAGAACCTCGTCGGCGGCAAGAAGCCGGCGACCGATGCCGAGAAGGCCGACATCGGCCGCTCGCAGGGCCGCAACGACCAACTCGTGATGGCCCTTCTGGAATTGCGCGGCAATCCGGCAACGCCGGCGAACGTCGCCACCGCACTGGAAAAGTTCAATTCGATCTATGTCGAGGAATTCGGCCGCGAGCTCAAGCTCGTTAAGGACGGCGCCGTCAGCGGCAAGTACGAACACGATATGGACACCTATTACGCCGCCACGCAGCGCGGCCTCGGCACCATCATCGAGGTCCGCGACGCGTTCTATGACAATGCCGAGCAGATCCTCGCCGGCGCCTCCTCGGCCGCGCGCACCAGCTTCACCATCGCGCTTGCAGGCCTTGCCGCCGTGCTCGTCGCGAGCGTCGGCCTCATCGTGATGGTTCGCCGCCGCGTCTGCGCGCCGATCGTCGGCCTGACGAGCCGGATGTCGCGGCTTGCCGAGGGCGAGGTTGCGGACAGCATCCCGGGCGCCGAGCGCTCCGACGAGATCGGGGCGATGGCTGCCGCCGTCCAGGTCTTCAAGGACAACATGATCCGGGCCGACCGGCTCGCGGCCGAGAAGCAGGCCGAGAACGACGGCAAGATGCGCCGCGCCCAGGCGCTCGACGAACTCACCCGCGCGTTCGAGGCCAAGGTCACCGAGCTCGTCGGCGGCCTGTCCCGGGCCTCCTCGACCATGGAAAGCACGGCCCAGTCGATGACTTCGACGGCGGCCCAGACCAACAGCCAGGCCGCGGTCGTCGCCACAGCCTCGGAGCAGACCTCGACCAACGTGCAGACCGTCGCCAGCGCCACCGAGGAGCTGACCTCCTCGATCTCCGAGATTGGTCGTCAGGTCGCTCAATCCACCGAGATCGCGGCCCGCGCCGTCGAGAACGCCCGCCGCACCGGCGACACCGCACGCACCCTCGCCGAGGGCGCGCAGAAAATCGGCGACGTCGTCACGCTGATCCAGAGCATTGCCGAGCAGACCAATCTGCTCGCGCTGAACGCGACCATCGAGGCCGCCCGCGCCGGTGAGGCCGGCCGCGGCTTTGCCGTGGTCGCCTCCGAGGTGAAATCGCTGGCGGGCCAGACCGCCAAGGCCACCACCGAAATCTCCGAGCAGATCACGGCGATCCAGACCGCGAGCGACGAGACAGTGGCCGCGATCCGCAACGTGGCCGACGTCATCGGCGAGATCGACCAGATCGGCACCGCGATCGCCGCAGCGATCGAGGAGCAGGGCTCGGCGACCAAGGAGATCGCCCGCAGCGTCCAGGAGGCCGCCCGCGGCACCCAGGAGGTGAACACCAACATCGCAGGCGTGCAGCGGGCCGCCGACGATACCGGCGCGGCCGCAAGGGAAGTGCTCGGCGCCGCCGAGCAGCTCTCGACCCAGTCGCGCGATCTCGCCGGCCAGTTCGACCGCTTCCTCGGCGAAGTCAGGGCGGCGTAGACAAGTTCAGTAAGGCGGCGCCTTGCGCGCCCGCTGCGCCTTCGCCGCCTCGATCCACCAGGCGAGATCGTCGGCAAAGCGCGGGAACGCGCGCTCCAGGGCCTTGCCGCCATCACCGATCGGCTCGCTGTCGGCCGACAATGTCTGTGCGATCGGGCCGACCCCGATGGTGCTCGACACCACCACCATGCCCATCTCCGACAGCGTGCCGTGCCAGGCGGTCGCGGCGCGCGCGCCCGAGAAGCGGCCGGCGGAATAGCTCACGATCGCGGCCGGTCGCCAGAACCACTCTTCGAGGAAGTGGTCGGTGAGATTCTTCAGGCCGGGCTGGATGCCCCAATTGTACTCGCCGGTGACGAAGACGAATCCGTCGGCGTCGCGGATCTGTCCGGCCAGAATCTCCAACGCTTCGGGTGCCGACCCCTTCGGATACTCCTTGTACATGCGATCGAGCATCGGCAGGCCGATCGCCTTGGCGTCGATCAAGGTGACATCGTCGCCCCGCGCGCGCAGCCGGTTGATGACGAAATTCGCAAGGCGGATGCCCATGCGGTCGGAACGGTAGGAACCATAGAGGACGAGGATGCGATTGCTCATGGCCGGATGGTAGCACAAAACCGGCGTCCGGCCCTACTCGATCCGTCAACTATCGCCCGCGTCCGCGCTCCAGCGTTTGCGACGGCGTCTCGCCGAACTGGTCGCGGTAACTTCGGGAGAAATCGCTGAGATGCCAGAAGCCGAACGCAAGCGCCACCGCCTTGACGCTGTCGGCGCCGGCGAGCAGCCGTCGGCGCACCAGCCACAGCCGGCGCAGGCGCAAGTAACGGTGCAGGCTCATGCCGCGATAGCGTCGAACGACGTCGTGCATGGTGCGAACGGACAGTCCGAGCTTGCGTGCAATCTCCTCGCTGTAGATCGGCTGCGATAGGTCATCGGACAGTAGCGCACTGATATCCCGGAACATCCTGAAGTTCCGCTCGTCATTGGGGCGCAGCGTCCAGCGGACCGAAACGACATCTCCCAACACGTGGTCGACGGCCGCGAGCAGGGATTCCTTCATTGCTCTTGCCTTGACCAGGAGATCTGACGCCTCGACGGGCTCTGAGGCCGCGGCCAGCACCTCACGCACCACACTGCGCAGCCGGTCCAGGCCAGCGGCACTCGTTTCGAAAATCTTGAAGGTCTGGGAAGCTCTGGGCCAGCCGCGGTCCCTCACCTCCGGGCTGAAAACCACTGAGGCGATTTGCCGCTGCACCTCCTCGATGACGGTGTAGGCCGCGCCGCCGCTGCCAATGACCACGGCCGGGCGCGCACGTTGCGAGCCATTGAAGCGAATGGGGACGTTGAGGTCGTCCATCGTGAAGCCGATCGCCGTGCAATTCCCGACGAGCTGTGCATCAACGACCCGGGGAAACGCGCACGTCAAATTCACGTCGCACCCGGGCAACGACAGAATTGTCTGCTCAGACGAAATCTTCCGTACGAAAGGCGTGAACTCGAAATTCAGCCCGCGTATGGCGCTTCGAAATTCGTCGACGTCTGAAAAACGAAATGTCTTGAGTGCCAGCCTGGGCACGTCATCAATGCTGTTCATGAAAATACGAAACCCGGTGTCGCAATCGACGCGCATCCGGCAACGGTGCCGATCCGCTTCCCCTTTTTGGTTTCTCGTCGGACCTGAAGAATCAATCCTAACGTGTCCTGATCAATTGGGAAGGGTCCAAGTGAAAGGACAAGCCGGGACGTCGAGCCTTGCCGATTTTCGATAGCATTTCCCGAAATGCCGCGGTGTATAATACCCTGGGATTTAATTCTCAAAATTAAAAATTAACATCTTTGAGGCCCAATAAAGCTCGTTAAATCGTATAGCTATTTTATTTCAGGCTCCTGCCATGATGGCAAATTCGCCTGCTGATATTTTGGTCGAGTTGGAGGATGCGGTCGCAACTTGCCCGCTGGACCGCTGCGCTCGCATCCTCGAAGGCATTTTGCAGCTGCTCACCGGCAGCCGCGACCGGCCTCAGGAATTGCTGGCCAGTGTGGTCGACGGCGTCCTGCTTCGATTGACGGAGCGGGTCGAGGCCAGCGCATTGATTCAACTCGGCGCGGCGCTTGCCGAGCTCAAAGTGGCTCCGCCGAAGACCCTGCAACGTCTTGCCTTACACGACGATCCCGGCGTGGCCTGCCCCGTTCTGCTCAAATCGCAGGCGCTCTCCACGTCGGATCTCGAAACAATCGCGATTTCGAGCGGCGAACCGCAGCAACTCGCGATCGCGGTCCGAGCGCGCATCGAACCCCGATTGACCGAGACGCTCATCAAGCGCGGCGGCCGCGCCGTTCACCTTGCGCTGATCAGCAACGCAGGGGCGCGGTTCTCCGATGCCGCCTACGTCGCGCTCGTTGAAACGTGCGCAAGCGATGACGAACTCACGAAGGCCCTGGCGCTCAGACCAGGCACGCCAGATCCGGTCCTGCGGAAATTGCTGCCGGCCTCGCCGGCCCCCGACGCTCGCGCGGAGCCAAAGGCTTCCACCGTCTCGTGTCCTCGAGCGGCAGCGCCGATCGTGCCCAAGCTGCCTAGCGCGGCCGCTTATGCAAGCGCACGGCCGGAGATCGTCGCGCTCAACCGCATCGGCAAGCTCAACGATTCTGCGGTGAACCGCTTCGCGATCCGCGGCGAGACCGCCAATTTGTTCACCGCCTTGTCGGTGCTTTCGGGGACCCCCATCGAGATCGTCGAGCACGTCATGACCGACGGCGATTGCGAAGGCCTGGTGATGGCCTGCCGGGCGTCGCGGCTGAACTGGCAGACCACGCTTGCCATCCTGAGCAACCGCAGCGGCACCAGGCTTTCCTTTGCCGAGCGCGAACGCGCACAGCACGTTTTCGAGACGCTGCTTCTGTCGACCAGTCAGTGGACGGTGCGGTGGGGGGAAATCGCCGCAAGCGTCAAGGAGAGCAGTCGGCGAGATCGCGGCGCAAAAACGGGGGGTAGCCGATGAAGTTCGACGGCCGCAAGGCGGCGCGCGTGCGGATGGACCACAGGCAGGCCGTCAATCTGATGGGCTCTGACGGCACATGGCGGCGCAGTTGCGTTCTGCTCGACGTGTCGCAGACAGGCGCAAAGGTCGAGGTCGAGGGCACGCTGGACGTGCTGCAGGCCAAGGAATTCTTCATGCTGCTGTCGTCGACCGGGCTCGCCTATCGGCGCTGCGAGTTGGTCTGGATCGATGGCACCACGGCCGGCATTCACTTCGTCACCGCTGACGGCAAAAAGAAGCCGGCGAGCGCACCCTCGGCTGCTACGCAGACCGTCGCCCGGAGCAAATAGGCCAACAATTCATCCCAATTATTGCAATCCACGATAGTCCAGGTCGAGCCGTGCAGAACGCGCGAACCATCCTCAGCCCCGTCAACGCGGACGGCATCCGCGAGAAGGAAGCGGCCCGCTCCTTCGTGCATGTGCTGGCGGATACGTCCGACAGGCTGGCCGGCGTCTGCACGATCCTTGAGGACCGTTTCGCCGTCGCCGGCGAACGGCTGGACGCCGAAGCCAAGCTGTCGCAGGTGCCCGCCGCCATCGTCATCCGCGCGGACCTGCGCGACGTCGACAATATCGCCGCCCTCAAGAGACGGGCTGGCAAGCTCGCCAAGGCGAAGAAGCGGATATTTCTCCTCGAGCACAGCTCTCACGTCGGTATCTCGCAAGCCTACGCGCTCGGGGCGACGCTGGTCCTTCCCAGCACTGTCGGCCGGACCAAACTGCTGGCGGCACTAACCGATCCGGCCGACGGATCGTCCGCTGCGTCAGGCGACACACTGCAACCGGACAACGCCGTCGAGGCGGCGGCGACCGCTGTCGCATCGATGTTCACGGCTGTGACCCTGGGTCAACCTCTTGACATAGACGGCACCAAGGAGGTCGGCCGCCAGATCGCCGATCGCATAACCGAGCGAGGTCTTTCGGAATGGCTCTCGACGGTACGGCGCCACCACGAGGGAACCTATCAGCACTGCCTGCTCGTGACCGGCCTCGCCATCGACTTCGGCCTGAGCCTCGGTGTCGGAAGAGCCGATCTGGAGCGTCTGTACTCGGCAGCCATGTTCCACGACATCGGCAAGGCGCAGATTCCGCTGGCCATTCTCGACAAGCCGGGCCGCCTCGATGCGGAAGAACGTGCCCAGATCGAGACCCATCCAGCCGCGGGCCACGCGTTTCTGAAAGGGCACGACAAGATTTCACCGGAAATTCTCGATGCCGTTCGTCATCATCACGAGTACCTCGACGGCAGCGGCTATCCCGATGCGCTCTGCGCCGAGAGCATTGGCGACATCGTGCGGATTTTGACCATCTCGGACATCTTCGCGGCGCTGATCGAGCGCCGGCACTACAAGCCGACCATGCCGCGCGCGGAGGCCTACAACGTCTTGTGCGGGATGAATGGGAAGCTGGAGAAGGCTCTGGTCCACTCATTCAAGCAGGTCGCGCTCACGCGGTGAGCGCGACAGACCCGTCTCGAACGCACCCTAATGGGTCGCGCGATGGCTGGCGCGGTGCGGGATGGACCGGCAGGCCAGGCCGTCGGCCAGCAGATTCATGTCCTCATGCCGGCCGCTGCGAATCAGCCGGCCGAACTCTTCGGGTGTGAAAGGAAGACTTGGATCAGCGTCGATGGGGCGCCGCAGCCGCGGGCCGAAGAACCATCGAACCAGGCTAGCCAGCCGCCGCATGTCAATTCCCTCGCGCCAGCAACAAACCTCTCAGTCTGCATATTGTTCCTCCCGCATCTTCGAGATTGCAAGAGGCCGCGAACGACTCCGCACCAAAAAATTTGCGAGAGAATAATCTCCTCTTCATCATGCTAATCGGCAAAACCCACGTAGCGCACGAACTCTTCGTTAGGCTCGCGGTCCGAGCGAACGGCGTTCGCGGCGAGTCGTCGTCGGGATAGCCCATCGCGACGCAGGTCATGATCATCTCGTCCTCCGGAATTTTTCGCGACCTCGCGCACGATGTCGGAGCGCATGATGCCCTGCCCGTTGGTGACAGAGCCGAGACCGCGGTCCCGCGCCGCGAGCACGATGCCGCAACAGGGCGCACCGAGATCGACCCGGCTCGTTCTTGAAGCCACGCACGCTGCGGCATGACTAGACCAGCGTTTCGAATTCCACCCTCTAAAGCCTCCCCGCCCTTCATCCACCGGCCTGACGACACGGCCGGTTGCCGATGCGGCGCGCAAAATCTATGCTAAGCGGCAAGCAAGACCAAGAACCCTGGAGGACCGCAACCATGGCCGCGCCACTCGATCCCGTCATCGCCCAGATCATTCCGCTCATGCCGATGCGCGATCCCACGGTCATGACGCCACAGAGCGCCCGCGATTCCTTGCGCGCATTGGCTGCTTCGCGCGCCGCCATCCCGCCGCCGCCCGTCGCCAGCGTCGAGGACATCAAGGTGAAAGGTGGCGCCGGCCCGCTTCCGGCACGCGTCTATCGGATCGGCAGCACGCCCGCGCCAACCGTGGTGTTCTTTCACGGTGGCGGCTGGGTCGCGGGCGACCTCGAGACCCATGACCGGCAGGCGCGCAATCTTGCAATCGAGACCGGCGCCGTCGTCATCTCCGTCGACTATCGCCGCCCGCCGGAGACGCGCTTTCCGGGCGCGTTCGAGGATGCCTTCGCCGCCGTGAGTGATATCTTCGACCGCGTCGCGGAATTTGGCGGCGACGCAAAACGCCTCGGCGTTGCCGGCGACAGCGCCGGCGGCAATCTCGCCGCGACCACTGCGATCGCCTGCCGCGATGCTGGCATCAAGCTCGCCGCGCAATTGCTGGTCTACCCCGTGACCGACGTCCTCGGCGCTTACGCCGACGTGCGCGAGAACGCGCGCTATCCCTCACGCGCCGAGAATGCCGAGGGCTACTTTCTGACGCGTGCCACGATGGAATGGTTTTGCGGCCATTATCTCGCCGAGCCCGATCACGCCCTTGATTGGCGCGTCTCGCCGCTGCGGGCCGCCTCACTTGCGGGCCTTGCACCCGCGGTCGTGACCACCGCCTGGTTCGATCCCCTGCGCGACGAGGGCGCTGCCTATGCGCGGGCGCTGGAGGCCGCCGGCGTGCGGGTCAAGCATCACGAGGGCCCCGGCCTGATCCACGGCTATTTCGGCATGGGCGACGCCTCGGACGTGGCGCGTGCCGAGGCGCAGCGCGCGCGAGCCGACTTCAAGGCCCTGCTGGCGCGCGGGACCTGACGCAGAGCCGAGACCCGGCGGACTTGATCTCTAGCGGCAGCGGACGGTCAGCCAGTGGCCGCCGCCACATCGAAGAAGCCGGTCGCCTGAACCAGGCGACCATCTTCGCCAAAGCGGCCGAAGCTCTCGCCCTTGACGAAGACGCGGCCGGCGCCGTCGTACATGGTCCAGCGGAAAAGCGCCTGCTCGTGGTGTTCGAGGAAGCTGTCGTTCCTGAAGTAGGCGCCCGGAAATTTTTGCTGCGTCTGCCCGATGCGGGCCATCAAGGCTTCCCGCCCCGCCACCTGCGAGCCCGGATCCGTGTACACGCAATCGGCGGCCACGCTCTGTTCGAGCAGCCGACGCCGTTCGCTCTCCTCAACGGGCCCCCATGCGGCCTGATAGGCGTTCCACGTCCTCAGTCGCGCTTCGTCGTTCATCTCGCAACACCCTCTTGCTTTTCCTGATCATGACAAATTGACAATTATCGAAATTTTGTCAAGATGCGAACGATTGATGGGGAGATCATGGTTCAATCCCGCGCCTCGAAAGAACAGCTTGCCGTCGCGGCTGCGACCACGGTCTTTTCGCGCTACGGCTATGCCCGAACGACGATGGGCGACATCGCCTCTGAGGCGGGGATATCGCGGCCCGCGCTCTACCTGCTCTTCCACGACAAGGACGCGGTGTTCGCGGCAGTCATCCAGGGAATGGACGAGCAGAAGCATCGCGAGATCAGGGCCGCGATCGCCCGCCTCGACGGGCTTCACGCCAAGCTGCTCCACGCTTGCAAATCCTGGGGATGTCATGGCTTCGACCTGGTCGAGGCGCATCCGGATTCGGCCGATCTCTTCGACCTCCGCTTCCCCGCAGTCCGACAGGTCTATGACAATTTCCAGTCCCTGGTCGTCGAGCTCATCGGGGATCAGGTGCGGTCCGCAAGGGGAGCGGACGAGCCCGAAGTTTTGGCGCGCTGCCTCGTGTTCGGCATGCGCGGACTGCGGGAAACAGCCAGGAGCGGCAAGGAGATGCGGCGCTTGATCGCCGTTCAGGTCGCCATGCTCGTCAGAAGCATCGGCGGCAAGGTTTAGACTGTGCAGAGCGGCCTATCGCGCGCTCCGCGTTCCCTCTGCGCGGGTGTGCCCCCAAGTCTCGTCCCAATCCTGGCCGGCGGCGTCGACCACGCGGCCGTCGGCTTCGAAGAACTTGTTCGGCACCTGGAAGATCGCGAGGATCAGGGCCCCGTCCGGACACCAGGCGGCATGCCGACTGCCTGCCTCGCGCCAGATGAATTCACCGGCCTTGCAGGCGATGCCCTTGGCCGGCCCCTCCTTGTCGACGAGTGCGCCTTCGATCACCCAGCTCTGCTCGATCCCGACATGCTCGTGATCCGGCAGCACCGATCCCGGCGCAAACCGCATCAAGGCGGTCATCAGGCCGGTGCGGCGATCGAACAGCAGTGTCTTGGCCTCGCAGCCGGGAAAGCGCGTCGTCTGCCAATCCATGTCTTGCGGCCGAACCAGGTGCGAATGCTGATCGGCGGCTTCCCAGTGTTTCGGGATCACGGCGTCCATCACGATGCTCCATCCAGTTGAGCTGGCCAAGCCTAGCAGCATTGCCCGCCGCGGTCAGCGAGCAGTGCAACAGGAAGCGAGCCTGTTGCCAACTCCCACTCGAAAAAATCGCCAGCCGGACCGGACGGCAGGCCCTCATCCAGCTTGATTGCGCCACGATTCCCGGCTCCAATCTCTCCGCCATTTCTGGTTTACGGAGACACCCATGATGAAGCGGATTTTCCTGGCTGCAATCGTTGCCACCTTTGCGGCAGGCTCGGCCTTCGCGCAAGAAACCTGCGAGAGCAAGGCGGTCGGCAAGGACGGCAAGCCGCTCGCCGGCGCCGCCAAGACCTCGTTCCTGAAGAAGTGCAAGGCCGACGCCTGCACGCCCAAGGCCGTCAGCGCCGACGGCAAGCCGCTCGCCGGCGCTGCCAAGAACAGCTTTATGAAGAAGTGCGAGGTCAGCGCATAAGGCGCGCTCGGTCTACCCCCCTCGCCCCGCTTGCGGGGAGAGGGTTGGGGTGAGGGGGAGTCTCCGCGGGGGCGGCGACAGCTGAGCCGGAGGAGTCCCCCTCACCCGAATTTGCGCTTCGCGCAAATTCGACCTCTCCCCGCAAGCGGGGCGAGGTGAAGAGGTTCACTCCCGCTTGAACTTATAATCAAACGCGTCGCCCAGCGGCTTGATCAGCCCCGCCGTCGGCGCAGGGAAATGAACCGGTAAAATCAGCGTGTCGGTGTCCGCCACGGAGGCGAAGAATTTTCGCCGCGAGAGAGCCGACTGCTTCGGGTCCCAATCCGGCTTCGCCGACCAGTCCGGCTCGCGGCACTGGATCTGGTGATGCATGAGGTCGCCCGCGACCACCGCGCGCTGGCCCTTCGAAAAGATGTTCACACAGCAATGACAGGGCGAATGTCCCGGCGTCGGCGTCAGGGTGACGGTATCATCCAGCGCGTAATCATCGTCGACCAAGAGCGCCTGCCCCGCTTCGACGATCGGCAGGCAATTGTCGCGAAACACGGTACCGGGCGGATTGCTGCCCTTGGCGTTCTCCGCTTCCCAGGCCGCGTATTCACCCTTGTGAAAGACGTATTTCGCATTCGGAAATGTCGGCACCCAGCGGCCGTCGCGCAAACTCGTGTTCCAGCCGGTGTGATCGATATGCAGATGCGTGCAGAACACGTAGTCGATCTGCTCAAAACCGATGCCGAGCGCGAACAGCTCGTTGCGCCAGCGCTCCTTGCCCGGAAAATCGAACGGCGGCGGATGGCCCTTGTCCTCGCCGGTGCAGGTATCGACCAAAATGGTGTAGCGCGGCGTGCGCACCACAAAGGTCTGGTAGGTGATGACCATCATGCCGCGCGCGGCGTCGAACACCTCGGCCTCCATCGTCGGCAGATGACGGCCGAACACGCCCTCGTCATAGGCCGGGAAGAAATCCCGCGGCCGCCGCCACGGCCCCTCCCGCTCGATCACGGCGTCGATGGTGATCTCGCCGATCCGGAGTTGCTTCATCGCCGTTTCACTCCCTTTTTTTTCAAAAGCGTAGCGAGGGCGGCCGGGGCGTTCAAGCGAGCGAATTGATTGCAAATCTCCCGATCTGGTTGTAGCCCGGATGAAGCGAAGCGTAATCCGGGACGGTCTGCATGGTTCGCTATCGGCGCAATCTTCTTCCCGGCGGCACCTTCTTCTTCACCGTGACGCTGGACGATCGAACATCGTCCGCGCTGATCGATCATGTCGACCAACTGCGCGGCGCATTCCGCGTCACACGGGCCGAACGACCATTCGAGATCGACGCGATCGTGATCCTGCCCGATCACCTGCACGTCATCATGACGCTCCCGGACGAAGACGCTGACTTCTCCGGGAGATGGCGGCGGATCAAGAGCCTATTCACTCACCGGCTGGCGTCGTCCGGCGCCCCGATCTCCCGCAACGACCGTGGCGAATTCGCTTTGTGGCAAAAGCGTTTCTGGGAGCACACCGTCCGCGACGATGCGGATTTCGAACGATGCGCCGATTACATTCATTATAATCCGGTCAAGCACGGGCTCGTCGCGTCACCGGTCGATTGGCCGTACTCATCGCTCCATCGCTACGTTCGGGCTGGTATGCTCGCTCCCGATTGGGGAGGCGTTGGCGAGATCACAGGCAATTTCGGCGAACGTGGAGACTGATCCCGGATTGCGCTGCGCTTCATCCGGGCTACGGGTCCAACGACCTGCACTTCGTAGCCCGGATGAAGCGAAGCGTAATCCGGGGCGACCATCCGCATCGCACGACTGCCCATGTGGCACGAATCCCGGATTGCGCTGAGCTTCATCCGGGCTACGGGTCCAACGACCTGCACTTCGTAGCCTGGATGGAGCGAAGCGTAATCCGGGGCGACCATCCGCATCGCACGACTGCCCGTGTGGCACGAATCCCGGATTGCGCTGCGCTCCATCCGGGCTACCCGCCCCCCAATTACGACCGCAACCCCGGCGCCTCCTGCCCGGTGCGCGCAACATATTCCGTGTAGCCGCCGCCGAACTGGTGGATGCCTTCCGGTGTCAGTTCCAGCACCCGGTTCGACAATGTCGCCAGGAAATGCCGGTCATGCGAGACGAACAGCATGGTGCCCTCGAAATCCGAAAGGGCCGTGATCAGCATTTCCTTGGTGGCGAGGTCGAGATGGTTGGTCGGCTCGTCCAGCACGAGGAAGTTCGGCGGGTCGAACAGCATCTTGGCCATCACCAGCCGCGCCTTCTCGCCGCCTGACAGCACGCGGCAGCGCTTCTCGACGTCGTCGCCGGAGAAGCCGAAGCAGCCGGCGAGCGCGCGCAGGCTTCCCTGCCCCGCGGTCGGAAACGCGTATTCGAGCGATTGAAACACCGTCTGCTCGCCGTCAAGCAGGTCCATCGCGTGCTGGGCGAAATAGCCCATCTTGACGCTGCCGCCGACCGCCACCGTGCCCTGGTCCGGCTCGCTCGCGCCCGCAACGAGCTTGAGCAGCGTCGACTTGCCGGCGCCGTTGACGCCCATCACGCACCAGCGCTCCCTGCGCCGGATCATGAAATCGAGCCCGTCATAGATGCGCTTGGCTCCGTAGCCCTTGTGCACGTTCTTGAGCGCCACGACGTCCTCGCCCGAACGCGGTGCCGGCGGAAAATCGAATGCCACGCTCTGGCGGCGGCGCGGCGGCTCGACCCGCTCGATCTTGTCGAGCTTCTTCACCCGGCTCTGCACCTGGGCCGCATGCGAGGCGCGCGCCTTGAAGCGCTCGATGAACTTGATTTCCTTGGCGAGCATCGCCTGCTGGCGCTCGAACTGCGCCTGCTGCTGCTTCTCGTTCTGCGCGCGCTGCTGCTCGTAGAATTCGTAGTCGCCGGTATAGGTGGTGAGCGAGCCGCTATCGATCTCGATCACTTTTGAGATCACGCGGTTGATGAACTCGCGGTCATGCGAAGTCATCAGCAGCGTGCCTTCGTAATCGTGCAGGAATTTTTCCAGCCAGATCAGGCTTTCGAGATCGAGATGGTTGCTCGGCTCGTCGAGCAGCATCACGTCCGGGCGCATCAAAAGAATACGCGCCAGCGCTACGCGCATCTTCCAGCCGCCGGAGAGTTTTCCGACGTCGCCGTCCATCATCTCCTGGCTGAAGCCGAGGCCGGACAGCGCTTCGCGCGCGCGGCCGTCAAGCGCGTAGCCGTCGAGCTCCTCAAAACGGTGCTGCACCTCGCCGTAGCGGGTGATGATCTCGTCCATCTGGTCGGCTTTGTCAGGATCGGCCATGGCGGCCTCGAGCTCGCGCAGCTCGGCCGCGACCTCGCTGACGGGGCCGGCCCCGTCCATCACCTCGGCCACGGCACTGCGGCCCGACATCTCGCCGACGTCCTGGTTGAAATAGCCGATGGTGACACCGCGATCGGTCGAAACCTGCCCCTCGTCGGGCAGTTCCTCACCGGCGATCATCCGGAACAGCGTGGTCTTGCCGGCGCCGTTCGGCCCGACAAGGCCGATCTTCTCCCCCTTGTTGAGGGCCGCGGAGGCTTCAATGAAAAGGATCTGGTGGCCGGCTTGCTTGCTGACGTTGTCGAGGCGGATCATGACTGTCTTTTGGGGGATTTTTGCGTTGCAGCGTCATAGGCCATGCCGGCGCGGAGGGGAAGCCCGGCGGGGTACGAAATCGGACTAGGCCGATACCGCCTCCTGTCATGGGCCGACCGCTCACGGCAACTAAACCGCGACCGACAGCCCAGGAGCGGGCTGCCGGCGGCCAGCCCCGCTGTCACTCGCGGTTTGTGCTCCACATCATGCGGGAGCTTGCGCCGAGCGTTTCCGCCTCCTCCGATCTTTGGAAGGTCATTGGCCTATGCCGTGATCTCGATGACTTCCACACATCCGGCGACTGGAGTTGGCATGGTCTCGTGACGGTCAGCCGGCTCGGCCACAACATTCCCGTCGAGACTCAACATGCGAACGCCGCGATGCAGACGTTCGCCTTCATCTTTGCTGCGCCGCGACAGGCCCGTGAGTATCTCACTACTGAACGCTCGAATGGGATCGCCTAAGACTAAGGAATGCGACATCGGGTAGCTTGTCGGATGCCGGCAATACGTCCAAACTTCGATCAAAGTCGCTGGAATGCGGCCTACCTCCAGCGGTTATCGACGCGCACCGAAACGCGTTCGAACAACGAAGCCGCCAGGGAGGACGTCCATGACTGTAAAGTCTGAAAAGACCAGAACCACTCGTCGCAAATTCTTGCTGACGGCCGGCGCCGCCGGCGCTGCCACCATCGCCATGCCGCAAGTCAGCCGCGCGCAAACGGCGACCCTGAAGATGCAGGGCTCGTGGGGCAAGGCCGATGTCTTCAACGAAATGGCCGAAGACTATGTGAAGCGCGTCAACGAGATGGCCGGAGGTCGACTGCGCATCGACTATCTGGTCGGCGGCTCGGTCGTGCATCCGTTCCAGGTATTCGATGGCGTTCATGGCGGCCAGATCGACGCCGCACACACGGTCACTGTCTACTGGTACGGCAAGCACAAGGCCGCCTCGCTGTTCGGTACAGGCCCCGTGTTCGGCTTCAACGCCAACGAAGGCCTCGGCTGGATCCACAACGGCGGCGGCAAGGAGCTGTTTGAGGAGCTCCAGACCAAGATCATGAACGTCAACATCAAGAGCTTCTTCGCCATGCCGATGCCGACCCAGCCGCTCGGTTGGTTCAAGAAGCCCATCACCAGCGCGGATGACCTCAAGGGCTTGAAGTATCGCACGGTGGGCCTGGCCGCCGATCTCTTCCAGGCGATGGGTGCATCCGTCGCGCAGCTACCCGGTGGCGAGATCGTGCCCGCGATGGAGCGCGGCGTGATCGACGGGTTCGAATTCAACAATCCGACCTCGGACCGGCGCTTCGGCGCGCAGGACGTCGCCAAGAACTACATGATGGGCAGCCATCATCAGGCGACGGAATATTTCGAGATCATGTTCAACCGGACAAAATTCAACGCGCTGCCGAAGGAACAGCAGGCGATCCTGCAATACGCAGCCGAAGCTGTGTCCTCCGCCAACGAATGGAAAGCCATGGATTATTATTCGAAGGACCTGCAGGAGCTGATTAACAAGGACAAGGTCAACGTCGCGCGGACGCCGAAGTCGGTGTTCGACGCGCAGATCAAGGCGTGGGACGGTCTGATCGCCCAGCTCGGCTCGGATCCGTTCATGAAGAAAGTCATGGACTCGCAGAAGGAATGGGTGCGCCGCGTGGTCTACTACAACACGAATAACGCGACGGACTACCGCGGCGCCTTCGAGCATCACTTTCCTGGCGTGCTCAAGGTCTGAGGGCTGTCGCGGCGCGATTGGCGTGAGGCCGTATAGAGGGGCGGCGCGATCGAAGCGCCGCCCACGAATTAGGGGGACGTCCGGATGTATTGCTCGCAGCGAGTTCGGCTCGCATGACGAGATTTCTGTTCTTCATCGACGAGCTGAGCACGTGGGTCGGCAAGGCGTTTGCATGGCTGATTCTCGTCCTTACGCTGAGTGTCAGCTACGAGGTGTTCGTGCGCTACGTGCTGCGTGCGCCGACCACTTGGGCTTTCGACATCAGCTACATCACCTATGGCGCGATGTTTCTGATGGCCGGCGCATATACGCTCTCGCGCAACGGCCATGTCCGCGCCGACGTGGTCTACCGCCTCTGGTCGCCGCGCACCCAGGCAACGATGGACCTCGTCCTGTATATCCTGTTCTTCCTGCCGGCGATCGGGGCGCTGATGTATGCGGGCTGGAATTACGCCCAGATGTCGGTGCGGTTCCGCGAGGTCAGCATCTTCAGTCCGGCCGGCGTGCCGGTGTTTCCGCTGAAGGCGCTGATCCCGCTCACCGGCTTCCTTCTGTTCCTGCAAGGGATCGCCGAAATCATTCGCTGTGTGCTTTGCATCCGCACCGGCCGATGGCCGCAACGCCTGCACGACGTGGAAGAAACCGAGAGCCTCGTCATCCGCGAGCATCAGCAGCAGGCGGTTGAGCCGCAGCGCGAGAAGGGACCAGGCGCATGACCGATCCTCAACTCGGCATGCTGATGTTGGGCCTCTTCATCTTCATCATCATGCTCGGATTCCCGATAGCCTTCACGCTGATGGCGATGGGCGTCTCGTTCGGCTACTATGCCTACTACACCCCCGGTCAGGACTTCTTCCAGAATCGCATCTTCACGCTGCTGGTGCAGAAGACGTTCGAGGTCACGTCCAGCGATGTTCTAGTTGCGGTTCCGCTCTTCCTGTTCATGGGCTATCTGGTCGAGCGCGCAAACATTCTCGACCGCCTGTTCTACTCGCTGCAATTGTCGATGAAGAACGTGCCGGGCGCGCTTGCGGTGGCCACGCTGATCACCTGCGCGATGTTCGCGACCGCCACCGGCATTGTCGGCGCCGTTGTCACGCTGATGGGCCTGCTGGCCCTGCCCGCGATGTTGCGAGCGGGCTACGACACCAAGCTGTCGGCAGGCGTGGTCTGCGCCGGTGGCTGCCTCGGCATCCTGATTCCGCCGAGCATTCTCCTGATTGTCTATGCGGCGACCGCCGGCGTTTCAGCGGTCAAGCTTTATGCGGCCGCGTTCTTTCCGGGATTCTTGCTCGCTGGCTTCTACGTCCTCTATGCGATGACCCGCGCGATCATCAATCCCGCGCTCGCGCCGAAGCTGCCGCGCGAACAGACCGACGTGCCGACGTCCAAGGTCGTCTGGGCACTTGCCACGTCATTCCTGCCACTTGCGTTGCTTATCGTTTCGGTGCTCGGCGCGATTCTGCTTGGCTTGGCAACGCCATCCGAGGCGGCCGCGGTGGGTGCCCTCATGAGCATGGTTCTGGCGGCCGCCTATCGTTCGCTCAACTACGAGATGCTGCGCGAATCCGTGTATCTGACCGTGCGCGCCACCGCGATGGTTTGCTACCTGTTCATCGGGTCGTGGACGTTTTCCGCGGTGTTTGCCGTCCTTGGCGGACAGTCGGTGGTGGAGCAGTTCTTCACCTCGATGGACCTTTCGCCGATCCAGTTCCTGCTGCTGACCCAGCTGATCATCTTTCTGCTCGGTTGGCCACTGGAATGGACCGAGATCATCATCATCTTCGTGCCGATTTTCCTGCCGCTGCTTCCCCAGTACGGCATCGATCCGATCTTCTTCGGCATCCTGGTGGCACTGAACACGCAGACGGCGTTCAACACGCCGCCGGTCGCGATGGCCGCCTTCTATCTGAAGGGCGTGGCGCCGCCTCAGGTGAAGCTAACCGACATCTTCTCCGGCGCGCTTCCCTTTGTCGGCCTCGTCTTCCTCACCATGGCGTTGGTCTACATCTTCCCGGAGATCGCATTGTGGCTGCCCACCTATCTCTATGGATCCCGATGAGCGGACCCGGTAAACCGCAGAAAGTCGGCGCATGAGTCTCAACGCGCTCGGTCTCACGGAAGCTGCGACCGGCATCCGCGATGGCCGCCTCAGTTCGACCGAGCTTGTCGGCGACTGCCTCAGGCGCATCGATGAGGTCGATCGCGAAATCCATGCGTGGGCATTCCTCGATCCCGACCACGCGATGCGGCAGGCAGAGGCAGCCGACGATCATCGCAAGCACGGCAAGGCTTTAGGCCCGCTGCATGGCGTGCCCGTCGGCATCAAGGATATCTTCGACACCGGCGACATGCCGACGGAATTCGGCTCAGATCTGTGGGCCGGACGCACGCCGCGCCGCGATGCGGCGGCCGTGGCGCGTCTGCGGGCGGCTGGCGCTGTGATCCTCGGCAAGACGGTGACCACCGAGTACGCGTACTACAATCCCGGCAAGACCCGAAATCCGCACGACACGGCTCACACGCCCGGCGGATCGTCCTCGGGCTCCGCCGCGGCCGTTGCGGCGCTGATGGTGCCAGGTGCCATCGGCTCGCAGACCAACGGCTCGGTAATCCGTCCTGCCGCCTTCTGCGGCGTGGTCGGTTTCAAGCCCACGCACGGCATCATTCCGCGCACCGGCGCGCTTGAATTGTCGCGCACGCTCGATCATGTCGGCGTGTTTGGGCGCAGCGTCGAGGACGTGGCCCTGCTCGCCGAGGCCCTCGCCGGCTTCGACCAGGAGGATCCGGACACCCGGTCTGTTGCGTGTCCGCCGTTCTCCACGGTCGCGGCGAGCGAGCCGCCGTTACCGCCGCGATTTGCCTTCGTACGCTCTCCGGTCTGGGATCAGGCCGAGCCGGTGACGCATGATGCCTTTGCCGAGCTCGTCGAGGTTTTGGGTGACGCGTCGAGCGAAGTCGAGCTTGGGCCCAGCTTCGACATGGCCGTCGATATGCACCGCATCATCATGGAAGTCGATATGGCGCACAATCTGCGGCGCGACTACCAGCGGGGCGCCGACAGGCTGAGCACACCGCTGCGTCAGGCGATCGAGCGCGGCCGCACGCATCTCGCGCTGGATTATCGCAACGCACTGTCCGGCATTGCGCCGCTCAATCAGGCGCTGGACCATATGTTTGACGAATATGACGCGATCCTGACGCCCGCAGCGCCGGGCCCGGCGCCCGGAATTGAGACGACGGGCAACCCGATTTTCTGCACGCTTTGGACCTATCTCGGCGTGCCCGCCATCAGCCTGCCGTTGATGAGCTCCGAAACCGGCCTTCCGCTCGGCGTTCAGCTCGTCGGCCGCCGCGACAACGATGCCCGCCTCCTGCGCACGGCGCACTGGCTTGTCAGGACCATCGGGCGCACCGGTCGTGGCACTCGGCGCAAAGTCGCGAGCGCCGGGGCGAAATCGGCTCCCGGTGCGGAGAAAAGGAACGTGCGATGACCAATGCGATCACCGGACTCATCGGCCTCGCGCTCGTGGTGACATTTCTTGGAATCCTGGTGGTTTGGATCAAGGCCATCCCGCTCATCATCATAGTTGTCAGCGTCATGATTCTGGCAGTGATCGATTTCGTGCGATCCCTGCGGACGAACGGCGGGCTTCGCTGACTGCCGGGCTGGCAAGACCGCCGCGTCTCCATCGATTCACCAGAAATCCAGGCGCTTGCAGGCCATCGGCCTGCATCATGGCCACCTATTGCGCGCCAACTATTCCGCAGTGTATCTCGCCGTCAGCGAATGACCGTGCAAACTCGCGGAAAACACCACAATGGCCTTTGGCGACAGCTCGGCCTGCAGCTTTCCCGCCATCAGGTTGGGATTGGCCGGCGCGAGCGGAACGGTGACGGTCTTGCCGCCGTCCTGAATCGTTGCGCGCCCCCGCATGTCCTTGGTCGACAACGGAGAACCATCGTCGTCGCCCACATAAAAGACAATTTCCGTGCCGTTGCGGACAAACTCGATCGGATGTCCTTGCGACTTGACGACGGGACCGCCGTTGCTGCCTTTAGCCTGCGCCGTGGCAGAACTCGGGGCAGCGGCGATCACAGCGATCAGGGCAAGGAACGCATATTTTCTCATCGGTAGCTCCTCGGGGCTTGTGCGGAGTTCAATAGGCTTCCGCGGGGGTGAAGGTTGCGGCATGTCCGGCCGCCAGGCGGTCCAACGGCGGCTGGCCGAACATCAGAAACAAAATTGGGGTCACGATGGTGTCGAGGATCGTGGCGCTGAGCAGGCCGCCGAAGATCGTCACGGCCACGGGGTGCAGGATTTCCCTGCCCGGTTGATCCGCGCCGATCAAAAGCGGCGTCAGGGCAAGTCCTGCGCAGAGCGCCGTCATCAGAACGGGGCTGAGGCGCTCCATGCTGCCGCGAACGACAAGCCCGGTTCCAAAACGCTCGCCCTCATGAATGGCGAGATTGATGTAGTGCGAGATCTTCAGGATCCCATTACGCGCCGAAATGCCGGCAAGCGTGATGAAGCCGATCATCGACGCAACCGACAAGGGTTGGCCGGAGATCTTCAGCGCCGCAACGCTGCCGATCAGCGCGAGCGGTATGCCGCCCATGATGATCAGCGACAGCGCGGTTGATCGGTAACGACTGTAGAGGACGATGAAGATCAGGGTCAGGGATGCCAGCGACAGAATGCCGATGCGCCACGAGGCCTCCTGCTGGGCTTGAAAGGCACCTTCGAGGTTGGTGGTGTAGCCTTGCGGAAAATCGAGCTCCCGAACCGCCTTCTGGATGTCGGCAGCGATATCGGCGATGTCGCGGCGCCCGTCCCCATTGCCGTAGACGACGATCCTGCGCTGGGTCCCCTCCCGCTGAATCTGGTTCGGTCCATCTGTCTCGACGACTTCAGCCAAAGCGCTCAGCGGAACGAATTCCAGGCCCGTCGGAATGAGCAGGTTTTGCAGCCCGGTTGTCGAACGGTCTTGCTCCGACAGGCGCATGACGACGTCGAAGCGGCGGTTACCGTCGACGATCTGGGAGACCTTCCGGCCATTGGAAAGCGTGTCGAGTGCCTGGGTGATCGCGGCCGGCGTCAGGCCATGAAGTGCGGCGCGAGCATGGTCGACCTGAACCCGCACCTGCGGAATGAGCACCTGCTTTTCGACCTGGAGATCGACCAGACCGGGGATCGCCGATAGACGTTGCCGCACGGTTTCGGACAGGCGGCGCAACATCTCGATGTCCTGTCCAAAGATCTTGAGCACGATCTGGGCACGAATACCCGACTGGAGATGATCCAGGCGGTGGCTGATCGGCTGTCCGATGGTGACCGCCGCCGGCAGCGCGGACAGTGCCTCTCGGATGCCCGCATAAATGTCCGCCTTCTGCCGGCCGGACGAAACGAGATCGACATCGATCTCGCTGTAGTGCACGCCTTCGGCGTGCTCATCGAGCTCCGCGCGGCCGGTGCGGCGCCCGACCGATTTCACCTCGGGCACCTTTGCGAGCAACTGCTCCGCCAGGAGTCCAAGACGGTTCGACTCCGCGAGCGAGATTCCCGGATTGTATTGCAGCGACAGCACCAGCGTCCCTTCATTGAAGGGGGGAAGAAAACTGCGGGGCATCTGGCTCGCGGCGTAGCCTGCCACGACGACCGCCGCCGCGACTGAGCTCAGCACGAGACCCGGCCGCTCGAAAGCCCATCCCAGCACCAGCCGATTGGCCTGCTTCAGCTTGGTGACAACAAGGCTTTCGCGGTCGCCTGAATGGGTCCGCCCCGAAAGCAGATAGTAGGACAGAACCGGCGTCACCGTGATCGACGTCAGCAGCGAAGCGAGGATCGAGACCACATAGGCCACACCAAGCGGCGTGAACAGCCGTCCTTCGATGCCCGGCAGGGCGAATAGCGGCACAAAGACGAGAACGATGATCATCGTTGCATAGACGATGCTGGAACGAACCTCCTGGCTCGCCCCGGAGATCACGTCCAGAACATGACGCGGCGTGCTGGACGCGGCGTTCCCCCGCAAGCGCCGCAGGATGTTTTCAACATCCACCACGGCATCGTCGACCAGTTCGCCGATGGCGATGGCAAGGCCACCCAGCGTCATCGTGTTGATCGTGAGCCCGAAGGCGCGGAACACCAGGATCGTCACGAGGATCGAGATTGGAATGGCCGTCAGCGAAACGAGCGCGGCGCGTCCGTTCATCAGGAAGACGAACAGGACCATGGCGACCACGATGGCGGCCTCGACCAGAACGCGCTCAACGTTGCTTATCGATGTCTCGATGAAGGTGGCCTGGCGGAATTGCACGTTGGTGACGTTAATCCCACTGCGCATGGTGCGTTGCAGGTCCCTGAGCACGGCTTCAATGTTGCGCGTCAATGCCACCGTATCCGCGGCTGGCTGCTTCATGACGCTGACGATGACGGCGGGCTTGCCATTGTAGCCGGCGTCGCCCCGCTTGGTGCGCGCGGCGAAATCAACGGCGGAGACCTGCTTCAGCAGGATCGGTTGCCGGTCGCGGGTGGCAACGACGGTGTTGCCGAGGTCCTCGATTTTCCTGGTGAGTCCGACATTGCGGATCAAATATTCGCGGCCATGCTGGTCAACAAAGCCGCCGCCGCTGTTGGTGCCGAACTTTGCGACCGCCTGCTCGATCTGGTCGTGAGTGACGCCGAGCGCCTGCATCGTCGCAACGTTCGGCGTCACCCGGTATTGCCGGACCTCGCCGCCGATGGGTATCACCTGGGCGACACCGGGAATGGCAAGGAGCTGCGGCCTGACGACGAAGTCGGCGATCTCGCGCACTTCCATGGGCGAAGCTGTGCCATCGCTCGTCAGCGCGATGAGCATGATCTCGCCCATGATCGACGTCACCGGCCCCATCTGGGGATTGACTGAAGAGGGCAATTGTTCGCGGATCAGCGCCAGCCGCTCCGAGACGAATTGCCGGGCGCGGTAAACGTCGATACCCCAGTCGAATTCGACGTAAACGACCGACAGACCAACACCCGAGACCGAGCGCACCCGGATCACGCCGGGCATGCCGTTCATCGACGTCTCGATCGGGAACGTCACAAGCTGTTCGACCTCCTGAGGCGCCAGTCCCTCTGCCTCGGTCAGAATGTTGACGGTCGGGCGGTTGATATCCGGCAGGACGTCAACAGAAATGCTCGGCAGGACAAACAGGCCGTAGCCGACCAGCACGGCGGCTACTGCCAGCACGAACAGGCGATTGCGCAGACTTGCTTGCACGATGAGCTTGAACATGAGCGGTCTACCGGATCTGGTTGATGAGGTCGGTGCCGCGAACGACGATGCGTTCGCCCTCGTTGAGGCCGGCCGCCACAATCACGTGGGCCGCGTCGACCGGCAGCACGCGAACGGGCTTCGGCTCGAAGCGCTCGGGTCCGGAGTGCAGCCAGACGATATTCTCGCCGTTACCGCTCCGAACGACGGCATTGCGCGGAAAGAGCAGGCCCGTTACGGGTGCGCCGGTCTGGACCATCACATTGAGCGGCTGACCGATATTGAGGCCCGTTGGCGGCTCCGGCATCGCAAACTGAACGACGGATGCATGCTGGCGCAAAGCCCGGCTCGTTCCAACGAAGGTCAGCGCAATCTGCTGCCCATTCGGGGCCATCGCCGTTGCAGCTTCCGGCTGCTTCAAGCCGATATCGTCATAGGCCAATGCCTCGACCCAAAGGCTGCTTGGGTCCGCGATCTGAAACAGGATGTCTTGCGGCTGAATGACCTGGCCCGGCACGACCTTGGCGGAGGTGATGATGCCGTCGGTCGATGCCCGCAGCTCCTCGAAGCCGGTGCGGGAATTTCGGACCATTTCGCGGCGCGCCCGCAGACCCTCCAATTCACTTTCGAGGTCGTTGACCTGCCCTTGCGGCACCGCGCCGCGTTCGGCCAACGGCCTCAGCCGTCGCAGCTTGTTTTCCGTGACGGCCATCAACTGTTCGATCTCACCCACCTTCTCGAGGATCGTCGTGCGGTCTGCGACCGGCAGATGCGGCTCGATCTGGATGAGCAGATCGCCCTTGCGAACGGTCTGTCCAATGCGAGGTATGCCTCCATTGCTCGGAACGACGCGGCCCCCGTAGACGCTCTGCACGATGCTGCTCCGGTTGGGGTCGGCCATGACGCGGCCGATCAGCGTGACCGCGGGATGAATCGTCTGCGGCTCGGCTGCGGCGGTCCGCACATCGAGTAACCGCTGCGTCGGCTTGGCCGCGAAGACGGTGCCGTCTTGCAGGCGCCGCGGCGCATCGCTCAGTGCGGGAGCGTCTGGAGGATTCGGTGGCGTTGGGTTCGTCCGGCCCTCTCCGAACATGATGGCGGCGAGAATGACGAGCGCCCCTGCCATCGCGGCGGAAATGGAGGCGGCCATGCTGCGGCCACGTCGCCTCCAATAGGCGAAGAGAAGGCCGAGACCCAAGGCGGCTAGCGCGGAGGCAGCGATGGCAATTCGCCTTGAGAAAAGCCAGCCACGCTCATGCTTCTGTTCCGGGAGTCGGGCATCGCCGGCACGCGTCGGTATGAAGGAGTCGACCAGCAGATCATTCCCCTTCCTGGCGCTAACCGAGAAGATGACTTCAACCGATCCAGGCGGTGTGCCATTCGGGATCGTCGCCGTGTAGACACCCTCTCCGTTGCTCGGAGCCTCGATTGGGGCGGAATCGCCGATCGTGACTTGCAAGCCAGCATCCGAAACCGGTTCGTTCGTAACTGCATCGTCAATGAAAACGGAAAGCTTGCCGTCTTTCACGATACCGACGATCTCATAGAGCTCGGAGCGCGCGACAACCCTCGGATAGGCTGATGAGACAGCCGCCGGTTTGTCAGCATCGCCGTGATCGTGCCCCTCATGGGCAAAGGCGCCTGATAGACCAAAGAACAGGCTTGCCAACCAGCCAAGACCGGTCAGCCAAAGAGTTGTTGGCCGCCCTTTCGGGCAGCGCTGATTCATGAACATGGAAAGATCCTTCAGACATGCAGAAGGCGGCGGCCGAGGGCCGCCGGGATCACGCGATGCTGAAGGTACTTGGTGGCCGGATGAGTGCCTCGGGACTTACCCCGATAATGACCCGCGCAACCGGCAGTTCGACAGCGCCGAGCACTTCAAAGGAATCGAGCAGGTCGATGAACTGCGGTGAGGCGATGGAGGTGCCAAACATGTCCCAAACCACGCCTGGAGCGCCCTCGTCGTCGTGATCGGGCCCATCATGAACGTGGCCTTCGGCGTCGTCACCGCCATGGGAATGCACATGGCCCACCAGCTGATCGTGAAAATGCAGGGAACCACTTAACGTGACCGAAGGTGCAGGCATCGCGCCAACGGCCGCCTGCACCTGCGAAACCGAGATCAGGGTCACCTGAATCACAAAGGCCCATATCGCCACGAACATGGCCGTTCTGGCGAGTTGACGAAGTCGTTGGACAACACCGTGCTGCACGGCAAAGACCTAGGTCATCCGCGCCGCGATTTCAAGGCGACGATGCGCGCGCATCGTCCATCGGCGAGAGCTTGCCGGCGTCTCGGTCCATCATCTCTCGGCTGAATCCGAGGCCGCCAGCGCCGCGTGCGGCCGGAAGCGGCCTCGAACATCACTCGGCCGATTTGTCTTGCTTGTGCCGGAAGGGATCGGCGCTGTCATCGTGACCGCTGCGGCTGCTGAAGAACATCAGCGCCATCAGTCCGCATCCGATCAGCAAGGAGAAAAATGTGCCAAGGCCTAACGCGATCCAGCCGTGCCTGCCGATCTCGACCCCGCTGCTGGCATTCCATACCGAAACGGCCCAGACACCGGTCAAGATCAGGATCATGGCCAAAACGGCGAGCAGGAGGATCTGGCCCTTGCTGATGCGTTCCATGGTCACGCCTCCTGGTGCTTGCCGGACCAACAAGCTGCGCGGGAGGCCGTTCCTCGACCGTCGAGAGCAATTACCGTTTCAGGCATCGGTCGCGGATGGCCCAAAGGCGTTCTGGTGACACCCCTTTCGTATTTTTTACGCATCAACGGCGCCACCATGTCGGCATGGGCCAGTCTCGATCGTCCTCCGGTGGACACTGCTCGGAAGGGCCGTGTATGGACCCGTGCACGTGAAGTGATGTCATCACCTCAAGCCGTCAAAACGAACCTGGAGCAATGCCCATGAGAATTACCGTCGAGACCAACGTAGCCGCCCCCGTCGATCAGATCTGGCGTGCCTATACGACACCTGCCGACATCGTGAAGTGGAACGCCGCCTCCGACGACTGGCATACGACCAGGGCTACGGTTGACCTGCGTGACGGCGGCGCCTTCTCGTCGCGCATGGAAGCCAAGGACGGCAGCATGGGTTTCGACTTCGCCGGCAGCTACACGAAGATCGTTGAACACAAGCGGATCGAATACGCGTTCGGCGATCGAAAGGCCGAAGTCGAGTTCGTGCCCGGCCCAAAGGGGGTTGTCGTCCGCGTCGTCTTCGACAGCGAACCGACGCACTCGGTCGAGCAGCAGCAAGGCGGTTGGCAGGCGATCCTCGACAGCTTCGCGCGATATGTGGAGGCAAAGCAGAATAAGTCGTGACGTTGTGTGTAGCAGGAGATGGCGGTCCTGACGGGCGGGGTCGGATTTCCGCGGAGTACCTGACGGAAATTTAGTCCGCTTAGGGTCCTGGCTGTGTAAAAACGCGAGAATGCGAAAGACGGATAGAATAGCGTTCTTCAGTTCGCCGTCTAACTCGAAGTCGCTTGCGAACATGAGCGCTAGATCGGCCTTGGACGAACAACTTCTTCTATCGCTCTCATCTATCTCGGCGTTTTCACACAGCCAAGGTCGCTTGCCGACATCCGACAGACGGCGACCGAGGTCAGCCACGGGCCAAAAGCGGAAGCACCAGTCACAGTAAAGTGCGCGTCGGCCTTGACCAAATTAGGACGCTCACAATTCGAGGAGCCACCGCGCTAAAAGCCAAAACCGAGGCCGGACCGGATGATCCAGATGCCGATCTCGATTCCTAAATTTAGACGACCGCTATGGACTTCGCGTTCAGCAGATCGTGTAGACCGATGGCCTTCCGATCATTGAGTACGATCCTCTCCGAACCAACATAGCTCAGCTCGAACCGTCCCCCCTCGTTGTCAATGGTTCGTACGCCGTCGAGCACTGCAAGAAGCCCAAACAGCGATTGATGGACCGCTGTCGCAATCACGTGATTGACGTTATCGGCGTCTTCCGCTCTCAAGCCATTGTACCAGTCGGAGCATGCGCGCTCCCGGAGCGGCACGCTCCTACCCGGCGGGTTCCTTAGATTGGCTATTGTATCTTCGACTGCGGCATCCCTCACGAAGCGCTTGATGGCTTCAACGAATACTTCCCTGTTCATAGCAGCCTCTCACCTCTCCGGCGGTATATGCTGTCTTATGTGGATCATCAACACTCGGGAATGTGCCCAAGTCTGCTTCGGGTCAAAAGCTGCCGTGGCGCACCATGTTGCGATTGGTCCGCTGAGGGTCAAAGCGGAAGTCGCCACTGGTCGGTCGTCGCAGCCCCGCGAGCGCTGGCTGCGACGATCTTTCGGGCAGCCCAAATTTCCGCAATCCTCCGTATCGGCGAAATATCAATCCCCGACTCTGGAAGCGCGGATGATCATGCCGGTATCAGGTCGATAATGCGCATGATCGCGACAGTTGAGCCGACATTCTCGAGATCTTCGCCGATGCCTTTCTTGCAAGTCCAAACATCACCCTTCTTCGCAACAAATTCCATGCCGTCGGTTTGTTTCACCCGGAGTTCGCCCTCGGGTACGTGGCAAACCATGTCATTGGGCATGGACGGGTTGGAAGTCTTTGCACCTGGCTGATAAACGACATCGCGCATTGAGACTGTTTTGTAGCCCGGGATCATCGACTCGCGTTTACCCCAAGGTTGGATGCTTACGCCTTGTGGTGGCTTAGTTTGTGCGGAGGCTGATGTTCCCGCCGCGAGCACCGCAGCGGTTGCAAAACCCAGTGATAGCGCTGATCTTCTGTTGATCTTCGTCATCGCTGCTCCTTTGGGCATTTCGGCCCGCAGGCCTATCCTTAGGGCCTTGGTGTGCAAACTACACTGGATGTTCAGCCGAAGCGCAACCAAAGATTTGCAGGCGGGTGGCTAGTGCAAAATAATGCCCGTTTAGGGTCAAAAGCGGCGGTCGGGGCAGGTGCGGCCCCGTGTCCGGTCAACTGCTAACAGCAGACCTCCAAACCGGCTCAGTAGTTTTCAGCTCAGGGCCAACAGCGGAAGCCGCGCTCATTCAATCATCTCGTTGCGCAGATAAGTCCTTGGCTCAGATTTCATTTCGGCAGCCCGGGGCAATGTGCCAGCACGCCGGTTGATGGAAACTCGGCGCAGCGGAGTTGATACCGCACGGGATCACCACAGTGGTACCCTGACCTTCCGCCGCCACTGTGGGGCCAAGTCGCTCGGGCGGGGGTCGCATGGTGGTCGGCGCACGAGACGGAAAGTTCCACTCCGGCGGCCTGCCTGTGACTGCGTCCGGATAGGCAAATCGCGGAGCGACGCTCCGACGTCGGCTTTCGGGGAGCACACGCGTCATGGATGAAATCCTGCGTTGGGTGGCGACAGTCGGCACGATCGGCGCCGGGCTGATCCTAGCTGCCCGGGCGCGGCCACTCATTACCGGCTGGGCCTTCGTCGTACTGAGCGGTGCATCGGTGATCTGGATCGTCGTCGGCTATCTAACAGCGGAATATGCGCTGATGGTGCAAAACATGGTGGTGACACTTATCAACGTGTTCGGCGTCTACCGATGGCTGATCTGGAAAGGAAATGTATGAAAGCGCTCTGCCTGCGCGCTCTGCCGCCCTCGCGCGCACAGGTCAAGCTTAGCTCGGCGGCCTCTGTCCGGTCTTACTTCACGTCCATTGGGGGATTTGCGGGTTAGCGCCAATAACCTACCAGCGCGCGCCACTCGAATATGAGGACTATGCTGCCGACCAGCACGGTCCCGACCCCGAACATTATCAAAATCATTTGGAGCATCGAAACACCGCGTGCTCTGTCAATGCCGCTAAGTATCAAATTGGACGGTTTTCCCGAAACCCTTACTTGGGTGGCTGCAAGCCCGGCGAGGTCAACCAATCGCTTAGATGCGCGCCGGTCTCAGCAATCCTGGCTCGCTTAAGCAAGCCCTCACGTTCCGCACCGGCGGGCAAGTCGCCGGGCCCGCTCTTTGAGCGTAATGGCCTGTTCGGCCATTCGTTCTTCAAGGGAGCGAGTTTGCTTCACTCTTTTGCGGCGATCTCCCATGGCGCGGCTCCTCGAAAAGTTTCCGACCACTCCAAAATGGAAAAGGTAAGATCGGTTCCCCTACCGGGTAAGCCTAGTCCATCGGATATACAAATTGAGAACGGGAGTAAGTCCGATATGGGTCAAAAGCGGCCTAAGCAGGCATCGTCGTGAAGGTCAGCTACGGGCCAAAATCGGACTCATGCATCGCAGCAAATACCATCTCTATTCGATCACCTCATCGGCACGAACGAGTAACGAGGGCGGCACAGTGAGGTCGAGCGCTTTGGCCGTTTTCATGTTGATGACTAGCTCGAACTTGGTCGGCTGCTCTACCGGCAGATCGGCAGGCTTGGTGCCCTTGAGGATCTTATCGACGTAGCCGCCTGCACGGCGGCGAGTTCCTCGGTCTTAGTCGCCTCGACTATAGACAGAGCGACCCCGCGCTTCCGGGCTGTGCTTGGTACCTCCTCAGCTAACAGCAGCCTGTGCATTGGGTTGTCGCGATTGACTAAGAGCGGCGGATGTCTCGACAGGTCAGCTTTGGGGTCAAAAGCGAATATGACGACCCAGTCGCTTTAGCAGCCTCAGCGGCGCTGAATCTGGAAGATTGACCTAAACCACTCAACTGAAGGCCGCACCAGCAGCCATCCTCGCAACCCAAGAGCCTTCTTGCAGGCGAGAAACCACCACCGCCGCGTTCGTTGAACGCTCGGATCGATACTCACCGCAAGCTTAGAAAGGCGTGCTGAGCTTTCCATCGCTCCTTCATTGAAGGCGGCGCTTGCGCAGCTGATCGCTTCAAGAGCCGACATGTGGATCAACCAGGCACGAAGATCATCAGCGTTCGTCAACCTGGCGGCGCAACTATTCAGGAAGTGATCTATCGCCGCCTTGCGTTGGAGCAGGTCTTGCTCCCGCGAAGGCTCGCTTGACATATTGGCCGAGTGCGATCGATACACAGCTTGATCAGCAGCAATGACCCCCACGTCGCCATGTGCGGCGAGCCGTAACCACATCTCCATGTCAGAGGCGTAGGGCAAGTCAGCCAAATACCCGCCTACTCTTTTCTGCAGGCTCGTGCGGACCACTACGGTGGGTGACAGCACGATATTTCTTGCGCCGCTAAGCGCAATGAAATCGAGTCCGGACAAAACGTGGGTTCTGGATCCCACTCCTGTTCTATGGCGCGAACGCTCCCCCCGTTGATCCACGACAACCGCGCCTCCGAAGGTGAAAGCGACAGAAGGATGATCGTCCATCAGATCCGCCGATCTGTTGAGGGCACCGGGCAGCAGGTAATCGTCCGCAGACAACAAAAGCATGTAGTTGGCCTTCACCCAGGCGATGCCTTCGTTGGCGGTAGCGATGAGACCTTGATTCGAGGTGTGCCTGCGGTAATTGACGCGGAGATCGGAGCCAACCAACTTCTTCGCAACTTCCGCAGTATTGTCGGGCGACGCATCATCGATGATGAGCACGCGCAATTCGGGACCGGATTGCGTCAAAACGCTCTCGACGCACTCTTGCAGGAAGTGCCCGTACCGGAAGCAGGGAACAACGACGTCTACAGAGCTCATTTTGTCGGATTCCACCGACTTACAAAAAGCGTCGAGATCTATCTGTTCAACAAAATACGGATTGAATGGGTTCCTGCCGGCTTCCATGGCCGGTAGTTCATCGGCTCCTTTCAACGCTGCCGATCAAATCCGCTCCTTAACTCCCCGAGTCCGCAACGGGTCAAAAGCTACGCTCGGCAGTCAGCATGACCTTGGTCAGGTCATCTCTGGGAAGCGGACATCGCCGCGCTCTGGGCTGAGGTCGCCCACGGGCCAATCACGTCGATTTGGACCGCTCTAGGCAAGTCCGATCTACCCTTCAAAGGCGACATGAGGCGACAGGCGGATTCAGTCGCATCCGCAAACGTCGAACTATTGGCCCCGGCTGCCCATCACCTTGGGTCAGTTCGGGCGCAGCTTCGGGGGCATCGTAGCCAAAGTGGACGACCAGGTGCCCTTGGCTTGCTTTCGCCGAAAGGTGGTGGTGAAGCTGGGTTATGTGATGGGGATCCTGCCCGAGCGGGCGTGACTCGCTCGCATCACGCTGTGAAGCATGAACGCTGCTAGCGGCCATCTCAATTCGTCGTGGTCTTGCCGCCGCGCATGGACACGAGCTTTTCCTCACGAAATCGGAGAATGAGCCATGCGGTCTCGTCGAAACCGTCTGCGAGCTTTCCGTGGTGAGAATACACCATCTGAGCAGCTTTCGACTTCGACGGCGGTCCGAGCGCCGTGACTACCTCCGAACGCGACATACCTAAATGCAGCTTGCCGTCGAAGACGAGGGGCGCGAACTTTTCCGGGATGATGGCGCAATCGGTCGAGGGTTCGGCGTCTTTCTCGGTGAGCTCTTCAACGATCTCTGTGACGAGATGGTCCGGGCCGCCTATCTCTCCGCTGGATACGACCCATAATCGATGCTGCGCGCGCCTATAACACAGCCAATAGATGCTACCTCCAGCGTCTCCCTGGTGTTGGATGGTCCCTTCGCCCACGGCTTCGCGAACCGCGCCGAGCCGCGTCTCCTCGAAGCGGCCGGCGAATGCGCCTAGCGAAAAGCGGGTCGCCAATCTCTTCACGACCGTCGGCGGCACGCGCTCGAACGCATGTTCGTCGAACGGCGGCGGCGGTGTCTGCGCGGAGCAGTCGTGCGCGGGGATCGCGAAAAGGAGAAGCAGCAAGAGAAGCGTCTTTCGACCATCAACTCCGAATTGCCTTACATTGGAGGTTGAGCGCTTCTCCATAGCTCGATTGCTCATCATTTTGTGCTCAGAGCTTTCTTCATTCGCCTGATCGCTTCTGGGGCGTCGGAAGCGGCCGGGGATAGCCTCTCGCTAATTCCCCGAACCCTCTTCCGACCCTTGGTCGGGATCACAATTCAGATGGTTCATACACGAACTCGGTCAGCTTCCGGTCCGGGTCACTTGCTGAGCTCGCCGGGCCGACGCGTGAGGGCTGCTTCAGCGCAGCAACCGGACTCCGCCCTTGCGAGCACTAGTCCTTAAGCCCTTCTCATCAGCCTCAGCGAGGCCGCAAGGCGCAGACTGCGCTTGCCGGCGAGTGCGATGCCTTCGAGCTCACCGCTGTCCTCGTTGCAGGTCCCGGAGAAGCCGATCCCGACCTCATAGCCGCCGAACACGGGGTTCTCGCCTTTGGCCGGCGTGTGCTCCTGGTTGAGCATCTCTCCCTTCCAGCGGCCTTCTGCCGAAGAGTAAGAGCCGAGATAGTAGAAGAACGCATCGCCGCCGAGGATGCGGCCGTCGATCAGCAGCATCACGCCGGAGAGCCCAGCATCGACGCCGTCGAGCGCGCGCAGACCCATCCCGTAAAGCCCGTTGGCGATGCCGCCCTGCCCGATCGTGCCGCGTGGCGGCAGCGCCCCGTCATCGAGCCGCGTCAGGTTGGCCCAGAAACCGGCGCCCGGCATGGTGTCCGCGCCGCCCGTAAGACGGATCTGGTTGCCGTGCAGCCGGCCGCGTGCGCCGATCCTGGCGACATCGGCGCCCATCAGCGGCTTGTAATGGGGATCCTCGTTATGCCGCTCGGTAATCACCTCGGCGATGATCTCGCCATCGCGCTCGGCATAGGTGCCGAGATGCGCGAAGGCCGAATTGCCGCCCAGCATCTTGCCGTCATGCAGGCACATGATGCTGCGCCCGAACGCATCGTTGACGCCGTATTCAACCTTGTAGAGTCCGTCCAGCAACGCAATGAACCCGTAAAATCGGAAAAGAATCGCGGGCTACCTAGCATTGCCGCCGCCGCTCGGCCATCCGGCTTTTCCGCGCAGGGCCTTGCGGAACAGCCGCGGCCGCGATGCCATCATGCCCCTGATTTGCCCGACGGGTCAATCATCCGTTTCGCTTAATCCGCAAGCGAACGATTTCATTGATCCGTTATTTCAAAGGCTTGGCTACTGTGCATGGGGTTGTTTTCGCGTTTCTTGTTTGCCGCTGGGCTCATCAGGCGTCAGTGACGCTTGAAATACTGCACCTCGCGCTCGTGTTTCTCGGCGGCCGCGCGGCTCCGGAAGGTCCCGAGGTTACGACGCTTGCCGGTCTTCGGATTCACCTTGCGTGAATAGAGGCGGTATTCGCCGGATGCCAGTTTGCGGATCATGATCGCGCTCCGTTGTGTCTTGAGATCAACGGCGTCCACGCGGTTGAGGTTCCGTCGCGTGCGGCTCTGCTCAGAAGCACAGCGTGGTGACGAGCTTGCCCTGCTTGTCCTTGATCGCATAGGGGCAGCGCAGCCGCTCCAGCGCCTTCTTGGCGTCCTCGTCGCCGAGCGCTGTGGCGCGCTCGTAATAGGCCTTGGCGGCGTCCTTGTCCCTTGCGCCGCCGCGGCCGCCTTCCGCGAAGGCCCCCATCCGCTCCAGCGCGCCGGGATGGTTTTGCGCCGCCGCCTTCTCGAACAGCCCACGCGCCGCGACGTCGTCCTTCGCGCCGCCCGTGCCTTCGGAGAGCATCAGGCCGAGCTGGTACTGCGCCTCCGCATTGGTCTCGGCAGCCTTGCCGAGCAGCGCGCGCGCCTGCGCGGGATCGGCCGGCGCGACGCCACCTGCGCCGCCGAGCGCAGCGAGGTTGCTGACGCCGCGGGGATTGCCTGATTGCGCCGCCTTCTCGAACAGTTTTCGCGCCTGCGCCTCGTCCTTGGCGATGCCGGAGCCGGTGCCATAGGCAACACCGAGCTCGACCATGGCCGCGCTTGATCCCTTGTCGGCGGCCCTGCGCCAGACAGCGATCGCCTCCGCCATCTGCCGGTTGGCGGCGTAGGCGCGGCCGAGCGCGAACATCGCGCGGCGCGAGGACGGCGCGGCCTGCTTGCAGAACCTGATCGCCGTCGCGACGTCGGAGGCAGCGACCTCCGCGACGCCCCTCACGTCAGCCGGCTTGTCGGGGTCGCTGGGATCGGCCGCGACCCGGTCGCACAACACGAGATCGGCCGATTGCGCGCGCGCTGCCAAGGGCGCGGCGAGCACCAGGACGATGGCAAGGAGACAAGTCCGCATGGTCGTCACGTTGCGTCCCCGCCCCGGCAAATTCAAGGCTCGAGTCCCGATTGGCGCAGGACGGGTACGACCTCGGGCGATGCCAGATAGCGCAGCAGCCGGTCCGCAGCCTCGGCATGCTTCGCCCCTGCCATGCGGCCGGCGGAGAACACCGCCGGTGTCTGCAGCTCGTGCGGGATCGGACCAACCACCTCGATGCCGCTAACCTGCTTCAGCTCGCTGATCTGCTGCACAGCGAGGTCGGCCTCGCCGCTGACGAGACGCTCTGCCGTAAACCCCTGCTCGACGATGGTCGCCTTGGCGTTGATCTCGGCTGCGATCCCCATCCGCACGATCAGCTGGGCGAAGTAGACACCGCTCGCGCCCAGCCGCGAATAGGCGATGGACCGCGCTGCGAGCAGCGTCCTGCGCAGCGCCGCTTCGCTTCCGATATCGGGATGCGCCTGCCCTGCCCGCACGGCAATGCCGACATAGGAGCGCGCCAAATCGGCCGCGCTCCCGGCGAGCACACGGCCCTCCGCGATCACCTCGTCCAGCCCTTCGCGCGTGAGGATCACGAGATCGGCGGCCTCGCCGTCGCGCAGGCGCTTCAGCAAAGCGAGGGTCGGCGCGAAGTCGGCGTCGATGCGGACGCCGGTTGCGGCTGCATACGCGGACGACAGGCTGCGCATCGCGCCCATCAGGCCGAGCGTCGAGAGCATGCGAAGGTTTTCCATGAGCGATTTCCGTCGCGATCAGGCGCGATGCATCAGCTTGAGCGCCGCGGTCAGGCGCAGGCTGCGCTTGCCGGCAAGCGCGGTCGCCTCCAGTACCGCCTCTTCCGCGTCGTAGCGGCCCGAGAAGCCGATACCGACCTCGTGGCCGCCGAAGATCGGGTCGTCCTTGGCCGGCGTGTGCTCCTGGTTGAGAATCTGGCCCTTCCAGCGCCCGTTCGCGGCGGTGTAGCTGCCGAGATAGTAGAATGCCGCATCGCCGCCGAGGATGCGGCCCCGGTTCAGCAGCATCACGCCGGTGAGGCCGCCGTCGAGACCGTCGAGCATGCGCAGATGGATGGAGTAGAGACCGTCGGCGATGCCCCCTTCGCCGATGCCGCCGGCGATCGGCACCTCGTCTTCCGTGATCGGCGTCATCACCGACTGGAAGGGAATGCCGGGCAACTCCTTCAGTTCGCCCTTGAAGCGATAGAGGTCGCCATCCGCCCAGCCCTTGGCGAGCAAGGTCGCATCATCGGTGCCCGCCATGGCGCGATAGTTCGGATCGGGGTTATGGCGGACGGTGCTGATCACGACGTCGACGCCGCTGTCGGTCTTCTCGTAGGTGCCGATATGGGCGAAGGCCGAATTGCCGCCGAGCATCTTGCCGTTGCCGGCATGCATCACGCTCCGGCCGACGGCGTCGCCGAGCTGAAATTTCACCTTGTAGAAGCCTTCAAACACCAGCCGTCCCCGGCCCTGCGCGCATCCTGCGGGCACTCTATCCCGCTTTGGGCCGACATGGACAGGCTTCACGCAACGCAACCCTGCTGCATCACGGGAATGGCTGTCATCAAGATGCTAAAAATCCGCCGGCGCCTTTCAGCTCCGGCGGATTGAAAGCCAACCCGGGCCAGCCCCCCAGCCCGGGCCGGGAGGATCTTAGGCTGCGGCCTTCTTGTCGGCCGGCACGGAGGCGATCGTCTTCAGGATCTGCGAAGCGATCTGGTATGGGTCGCCTTGCGAATTCGGACGACGGTCTTCCAGATAGCCCTTGTAGCCGTTGTTGACGAAGGAGTGCGGCACGCGGATCGAAGCGCCGCGGTCGGCAACGCCGTAGCTGAACTTGTTCCACGGCGCGGTCTCGTGCTTGCCGGTCAGACGCTTGTCGTTGTCCGGGCCGTAGACGGCGATGTGGTCCATCAGGTTCTTGTCGAAGGCGGCCATCAGGGCCTCGAAATACTCCTTGCCGCCGACCGTGCGCATGTACTCGGTCGAGAAGTTGGCGTGCATGCCGGAGCCGTTCCAGTCGGTGTCGCCGAGCGGCTTGCAGTGGAATTCGATGTCGATGCCGTACTTCTCGGTGAGGCGCAGCATCAGATAGCGGGCCATCCACATTTCGTCAGCGGCCTTCTTGGAGCCCTTGCCGAAGATCTGGAATTCCCACTGGCCCTTGGCAACTTCCGCGTTGATGCCTTCATGGTTGATGCCGGCAGCGAGGCAAAGGTCGAGATGCTCTTCGACGATCTTGCGGGCGACGTCGCCGACGTTCGAAAAGCCGACGCCGGTGTAGTACGGGCCCTGCGGCGCCGGATAACCCGAGGTCGGGAAGCCGAGCGGACGGCCGTCCTTGTAGAAGAAGTATTCCTGCTCGAAGCCGAACCAGGCGCCGGCATCGTCGAGAATGGTGGCGCGCTTGTTGGAGGCGTGCGGGGTCTTGCCATCGGGCATCATGACTTCGCACATCACGAGCACGCCGTTGGTGCGCGCAGCGTCCGGGAAGACGGCGACCGGCTTCAGCACGCAATCGGAGCTGTGGCCTTCGGCCTGCTGGGTGGAGGAGCCATCGAAGCCCCAGAGCGGAAGCTGCTCGAGCGTCGGGAACGACGCGAATTCCTTGATCTGAGTTTTGCCGCGCAGGTTCGGAGTCGGCGTATATCCGTCGAGCCAGATGTACTCGAGCTTATACTTGGTCATTGAGCCTCTCTGTAGATGATGCGAAAGGTTGGGGGCCTGGCGGCCCCCGAACGTTTTGTACCCGGCCATCATCGGCCGGCCCCTTACAAGCATTTAACGTGCCAAAAGGCCGCAGCGCGGGAGGTTGTCCACCGCGCCTGTCCCCTGCCCGGTGTCCACGCGATGTCGACGGCGTCGTGCGTCATAGCGGCGCACCATTGCGTGTAGCTGCACCGCAAAAATCCCGCGAAAAACGCCCGATTCTGAAGCAGGCCGGCCCGCGCCGGAGGTTGCCGATGAAACGCGCATCAACGTCCAGCAATTTTCGCAAAGCTTCACGCCCCTGCCTAGCAACCTTTGGAATGGCCCAGCCGTTAGCCACCGACACCATGCCTTAGGGGATGCAGTAGGCCACATGCCTACAAATTGGGCGGAAACTGATTTCGTTTTCAGCACTTTGCAATTCGGGACGCGCGGCCGATATGGGGATTCCAGTAACCACAATCGAACGAGTCGGGCGCACCATGGAGGCCAAGGCGCTTCGACCAAGGAGAAATCGCAATGATGAACAATGGTCTGAGTCACGGATCGGCAACGATCTACCAATTCCCGGTCGGGGGCCGAGCGGCTCTCGCGGGACGCCGCTATGGCGAGACCCGCCTTCCTGCCGATCACGCTTCGCTTCCTGCGAATGTCTCGATCTGCAGCGACAGCTGGTACCACCAAGAGGCGGTCGACGACGCCAAGCCGAAATGGGATCGCTGATGCCTGTGGTTGGTTTGAAACCGCCGCGCGCTCGCAGGCGCCCGGCGGCCGTTCGAAAAGGGTCGAAACAGCGATGTTTCGGCCCTTTTTGATTCTCGGGTGAACTACGCCGTTCAGATCACCGCGCAGGCCGTCACCGGCCGCTTCAGATGCTTGACCGTGGTGGCCCCGGTCTTGCCGATGGTCAGCGTGATACCCGCGCCCGAATAGCGTTTTCCGGCGACCGACAGCCGCTTGGCGAGCGTGACCGGCTCGCCGTCGATCTGGAGAAAGGCCCGCTTGTCGGCGTCATAAAATGCAACGATGAACTGAGTACCATCGGCGCAGCGATAGGTCTGGAACGTCTGCGCTTCAGTCTGCCGCGCACTGGTCATTCCAGCCGCCAGCATGGCGGTCGTCAAAAGAATGGCCTTGTGCCGGCCCATGATCGCCCCCTGTAATAGCTTTCAAGGACGCCCCTCGTGCGTCCAATGGAACCATAACCGAAGCCGATCCCATGTCAGATTCCCCCGCCCGTCACCTCGCCTTGCAAGGCGCCAGCAATTTTCGCGATCTCGGCGGCTACCCGACCATCGATGGCCGCACCACGCGCTGGCGGCACATCTTCCGCTCCAACCATCTCGGCCAGCTCACCGCTGCCGATATCGAGATCGTCAGGGCGCTGGGGGTGCGGAGCGCTTTCGATTTCCGTGGGGTTGAGGAGCGCGCGGCCGGCGTCTGCGTTGTCAGCGAGATCACGGTGCATTCGCTGCCGATCGAGCCGAGCGTCGTGGCTGCGCTGCGGACTGAACTCGCGAGCGGCACGCTGACGGCACCGGTCGCGCTGGAGCTCATGCGCGAATCCTATCGCAACTACGTTCGCTACCACACGAACAGCTTTCGCAACCTGTTCGGCCATCTCCTCGAAGATCGCGCGCCGCTGGTGATTCACTGCACGGCGGGCAAGGACCGCACCGGCTTTGCCAGCGCGCTGATCCTGCATGCGCTCGGCGTACCCGATGAAATCATCGCCGAGGACTACCTGCTCACCAACCAGCATTACAAGCGCGATGCGACGGCCGCCTTCGACCTGCCGGAGGACGTACGCAATGCCATCGGCAGCGTCGAAGCCTCGTACCTTGCCGCTGCATTCGAAGCCATCGGCAGTGAATATGGCGATCTCGAAACCTATCTGCGCGACGCCCTCAAGCTTGGCACGGCGGAGCGGACCGCGCTGCAGGCGCGCTATCTGCAAGCATAGGCCGCGCCCGGAGAGTGATGATGCAAGACAGGATCCTGATCGTGACAGGCGCACTCGGCGCGCTCGGCAAGGTGGTTGCGGAGATCGCACGATCGCGCGGCGCGCGCGTGGCCGGCATCGATCACGCGCCATCGCAGATTCCCGCAACGCCCGAGAGCATCGAGATCGGCGGCGTCGACCTCTCCGACGCGGCCCAGGCGAAGACGGCAGTTGACGCGGCGGCCAAGCATTTCGGCCGGCTCGATGCGCTGATCAACATCGCAGGCGGCTTCGCCTTTGAAACCGTGGGCGATGGCGACGTCAAGACCTGGCAGCGCATGTACGCGCTGAACGTGCTCACCGCGCTCAACACCTCGCGCGCGGCGCTGCCGCATCTCGCAGCGTCCAGGGCCGGCCGCATCGTCAATATCGGCGCCATGGGCGCGCTCCAGGCAGGCTCCGGCATGGGTCCCTATGCGGCCTCGAAAGCGGGTGTGCATCGGCTTACCGAGTCGCTGGCCAGCGAGTGGAAAGGCAAGGTCACGGTGAATGCCGTGCTGCCGTCGATCATCGACACCGCCGCCAACCGCGCCGATATGCCGAAGGCGGATTTCTCCAAATGGGTGACGCCGCGGGAACTCGCCGAGGTCATCCTGTTCCTGGCCGGCGACGCGGCCAGCGGCATCACCGGCGCGCTGATCCCGGTCGGAGGACGGGTGTAAACGCGTTGCGTTCGGATCCTCCTGCGCGGGAGCTCTGATTCAATCGGACCCCAGAACGCTCTAGACTGCCCGCAACTGATTCTCCGACCGGACGTCCCCTTGGAAACTACGCTCTACCTGCCCGTCAAACGCTTCCTCGAAGAGCTCGGCTTCACCGTCAAGGGCGAGATCGGCGGCTGCGATCTCGTGGGCCTCAGCGCCGGCGATCCGCCCGTGGTGGTGATTGGCGAGCTCAAGCTCGCCTTCAATCTCGAGCTGATCCTACAGGCGGTCGACCGCGCGCCGGCCGGCGACGAGGTCTGGATCGCGGCCAAGATGTCGATCCGGGGCAAGGGGCGCGAGAGCGACGCGCGCTATCGCAATCTCTGCCGCCGTCTCGGCTTCGGCATGCTCGGCGTGACCGACCGCGGCCAGGTCGAGGTGCTGGTGAAGCCGCCGACCGCAGCGCCCCGCCGCGAGCCGAAAGTGCGGTCGCGCCTCGTTGCCGAACACCAGCGCCGCCAGGGCGATCCCGTGCTCGGCGGCAGCACGCGCGCCCCGATCATGACGGCCTATCGGCAGCAGGCTCTGGCCTGCGCCTCAGCGCTCGCCAACGGGCCGCGGCCCGTGCGCGAATTGCGCGAGCGCTGCCCTGACGCCGGCAAGATCTTGCTTAACAATGTGTATGGCTGGTTCGAACGGGCCGACCGGGGAATCTACGGGCTCACCGAGGCCGGACATGCCGCCCTGAAGCGCTGGCCGCAACAACGGATCGAGACCGATGCCGGTGTCGCGTCACCGCCCTGACACCCGACCGGTGCATAGCTGAGATGCCATACCAATTGCATATTGCAATGCAACATTTGGGGCACTAGGTATCCCGGCATCAAAACGAGGCCGTTATGAGCGCAGACTGGAATACCAAATATGGCACGCGGCGCGTCCGCCACGATCCGCCCACCCTGGACGAGGCGATCTTCGCCGCCATCGGCATTACCGACGATCATGAGCAGCAGGCCGAGATCGCCGCAGCCTTGATGGGGATGCCGCTCGATGTCGTGCAGGCCGAAGTGAAGAAGCAGGCGCGCACCAATAGCCGCATCACCGCCACCCGCGTGATCGCCGGCGAACAGGGCGCACAGCGCTCCGTGGTGGTCGAACGCCGCGTCGTCCGCCGTTTCGGCAACGACAAGCGCACCGGCACCTGAGCGTTCATTTCGCGCCCCCAGAATACGAAAGCGGACCGGCCACGCCGGTCCGCTTTTTGATTCAATCCGCTATTTGCGGTCAGGCGGCGCGGTTGTCGTACATGCTGGAGATGATCTTCCAGCAGGTCGAGTTGAGGCTGAGCAAAGCGCGGCCGGCCCTGAACGGCGAGGCCGCGAGATCGGCAAGTTCGGCCTCAGGCGTCTTGGCGAGGTCGATAGTGCCAGTCGATTCGCCGTGACGGAAAGCCAGATGCGCGCCGAACTTCCTGGCGAGCGCCCGCATGGCGTGATTCTCGGCGCCCGTGGTGATGCGCAGGCTCTTATAGCCTTTCCAGCGCGCTTCAGCGATCAGGCGGCTGAACAAGACCGTGCCGACGCCCTGGCGGCGCGCGGAGGCTTCCACACTGAAGGCAACTTCAGGCAGCGAACCATCTTCCGGCGGATACAGCTCGGCAGCACCACGGACCACGCCGTCGACGATATAGGCGACGATCACGGTGCCGTCCTCGGCGCAGCGGGCGGCGTAACGCTCGATAAATGAGTCGTCGAGAAAGCCGTTGAAACGGTCGTGCCGGCTTCCGGCATCGAGTCTGAGCAGATGATCGCGCAGGAGCGGCAATTCTTCCTGCTGGCTCAAGGTCCGCACATAGCCCGGAACGGACGGCGCGCGAACGGTGTCTTCAAGTACCACGTCAAAACTCCTCTTGGTGTCCCTCGAGGAGGCGTTCGAATCCCTAGGCCCCCTATATTGTGCATCGCACCATTCTTTTCAAGGAGGGAACCTGCCTAACTTCGCGGCATCGGGAACAACTAATTCGTTAACAAAATCAAGGCGCCGTAGTCTTACAGAACCAGCTGAGTCTGGGTCACCACCGCCACTAGCTTGCCATCCTCGGTTTCCAGCCGCGTGGTCCAGACCTGGGTCTTTCGGCCCCGATGGACCGGGGTCGCCGTGGCAATCACCGTGGTTCCCTCCTTGGCCCCGCCGATGAAATTGGTCTTGCTCTCCAGCGTGGTCGTGCCCTTGGCGTCTTCAGGCAGATTGATCACGGTCGCGGCCGCACCGACGGAATCGGCCAGTGCCATCACCGCGCCGCCATGGATAGTGTGGTGCAGCGTGCAGAGATCGGGGCGGACCATCATCCGCGCCACCACGCGGTCCTTCCCGGCCTCGATGAACTCGACGCCCTTGAGCTCGGCGAACGGCATCTTCATCGCTTTAAGTTTCTCGAGCGGCGTCATCAAAAGTCCTCCCAATCGATTGTTCTCCCAGCGTGAATTGCTTCGGGCGGCAAAGCAATGACGTCGGAGGTAATGGCGGCCGTGACATCGCCGCGGCATGTGCGCATATGAAACGCCATGCGCCACTTCCCGCCCCGCCGCATCGTCTGCCTGACCGAAGAGACGGTCGAAACGCTCTACCTGCTTGGCGAGCAGGACCGCATCGTCGGCGTCTCCGGCTACGCGGTTCGTCCGCCGCAGGTGCGGCGCGAGAAGCCACGGGTGTCAGCCTTTGTCTCCGCGGACATCCCGAAAATTCTGACGCTGGAACCGGACCTCGTGCTGGCCTTCTCCGATCTCCAGGCCGGCATCGTCGCCGATCTGGTCCGCGAGGGCATCGACGTCCACGTCTTCAACCAGCGCGGCGTCGCCGGGATCTTGGCGATGATCCGCACGCTCGGTGCGCTGGTCGGCGCGACGGAACGCGCGGCGGAACGCGCGGCGGAACTTGCGCAAGGTCTTGAGCGGCGCTTGGCCGCGATTGCCGCGACACCCCGCCCCTCGCCGCGGCCGAGAGTTTATTTCGAGGAATGGGATAACCCGCTGATCTCCGGGATCGGCTGGGTGTCCGAGTTGATCGAGATCGCCGGTGGTGAGGATGTGTTTCCGGAGCTGCGCCATCGGCAGGCCGCGAAGGATCGCATCGTCTCGGCGGAGGCAGTACGCAAGACCGCGCCCGATGTCATTCTCGCATCATGGTGCGGCAAGAAGGTCGTGCCGGCCCGCATCAAGCAGCGTGAGGGTTGGAGTGAAATTCCGGCCGTCCGCAACAACCGCATCGTCGAGATCAAGTCGCCGATCATCCTCCAGCCTGGACCGGCCGCACTCACGGATGGGCTTGATGCGATCGTGACGACGTTGTGGGGACAGGACTCGAAACTGCCTACCCCGTCATCTTGAGGTGCGAGGCATGGGACGCTTCGCGCCGACAGGCTCGCACCTCAGGGTGACGGTGATAGAAGGCGGCATGGATTTTCACGTCACCGCATTCACCACCTGATATTCCGGCCGCCGCCAGATCTCGCCCGCGATCACCTCCTCGATGATCGCGGCCGCCCGGACGATCTCGCTCTCGCCAATGTACAGCGGCGTAATCCCGAACCGCATGATGTCAGGCGCGCGGAAGTCGCCGATGACGCCGCGAGCGATCAGGGCTTGCATCGCTGCGTAGCCGCCATCGAAGGCGAAGGAAACTTGCGAGCCGCGGCGTTCATGGGCGAGCGGGGTAACGAGCTTGAGCTGCGGACAACGGCGTTCGACCTCCGCAATGAGGCGATCACCGAGCGCCAACGAACGCGCACGGACCTCTGCCATTTCGACGCGATCCCAGATGTCGAGCGAGGCCTCCAGCGCCGCCATTGCCAGCACCGGCGGTGTCCCGACGCGCATACGCTCGACGCCACCTGCGGCCGCATAGCCAAGCTCGAATGCGAACGGCTTTGCGTGGCCCATCCAACCCGACAGCGCGGCGCGCGCGCTGTCGGCATGGCGCGGGGCAACGTAGAGGAACGCTGGCGCGCCGGGGCCGGCGTTGAGATATTTGTAGGTGCACCCCGCCGCGAAATCGGCGCCGCAGCCGGCAAGATCGACCGGCAGCGCGCCGGCGGAATGCGCGAGATCCCAGACCGTGACGATGCCGAGCGCATGCGCCTTTGCGGTGAGCTTCGCCATGTCGTGACGCCGGCCGGTGCGGTAATCGACCTCTGTGATGTAGAGCACCGCGATCTCGTCCGAGAGTGCGGCGTCGATCTCCTCCGGCGCCACCAGACGCAATTGATGGCCGCGCCCGAGCGTCGTGATCAGGCCTTCGGCCATGTAGAGGTCGGTCGGGAAATTGCCGGTGTCGGACAGGACGACCTTGCGGGACGCGTTCATGTCGAGCGCAGCAGCCAGCGCCTGATAGACCTTGAGCGACAGCGTATCACCCACCATCACCGAGCCGGCTTCCGCACCGATCAGCCGCGCGATGCGATCGCCGACGTGGCGCGGCTGGGCGTACCAGCCGGCGGTGTTCCAGGCCCGGATCAACTCATTGCCCCACTCGGTCGTGATGACGCGGTTGACGCGCTCGGCCACGCCCGCCGGCAGCGCGCCGAGCGAATTGCCGTCGAGATAGATCACGCCGTCAGGCAGATGGAACAGCGCTTTGGTGTCGTCATAGACGCGATATCTGGTCATAGACATTTCTTTGGGCGTTTCTACAGAATGGTGCGGACGCGCCAGAGTTCGGGGAATAGCTCGACCTCCAGCATGCGCTTGAGATAGCTGACGCCCCCAGTGCCGCCGGTGCCGCGCTTGAAGCCGATGACGCGCTCGACCGTCGTCACGTGGTTGAAGCGCCAGCGGCGGAAGTAATCCTCGAAATCGACCAGCTTCTCGGCGAGTTCGTAGAGCATCCAATGCGTCTCCGGCGCCTCGTAGACGACGCGCCACGCCTGCAGCACGCCTTCGTTGAAGCTGTGGGTCTCGCGAACATCGCGCGCGAGCACCGCCGCCGGCATCTTCAGCCCGTTGCGGTCGGCGAGCCTGAGCACTTCATCATAGAGGCTTGGGGTCGCAAGCTCGGCTTCGAGCAGCTTCGTCGTCTCCACGTCGTGCGCGTGCGGCTTGAGCATGGCGTGGTTGCGGTTGCCGAGCAGGAATTCGATCAGCCGGTATTGGCGCGACTGGAAACCGGAGGACTGTCCGAGCTGCGAGCGGAAGCGCGTGTACTCGCTCGGCGTCATCGTGCGCAGAACGTCCCAGGCGTTGTTGAGCTGCTCGAAGATCCGCGACATCCGCGCCAGCATCTTCATGGCGGGCTGCACCTCGTCTCCGGCGATGGCACGGCGTGCGGCGCTCAGTTCGTGGATGGCCAGGCGCATCCACAGCTCCGTGGTCTGATGCTGGATGATGAACAGCATCTCGTCATGCGCTTCCGACAACGGATGCTGCGCGCCCAGGATCGCATCCAGCGCCAGGTAGTCGCCGTACGACATCCGCCGGGCGAAATCGGTCTCGGCGCCTTCTCTCGTGGGATCGTAATCGCTGGACGTCATGGACAGGCCCTTTCGATCGATCTTCCCCGGCTTTGCTCAGTCGAGCCCGATCAGGCGCGCGGTGATCGGCGATGACGGATCCTTCAGTCCGTCGATCACGGTAAAATGGTTCAGTCCGGGATCGACGACGAGGCGGGTCGGCACGTCGAAGCCGGTCCAGACATTGGCCATCAGATCGGACTGGCGGATGAATTCCGGCCGCTCGCTGCCGCCGACCCAGGCGGTGACGGGTGAATGCCCGCGTGGCAGATGCAGGGCGGCGCTTTCGAGCGTCGCCTCCTCCATCGTCATGCGCAGCGTCTCGTTCATCTTCGTCTTGAGCAGCGGACGCAAATCATGCAGGCCGCTGATCGAGAGCGTGCCGGCGATGCGGTTATAGACAACGGGCTCCAGCCGGCTGTCGTCGCACAGCATGCGCGTGACGAGATGGCCGCCAGCGGAGTGGCCGGCGAGCCGGATCGGCCCGGGGACGAGCGAGGCCGCTTTGGCGATCGCCGCAGCGATCTCGGCGGTGATGTCGCAGATCCGTGCGGCCGGCGTCAGCGTGTAGCTCGGCAACGCCACCGCCCAGCCATGGTGGCGCGCGCCTTCGGCGAGATCGGTCCAGGTCGATTTGTCGAAGCGCATCCAGTAGCCGCCGTGGACAAAGACGACGAGGCCCTTGCTGTCGCCGTCGGGCGGGATCAGGTCGAGGCGCTGACGCTCGCCGGCCCCATAGGCGATGTCGGCGCGAAAGTTCTTCAGCCCGGCGCGGTAAGCCGCCGCCCGCTCCGCCCATTGTCCAGGCATCTTTTCCGAGCCGGGGATATGGGCCGAATTGGCGTAGGCATCATCCCAATCGCGCATTGTCGCTCCCACGGACTCGTCCACCGAACCGGACGCCAGTCTGCCACCGGGAGGCCCGGCAGCCTAGTCTTTCTTTTAAGCTTAAAGGATTTGAGAGTCAGTGTTTCGGGCAGATCGCGCTCCAGCCGAGACGCCGTAGGGTGGGCAAAGCGGAGCGTGCCCACGATCTTTATCATGTCGGGGAAAACTGGTGGGCACGGCGCAAGGGCGCCTTTGCCCACCCTACGAAAGCAGCGATGGGGCGACGACTACCCCTTCTCCACCCCGCACCATTCCGCGATGAACAACGCCATCGCCTTGGTGGTCTTCTTCAGCGACTCCAGCTCGACATATTCGTTGAAGCCGTGCATCTCGCCGCCGCTGGCGCCAAAGCACAGGCTGGGGATGCCGTGGTTGAGGCCATAAAATCGGGTGTCGGTGAGCGCGGTGAAGACCAGATCCTCAGGCGTGCCGCCGTAGACTTTGCCGAACGCCTTGCCGAACGCGGCTTCCGGTGCCGCCGCGTCGGTCAGCTCATAGCCCTCCGACAGGAAGCCCGACCATTCAATCTCCGGCGGATTGTTGGCGAGGAAGCGGTGGTTGCGCGCGGCAGCGGCGACGCAGGCCGTGATCTCCTTCTGGTGATCGGCAATCGACCAGCCCGGCAGCACCGCGATCCGGCAATCGACATCGCACCAGGCCGGCACGCTGGAGGCCCAATCACCACCCTTGATGATGCCGGGGTTGAAGTTGATGGGATGGTTCAGCGTCTTGAAGTGCCTGTCAGCCTTGGCCCGCTCGTTCCACTCGATCTCGAGCTTTTGCAGCGCCTGGATCAAATGATAGGCGGCCATGATCGCGTTCGCGCCGGAGCCGGCAAAGGCGACATGGGTCGGGTGCCCCTTCACCCGCAGGCGAAACCAGATCACGCCGACCTGCGAGCGCACCATCTTGCCGCCGGTCGGCTCCGGAATGAAGCAGGCGTCCGCGCGATAGCCGCGCTGCAGCGTCGACAGCGCACCGACCCCCGTGCTCTCCTCCTCGATCACTGACTGGAAGTGGATCCGTGCCGTCGGCTTGAGACCGGCGGCCTTGATCGCATCGAGCGCATAGAGCGCGCCGATGGTGCCCGACTTCATGTCGCAGGCTCCGCGGCCGAACATCTTGCCGTCCTTGATGACGGGCGAGAACGGCGGCGTGTCCCACAGTTCCAGGGGGCCGGCGGGCACCACGTCGCAGTGGCCCTGCAGGATCAGCGATTTGCCGCCATTCGTTTGCGGACGGTAGGTGCCCACCACCGAACGCGCCTTGGAGAAGTCGTGCTCGATCGGACCGAAGCCGCGCAGATCCTTGAGGTCGTCGACATCGATGTGCCAGTCGTCGACCTCGTAGCCGCGCGCGCGCAGGAGGTCGCCGATCATGTCCTGGCACGGCCCCTCCGCCCCGCGGGTCGAAGGGATTGCGACAAAATCGCGTGTGGTGGCGAGCTGGGCCTCGAAGCCGGCATCGACGGCGTCAAGAATCCTCTGCTGCGTTTCGGCATTCATCAGGCAACTCCCGGCATTCCAATGGTTCCCAAGGAGCGCGCAAGCTAGCCGATTTCAGCCGTTCGGGTACTCCACAAAATAAGCATCCCGCAATGCATCTTCGAGCAGGCGGCCTTCCGAATAGCCATTCAGCGTCGCAGGCCGGCTGACGCCGTCGAGCAGGCGCGGGCATGGCTCCGGCGCGCCGAGCACGGTGCGCACCGGGATGCGCTCGGCATAGATCGGCAGCGCATAGTCCTCGTCGTCGTCAGCAACACCCTTGGCGCGGACCTTGGCCGAGGCTTCCTCGATCTCCATCGCAATGAAAGACGTCGCCTTGATCTCCTGCGTATTACTGGCCCGCAGGCTCGCCGTGCGGTCCGGGAAGAAGCGGTCGACCATCGCGATCACCGCGCGCTCCTTCTCCTCGGGGTCGGTGACGAGATAGGCGGTGCCGAACGCCATCACCGCACGGTAGTCTGCGGAGTGATTGAAGCCACAGCGCGCCAGCACGAGGCTGTCGAGATGGGCGACCGTGAGACACACGCGCTCGCCTTTGGTCTGGCTGCGCAGCATCCGGCTCGCGCTCGATCCGTGCCAGTACAGCTTCGTGCCCTCGCGCCAGAAGAACGTCGGTGTGCAATAGGGCTGGCCGTCGATCACGTAGGAGACGTGGCACAGCATCGAGGAATCCAGGATGCGATGAACCGTGGCGTGGTCGTAGAAGCCGCGGTCGTGCCGGCGCTTCACCTGGTTGCGCACTGAGGTCGGATAGGAATTCGAGGTCTCGGTCTGGCTCACGGCCGCTCCTGCTCGGATTGGAAGAAATCTGGAAGCAGTTGTAGCGGCGCATTTGGTCTGCGATAGTTCCAATTCCATGCGAAATATTCCGACCAATTCTCTCCCCGCACCGGCCAAGCCTTCCTTGCCGACAAAGGCCGAGCTGCCGCTCGACCTCACCGGACCGCATGTCACGCCAGGCGCCTCCGCCGCACACCGGCTCTACCAGGCGCTGTGCGAGATGATCGTCTCCGGCCTCGTCAAGCCCGGCGAGCCGCTGCCGCCGTCGCGCACGCTGGCCAAGCAGACCGGCTTTCGGCGCAACGCCGTCGTCATCGCCTATGAGCGCCTGATCACCGACGGCTTCGCCGAGGCGACCGTTGGCTCCGGAACGTTCGTCGCCGCGCGCATTCCTGCGCGCACGGCCGAGCCGAACAAGCCGAAGGTCATTGTCGAAACGCCGGGGCAAGGCGCGTTCGCGCTCGGCTGCACCCATATCGACGAGCGCGCGGTGCAGCGCTTCCGCGCCTTCGTCGGCCGGCGCATGCGCGCCTTCGGGCCTGAGCATTTGCATTATGGCGACCCCCGCGGCAGCCGCGAGCTGCGCGCGGCAATCGCCGATCACCTGTTGTCGGCGCGAGGCCTGCGCTGCGACCCCGATCAGATCATGCTCACATCAGGCACGCTGCATGCGCTGCGCATCGTGCTGAGCGCGATCCTGAAGCCGAACGACCAGGTCTGGTGCGAGGACCCTGGCTACCCCGCCGCGCGAAAAACCATCGCGCATTGCGGCTATCGCGCCGTGCCTGTTCCGGTCGACGAGCACGGGATGCAGGTCGCCAAGGGACGCTCTGCCGGCCCCAACGCGCGCGCGGCCTATGTCACGCCGTCGCACCAGTTTCCGCTGGGCGTGCAGATGTCTATGCCGCGGCGGCTCGAGCTTCTTGACTGGGCCAAGCAGGCCGGCGCTTTCGTGCTGGAGGACGATTACGACAGCGAGTTTCGCTATGACGGCGCACCGCTGATGTCGCTCGCCGGCATCGATCGCCTCCAGCGCGTGATCTACCTCGGCACGTTCGCCAAGACGCTGTTTCCCGGCCTGCGCATCGGCTATTGCGCCCTGCCCGAACGCCTGATCGAGGACGTGACGGCTGCGCGCGCGGCGCTCGACCGATTCCCCGGCACGCTGATGGAAGGCGCGGTGGCCGACATGCTCAACTCGGGCGCGTTCGCCGCAAACCTCAAGCGCGTACGAAAACTCTATCGCGAGGCCCGCGACGTGCTGGCCGAAACGCTGGAAGCCGCATCCGATGGCGCGCTATCGGTACCGGTGCCATCGCAAGGCCTGCATCTCGTCGCCCGGTTCGATCCCTCGGTCGACCTGTCGGTGGCAGCGCGGGCCAAGCAGGCGGCCGGCGCGGAAGGCTGGCTATTGGCCGACACCTATTCGCGCGCGCGCCCTCTGCCCGGCTTCGTGCTGGGATTTTCCGGCCATGCGGTTCCACAGCTCGTTGCCTCCGCCGAACGGCTCGCGCGGGAATCGCGCGCCGCGCTGCGCACGAGGAAGAGATCGGCCCGGCGGCCCTGACAAAGGTTCACTATCAGAATCGCGAGCCCGTCCTTACATTGCGGTATCAATGCCGGGATCTTTCACCATGCTTTTCCGCCGTGCAGCTTGCCTCTCGCTCCTGATCTCCGCCGCGCTCGTGACGACGGCGCACGCCGTCACGGTCGGACGCGAGCAGGACATTACCGATCTCAAGCTGGGCCAGCGCGTGCAGGTGGATGACGGAACCTGTCCTGCCGGACAGGTCAAGGAAGTCCGCGGAACAAAGATGACCGACAAGGGCGTCGCGCGCACCGCCGCCTGCGTGCCGCGCTACGGTCCGAAGACGAAATAGTTACTGCTTGGCCGGATCGAACATGCACTGCAAGGTCGGCTTGGCGATCTTGGTGAAGGTCGGGCCGATCTCGCCCTGCTTGGACGCCGGCACCCAGTCGGTCTCGATGGTGGGCACGCCGGTCTCGCTGATGCCGCGCAACAGCGCTTCGCGCAGATCGCGGTCCTCGACGGCGGCTGCGGCGTGATCGTGCAGGCAGCCGCAGACTTCCTCGGGATGTTCCCACCGCCCGAGCATCCGCGGCGCGCATTGGCGCACGAACTCAGTGCGGGGATCCGGTAACCTTGAGGGCGCACGCACCTGCGCCTGGGCGGCATTGATCGTCAGAACGGACACGAAGGCAGCGGCGCAAAATCGAACGATCATGATGGCCTTTATCGGCTGATTTTCTTGTTATCGATTAGAAGCGCGCGGCAACCACGATCGACTGCGACGTCGTGGGGGTGATCGGCGAACCGCTGTACTGGAAGGTGCCGACACCGGGGAGATTGCCGTCCGGCGCGCCCGCGAACGAAGAGCCGGCGATCACGAAACCGAAGGCAAGGATGAAGCTCAGCGCGCGCATGGTCTTGTCTCCGAATTCGTGGCCGGCGGTGCGCCGTTCGTCGTTGTGAAGCTGATAACCATGGGCGGTTTCGCGCGTGATGCGCCAAAAGCGCAAAATGGTTTCATCTTGCGTGAGAATTGTTTCGTCCGATCCGGGACGACGACACAATTCTCCAAAAAGACCAATCATTTCAGGTAGGTCTCGCCGCAGCTCAAAGTCGCCTGCCAAGTTCCGTTTGCGGTGCGCGAACACACCGGACGCTACCGCCGTCATGCTCCCGCCTCACCCGCTTCACACGCATTTTACGTTTTTCTGCTGAATGGAGCGGCAAACGAGGGCTGGGTCGAACCGAGGTCACATCGGCTGCGACCCAAGCCATCGAAGCCAGGACGCCCGGATCACCGGGCGCGTTCACTTGAGGGATGGCCATTATGGCGGCGCAAGATCGCGCAATGCCGCGCGAGGCGGACCAACGGACGGACCGCGGAGATCAACAGTCGAATCGCGTCGCCGCAGCCGGCGCAATGTCGTTGCAGTCTGGCCGCGGCTTTGAAGCCGCGCCACAAGCGTTCGTGCGGCTGACCGGCTCGCACCTTGTCAAACCGCGGGCCAGTCGCGCTGAGTGAAACGCTGACGCGTCACGGAGTGAACGCAAGCGCGTCACTGAGTGAAGAACTCGCCGCACTTCTGGACATTTGCGTCCGCCGGTCCCCACGGCATGATCGGCACGGTCGAGGTCGAGTTCTTCGGCGAGCCCTCGATCAGCCTGTCCGAATAGACCATGTAGACCAGCACGTTGCGCTTGGTGTCACAGCCGCGCACGATCTGCATCTTCTTGAAAAACAGCGAGCGGCGCTGGCGGAACATGTCGTCGCCCTGCTCCATCTTGCTCTTGAACTTGATCGGGCCGACCTGGCGGCACGCCAGTGAGATATCCGAGACCTCCTCGGCAAGGCCCAGCCAGCCCTTGAAGCCGCCCTTTTCCGGCACGGTGAAATGACAGGCGACGCCCTCGACTTCGGGATCGTCGAGACCATAGGTCGCAAGCTTGTCGTTCGGGCTCATCCATTTGAACACGGTGGACCGGCGAAAGATCAGATCGGGCTCGTCGGCGGCCGAAACGGACGCCGCCGGCACGACCAGGGCCAGGAGGAAGAAAGCAAAGCCTTTCAAGTGGATGCTGGAAAGACCGAGGAAACGAGATGACATGAAGTTCTCCGGTAACAAGTCGCCACAATGTAGGCATGTGGCAGCCGCTCAGGAAGACGACGGACAGACGGGCGCGGCCGCCGTTTACCGCTCCGTGAGGCTTTTTTGCTACGGCTTGGACAAATGTAGCTGATGGCAGAACCGCCTTGCTGGTGAACGCGTATCCCCTCTGCGAGACTAACGTCTGATTTGGATTATGGATTCGAGGATGAACAGCGTGAACGGGTCGGGTTTTTCTGCCAAGCCGGCGCGACTGTGGCAGGTCGCCATTTTGACGGCGGCGGGTGTGATCGGCGCGACCAGCCAGGCAGACGCAGCATATTATTATTGGACGGATTATTCCGACGGGTCCTATTACGCCCGGCCCGACCGGCATCCCGAAATACCGCGCCAGAAGCCGCAGAAGCGCGGCGCTGCGGTCAAGAAGGAAGCTGTCGCCGGGAAGGAAGCCGGGACCAAGCCACAAGGGCCGCTGGTCATCGTCGTCTCGATCGACCGGCAGAAGGTCACGGTCTACGACACCAAGGGCGTGTTCGCGGAATCTCCGGTGTCGACAGGCATGAAGGGCCATTCGACGCCGATGGGTGTGTTCAGCGTCATCCAGAAGCACAAATTCCACCACTCCAACATCTATAGCGGCGCGCCGATGCCGTACATGCAGCGGATCACCTGGTCCGGCGTTGCCATGCATGCCGGCGTGCTGCCGGGCTATCCGGCTTCGCATGGCTGCATCCGGATGCCGATGGCGTTCGCGGTGAAGATGTGGAACTGGACCAGGATGGGCGCGCGCGTCATCGTCGCGCCCGGCGAGATGACGCCGCACAGCTTCTCCCATCCCCTGCTCGCCTCCGTGCGCGTGCCGCCGCAGCCTGCGGCCAGCCTCGAGCCGCAGACCAATGTCGGCGACGAGGCCGACAAGGGCGCCGCGCTGACCAAAACCGAAACCAAAACTGCCAGCGCCGACAGCGTGCTTGAGCTGCGCACGTCCGTCGGACACGTCGTGATGTCGGATGTGACCACGGGCAATGCGTCAGCCCGCGAGGAAGCCGCCGTACCGGCCGACAAGACCAAGACGGCCGAGGCATCCGACGCGGCCAAGCCTCAATCGGAGGAAGCCGCCAAGCCGGCTAGCGACGACAAGCCGGCTGCCGACAAGGTCGAAGCTATCAAGACCGAGCCGGTCAAGACGGAAGCCGCGGACTCCGCGAAGACACCCGATGCGCCGGCCACTGCAGCTGCGCTCGCCGCCTCGCCCGACGCGAAGAAGGATGACGGCCGCGTTGCCGAACCGGCGCCGGCCGTCAAGCCGGAAGCGCCCAAGCGGGCCGGCCAGATCGCCGTCTTCATCAGCCGCAAGGATTCCAAGCTCTACGTGCGGCAGAATTTTGCGCCGCTGTTCGAGGTCCCGGTCACGATCGCCACGAGCGACCGTCCGCTCGGCACGCACATATTCACCGCCGAGCTCGACAAGACCGATTCCAATGCGCTGCGTTGGTCGGTGGTGTCGCTGCCGGTCTCCGCCCGTTCCGCGGCCCGCGAGGACGACAGCCGCCTCACGCGCCGCAAGGGTGGCGCTGCGGTGATCCCCGTCGCCGCCAAGCCTGTGCCTGCCAAGCCCGTGGTCACGCCGGACAGCCCGGCCGCGGCCCTCGACCGCATCTCGATCCCCGCCGACACCATGGCGAAGATCAACGAGATGCTGACATCAGGCGGCTCGATCATCATCTCGGACCAGGGCATCAACCAGGGCGAGACCGGCGAAGGCACCGATTTCATCGTCCGCCTGTACTGACCTGTTTCACGGCGCCCCGATAACGCGGTGTTGACGAGGCAGGTCGCACCGGCAGAGTAACATGCGGCCCGGATCATTTCGGGGGACGCCGTCATGATGAATCGCAGAACCATGCTCACCGCGGCGCTTGCAGGCATGCTCGCGCCGGCAACACGCGCGCTCGCCGATGGCGGCATGAGCCGGATCTCGGCCTATGCCTTCTCCTTCCCCGCTTTGTCCGGTGACGACATCCGCCTTGCCGCTTTCACCGGCAAGCCACTGCTGGTGGTCAACACCGCCTCGCTCTGTGGCTACACGCCGCAATATGCCGGCCTGCAGGAGATCTGGAACGAGTTTCGCGCGCGCGGGCTCACCGTGATCGGCGTGCCCTCCAACGATTTCGGCGGCCAGGAGCCGGGCGGCACTAGCGAGATCACGGAGACCGCGCACCACCAATATGGTGTTACCTTCCCCGTCGCGGCCAAGGCGAATGTCGTCGGCGCGAAGGCGCATCCCTTCTACAAATGGGCCGCCGACGCACGGCCGCGGGAAGTTCCGCGCTGGAACTTCCACAAATACCTGATCGGCCGCGACGGTTATATCGCCGAGGTCTTTCCGTCCGCGGTCGAACCCGCTGACACGCGGATCAAGACCGCCATTGCCAGGACGCTGGCCGACAGTTGACGCGCGACGCCCCAATCCGGCTGGGCACAATTGTGGCGGGATGCCAAACAGCCGTTGCAATGGCGATGGCCCACCATCTAGGCTAGGATCGTTTGGGGCAGGATGGGTTTTGCTCGCGGCGAAAAAGCCGCGGCGGAACAACGGGATCAATCTCGAGGACAACACCATGCGTGTGGCGGCAGGACTGATTTTGGCAAGCGCAATGTCGGTTGCGATGACCGGCGCAGCATGGTCGCAGACCCCGGCCGCAAAGCCCGCGGCTGCGACGCAAGCCGCACCCGCGGCGACGCCGGCCGCGGCCGCGCCTGCTGCGGCTCCGCCAGCAGCTCCCGCGGCAGCCGCCGCGCCGGCAGGCTTCGTCAATCCGCCTCCGCCCAAGCAGGCGCCGCAGCCGGCCCGCGCGGCCTGCAACACGCCGGGCGCGCTCGGTGTCGCCCGAACCGTCGAGATCGACACCACGGGCGGTCCCGGCTTCGGCTTCGAGCACTTCAAGGACCTCGACTTCCTGCGCGACAAGGAGGTGGTGCTGACCTTCGACGATGGCCCCTGGCCGAAGAACACGCCCGCCGTGCTGAAGGCGCTCGCCGACGAATGCACCACCGGCATCTTCTTCTCGATCGGTAAGCACGCGACCTATGAGCCGGAGATCCTGAAGCAGGTCTACGCGGCCGGCCACACCGTCGGCACTCACACCTGGTCGCACGCCAATCTCAACAACAAGAAGCTCACCGAAGCGCAGCGCAAGGAAGAGATCGAGAAGGGCCTGTCCGCGGTGAAGTGGGCGCTCGGCGGCATCTCGCCCTCGCCGTTCTTCCGCTTCCCGGCGCTTCAGCATCCGCCGGAGATGGTCACCTATCTCGGCAACCGCAACACGGCGATCTTCTCCTGCGATATCGACTCCTTCGACTTCAAGGCTTCAAAGCCCGAGAAGGTGGTCGAGACCGTGATGAAGAAGCTCGACACCAAGGGCAAGGGCATCATTCTGATGCACGACTTCCAGAAGCACACCGCGGAAGCCCTGCCCGAGTTGCTCAAGCGCCTGAAGGCCGGCGGCTACAAGGTGGTGGCGATGCGCGCCAAATTCCCGGCCTCGTCGCTGCCCGAATACGACCAGGAGCTGCTCAAGGACGCCAAGCTGCCGACCGTGAGCCAGCGCCCGGTCAATTCCGTGGTGACGACCGTTTCCGAATAGACGGCCATTGTCTTTCCGTATCGAAGGCTACGTCATCGTCTCAGCGGACGGCATGCTCGCCGACGCCGGCCACGTCATGCCCGACAGCCTGAAGTTCGACGGCGACAAGCTGTTCTTCGAGCAGGCGCTCGATCGCGCCGCGCTGACCGTGCATGGCCGCCACTCGCACGAGCAGCAGCCGAACTCGCCGAAGCGCAAGCGGCTGATCCTGACCCGCAAGATCAAGGCGCTCACCGTCGATCCGGAGATGCCGAACGCGACGCTGTGGAATCCGGAACAGGCGAGCTTCGAGGAGGCCTGTGCCTTTGCCGATGTCGCCTCCGGCATGGTCGCCATCATCGGCGGCCCAGCCGTGTTCGAGATGTTCATGGGCCGCTACGATACGTTCTGGCTGTCGGAAGCCCCGCATGTGCGCCTGCCCGGCGGCGAAGGCTGTTTCGTCGGCGTGCCGGCACGGACGCCGCAGCAGGTGCTGGCGTCGCACGGCCTGAAGCCGGGCACACCGTATCTGCTCGATGCGGCGCATGAGGTGACCGTGACACCCTGGCGCCGAACGTAGGCCCTCAGACGTCCCCGTACGCCGCTTCGGCCGGACGCGTGGTGCGGCCGTATCCCATGATCATGAACAAGGCGCCGATGATCGAGAGATTCTTCAGCGCGTCGACCACCATCTTCGCGTTGTCGGGCGGCGCCTGGTTCCAGAAATCGTCGAACAGCACGGTCGCGACCGCGACGTAGATGATCAGCAGCATCGCGAAGAACCGCGCGCCGAAATTCAGTGCGATCATCAGCCCCGCGATGATCTCGAGCGCGCCGACGGCGATCGCCAGCAGCTGCGGCGTGGTCATGGCGGTGGCCGTCTCCACCTGCTTGGCGTAGGGCGCGACGATGTCGGGCACCACGACCTTGGTGGCGATGAAGTCGGCGGTCGCCTGAATGGCAAAGAGCTTGGTCGCGCCCGTGTAGATGAACAGAACGGCGAACAGGATTCGCCCGAAAGTCACGAACGCTGGCATGATCGGCCTCTTGGCAAAGCGCTAAGCACGGAACGCGTGAGGATTATGAAGAGTCGCGCGCCGCTTTACAAACGGGGAAATGGCGAACTGAAAGTAATTCAAGATTTGCGGCCTCTTCCCTTCTCCCCTCGTGGGAGAAGGTGGCTCGCCGCAAAGCGGCGAGACGGATGAGGGGTATCTATCGGCGCGGAAACTCGCGAGATCCCGAGGCGCGGAAACAACCCCTCATCCGGCGCTGCCATCCCTTCTCCCACAACAAGGGGAGAAGGGATGGCAGCGCCGATGACGCTAGAAGCCTACGTGAACAACGTCGGCTGCCGTGCGGCGCGCTCCTGCGCTTCGACGACCGCGACGGCCGTCATGTTGAGGATGCCGCGCGCCGTCACCGAGGGGGTGAGGATATGCGCCGGGCGCGCCGGGCCGACCAGGATCGGGCCGACGGGCAGCGCGTCCGCAAGCGACTTGATCATCTGATAGGCGACGTTGGCGGTGTCCAGCGTCGGCATGATCAGGATGTTGGCCTCGCCCTCGAGATTGGAGTGCGGCAGCACCATTTTTCGCGCCGCAGCCGAAAGTGCCGTGTCACCCTGCATCTCGCCGTCGGCCTCGATCTCCGGATGCTTATCCTTCAACAGCTGGGTCGCGCGGCGCATCTTGCGCGAGGAATCGGTGTCGTAGCTGCCGAAATCCGAGTGCGAGACGAAGGCGATCTTCGGCTTGATGTTGAAGCGCTGGACGTGGACCGCGGCGAGCGATGCGATCTCGGCGAGCTCCTCCGCGCTCGGATTGGGGCGAACCTGCGTGTCGGCGATGAAGAAGGCGCCCTTGCTGGTGATCAGCAGCGCCAGCGCCGCGTAGTCGCTGATGCCCGGGCAAAAACCGACGATCTCGCGGACATGGCGCAGATGGCTCATGTAGCGGCCCTCGACGCCGCAGAGCATGGCATCCGCCTCCCCGCGCGTCACCGCGAGCGCAGCGATCACCGTGTTGTTGGTGCGCACCACCGTGCGCGCCGCATCCGGCGTCACGCCGCGGCGACCGGCGACCTCGACATAGGACTGCACATAGGAGCGATAGCGCGGATCGTCCTCGGGATTGACCAGGTCGAAATCCTTGCCGGCGCGGATCGAAAGACCGAAGCGCTTGATGCGCGCCTCGACGACCGAAGGACGGCCGACCAGGATCGGCCGCGCCAAATTCTCCTCCAGCACCACCTGCGTGGCGCGCAGCACGCGCTCGTCCTCGCCTTCGGCATAGATCACGCGCACCGGCTGGGTCTTGGCCTTGGCGAACATCGGCTTCATGACGAGGCCGGAGCGGAAGGCGAAGCGCTCGAGCAGCGCGGTGTATTCGTCGAAATTGGTGATGGGCCGCGTCGCCACGCCCGACTCCATCGCCGCCTTCGCCACCGCCGGCGCGATGCGTAGAATCAACCGGGGATCAAAGGGACTCGGGATCAGCGAGCCCGGGCCGAACCCCTGCGTCTCGCCGGTGTCAAAACCCTGCGCGACCGCATCCGAGGGCGCCTCGCGCGCGAGCTGCGCGATGGCCTCGACGGCAGCGTGCTTCATCTCCTCGTTGATGGCGCTGGCGCCGACATCGAGCGCGCCGCGGAAGATGAACGGAAAGCACAGGACGTTGTTGACCTGGTTCGGATAGTCGGAGCGGCCGGTGCAGATCATGGCGTCAGGGCGCACCTTGCGCGCCTCCTCCGGCATGATCTCCGGGGTCGGGTTGGCGAGCGCCATGATCAGCGGCTTGTCGGCCATCGCCTTGGCCATCTCGGGCTTGAGCACGCCCGGCGCCGAGAGACCGATGAAGATGTCGGCGCCGCCGATGACGTCGCCGAGCGTGCGCTTGTCGGTCTTCTGCGCATAGACCGCCTTCCAGCGGTCCATCGTGGTGTTGCGGCCCTCATGCACGAGGCCGTCGATGTCGCAAACCCAGATGTTCTTGCGCTGTGCGCCCATCGACACCAGCAGATTCAGTGTCGCGATGGCCGCGGCCCCTGCGCCGGAGGCGACGATCTTGACGTCCGACAGCGTCTTGCCGTTCAGCCTGAGACCGTTGGTGATGGCGGCGGCGACGATGATCGCGGTGCCGTGCTGGTCGTCATGGAAGACCGGGATCTTCATGCGCTCCTTGAGCTGCGCCTCGATCTCGAAGCATTCGGGTCCCCGGATGTCTTCCAGATTGATACCGCCGAAGGTCGGCTCGAGCGCCGCCACAGTCTCGACCACGCGGTCGATGGTGTCTGCGGCGATCTCGATGTCGAACACGTCGATGCCGGCGAATTTCTTGAACAGGACGGCCTTGCCCTCCATCACCGGCTTGGAGGCCAGCGGTCCGATATTGCCGAGGCCGAGCACGGCGGTGCCGTTGGAGACCACGGCGACCAGATTGGCGCGGGTGGTCAGCGTGGCGGCTTCCGCCGGGTTCTTGGCGATCTCGGTGCAGGCCGCGGCGACGCCCGGCGAATAGGCCAGCGCGAGGTCACGCTGGTTGGCAAGCGGCTTGCTTGCCTGGATCTCGAGCTTCCCAGGGCGCGGCAGACGATGGTAGGCGAGCGCCGCCTGGTGGAGATCATCAGAATAGGACGACATGCGGTGTCTCGCCTCGCGTTACCGGCCTCAAAAATGCACGATCCGAAGCCGCGGTCCAAGCGGACCGTATTTCCGGGTCATGGAAACGGGATGAAGCACGCCGGGCGCCCCGGTGGCAACATCCGATTGCGCGCCCATCAACAGGGCGCGCGGTCAAATATTTGAAAATCATAGCTTTCCCTGGACCGCGCGGCGTTTCGCGAATATGGCAGGTTGCGCGGTGCAAAACGAGCAACTGGAGCTGGGAATGAAGCGAATCCTGATCGGCCTGATCGTGGCAGCCGTGCTCGGCGCGGGCGGATGGTTCGGCTTCAACCTCTATGTCCAGCATCGGATGACCAGCGAGGTCGAGGCGGCGTTCGAGCGGCTTCGCGCCGGCGGCAGCAAAGCCAGCCACGGCAAGATCGCCTTCGAGCAGTCGAGCCGGACGCTGACGATCGAGGACATTGCAATCGACCCCGGCAACCCGTTGCAGGGGCACGTCAAGATCGGCGCCTTCAAGAGCTCGGGCGTCCGCCAGATCGGCGAGACTCGCTTTGCCGCTGACGGCATCGACATCTCGGGTGTCGAGATTGCGTTGGATGAAGTCGGCCCCGGCAAGCTGAAATTGGCCTACAAGATCCCGCAGTTGACGCTGCGCGACTATGCGGGCCCCCTGCGCGTTCAAAACGTGCCGGCATCGAGCTCCTTGAGCGACATGTACCGGTTCGTGCTCGACCAGTTCGCGAGCCTGACGGCAACGTCCGTGATGATCCCGTCCATCAACATCAGTTTCGACGCCGGCAGCAGCGGCGGCAGCGGTGAAGTGGTCTATTCGGGCCTCGCGCTCCAAAACCTCGGCCGCGGCAAAGTCGATGCAATGAAGATGGACCGCGCCACCTTCACGATCAACGTTACGCAGCCGGGCAAGGCGGACAAGCTGACTGGCGAGATCTCCGGCATGATCGTCAATGATTTCGACTCGACCCCGATCCTCGCCGCACTCGATCCGCAGACGAGCGGTGACGACAGCTACCGCCGGGTCTACCGGCAAATCTCCACCGGCCCTTATGCACTCAAGTCCGCGCTGGGCCTGCGTATGGATATCGACGGCTTCGCCATGGAAGACATCGACGTGCAGCCGTCGAAGCTCCATTTGTTCGAGATGTTTGCCATGCTGCCGCAGGATAAGTCGGCCTCGCCAACGCCGACGCAAACGCGCGAGCTGATGGAGAAGGTCGCCGGATTCTACGACGCTATTCGCATCGGCAAAGCCGAGATCGGCAAGGCCTCGATTGGCACACCGCAGGGAACAGGGAAGATCAACGCGATCCGCTACCGGCAGGGCGAATTCGCGATCGAGGGCGTCGATGCACCTTCGCCGCAGGGTCAGTTCAAGATGGAGCGCTTCGCGCTCAAATCCTTCAGCATGCCGAACCTGATGCGCTGGGCTTCGGGTCTCACCAATCCCGGGCAACCGCCCTCGCCCGATCAGATGCTCGGACTGTTCCGCGTGCTCGAAGGCGCCGAGATCAAGGGCGTGGTTGCGCCTCATAACAACTCGCGGCAGCCGATCACCGTCGACACGATCAGCCTGAACTGGGGCCAGCTGGTGGGATCGATCCCGAGCAAGGCCAGTCTGGTCGTGAAGATGGTCACGCCGACCGATCCCGGCAATCCGGCGCTGCAGCCGCTGATCGTGGCAGGCGTGGACAAGCTCGCGATCGACCTCGATCTCGGCGCGGCCTGGACGGAAGCGTCAGGCGCATTCGCGCTGGCGCCGGCCACGCTCGATCTCGGCAACCTCGCCAAAGCGCAGGTAAGCGTGGCGCTCGCCAAGGTGCCGCGCGACCTCTTCACCACGACGGACCCGCTCGAGGCCATGGGCCAGTTGGCGCAGGTCGAGACCGGCGCAATCGAGCTGTCGTTGCGCGATCGCGGCGTTGTCGATCTTGTCGTGGCCCAGTTTGCGCGCGTGCAGAATGTCAGCCGTGATGCCGCGCGCAGCGCCCTCGTTGCGATGATCCGGGCGCAGGGCGAGAAGATCGCCGCCTCAAATCTCGATGCCAAGGCCGCGGTCGATGCGCTGGCCGGCTTCGTCGAGGCATCAGGCCAGACACTGACCATCAAGCTGACGCCGCTCGGCAAGCTGCCGGTACTTCAGCTCATGGACGTCCTCGACAACGAGCCGATCATCGCGCTGGCGCAGTTCAGGATCGAGGCGTCGACGGGGTTGTAGGTGACGGCGGTGCGCGCTCCCTCGCCCCGTTCTTACGGAGAGAGGGTTGGGGTGAAGGGCCGCCTCCGCAATCACGGTGAGAGTTAGACTCGCTGAGAGTCCCCCTCACCCGCCTCGCATCTTCGATGCGAGGCGGCCTCTCCCCGCATGCGGGGAGAGGCAAGGCACACTCACTTCTGCGGCAGGTTCACCCGCACATGCAGCTCGCGAAGCTGCTTGGTCGTCGCTTCCGACGGGGCGCCCATCAGGAGGTCCATGGCCTGCTGGTTCATCGGGAACAGCGAGATCTCGCGCAAATTCGTGGTGCCACACAGCAGCATCACGATGCGGTCGACGCCGGCGGCCATGCCGCCGTGCGGCGGCGCGCCGTACTGGAAGGCGCGGTACATGCCGCCGAAGCGGTCGACCACTTCCTGCTCGCCGTAGCCTGCGATCTCGAACGCCTTCACCATCGCTTCCGGCACGTGGTTGCGGATGCCGCCCGAGGCGATCTCGTAGCCGTTGCAGGTGATGTCATACTGGAACGCCTTGATGGTGAGCGGGTCCTGACCCTTCAGCGCATCGAGGCCGCCCTGCGGCATCGAGAACGGGTTGTGCGAGAAATCGACCTTCTTGTCGTCCTCGTTGTACTCGTACATCGGGAAGTCGACGATCCAGGCGAGCTCGAACCGCTCCTTGTCGGTGAGGTTCAATTCCTCGCCGACCTTGTTGCGGGCAAGGCCTGAGAACTTCCAGAATTTGTCGGGATCACCGGCGACGAAGAAGGCGGCATCGCCTTCCTTGGTGCCGATCTGCGCGCGGATCGCAGCGGTGCGCTCGGGACCGATATTGTTCGCAAGGGGACCTGCACCCTCGCCGCCCTCGCGCCACATGATGTAGCCGAGTCCGGGCTGGCCTTCGCCCTGCGCCCACGAATTCATGCGGTCGCAGAAGGCGCGGCTGCCGCCCCCCGGCGCGGGGATCGCCCAGACCTGGTTCTTGGGGTCTTCGAGCATGCGCGCAAAGACCTTGAAGCCGGAGCCGCGGAAATGCTCGGAGACGTCCTGCATCTCGATGGGATTGCGCAGATCCGGCTTGTCGCTGCCGTATTTGCGCAGCGCCTCGGCGAACGGAATCCGGCGCCAGCCTTTGGTGACCGGCTTGCCCTTGGCGAACTCCTCGAACACGCCCGTGATCACGGGCTCCATCGCCGCAAACACGTCTTCCTGCGTCACAAAGCTCATCTCGACGTCGAGCTGGTAGAACTCGCCCGGCAGACGGTCGGCACGCGGGTCCTCGTCGCGGAAGCACGGCGCGATCTGGAAGTAGCGGTCGAAGCCCGACATCATCAGCAGCTGCTTGTACTGCTGCGGCGCCTGCGGCAACGCGTAGAACTTGCCGGGATGGATGCGCGAGGGCACCAGGAAGTCGCGCGCGCCTTCCGGCGAGGACGCGGTCAGGATCGGGGTGTTGAACTCGAAGAAGCCCTGCCCCTCCATGCGCCGGCGCATCGACTTGATGATCTCGACGCGCGTCATGATGTTCTGGTGCAGCTTTTCGCGACGCAGGTCGAGGAAGCGGTACTTCAGGCGGATGTCTTCAGGATATTCCTGGTCGCCGAACACAGGCAGCGGCAGATCGCCGGCCGGACCCAGCACCTCGATCTCGGTGACATAGATCTCGATCTTGCCGGTCGGCAGATCGTCATTGTCGGTGCCTTCGGGGCGGCGGCGGGCCTTGCCGTCCATCCGCACCACGAATTCCGAGCGCAGCTTTTCGGCCAGCGAGAACGCCGGCGAGTCCGGGTCGACCACGCACTGGGTCAGGCCGTAATGGTCGCGCAGGTCGATGAACAGCACGCCGCCATGGTCGCGGACGCGATGGACCCAGCCTGACAGGCGGACCGTCTCGCCGATGTTGCTCTCGCGGAGCGCGCCGCATGTATGTGACCGGTAGCGATGCATGGTCGTCCCAAAAATGATGTCGGTGGAAGCGAATCGGACCGCCTGTCACGGCCGGTCCGAGATTGCGGCAGGGTTTACCCGACGAGGCCGGGGGCGGCAACCAAGGGAACGGCCTGTTTTGGGCCGGAAGCGCCCATTTTTGCCCGATCTGGGCCCATCCCTTTGCCATCAGGCGTTCCAGCCCTATCTTGAGGGCATGACGGTGCATTTCCCCTTCCAGAACTCCTATTCGGCGCTGCCCGACAGCTTCTTTGCCCGCGTCGCGCCGACCCCTGTCGCCGCCCCCCGGCTGATCAAGCTGAACCGGCCGCTGGCGGTCCAGCTCGGGCTCGATCCTGACCTGCTGGAGACGGCGGAAGGCGCGGCGATCCTGGCGGGGAAGACGGTTCCCGACGGCGCCGATCCGATCGCCATGGCCTATGCCGGCCACCAGTTCGGGCAGTTCGTCCCGCAGCTCGGCGACGGCCGCGCCATCCTGCTCGGCGAGGTCATCGACAAAGACGGCGTTCGCCGGGACATCCAGCTCAAGGGCAGCGGCCCCACCCCGTTCTCCCGCCGCGGCGACGGCCGCGCCGCACTCGGACCGGTCCTGCGCGAATACATCGTCAGCGAAGCGATGTATGCACTGGGCATCCCGACCACCCGCTCGCTTGCCGCCGTCGTCACCGGCGAGCACGTCATCCGCGAGACCGCGCTGCCGGGCGCCGTGCTGACGCGTATCGCCTCCAGCCATATCCGCGTCGGCACCTTCCAGTTCTTCGCCGTGCGGCGTGACACCGAGGCGATCCGCCGGCTCGCCGATCACGTCATCGCCAGGCACTATCCGGAGCTGCGCGAAGCGGAGCGGTCCTATCACGAACTGCTCGCCGGCGTCGTCGCCCGCCAGGCCGAGCTCATCGCGCGCTGGCTGCTGGTCGGCTTCATCCACGGCGTGATGAACACCGACAACAGCTCCATCTCGGGCGAGACCATCGACTACGGCCCCTGCGCCTTCATGGACGCCTACAACCCCGCACAGGTGTTCTCCTCGATCGACGAGATGGGCCGCTATGCCTATGCCAATCAGCCGCGCATCGCGCTGTGGAATTTGACCCGCCTCGCCGAGTGCCTGCTGCCGTTGTTCTCCGACGAGCAGGAGAAGGCGGTGGCCGAAGCCCAGGACATTCTCGGCGCCTTCTCCGAGATTTTCAGCACGGCTTATCAAGCCGGCTTGCGCAAAAAGGTCGGCCTGTTCACGGAGCGTGAAGGCGACGACGCCCTGATCCAGGACCTGCTCGAAGCCATGGCCAAGAACCAGGCCGACTTCACCCTCACCTTCCGCAAGCTCGGCGATTCCGCCGTTGATGACAGCGCGGATGCGCGTGCGCAGTTCATGGAGCCCGCAGCCTTCGACGAGTGGTCCGGCCGCTGGCGCGCACGCATCGCGCTGGAGCCGCAGAGCGCAGCCGAGCGGCAAGCCGCGATGCACGCCGTCAATCCGGCCTTCACCCCGCGCAACCACCGCGTCGAGGCTGTGATCCAGGCTGCGGTCAACGACGACGACTACGCCCCGTTCGAGGAGCTGGTGCAAGTGCTGGCCAAGCCGTTCGAGGACCAGCCGGAGTTTGCCGCCTACGCCGATCCGCCGCTGCCGGACCAGCGGGTGTTGCGGACGTTTTGTGGGACGTAAACCTGTTCTGGATTGCAAGATGACGCAGCTCTCGGCCCTGAAAGATGACGAGATCGAAGCGATCAAGGCGCGCTGCGAGCAGGCGACCGCGGGTCCTTGGAAATCGTTCATCGAGAAGCGCGATGAACTAAGCGGATCGGACTTCGTCCAGACCGGAGGCGAAGACATCTACCTCACTGGCGCGACGCTCGCCGATCAGGAATTCATCGCCAACGCGCGACAGGACATTCCGAGATTGATCGCCGAGATCAAGCGCCTGCGCGCGATCGACCGTTAGCTCGATCCGCGGGACAAGAACCAAGTTTGCGCGCTTAGATTAGCTCTGCTCCGCGCAGCACCGCAACTCAAGGTAAGCCGGAACTTTGAATTACCCCTTCGGCTAATCCACCGTGCGCAGCGCGCTGCTGTGGACACGGGAACCGCTGTCATCAAACTGAAACACACGCGCTCTAACCGCCTGTCAGGGTCGTCCTGCCGGAGGCACCCATCCTCCAACCGTCCCGACAAAGCGTGCCATGCCGTTCAAATTCATCCACCTCACCGACACGCATCTCGCGAACCCCGGGCTGAAGCTCTATGGGCTCGATCCGCGCGCCCGGCTGGATGCGGCGATCGCCGACATCAACAAGCACCAGTCCGATGCCGCCTTCGCAGTCGTGACCGGCGATCTCACCCATTGGGGCGAGGCTGAATCCTACGCCAATTTCGCCGACGCGATGGCCGCGCTGAAAATCCCGTATATCGCCATGGTCGGCAATCACGACAAGCGCGTCGCCTGCCTCGACGGTCTCAAGTCCGCGCCGCGCGATTCAAACGGCTTCGTGCAGGGCACGAAGACCACCGAGCACGGCCTGTTCGTCTTCCTCGACACGCTGGACGAAACCAGCCACGCCGGCGAGATGTGCGCCAAGCGCCTCGACTGGCTTGCCAACACGCTGGCGGCCGCGCCCGCCGACCAGCCGTTCGTCGTGTTCATGCACCATCCGCCTTTCCCGATCGGCGTCCACGCGATGGACGAGATCGGGCTGAAACAGAGCGCGGAGTTCGCCGAGGTGATCGCGCCCTATCGCGCGCGCATCCGTCACCTCTTCTTTGGCCACGTCCACCGCCCGATCTTCGGCAGCTACGGCAAGATCCCGTTCTCCACCTTGCGCGGCACCAACCACCAGGTCTGGTTCGAGCTCGACGCTGACGCGCCGCACCTCGCAAGCCACGAACCGCCCGCCTATGGCGTCGGCTTGATCGACGACGAGAACCTCGTCGTGCACAGCCACGACTTCCTCGACACCAGTCTGCGCTTTCCCTTCGAACCACCCGTGGGAACGGACGGCCGCGACTATGCGCTCAATTTCCCGGCGCGGTGAGATGAGCCTCGCCGAACCCGCGGCTCTTCCGGTCGCGACCTCGGCGGCGCCGCGCCTGGACGTGCTGAAGCGCCTCGGCACGCGCTTCAAAGCTTCGCTGCCCGCCTATCTCCTGTTGCTGCCCTCGCTGGTCTTTCTCGCGCTGTTCACCTATGGCGCGATGGGCCGCGTGTTCATCGATGCGCTCTACCAGCGCGCCACGCCGAAGGCGCCGGTCCACTTCGTCGGCCTCGACAATATCAGCGCGGTGCTGGCCGACCCCGCCTTCACCGGCGCCGTCGTCAACAATCTCGTCTATGCCATCGGCACGACGATCCCGAGCATCGGCCTCGCGCTGCTGTTTGCGCTCGCGCTGTCGCGCACCAACGCCGTCAGCAGCGCGCTGCGGGCGGCGCTGTTCCTGCCGGTGCTAATCCCGATGGTCGCGGCCTCGGCGCTGTTCATGTTCATCTTCCTGCCCAATGTCGGCCTGCTCGACTTCTATATCGGCCGCCTGCTTCCGGTGCTGCCGAACTGGCTCGGCGATCCCGACATCGCGCTGTATGCGATCATGATCATCACGATCTGGAAAAACGCCGGCTATTACATGCTGTTCTTCCTTGCCGGCCTTCAGGCCGTGCCTGAGGACGTCATGGAGGCCGCGCATCTCGATGGCGCCGGGCCTTACATGCGCTTCCGCCACATCATCTTGCCCGAGCTCAAGCCCACCTTCCTGTTCGTCATCGTGATCGCCACGCTCAACGCGGTGACGCAGGTCGACCACGTCTTCGTCATGACCCAGGGCGGGCCGTCCAATTCGACCAACCTCGTGCTGTTCTACATCTACCAGCAGGCGGTGGAGCATTACGACGTCGGCAAGGCCTCGGCCGCGACGCTGCTGACGCTCGCTGCGCTGATGGGCCTCACCGCGCTCTCCTTCCGCACCATGGCCAACCGCGAGGGCGGGCCATGAAGCTGATCGACAGGCTCTACAAGGACGCCCCGCTCGCCACACGGGGCGAGATCACGCCCAAGCTCGGCTTCCTGCTGACCGTGCTGCTCGCGATCGTCTGGCTCATTCCGTTCCTGTGGATGGTCGTGGCGACGCTGCGCCCGGCCTCCGACGGCATCAATGCCATGGCCGAGCTGATGCCGAGCCTGAAGCCGACGCTCGACAATGTCAGGGATGCCTGGGAGATCGGCGATTTCCCGCGCTACACGCTCAACACCACGATCATCTGTGCCGGCATTTTGCTGGTGCAGTTCGTCACGATCACGCTGGCGGGCTTTGCCTTTGCGCGCCTCGACTTCGTCGGCAAGACGCCGATCTTCTATCTGTTCCTGATGCAGCTCATGCTGGTGCCGGTGCTGCTGATCGTGCCCAACCTCAGCCTCGTGGCGCAACTCGGCCTCTACGACACGCTCACCGGCGTGATGATGCCGTTCTTCGCCTCCGCCTTCGGCACCTTCCTGATGCGCCAGGCGTTCGAGGCGATTCCGACCGAGCTGGAAGACGCAGCCCTGATCGACGGCGCCAGCCTGCTCCAGCGCATCCGCCACATCTACGTGCCGCTGTCGATGCCGAGCTTCTCCGCCTTCGCCATCATCTCCGTGACCAGCCACTGGAACGACTTCCTGTGGCCGCTGATGGTGATCAACTCGCCGGACAAGCGGCCGCTCACGGTCGGGCTCTCCGTCTTCACCAAGACCGCCGAAGGCACGCAGGCCTGGGGCACCATCGCCGCCGGCACGCTGATGGTGATCGGCCCGCTGCTCATCACCTTCCTGATCTTCCAGAAGCGTTTCATCAGCTCTTTCGTCACCTCAGGCATCAAATAGGAGATTCTTCAATGCTGTTTTCCCGCAGGCTCATGCTCGGCCTTGCCATGGCAGGCTCCATGGCAAGTGCCCTCGCCCTTCCGGCGCTCGCCGGCGAAGGCCCGACCGAGATCGATCTGTTTTTCCCCGTCCCCGTCGACGGCAAGCTCGCCCGCGACATGGGCACCTTGATCAAGGAGTTCAACGAGACCCATCCGGACGTCAAGGCGACCGCGGTCTACACCGGCTCCTATGACGACACGCTGATCAAGACGCGCGCCGCGATCAAGGCCGGCAAGCCGCCGTCCGCCGTGATCATGTCGGCCAACTTCCTGCTCGACATGCAGATCGAGAACGAGCTCACCAATCTCGATGCCCTGATCAAGGCCGACGGCACCACCAAGGAGCAGTTCCTCGGCCAGTTCTTCCCGGCGCTGCAGGGCAACGCGGTGATCAACCGCTCGGTCTACGGCGTGCCCTTCCACAATTCGACACCGCTGCTCTACATCAACGCCGACAAGGCCAAGGAAGCCGGCCTCGATCCGAGCAAGCCGCCGCAGACCTGGGCCGAGCTCACCGACTGGGCCAAGAAGCTCACCAAGCGCGAGGGCGACAAGGTGACCCAATGGGGCATCGCGATCCCCTGCGCGTATGACTATTGCGGCTGGATGATGGAAACGCTCACCATGAGCAATGGCGGGCGCTACTACAACGAGGAGTTCGGCGGCGAGGTCTATTACGACACGCCTTCGATGCTCGGCGCACTGACCTGGTGGAATGATCTCGTCTACAAGCACAAGGTCCACGCCCCCGGCGCCACGCCTGGCCCTGCCGTCAGCACTTCCTTCATCTCCGGCAACGCCGCGATGATGATGCTGTCGACGGGCTCGCTCACTTACGTGCGCGACAACGCCAAGTTCGCCTACAAGGTCGCCTTCATCCCGCGCAACGTCCGCAACGCCGTGCCGATCGGCGGCGCCTCGCTGATCGTTCCGGCCGGGCTCGAGGCCGACAAGCAGAAGGCCGCCTGGACGCTGATCAAGTGGATGACCTCGCCCGAGAAGAGCGGCTGGTGGAGCCGCGCCACCGGCTATTTCGCGCCCAACATGGCCGCCTACAAAACGCCCGAGATGGTCGACTTCCTCAACAAGAACCCCGACGCCAAGACTGCCGTCGAGCAACTCGACGTCGCAAAGCCCTGGTTCGCGACCTACAAGACCGTGCCGGTGCGCAAGAACCTCGAGGACGAGGTGATGCTGGTCCTCAACGGCAAGAAGCAGCCGAAGGAAGCCCTCGCCGCCGCCCAGAAGGCCGCGGATGAGACGCTGAAGCCGTACAATGCGGAGACGTCGTTGAAGCTGCCGTAAGGCTGCCTTGTAGGGTGGATTAGCCCGCGACCGCGTGAAACGCCGTCGCGGGCCTAATCCATCCTGCGAGCCACGAACGCGATCTCGTAGGGTGGGCAAAGGCGCACAGCGCCGTGCCCACCTTTCTATCTATTGAGCGATGGTGGGCACGCTTCGCTTTGCCCACCCTACGAAACTACACCTCGAAAGGCGCGACCTCAGATCGTCACGATAATCTTGCCGAACTGCGTGTTCGACTCCAGGAAGCGATGCGCCTCGACAATATCCTCGAACTTGAACGTTCGCGCGATGATCGGCTTCAACGTGTCGTCCGCCACCCCATCGAGGATGAAAGTCTTGGCCTGCCCAAGTCGCGTCGGATCGCGGACGATCTCGTGCACGAGGTAGCCGCGCAGGACCAGGCTCTTGGTCAACACATTGAAGAGTGGGAACGGCGTCGGCTCATGACTCAGCCCACCATATTCGATCAGGATGCCGCCCGGCGCCATCGCCGCAGTCAGCGGCTCGAACGCCGGACCGCCGACGGCATCAAGCACCACGCGGACGCCGTTTGAACCGGCGATCTCCGCCAGCCGCGCTGCGATGTCCTCCTCGTCTGAGGCCACGACGTAAGCGGCACCGGCATCGAGCAAGGCTCGCCGCTTGGCCGATGTCCGGGTCAGGGCGACCGGGACAGCCCCGATCCGGTTCGCGATCTGGATTGCTGCAAGCCCGACACTGCTCGATGCCGCCGTGATGGCGACCACGTCCCCTCGCAAGAGTCCGGCGATGTCAACCAGCGCGCCGTAGGCCGTCAGATACTGCATCCATAGCGCTGCCGCTGTCTCGAAGCTTAGATCGGGTGGATGCTTTACGACGAGTTCGGCCGGAAAAGTTGCGAGCTCCGCATAAGCCGGCCATCGCACCATGGATGTCGGCGGCACGATACTGACGGCATCGCCCGGCGCAAAGCCGGCCACGCCTTCGCCGACAGCCTCGACGAGACCCGCCGCCTCGAGACCAAGACCGGACGGAAATTGGGCGGTCTCGATATAGGTCCCTGACCGGAACAGGGCTTCCGCACGGTTGAGGCCGAGCGCCCTGATCCGAATCTGAACCTCGCCCTTCGCCGGCGGCAGAACGTTGACGGTCTCGATACCGAGCACTTCGGGACCGCCATGCCGATGAAAGCGAACGACGCGGGCCATGGATACACTCCAAAACAATTGAACTGAATGGAGCTATGCCGATCCCAAGGAAGTGAATAAATCGGCAAAGTAAGCGAACAGTCGAAACCAGGAGTTTTCAATCATGGACCGCCTGACCAGCATGGCCGCGTTCGTCCGGGCTGTCGATCTCGGCTCGTTCGCAGCCGCGGCCGACGCCCTGGAGATGTCGGGGCCGATGGTCGGCAAGCATGTGCGGTTCCTCGAAGAGCGCCTCGGCGTCCGCCTCCTCAACCGCACCACACGGCGACAGAGCCTGACTGACGCGGGCCAGGCCTATTACGAGCGCTGCCGCGCGGTACTGCTCGAAGCGGACGCCGCCGATGCCGTCGTTACCGACGAACTGTCCGAGCCACGCGGCAGGCTCCGCGTGACCATGCCAGCCCTGCTGGGCCGGCACTGCATTGCCCCCTTGCTGATGAAACTTGCGCGAAAACATCCGCGGCTCGAACTCGACCTTTCCTTCGGCGATCCGATCACCGACATCATCGAGGCCGGCTACGACCTTGCGATCCGGACCGGCGATCTCATCAACCAGTCCGGCCTGATCGCACGCCGTATCGCAAGCCAGCGCATGGTGGTGTGCGGCGCGCGCTCGTACTTGCGGGCGAGCGGCAAGCCGAAATCGATCGACGATCTCACCGCGCATCAGGCGATCATTTATCGCCGCTCGGGGCGCATCCGTCCGTGGCTATTTCCACAAGGCAGCGGGCCCGTGCGCGAGATCATGCCGTCCGGCAGGCTACGGCTCGACGATCTCGAGGCGATTGCCGATGCCGCCACGCAGGGCATGGGGCTCGCCTGGCTACCGTACTGGCTGGTCCGCGAGCGCCTCGCCACCGGAGCGCTCATCAGGCTCCTCAGCGGCCAACCGGAATTCCTCTACGAATGCCACGCGCTATGGCCGCGCTCACCCCGGCTGCCGCCAAAGGTCCGGGTGGCCGTGGATACCTTGGCCGCAGCCCTGCCGAAGCTGATGACATGAAGGGCGATTTCCGCCGTTAACCCGCCGTCCACCATCCAGCCCGCCCCGGCCGCCGGTAACCATCGCAATTAACAGACCGTCAACGCACCCCCGACAAATCTATCAATGTTTCTGGAGATTTCGCCGTGGATCTGTTGGTTTTCGAGTTCCTGGGGCTGGCGCTGGTCGCCATGTGCGTGGTCGTGGTGGCGTTGCCCTGCGCCCGCAAATCCTCGCACCGGGTCCGCTACGAATAGGAATTTCGTCGGAAAAAGCGATTTCCGTTCAAATACAAGGCTCGAATTCGCATCGAGCCCCTTGACATCACAGCGCTTTCGGCAGAACGGCTGATATCAAGTGTCATGGGCCGTTCATGGATTTGATTACCACCACCGCTGACCTCGCGGCTGCCTGCAGCCGGCTGGCTAAGCACCCCGTCATTACCGTCGATACCGAGTTCCTGCGCGAGACCACCTACTACCCGCTGCTATGCGTGGTGCAGATGGCCAGCGCCGAGGAAGCCATCGTCGTCGATACTCTGGCCGAGGGGATCGACCTCAAGCCGTTCTTCGAGCTGATGGCCAATGAGAGCGTGCTGAAGGTCTTCCACGCCGCCCGTCAGGACATCGAGATCATCTGGCACCAGGCCAACATCATCCCGCATCCGGTGTTCGACACCCAGGTTGCTGCGATGGTGCTCGGATACGGCGACAGCATCGCCTACGACGCGCTGGTCGAGAAAGTCACCGGCCACCGCCCGGACAAGACCCACCGCTTCACCGACTGGTCGCGCCGGCCGCTGACCAAGGAGCAGATGCACTACGCCGTGTCCGACGTCACGCATTTGCGCGACGTGTTCGCAGCGCTCGATGCCGACCTCAAGAAGCGCCGCCGCAGCGAATGGGTCTCCATCGAGATGGAGGTCCTGACCTCCCCCCGGACCTACGACTTCCACCCCGAGCGGGCCTGGGAGCGGCTCAAGACGCGCGTGCGCAAGCCGAAGGATCTCGCGGTCCTGATGGAGGTCGCCGCCTGGCGCGAGCAGGAGGCGCAGAGCCGCGACGTGCCGCGCGGCCGCGTGCTGCGCGACGAGGCCATCAGCGATATCGCGACCCACGCGCCGAACACTCTGGAAAAGCTCGCCCATCTGCGCTCGGTGCCGAAGGGTTTTGAGAAATCCAAATGGGGCGCGGACATCGTCGCCGCGGTCGAGCGCGGGCTGGCGCGGGATTTTTCGACGCTCCCGAAGCTGGAGAAGCCGCGCAACAACAACAACGGCGCCGCCATCGTCGAGCTCTTGAAGGTGTTGCTGCGCATGACCGCCGAGAAGCATGCGGTCGCCAGCAAGGTGATCGCGACCGTCGACGATCTCGAGGAGATCGCGGCCGACGACGAAGCCGACGTGCCGGCACTGCGCGGCTGGCGTCGCGAGCTGTTCGGCGACGCTGCCTTGAAGCTCAAGCGCGGCGAGCTGGCACTGGCGGTCGAGAAAGGCCGCGTGATCGGGGTTCAGCGGGCGTAATGTTCAGCTGAGCGGATCAACTGTTAGCTCGTCATCCTGAGGTGCGAGGCGGGCGGTGCAACGCACCGCACGAAGGATGAACGCCCGCGCAGTAGCAGCCGGGCCGTCGCCCTTCGAGGCTCGCCAAAGAGGCGAGCACCTCCAGCGACAACGGCTACGCCGTTGCGCGAGGGTGACGGTGATAGAGTTGGGCCCAGCAGTTACGCCGGCGTCAGCTTGGCCACTTCCGCCTTCATGTCGTTCAACACGCCGGAGATCGCGTCCACCAGCCCGTCGATGTCCGCCTTGGTGACGATCAGCGGCGGGCAGATGGCGATGGCGTCCAGCATGTTGCGCGAGATCACGCCGCGCTCCTGGAGCATGCGGCTGGCGATGCCGCCGACGGCGCCCGGCGTCGCCGCTGCGGTCTTGCGGCCCTTGTCGAGCACGAGCTCGATCGCCGCGATCATGCCGACGCCGCGAACCTCGCCGACCAGCGGATGGCTGGTGAGCTCGCGCAGTCTGCCCTGCATGTAAGCGCCGAGCTCGGCGGCATGTGCGACCAGGCCGCGCTCCTCGATGATCTTGAGGTTTTCCAGCGCAACCGCCGAACCGACCGGATGACCGCCCGCAGTGAAGCCGTGGCCGAGCACGCCGATCTTGTTGCTCTCGTCCGCGATCGGCTCGAACATGCGGTCGTTCATGATGATCGCCGAGAACGGGAAATAGCTCGAGGTGATCTGCTTGGAGACCACGAGCACGTCGGGCTTGATGCCGTAGGTCTCGCAGCCGAACATCTTGCCGGTGCGGCCGAAGCCGCAGATCACTTCGTCGGCGACCAGCAGGATGTCGTACTTGTTCAGGACCGCCTGGATCTTGTCCCAATAAGTCGCCGGCGGCACGATGACGCCGCCCGCGCCCATCACCGGCTCGCCGAAGAACGCCGCGATCGTATCGGGCCCTTCCTTCTGGATCAGCGCGTCGAGCTCCTCGGCCCGGCGCGTCGCAAAGGCTTCCTCGCTCTCGCCGGGCGCGCCGTCCTTGTAGAAATGCGGCGAGCCCGTGTGCAGGATGTTCGGCAGCGGTAGGTCGAACGAGCGGTGGTTGTTCGGCAGGCCGGTGAGGCTCGCCGAGGCAATGGTGACGCCGTGATAAGCGCGCATCCGGCTGATCACCTTCTTGCGCTGCGGCTGGCCGAGCGCGTTGGAGCGATAGGCGATCAGCTTGAGGACGGTGTCGTTGGCTTCCGAGCCGGAATTGGTGAAGAACACCTTGCTCATCGGCACAGGCGCGAGCGCGACCAGCTTCTCGGCGAGGTCGATCGAGGGCCCGTGCGATTTGGCGGAGAACGTGTGATAGAACGGCAGCGCCTGCATCTGCTTGTGCGCGGCCTCGACCAGCCGCTTCTCGTTGAAGCCCAGCCCAACGCTCCACAGGCCGGCCATCGCCTCGAAATAGCGCTTGCCCGACGCATCGAAGACGTAAGGACCCTCGCCGCGCTCGATCACCAGGGGACCTGCCTGCTGATGGGTGCGCGCGTTGGTGTAGGGATGGAGCTGATAGGCTACATCCCGGGCCTCTTGCGAATTGGGCAGTATGGACATTTGCGGAGATCCTTGAAAGCGTCACGTCGCAGGCATAGCCGGCGTCATCACTCGATGATCAAGTACCTTGGCTATTGCGACAGCGCAGAACTTGCAACGCCAATTCGTCGGCAGCAAGCGCTCAGCAGCGATGCACAAAAATGCACGCGACAAAGCTGCACGTGACATTGCCGCACGTGACAAATCCGCTCATGACGAAACAACATGCGGAGCATCTCTCATGCCGCGTCGTCGTCATGCCCGTCGTCAGTGCCGGCAGCGGCCTCCCTCACCTCCACCAGCGCCATCGAGAGCAGATAGACCGTCGTCGGCAAACCAAGCCCGCGCGCCCTCTCGGCCGCACGCGACAGATCGCTCGTCAGCTCCTTGAGCTCGTCTCCCCGTGACAATCTCTCACCCCATCCGCCGGCCGCGGCCGCCTACACCGCAACGGCGCCGCTGGTTCTGATCAGTTCGGCGCTGGACTGGATTGTAGCAAAATTCCCGATGACATTCACTACCGCATGCTTATAGGCGGCGGAATCGCCCGTACCCGGCTGCCGGCAAGCCACGGCGTCAGCGACGACCTGGTAGCGATGGCTGCGGTGAAACCCTTCGGCTGCGGTGGCCAGGATGGTCTCGTCCAGGGAAAAACCGATCAGAATGCAGCGCACGGTCCGGATATTGGACATGTAGTCCACAAACCGCGACGAGCTGTAGGCCGACGGCAGCGGATGATCGAACGTCATCTCTCCCGGCCGCGGCTTGGTCTCCGCGATCCAATCGGTCAGCCTCGATGCCGGATTGAACCACGCCGCCTGCGCGATGCGCTTCAGATGCATCACCGGCCAGAGATTGCCCCGCCACAAGGTCAGCAGTTCCAGGCAGCGCGTCGTGACGGCGTCGCCGTCGAGGACGACGTGGCGGCGCCCAGGGGTCAGATACTCGACCTGGAGATCCGCGCAAATCAGGATCGGCGGATCATCGTGGATGGAAGCCAGCATTGTCTTGCGCAGAGCTGCACCAGTTTCAACGGTCGGCGAGCGCGAGATCCCGCAGCGGTGAGGTCACCGCCCGCCCCGCCGAGGCGTCGAGCACGCCCGGCCGGTCCCAATCGCCTTCGGGGCGGATGATCACGTACGGATCGCTGTCCAGCGTGATCGCGTCCGGGCCCGGCTCGATCTCCAGCAGCATTTCCGTGTAGGAAAAATCCGAGAATGTGATCTTGCGATTGTGGCCGAGCGGCTTGGCGCCGAAATGGGCCCAGAAATCGACCAGCCTGTCCTGTGCCTGGCCGTAGATCTTGCGAAAGCCCTTGCGCTTCACATAGTCGACGCTGGCCTGCACCAGCTTGAACGAGACGCGCGAGCGCCGGTATTGGTGACGGACCGCGAGCCGCTCCACCTTGGCGAAATCGCCGAAGAAGCGCACCCGCAGGCAGCCTGCGGGCTCGTTGCCCACGAAGCCGATGAAATGGGCCGCGACCATGTCGTTGCCGTCGAACTCCTCCTCGAACGGACAATCCTGCTCGGCGAGATAGACTGCCGAGCGAATGGCGGTGACCAGCATGAGATCGCTTGGATCGCGCGCAAGGCGGATGGTGATGGCGCGGGAACAGGGCTGGGCGACAGGGATCCTAGTACCGTGCATCTGCAAAACTCCTTGCTTGGATGATCGCGCCCGGCATGCGCAGCGGCTGGCGATGCCAGGGCCGCTCGTAGCACCAGAGGTCGGGCTGGAAGCTCGGGACCGGCGCAAAGCCGGTCGCCTTCATGATATCGCGTCCGGCCACGGTTGACGGCTGCGCATAGCAATCGGCGCTGCGGAACCTTAGCTGTCGTAGATGTGCTGCAGCCTTGCCGAGACCGGCGATACCGCGTCCCGTCGCCGCGATCGCCCAAATATAGATGGCAGCGACCTCTTCGTTCGCGGAAGCGAGATAGCGCGTCTCGGGCGCGGTGAGGCAGATCTCGTCGAGGAGCAACGCATCGTGCCCGCGGTCATTGAGAAACAGGAAGGCCATGCCGCCGACGAGATCGCCCTTCCGGCTGAACGTCAGGATGCTCTGGGGATCGAACGTGAAGTAATGCGCAAGCTCGGCTGTCCCGATCCGCACGCCCGGCACCAGCCGGTGCGCCATCTGCGAAAGCGGTGCAATTTCGGACAATTGCGCGCAGCGGACATCCACATCCGGGCTCAGCGGCAAGGCGTCGAAATCATGCCTTGCGGCAAACGAGCCCCTTTCCATACCCATGTCACGCCTCTATCGTTCGAGACTTTCGTGCCCCGCTACGCCGACGAGCTTAGCGGCTGGGGATCAGGAGTATGCAGCAGTTATTGCACCGGGGTGCTGCGATGACGCAGCACCGTGAAGAAGTCCTGGGCGCGTCCTGGGACGATTTGAAACTGTTTTTAGCGTGCGCAAAGTATAAAAGTTTTCGCAATGCCGCCGAGGAGCTCGGGCTCACCTCGACCACGCTGATGCGCCGCGTCGACCGGCTGGAAGAGAGCATCGGCTGCAAGCTGTTCCTGCGCGACCAGAGCGGGCTCACGCTCAGCGATGAAGGCACCGCGATGATCGCCGACGTTGCGCATATGGAGCGTCATGCCTTCAACGTCTTCCGGCGCGCCGCGCGATCGTCGAACGACACCTCAGGCACAGTGCGCGTCGCGGTGACGGAAGGCCCGGGCAATTTCTGGATCCTGCCGCGACTGATCGACTTCCAGAAGACCTACCGCAGGATCACCGTCGATCTGCGCTGCGCGATGGAGCAGGCCGACGTCGCACGGCTTGAATCGGACATCGCGATCCAGCTCGAGCCGCCGACCAATCCGGATCTGATCGTCGCCAAGCTAGGCCGTCTGCACATCTATCCCTTCGTCTCCAAGGAGTACGAAAATCTCTACGGCGTGCCGGCGACCCTGGCCGACCTGAAGAACCACCGCATCATCAAGCAGAGCGCGCCGCAGGTCGACGACGGCGCCTACGCGCGCGTGCTCGGACTGAAGTCGCTCGAGGGCATCGTTGGGATCAAGACCAATTCCTCGGTCGGCGTGCTCTATGCAGTCGAGCGCGGCGCCGGCATCGGCTTCCTGCCAACGGTCTCGACCGCGCTCGGCGCGCCGCTGATCGCCGTCGATCTCGGCGTCAGCCACCACGCCGATCTCTGGCTCACCTATCACCGGGAATTCCGCACCTCCGAGCGCCACAAGATCGTGGTCGACTGGCTGAAGAAGATCTTCGATCCCAAGACCTATCCCTGCTTCCGCGACGAGTTCATCCATCCGAACGCGCTGGTGCCGATGATGACGGCGGCGCGCGAGGGTTTTGGATTGACGGGATATGTCGCGGCGACGCCGACCTAAAGCATGATCCGGAAAAGTGCGCAGCGGTTTTCCGAAAAGATCATGCTCAAACAACAACCTAAAGCGCGATGGCGATTCATCCTAATCGCATCGCGCTTTAGGAGGCTGCGCCTACCAGCGATATTCGAAGCCGACCGTGCCCTGGTGCGAGGTCAGCTCGTTGCGGAACTTGCCGTCGTAATTGATGTAAAGCCGCGCCACGCTGGTCAAGCTGAGCGAAGCCGAGGCACCGGCATCCACGCCGTAACGGCTCTCGCCGATGCCGGGAACGACGATGTTCTGAGCGCCGAGGCTGACCTGGACCGATCCCAGATCCTGGTGGAAATTGTCGACGAACTTGCCGTAGCCGGACAGGTCCAGGATCTTCTGGTCGATGATGAAGTAGCGGCCGATCTCGGCCCCGATCATGATGCGTGCGCGTGAGAGCGCCGTCGAGCCGACGTTGAGCGGATCGAGGCCGCCGACCTCCTGGAACGCCGCACTGGTGGCGCGCACATATTCCAGTGCGCCTTTGGGCACGATGCGCATCTGGTCCTTGGTCCAGTAATAGCTGATCTCGGTCAGCGCGCCGTCGACCGCGGCGCGATAGCCCGCGGTCGCAAGGCCAAGGCCGGTGTCGCGGCTGGAACGGACCTTGCCGAAACCGTGCACCACGGCAAAAGCCCAGGTCCATGGCCCCTTGTCGACCGAGCCGTTGAAGCCGATTTGCGTCAGGTCGAGCGTGGCCGATTGCAGCGCCAGCGGCACGTCGATGTCGGTATGGCTCTGGTCGACGGAAAAGCCGAGATTGACGCCCGGGGCCACGCGCGCGCCGAAGCCGGCGACGCCGCCAACCGTCTTGCGCCGGTCGCCGACGAAGTCGCCTTGCGCATCGGTCCGGACCGAGATGCCGTAGCCCTCGAACCAGGTGCGGTAGCGCGGATCTTCAGTACTGGCGGACGCGCCGCCGCCGCCGGGATTGGTGCGGAATGTCCGGTTGAAACCGTTCGACGCCTGGTTGCCGAGCCGCTCCAGGAAGTTCGAGCCGAGATCGAGCGCAGCGTTGCCGGCCGACGGGGACGGGATCGGGGTGGGTGACGGCGTGGGCGTCGGGGTCGGGGTCGGCGTAGGCGTCGGGCTTTGCGCGAAGACCGGCGACGTGGCCGACATCATCACGACGATCGCAAACGCCGCCGCGATCGCTGCCGCGACCCTGCGGACGCGGTCCAGCCCGATCGTCTGCCGTGTCCCGGAGGGCTGCGATGTGCAGCACATGACGACAAATCCCGAAGCAAATGGCGGCGCGCAAAAATGCAACACGCGCGGCGCACGCATGTCGCGATTTGTGCCGAACTGCCACGGAGGGTCAACCGCTTAGCCTGCGGTCACCAAGGCTATTGCCCTCGATTGTGGTTCCGCGGCCACAGGTCGGAAATTGCAGAACGGCACAATCCGTCTGCCCTTGAAATTTAACCGCAGCTTGCTAACGGGCGATTTTCATGTTGCAATGTTGGACACAATCGGAATTGGCCGCTCTGCTGTGCGTTTCGCGACATTGAGATTCAAGACTCGAACAGACTCCCGGAAGCCCGTTTGTGGCGTGGCACGCGAAAAGCGGCCGCGTCTTTTTTATATCTAGTGGAGGAGACTGAGGATGCCGCAAAAGGGCACCGTCAAATGGTTCAACCCGACCAAGGGCTATGGGTTCATCAAGCCGAACGGCAGCGACAAGGACGTGTTCGTCCACATCTCCGCCGTCGAGCGTGCCGGACTTTCGACCCTCAACGAGAACCAGGTGGTTGAATACGACCTCGTGGAGAACCGCGGCAAGGCATCCGCGGAGAACCTCAAGGTCTCCTGAATTCTCTCAAGGCTTCACGCGAGAGACCATGACGTTGCCCCCGGCTCTGCCGGGGGATTTTGTTTAAAATAGGTGACCCAGCGGATAAGCTACCTTAACTGGAGCAACGAATATCACCGTCAAACGACCACAGATGACGAGTGTCGAGCACCAGCGCCCAGCTTCGAAGAGCGACGCTGCACGCCCAGACGTCGGGGTGACGACGTCTTTCGATGTTTTCGGCTCGGAGCTTCCGGACGAGGCATTCCAAGGTGTCTTCGATCAGCCACGGCAGATTTGCGATCCAGTCAATTTGTCGTTTCGTGGTTCGTGAGCCCTAGACTGTCTTCAGCTCACCACCGGCGCAACCAAAAAATTCTCCGACGCGGAGCTTCCGTCCGTCTTGCACACATCGCCCTCGATCCGGACCTTGCCGGTCGCGAGCAGCCGCAGCGCTTCGGGATAGATGCGGTGCTCGACTTCGAGGATGCGCTCCGACAGCGTATCCCCCGTGTCGTGATCGCTGACGGGAACCGCGCCCTGCATCACGATCGGACCGGCATCGGTCTCGGGGATGACGAAGTGCACTGTCGCGCCCGATAGCTTGACGCCGGCGCGCAAGGCCTGGCCGTGCGGGTCGAGGCCGGGGAAGGACGGCAGCAGCGAGGGATGGATGTTGAGCATCCGCCCGTACCAGGCCCTGGTGAACTCGGCCGTGAACAGGCGCATGAAGCCGCCGAGACAAATCAGCTCGATACCATGCTGGTCGAGCGCCGCCTGCAGCACCTTTTCGAAGCCGGCGCGGTCCTTGCCGAACGGCTTGCTCTCGATCACCAGCGTGTTCACGCCGGCTGCCTTGGCCCGCTCGAGCCCGAGCGCATCGGCCTTGTTCGAAATGACGAGCGAGATCTCCGCCGGGAAATCCGCAGCAGTGGCGGCCCTGATCAGCGCGGACATGTTGGAGCCGCGGCCGGAGATCAGGATGGCGACGCGGCGCTTCATCGCAGCGCCAGTCATCACAGCGCCATGTCGAGATGGCCGTTATAGACGACGCGGTGCTCGCCCTCGGCCGGGATCACCGTGCCGAGCTGCGCCACGGTCTCGCCGGCGTCGGTGAAGACCTGCATGACCTGGTCGACCTTGTCGGGCTCGACGATCGCGATCATGCCGATGCCGCAGTTGAAGGTGCGCAGCATCTCCAGCTCGGCGATGCCGGCCTGCGCCGCCAGCCATTTGAACACCGGCAGCACCGGCAGGCGGGCCAGATCGATGCCGACGCCGAGGTTGCTCGGCAGCACGCGCGGAATGTTGTCGGTGAAGCCGCCGCCGGTGATGTGGGCAAGGCCCTTCACCGCGCCGGTCTCGCGGATCGCGCGCAGGCAGGATTTGACGTAGAGCTTCGTCGGCGTCAGCAGCGCGCCGCCAAGGGTCATGACCGGGGCGAACGGCGCTGGCGCCTCGAAGCCGAGGCCCGATTGTTCCACGATCTTGCGCACCAGCGAGAAGCCGTTCGAATGCACCCCTGATGAGGCGAGGCCAATGACGGCGTCGCCGGCCGCGATGTCCTTGCGCGGCAGCAACGTCCCTCGCTCCGCGGCACCGACGGCAAACCCGCCGAGGTCGTAATCGCCGTCCTTGTAGAGGCCGGGCATCTCGGCGGTCTCGCCGCCGATCAGGGCGCAGCCGGATTCGCGGCAGCCCTCCGCGACGCCCGCGACGATCGAAGCCGTCGCCTCCGGATCGAGCTTGCCGCAAGCGAAATAGTCCAGGAAGAACAGCGGCTCGGCGCCCTGCACCACGAGGTCGTTGACGCTCATGGCGACGAGGTCGATGCCGATCCCGCCATGCAGGCCGGTCTCGATCGCGATCTTGACCTTGGTGCCGACGCCGTCGGTCGCGGCCACGAGGACCGGGTCCTTGAAACCGGCCGCCTTGAGGTCGAACAGGCCGCCGAAACCGCCGATCTCGGCGTCGGCGCCCGGCCGTGCGGTGGCGCGCACCATCGGCTTGATCAGGTCGACCAGGCGGTTGCCCGCATCGATATCGACGCCTGAATCGGCGTAAGTGAGGCCGTTTTTGCGGTCGGTCATGCCCGATTTCCAGTGGGTTCGCGGCTGGTTACGTCGAATTCCGGGGACGCGCAATGGCTCGCATGGCGCACCGCCGTATACTATGTAGAGATATCAACCGGTTCAGCCTCCCGAGAGGCCGGATTCGAGGTCAGACCGGGTGCCGGGAAGCGCTTTCGTGAGTATTCCGAACATCATTACCCTGGGCCGCATCATGTTGGTCCCGATCATCGTCTGGGCCATCGTGTCGAGCCAAATGGAGGTCGCGTTCGCCGTCTTCCTGATCGCCGGTATCAGCGACGCCGTGGACGGCTTCCTTGCCAAGCGCTTCAACATGACGAGCGAGCTCGGCGCCCTGCTCGACCCGCTCGCAGACAAGGCGCTGCTCGTCTCGATCTACATGGCGCTCGGCATCTGGGGCGCAATTCCGCGCTGGATCGTGATCCTGGTGGTCTCGCGCGACATCATGATCGTCGCCGCCGTGATCGTGTCCTGGCTGTTCGACCGGCCCGTCGAGATGAAGCCGTCGAAAGTGTCCAAGCTCAATACGGTGGCACAAGTGGCGTTCGCGGCGCTCGTGCTGGCGGCGCTTGCCTTCGGCTTCAAGCCGGCCCCGTATGATATCATCCTGATGGGCCTCGTCACGGTCTTCACGCTCTCCTCCGTGTCGCTCTATCTGGTCGAGTGGCTGCGGCACATGAGTACGATCGAGGCCAAATGAGAGGGGATGCGGCCCCGTAAAAGGCCAACTCCCGCTCGATACGTCCGACCTCTTCAAATGACGCCGGCGCGCCGGCATGGAGCAAAGCAAGCGTGCCAGGCCGCGTTCACCCCCGACAATTGGCGTTTTCACTTCCGCATGCGGAGAGCCTCAGCCGGGACAATTTCCTTGAGGGACCGGCCAATGCAGCCGGCCTCGGCCTGATCGACAGCTGGCCGGAATGGCCGAACCGGATCATGTGGCTGGCCGGCCCGGAAGGAAGCGGCAAGAGCCATCTCGCCGCGATCTGGGCCGAGGAGGCCGGCGCCCGCTCCACCACGGCCAATGCGCTGACCGCTGCGGGCGTTCCGGGCACGCTCGCCACCGGTGCGCTCGTGGTCGAGGATCTCAAGGCCAGGGAATTTGACGAACGCGCCCTCTTCCACCTGATGAACCTCGCCCGCGAGGATGGCGCCTACATTCTGTTCACCGGACGCGAGGTGCCGGCCTCGCTGGAGATAGAGCTTCGCGACCTGCGCTCGCGTCTGCGCGCCGTTCCGGTGGTCGCGCTGCTGCCGCCCGACGACCAGCTCTTCCGCGGCCTGATCGTCAAATTCTGCGCCGACCGCCAGCTCACCGTGGACGAGAGCGTAGTCGGCTACCTCGCCACGCGCCTGGAGCGGTCCTCGGCCGCCGCCCGCCAAGCCGTGGAATTGCTCGACAGCGAAGCCCTGCGACTTGGCCGCCCGGTCACCCGGGCGCTGGCCGCCGAGCTGCTGCGGGACGCTTGATCGGTCGCGCGGCCGCGCCCAAGGCCTACGCGAGCCCGCTTGACGCGGCGAAGCGGCGGAACATCAATGTCATCGAAACGTCATCGCTCTAACACATGCTCCGGCCGGTTTTGCGCATAAGTCGCAAATTGGGGCGAACTGGATGGACCGACTTCTGATGGACTCTGCGCAAGCTGTTGAAACTAAAGAAAAAGCCCCAGAGACCGAAAGCCTGCCGGCGATCGCATCGAGTCCCGAGCGATTCATCAACCGCGAGCTTTCCTGGCTGCATTTCAACCGCCGCGTCCTGGAGGAATCGGTCAATCCCAGCCATCCCATGCTGGAGCGGGTGCGATTCCTGTCGATTTCCGCAAATAACCTCGACGAGTTCTTCATGGTTCGCGTCGCCGGAATCAAGGCGCAGGTGCGCGAGGGCATTGCCGAACGCAGCCCCGACGGCCTGACGCCATCCGAGCAGCTCGCCCTGATCAACCGCACCGTCTCCGAACTCGCCTCCGACCAGCAGGCGATCTGGCGCGATTTGCGCGGCACTCTGGCCGATGTCGGCATCGTCCTGGTCGACGGCAAGGACGTCACCAAGGCGGAACGGACCTGGATCGAGGACTATTTCCTCAGCAACGTGTTCCCGCTGCTGACGCCGCTGGCGATCGACCCGGCCCACCCCTTCCCGTTCATCCCGAGCCTCGGCTTCACCATCGCGCTCCAGCTCACGCGCGCCGCCGACGGCAAGCAGATGAACGCGTTGATCCGCATGCCCGGCAAGATCGACCGCTTCATCCGCCTGCCGGCCGACGGCAAGGTGGTCCGGCTGATCTCGCTGGAGCAGGCGACCGCCCTGTTCATCAACCGCCTGTTCCCCGGCTACAATCTGCACGGCCAAGGCGCCTTCCGCATCATCCGCGACTCCGAGCTCGAAATCGAGGAAGAGGCCGAAGACCTCGTCCGCCTGTTCGAGACCGCGCTGAAGCGCCGCCGCCGCGGGTCGGTGATCCGACTCGAGATCGATGCCAAGATGCCGGAGGAGCTGCGCAGCTTCGTGCAGCACGCGCTGTCGGCCGCCGACGACGAGGTGTTCCTGGTCGACGGCGTGCAGGCGATGAACGAGCTCTCGCAGCTCACGCGCCTCGATCGGCCCGACCTCGAATTCACCCCTTACGTGCCGCGTCATCCCGAGCGCGTGCGCGAGCATGGCGGCGACATCTTCGCCGCGATCCGGCAGAAGGACCTCGTCGTCCATCACCCCTACGAATCCTTCGACGTGGTGGTGCAGTTCCTGCAGCAGGCGACGCGCGACCCCGATGTCGTCGCGATCAAGCAGACGCTCTACCGCACCTCCAACAACTCGCCGATCGTGCGCGCGCTGGCGGAAGCCGCCGAGGCCGGCAAATCCGTCACCGCGCTGATCGAGCTGAAGGCGCGCTTCGACGAGGAAGCCAACATCCGCTGGGCACGCGATCTCGAACGCGCCGGCGTGCAGGTCGTCTACGGCTTCCTCGAACTGAAGACGCACGCAAAACTCTCGATGGTGGTGCGTCGCGAGGGCGGCAGCCTCACGACTTACGTCCATACCGGCACCGGCAATTATCATCCGGTCACCGCGCGCATCTACACCGACCTCTCCTACTTCACCTCCGATCCGACCATCGGCCGCGATGCCGCGCGCGTGTTCAATTTCATCACCGGCTACGCCGCGCCGAGCGATCTGGAAAAAATGGCGGTGTCGCCGCTGACCTTGCGCAAGCGCATCATCGAGCACATCCAGGGCGAGACCGCGCATGCGCGCCACGGCCGCCACGGCGCGGTCTGGATGAAGATGAATGCGCTGGTCGACCCCGACATCATCGACGCGCTCTACGAGGCCTCCCAGGCCGGCGTGCAGGTCGAGCTCGTGGTGCGCGGTATCTGTTGCCTGCGCCCCGGCATTCCCGGCCTGTCCGAGAACATCCGCGTCAAGTCGATCATCGGACGCTTCCTGGAACACGGCCGAATCTACTGCTTCGGCATGGGCCAGGGTCTGCCGAGCGCCAAAGCGGCTGTGTATATCTCCTCCGCCGACATGATGCCGCGCAACCTCGACCGCCGCGTCGAGGTGCTGTGTCCGCTGCAGAATCCCACGGTGCATCAGCAGGTTCTCGAACAGATCATGGTCGCGAATCTCAAGGACAATGAGCAGAGCTGGCAATTGTTGCCGGACGGGTCCTCAACGCGTATGAAGACCGCGAAGGGCGAAGAGCCTTTCAACGTCCACAACTACTTCATGACAAATCCGAGTCTGTCTGGCCGTGGAAAGTCGCTCAAGGAATCCTCGCCGCGTCGTCTCACGCGCCGGAACGAACGCCATCAATCCTGATCGGGGATGTTCGGCGTGAAGCGGCCGCGCAAGCGCGGCTCGAGCGTCGCGGTCATCGATATCGGTTCCAACTCGGTCCGTCTCGTCGTCTACGAGGGGCTGACGCGGAGCCTCATTCCGATCTTCAACGAGAAGACGCTGTGCGGCCTCGGACGCGAGGTGCAGAGCACCGGCCTGCTCGCGCCCGACGCCGTCGACAAGGCGCTGACCTCGTTGAGGCGCTTTCGCGCGTTGTGCCGCGTGATGCAGGTCGGGCGCGTGTTCGCGATCGCGACCGCGGCCTGCCGCGACGCCTCCAACGGCCCCGACTTCATCGCGAAGGCCGAGCGCATTTGCGCGGTGAAGATCGAGATCCTGTCGGGCCCGCGCGAGGCGCGGCTGTCGGCGCTCGGCGTGATCTCCGGCATCCATCATCCCGACGGCATCGTCGGCGATCTCGGCGGCGGCTCGCTCGAACTGATCGACGTGCGCAGGAACAGCGTGCGTAGCGGCGTGACGCTGCCGCTCGGCGGGCTCGCGCTCCAGGACCTCGCGCACAAATCGCTCAAGCGCGCCGACCGCATCGTGCGCGAGGCGATCGACGAGGTGCCACAGCTCACTGCGGGCCGCGGCCGCACTTTCTATGCGGTCGGCGGCACCTGGCGTGCGCTGGCGCGCATCCACATCATCCAGAGCGGCTATCCGCTCCAGGTGATGCACGGCTATTCGCTGTCCGCGGCTGAAGCGCTCGACTTTTCGCGCCGTCTGCGTCGGCTTGCGGCCGCGGACATGCTCGCCGACATCGAGATCGTCGCCGATGCGCGGCGCCCGCTCCTCACCTATGCGGCGTTGGTGCTCGAGCACATCATCCGCGTCGCAAAACCCAAGACCATCGTGTTCTCGACCTTCGGCGTGCGCGAGGGCCTGCTGCACGAGAAGCTGTCGGAGCCGGAACGCAACAAGGACGGCCTGATCTGCGCCGCGGAAGAGCTGAACCAGCTGCTGTCGCGCTCGGCCAAGCACGCCCACGAGCTGATCGCCTGGACCGACCGCCTCGCGCGCGTGGTGAAGCTGCGCGAGACCGAGGAGGACCGCCGCTTGCGCCACACCGCGTGCCTGCTGTCCGATATCGGCTGGCGCGTGCATCCCGATCACCGCGGCGAGCAGACGCTGAGCCTTGTCGTCAACGGCAATTTCGGCGCGATCACCCACACCGAGCGCGCCTTCGTCGGCCTGTCGGTGTTCTATCGCTATGCGGGCCTGAGCGAGGAAAACCAGCCGCCGGTTACCATGCAGGAGCTGCTGACGCCGGCGCAGCTCGAACGCGCGCGCCTCTTGGGCGCTGCGTTCCGCGTCGCGCATCTGATCTCGGCGGCGCGCCCGGGCGTGCTGCCGGCCACGCATTTCCGCAGCCAGGGCCGCAAGCTGATGCTGGTGTTCGAGCATCGCCTCGGCGACCTCGTCGCCGACCGCGTCGGCAGCCGCTTCCGCGCACTCGCCCGCCTGGTCAGCCGCGCCGGCTCGATCGTGCGGCGCTAGCGCATGATCCGGAAAAGTGCGTAGCGGTTCTCCGAAAAGATCATGCTCTAACCATAGACTAAAGCGCAACGAGACAGGTGCAAGCGACAGGCATCTGCACCGACATCTACTTCGCGACGAATCGGCTGCCATTCCAGCGCAGCTTCCGGCTGGTTCCGTTGCGGTCGAGGAGCTCGACGAAGGCCTGGTTGTTGACGGATGATAGTCGGATGTCATAGGTGCGCACCGTGAGCACGCGGCGGTATCGGCCGGCCGTCGCGACATACACTTCGTGAAGACATCCCGCGGAATTGCAAAGAACGGCTCTGCTGCGGCATTGAAAATCGTCGAAGTGAAGGGCCACGAACTCGGCGCCTGGCACGGTCAGATAGAGCGCAAAATGTTGGGCGGCCGCTATCGAGCCCCCGCACGTAGCGTTCCATTTCTGCACGTCTGCGCGGATTTCGTCCGGGAGCATGTCAATGTGCGCGGGACTCCAAGGATCCTGCGCCGTTCCACTGTGGGAAAGCGCGGGCTGCACGAGAGCAAGCGCCGCAATGACACTGCCCAGCAGTGTGCACAAGAGTCTGCTCAATTTCACGACTTTGCTCCTGCGTAGTTCAGAACAGCCTTGGCTGTTGCGCCCCGCGATAAGCAAACCACCCGGAGCCCACCTCGGCCCACAGCCGGATCGATGCCATCTCCGGCGCGCCTCGTGCAAAAATATCCTGCGCAGGCCAAGCGCGCTTGATGCACATCAACCCACCACCGTCGCGCCGGCGTTAGCGAGATACAAATGCTGCGCTCCGGACGACTTCCGCCATGCAACTGCCCCATGGGATTTTCCGTCTGAGCCCCGCTCGGAGCGCGACTGCCCGTGCTCTCCTAGCGCTTGTATTGAGTCTTTGGCCCTCCGCGCCGAATGCACAGGACGAGGTGAAGCTCAGCGATGCGCAGGCGCGCAATCTCGGCGTCCGCGTCACCCATCCTGTCGCGAGCCGGACCGATCTGACGCTGCCCTATCCCGTCCAGATCGTCATCCCGACGCAGCAATTGTGGGTCGTCAGCGCGCCGGTGGCCGGCATGGTCGCCAAGCTCCTGGTGGGGCGCGGTGACCGCGTCACGGCCGGTCAGCCGCTGGTCACGCTGGAGAGTCCGAGCTTCGTCTCCCAGCAGCGCGACTATCTGCACGCGATCGCGCAGGAGCACCTCGCCAGCCAGCAGCTCAATCGCAACGTGGATCTGTTCGAAGGCAAGGCCGTGCCGCAACGCGTGCTCGAAGCCAGCCAGGCCGAAGCGCGCCAGGCCGCCCTCGTCGTCGCCGAACGGCGTCAGATGCTGCATCTGAGCGGGATGTCCGACGATGCAATCTCCCGGCTGGCCCAGCAAGCGGCGATCAGCGGGACGCTCACGGTCAATGCCCCGCAAGCCGCGTCCGTGGTCGAGCTCGCGGTGTCACCAGGGCAGCGGCTCGAACAATCCGCACCGCTTGTCAAGTTGGCGCGGCTCTCGCCGCTATGGGCGGAAATCGCGGTCCCTGCCGCCAATATTCGAGCGATCCGTATCGGCGCGAAAGTCGAGATCGAGGGCTATTCCACCCCGGGCAAGGTGGTGTTGGTCTCAGAGACCATCGATCCTGCCACCCAGACTATTCTGGTTCGCGCGGAAGTCCCCAACGACGGCGAGCTGCATCCCGGCCAGACCACCGCGGCCCGCATCGGATTTCTCTCGACCGGCGAAAGCGCCTGGGAGATCCCTTACAGCGGGCTGGTCCGGCGGGGCGAGCAAACGTCGGTCTTCGTCGGCTTTGACGGCGGCTTCCGGCTGGTGCCGGTCAAGCTGCTTGCGGAAGATCAGGACCATGTGGTCGTAGCGGGCGCCGTCTCGGACCGGGATGAGATCGCGATCGGCGGCATCTCGGCGCTTCGCGGCATCCTCTCCGGACTGGGGCAGTAAATGCCCCGGCGCCTGGTTGCGTTCGCACTGTCGCAGCGACTGTTCGTCATGCTCGGCGTGCTGCTGGTGATCGGCGCCGGCGCTGTCCTCCTGCCCGGCTTACCGATCGATGCCTTTCCTGACGTTTCGCCGGTTCAGGTCAAGGTCATCATGAAGGCGGCGGGCCTCACTCCCGAAGAGGTCGAGCAGCGCATCACCGTTCCCGTCGAGCTCGAACTGCTCGGATTGCCGAACAAGAAGGTGCTTCGTTCGACCACGAAATACGCGCTGGCAGACATCACCGTCGATTTCGAGGACGGCACCGACATCTACTGGGCGCGCAACCAGGTCTCGGAGCGGCTGTCGAACATCTCGCGCGATTTCCCCGACGGGGTGAGCGGCGGTCTGGCGCCGATCACGAGCCCTCTCGGCGAGATGTTCATGTTCACGATCGACAGTCCCGAGCTGTCGCTCGCGGAACGCCGCACCCTGCTCGATTGGGTGATCCGCCCGGCCTTGCGGACCGTCCCCGGCGTTGCGGACGTCAATGCGCTCGGCGGCTATGTCCGCGCCTTCGAGATCGTGCCGCGCAACGACGCGCTGGCCGCGCGCGGCATCACCTACGATGTGTTTCGCCGGGCCATCGAAGCCAACAGCCGCAACGACGGCGCCGGGCGGGTGAACCAAGGCGAGGACAGCGCCCTGGTCCGGATCGAAGGCAGCATCCGCTCGATCGAGGACATCAAGGCGATCGTCGTCGACACCCGCGAGGGCGTACCGATCCTGGTCAACGACGTCGCGAGCGTCAAAGTCGGGACGCTGACCCGCTATGGCGCCGTCACGGCGGACGGCCGCGGCGAAACCGTCGAGGGACTGGTCCTCGGCTTGCGCGGCGCCAACGCGGGTCAGCTCATCCGTGACGTGCGTGCTCGGCTCGCGGAACTGCAACCCTCGCTGCCGAAGAGCGTGTCGATCAACGTGTTCTATGACCGCAGCCGCCTGGTCAACCGCGCCGTCGGCACCGTGGTGCGGGCCCTCGGCGAGGCCACCGCCCTCGTCATCGTCCTTCTGCTGCTCTTCCTCGGCAACTGGCGGGCCTCGCTGGTGATCGCTCTCAGCCTGCCGCTTGCCATCGTCATCGCCTTGATCGTCATGCGCGTGGTGGGAATGTCGGCCAACCTGATGAGCCTCGGCGGACTTGCGATCGCGATCGGCATGCTGATCGACGCGCTGGTGGTCGTGGTCGAGAACATCGTCGGGAACCTCGGCAAGCACGAGCCGGGCAAGGCCACTCCGCTGATCCACCTGATCTACCGGTCGGTCTGCGAAGTCCTGGAACCGGTCGCCTCGGGCGTGCTCATCATCATCATCGTGTTCGTCCCCCTGCTGACGCTGCAGGGGTTGGAGGGGAAGCTGTTCATCCCCGTCGCGCTGGCCATCATTTTCGCGCTGGGCGGGTCGCTGCTTCTGGCGCTCACAGTGATCCCGGTCGCGACCTCCTTCGTGCTCAAATCTGCATCGCATCGCGATCCCCTGCTGGTACGCGCGGCCCAACGGGTCTACGCGCCGGCATTGACCTGGGCGCTCAACAACGAGCGCAAGGTGATGACTGTGGCACTGATCGGCCTCGTCGCGGCGGGCTTCGCCTATACCAAGCTCGGCAAGACCTTCATGCCGACCATGGACGAAGGCGACGTCATCGTCAGCGTGGAGACGCTTCCGTCCGTCAACCTCGACGAGTCGCTAGCGATGAATGCAAGGCTGCAGACCGCGCTTCTGGCCGTGCCTGATATTGCCGGCATCGTCGCGCGAACCGGGTCGGACGAGCTCGGCCTCGACCCCATGGGCCCCAACCAGACCGACACGTTCCTCGTGCTCAAGCCGGCAGCCGAGCGCGCGACCGACAATCGCGAGGCCCTGCTGCAGAAGCTTCGCGAGGTCCTCACCGGCTTCCCCGGCATTTCGCTCAGCTTCACCCAGCCCATCGACATGCGTGTGCAGGAGATGATCAGCGGCGTGCGCGGTGACGTCGCCGTCAAGATCTTCGGCCCCGACATCGCCAAGCTGAACGAAACCGCGGCAAAGCTGTCGGCGATCCTGTCCAGCATCGACGGTGCCGAGGATGTCTACACCACGCTGAACGAAGGCGCTCAATACTACACGGTTGCGGTCAACCGCATGGAGGCCGGCCGCCTCGGCCTGACGGTGGATTCCATCGTCAACTCGCTGCGGACGCAGATCGAGGGCCGGACCATCGGGACCGCGCTCGAGGACGGACGCCGCACGCCGATCCTCATCCGGGGCAGCGAGACGACGCGGGAAGCGCCGACGCTGCTGGCGAGCCTGCCGCTCACGCTCGCCTCCGGACGGCACGTCGCGCTGTCGCAGGTCGCCCGCATCCAGCGCGTGGACGGCCCGGTGAAGATCGACCGCGAGGACGGCGCCCGCATGAGTGTGGTGCGCGCCAACATCCGCGGTCGCGACATGGTCGGCTTCGTCGAAGCGGCCCGCCAGAAGGTCGCGACCGAACTCCGGCTGCCCAGCGGTTACCGGCTGACCTGGGGCGGGCAGTTCGAGAACCAGCAACGCGCCGCCGCGCGCCTATCCGTCGTGGTCCCCGTCGCGATCGGCCTGATCTTCGTGCTGCTCTTCACAACATTCGGTGCCATCCGCCAGGCCCTGCTGGTGCTCGTCAACATTCCCTTCGCCCTGATCGGTGGCGTCTTCGCCCTGGTCGTGACGGGCGAGTACCTGTCGGTGCCGGCTTCGGTCGGATTCATCGCGCTGCTCGGCATCGCCGTGCTCAACGGCGTCGTGCTGGTCTCCTACTTCAATCAACTCCGCGCCCACGGCCTTCCCGAGGATCGCATCGTCGTCGAGGGCGCCATGCGCAGGCTTCGCCCCGTGCTGATGACCGCGAGCATCACGGCGCTCGGCTTGATCCCGCTGCTGTTCGCCACCGGCCCGGGATCCGAGGTGCAGCGACCGCTCGCAATCGTCGTAATCGGAGGACTGCTGTCCTCCACCCTGCTCACCCTGATTCTCCTGCCGATCCTGTATCGCCGCTATGGCGGATCGTCGAAGGTGGCCAAATGATTGAGCAGCCGGTCTGTCTGACGCTGATTGTGCCGCATCTCCTGCGCGAGGAGGTGCTCGACTATCTCGCTGAGCAGACCGACCTGGTTTCGGGATTCACGGCATCGCACGGAGCCGGTCACGGCACTGAGATCCGTTTGCAAACGGCCGCCGAACGCGTGAAGGGCCACGCCGATCAGGCCGTCGTGCAAGTGGTTCTGTCGAGCAGTGATGCCGGCCGCTTGCTCGACCGTCTGCGGGTTTCGTTCGCCGGAACCAAGCTGGTCTACTGGACGATACCCGTGACGGAACTCGGCACGATCGACTGAGCGGGCCTACTCCGCCGACGCCCGGGCGTGGCGCTCGGACGATTCCAGCGCCGCTGCGGTCAGCTTGCGGCGGCGCCAGATGGTGCCGACCACCAGCACGACGATGACGCCGAGCGCGGCGCAGAAATATTCGCCGCCCGCCCCGCCATGGCCGAATTGCGGCGGGATGCGCAAGGCACCGAGCATGCTGTCGAGAGAGGCACCGAACGGACCGTCGAACAGCGTGTGCAGCTTCGGCGCGACACCGGGATCGGTCGCCATCACCTCGCCCGCGATCCAGCCGAGCAGCGCAGCACCGGCCCAGACCAGCACCGGCAGCTTTTCGAGCAGCGCCATGATCAGCGCCGCACCGGCGACGATCAGCGGCACGCTGATGGCAAGGCCGAGGATCAGGAGCGGCACGCTGCCATTGGCGGCGGCTGCGACCGCAATGACGTTGTCGAGCGACATGACGATGTCGGCGACCACGACGATCTGGATGGCCTGCCACAGATGCGAGGCCGCGTCGACGTCGTCGTCCTCGTCGTGCTCCGGCACGAGGAGCTTGGCCGCGATCACGATCAGGGCGAGACCGCCGATCAGCTTGAGATAGGGCAACTCCATCAGTGTCGCGACGATGCCGGTGAAGATGATCCGCAGCATCACGGCTGCGCCGGCACCGAAGATCATGCCCCACAGCCGGTGTCGCGGCGAGAGGCCGCGGCAAGCCAGCGCGATCACCAGCGCGTTGTCGCCGGACAGAAGGATGTTGATCCAGATGATCTTGCCGACCGCAATCCAGAAGGTCGGTTCGGCCATCTCGTTGCGAAACTGGGTGAAGAATGCCCCGATCGTCGCGGGATCGAAGATCTGCCAGAGCCAGCTCACAATAGGTCCCCTCGCCCAGTCTCTAAATTACGGCCGGCTTATCAGCCGACGATCTCGTTGCCCGAGAAGAACTGCGCGATCTCGATCGCGGCGGTCTCCGGCGCATCCGAGCCGTGTGCGGAATTCTCGCCGATCGACTTGGCGTAGAGCTTGCGGATGGTGCCGTCGGCGGCCTTGGACGGATCGGTCGCGCCCATCGCGTCGCGGTACTTGGCGATGGCGTTCTCGGCTTCCAGCACCTGGACGACGACCGGGCCCGAGGTCATGAACTCGACGAGCTCGCCGAAGAACGGCCGCGCCTTGTGGACGGCATAGAAGGTCTCGGCCTGTTCCTTGGTCATGCGGATGCGCTTCTGCGCGACGATGCGCAGGCCCGCCTTTTCGATCACGGCGTTGACGGCGCCGGTCAGGTTACGCGCGGTCGCGTCGGGCTTGATGATCGAGAAAGTGCGTTCGATGGCCATAATCTTGTCCTTGGAAGAAAAGCGGTGGTTGTCGAGTTGCGGGGCTTATATCGGCGCCTTTGCCATCCGGCAAGCGACCGCCGGTATGACGTCACAGACGCTTCGCCGCAGGACCGGACCCCTGCAGTTTCAATCTGGATTACAACAATTTCACCCAGATGAACCCAATCTGAAGCCCCTGTCAGGATTCGGTTCAGCCTCGCCGGCGTAGGGTTGGCCCCATCGAAACCGAGCCCGATCACTGGGCGGACCGTTTCGGCGGCCTTTCCATCGACGCGGATGCCCCCGCGCCGGCAGTTTTGAGGAGATCACCATGTTGAGGAAACTTTCGCTTGCCGCTGTCGCTGCGGTTGCGCTGGGTGCCGCGCTGGCGCCGACCTCGGCTTCCGCCCACTGGCACGGTGGCGGCCCGGGCTGGCACGGCGGCGGCGGAGGCTGGCACCGCGGCCACGGCTGGGGCGGACCGCGCTTCTATGCCCCCGTCTCCTACGGTTATGGCGGCTGCTATGTGCGCCGGCTGGTCCCGACCCCCTGGGGACCCCGCTGGCGGATGATCAACCGCTGCTACTGAGCCCGACAGCACCTTGACTTAAAGGCTACCGCCCCCCACGGTTGCCTTCCAAGAGAAGCCCCGGCGATCCCCCCGCCGGGGCTTCGCATTTTGGGCGGATATTGCGGGATTCATACAATTTTGACGAGAATGCCGGCATTCCCCCAAAAACCGCGAAACCATTTTGGGGGCCAATGACTTGGTACCGTGTCCTTACTTTGAGCACACGGAACCTGCGCGATGGCTGGCCTTTTTGCCAATGACAGCGAACAGATCGATCGGCGGACCAGCCGCTCGATTTGCGATGCGGTGGGCGAACGGCTTCAGCAGAGCCTGCGTCCCGAACCTCAGCTCCCGACCCACCTCGAGCAGCTCATGAACGAGCTGAGGCAGCGCGACCGCGACTCGCATTGAGCGGCTAAGAAAAACGGGTTGCGTTCGACGCGCCTTGCGGTGACAAGGCCGCATGCTTGTCATCACCGACCTCTCCCTCCGCCTCGCCGGACGCCTTCTGATTGACCAGAGTTCCGTGCAGATCACGCCCGGATCGCGCGTCGGCCTGGTCGGACGCAACGGCACCGGCAAGTCGACGCTGTTCAAGGTGATCCGCGGTGAGCTCGCGGCCGAGCACGGCTCGGTGACCCTGCCGCCGCGCTGGAGCGTCGGCAGCCTCGCCCAGGAAGCCCCGAACGGACCCGACAGCCTGATCTCCGTCGTGCTCAAGGCCGACCTCGAACGCGACGCGCTGCTCGCGGAAGCCGAGAGCGCGACCGACCCGCACCGGATCGCCGAGATCCAGACCCGGCTGGTCGACATCGACGCGCATTCGGCGCCGAGCCGCGCCGCCGCGATCCTCTCCGGCCTCGGCTTCTCCGCCGCCGATCAGCTCCGCCCCTGCGCCGAGTTCTCCGGCGGCTGGCGCATGCGCGTCGCGCTCGCCGCGACGCTGTTCGCAGCCCCCGATTTGTTGCTGCTCGACGAGCCCACCAACTATCTCGACCTCGAGGGAACGTTGTGGCTGGAGGATCATCTCGCGCATTATCCGCGCACGGTGATCGTGATCAGCCACGACCGCGATCTCCTCGAAAGCTCGGTCGACCAGATCCTGCATCTGGAGCGCGGCAAGCTCACGCTCTACAAAGGCACCTATTCCTCGTTCGAGGAGCAGCGCGCCGCGCGCGAGCTGCTCGATGCCAAGCAGGTCAAGCGCCAGGAAGCGGAGCGCGCCCGGCTGCAGGCTTTCGTCGATCGCTTCAAGGCCAAGGCTTCGAAAGCCCGCCAGGCACAGTCTCGCGTGAAAATGCTGGAGCGGCTGAAGCCGATCACGGCGCTGGTCACCGAGGACGTGCGCGAAATCAGCTTTCCGGCGCCGGAGAAGATCCTGTCCCCGCCGATCATCGCGGTGGACAACGCTTCCGTCGGCTACGATCCCGCGGCGCCCGTGCTCGGCCGCGTCACGCTGCGCATCGACAATGACGATCGCATCGCGCTGCTGGGTGCCAACGGCAACGGCAAGTCGACGCTCGTCAAGCTGCTCGCCGGAAGGCTCGCGCCGTTCTCCGGCAAGGTGACGCGCGCGGACAAGCTCTCGATCGCCTATTTCGCGCAGCATCAGCTCGACGAGCTGAACGAGGACGCCTCGGCCTATGACCACGTCCGCAAGCTGATGGGCGATGCGCCCGAAGCAAAAGTGCGGGCCCGCGCCGGCGCAATCGGTTTTTCCGGCAAGGCGGCCGACACCAAGGCCGGCAAATTGTCGGGCGGCGAGAAGGCGCGGCTGCTGCTGGGCCTTGCGACCTTCTTCGGCCCCAACATGATCATCCTGGACGAGCCGACCAACCATCTCGACATCGACAGCCGTGCCGCGCTTGCCGAAGCAATCAACGAGTTTCCCGGCGCAGTGATCATGGTCTCGCACGATCGCTATCTGATCGAGGCCTGCGCCGACCGGCTCTGGATCGTCGCCGACCGCACCGTCACCAATTACGACGGCGACCTCGACGAATATCGCCGCCTGGTGCTGTCAACGCGCAACGGCGAGCCCGCCCCACGCGAGCGCAGTGTCGCGAGCGAGAAACCGCAGCGCGCGCGGCCCGACAATCGCGGCTCGCTGAAGAAACGCATCACCGAAGCCGAAGCCGAGATCGCCCGCGTCAGCGACATCATCACCAAGATCGACACAGCCCTCGCCTTGCCCGACATTTTTACGCGCGATCCCAAGCAGGCCGCGCAGCTGTCAAAGGCACGCGCCAATGCCGCCGACGCGCTGGCGCGCGCGGAGGAGCAGTGGCTCGAGGCGAGCACGCAGTTCGACGAGGCTGCGGGCTGAATCCGAATCTGGGAAAACAACCCCATGCACAGTAGCGGTAATAAATCACCCTGCATCAAGTAGCTGGCCAAGCTACTCTTCATGGGATTGTCCGCTCAGTCCGCGAACTGCCCGGCCGCCTTGATGATCGGGGCCCAGCGGTCGACTTCGCTCGTCAGCATCGCGCCCAGCGCCTCGGGCGTCGCCTTGTCCTGCGGCACGGGCTCGGTGTTGATGTCGTTGAACCGGGCGATCAGCGCCGGATCCTTGAGCGCCGTCTGCAGCGCGGCCGTCAGCTTCTGCACGACCGCGGGCGGAGTGCCCTTGGGAGCATAGAGGCCGTGCCAGACGCCGAGCTCGAATCCTTTGAGGCCGGCCTCATCGGCCGTCGGCAGATCGGGCAGACTCTTCAGCCGCTCCTTGGTGGTGATCGCATAGGCCTTGACCTGCTTGGCCGTGATCGGCCCGGTGGTGTTGGTCGCCTGGTCGCAGGTGAGATCGATCTGCTTGCCGAGCAGATCGTTCATGATCGGGCCGTTGCCCTTATAGGGCACCGTGGTGAGCTGCTTCTGGATCGCGGTCATGAACAGCATGCCGCAGAGATGCGATGCCGCACCTAACCCGGCATTGGCGTAGGTCAGCTTGTCGCCCTGCTGCTGGGCGTAGGCGACCAGTTCCTTGAGCGTGTTGGCCGGAAAATCCGGACGCGCAATGATCGTCATCGGCGCGTTGGTCACGAGGCCGATCGGCGCAAACGCCGTCTTCGTGTCGTAGCTGAGATTGCGGTACAGCGTCGCTGCGGTCGAGATGCCGACGTGATGGATCAGCAGCGTGTAGCCGTCGGGCTGGGCGCGCGCGGCGCGGGTCGTGCCGATGGTACCGCCGGCGCCGGTCGCGTTCTCGACAACGATTTGCTGTCCCAGCGACTTCCCCATGCCTGCGGCCGTCAGGCGCGCGATGGTGTCGGTCGGCCCGCCCGCCGCGAATGGAACCAGCATGGTGATGGGCCTCGTCGGATAATCCTGGGCAACGGCCGCGCCGAGCGGCAGAAGCAGAGCCGATACGAGGGCAATCGAGAACCGCATAGTCTCCTCCAGATTTTTATGGCTCCATATGAGCGCATTCCTGGCCGCAAGACCATCAGGAAAGCGACTCATCAGAAGCGTGCTGCAAGTGTTCGGCCGCAGCGGCGTTCCGGGAACATGTCGCTAAGAGCTGCCGTCAATTCCGCCCGCTCGCCTTGCGCTAGGTCTGGCTCTCTGTCTCGTTCTCGAGCTTCGTCCGCAGGTCTGCAACGACGCGATGAACGGTTTGCAGGTCCTTGACCAGAAGCCCCTCCGAAAGGCCGTTGACCCACGGCGCCTGCAAAGCCATGGCGGCCTCGAAAGCGCGCCGCCCCTTGTCGGTCAGGACGACAAGCTGCGCCCGGCGGTGATGCGGGTTCGCCTCGAAAGCAACGAGGCCTTCCGCGTGCAGGTCATTGACGATCCGCTGCACGTTCTGGCGATTGGCCCCCAGATCGCGGGCAAGCCAAGCCACCGGCTGGGGGCGCTCCGCGTGCACGATGGCGCCGAGAATCTGCCAGCGAGCGCTCGTGAGCCCGAGCCGGGCGACCAAGCGGTCCCCTGCGGTCAAGAGCAGGCTATTCAGCCGGAACAGGTCGAGCACGAGGTTCGACAGCGCATCACCGGCCGGCGTTCGCAAGGATTTCGGCATCCGTCACCATAAACTGTTATTGACATCATGATGTCAAATATCTAAGGTGTGTATAGTACCACATTGACACCATATTGCCATATCGAATGGAGCCTGCCATGGCGCACCTACGTCCTTTGGACCCTAACTTTCCCATCGAACGTCAGCTTGGCATCGACACCAGCCCTGCGGTGCTGGTGAATGTGTTCATGCTCGACAAGACCGACGAGCAGAGCTTCCTCCAGGTTTGGCAGGACGATGCAGCCTTCATGAAGCGGCAGCCGGGCTTCATTGCCACCCAGCTTCACCGCGCGATCGGCGATAGCCCGACATATCTGAACTATGCCGTCTGGGAATCGACGGCCCACTTCCGGGCTGCATTCACGCATCCTGAGTTCAGATCGAAGATCGCAGCCTATCCCTCATCTGCCGTCGCCTCTCCGCACCTGTTCGAAAAGGTCGCCGTGCCCGGCATCTGTGTGGCGTAGCGCGCTTCGAAACGGCAGGACCCCGATGACCAGGATCATCCACCCAGTCGCGGGCGCGGTCGCGCTGACGACGATTGCGACCTTCTGGCTCTCCACGGCTCTCACCGAGCTATTTGCGTCGCACGCGAGCATAGCCACGGTGAAAATGGCCATACCCTGGGGCTTCCTGTTGCTGGTTCCGGCGTTGGCGGTGACGGGAGGCTCAGGATTTTTCCTGGCAAAGGGACGACGTGGTGGCGTGATCGGCGCGAAGATCAAGCGCATGCCGTTCATCGCCGGCAACGGCATCCTGCTTCTCATTCCTGCCGCGTTGTTTCTTGCGTTCAAGGCGAAGGCCGCGGAGTTCGCACCACGTTCTATGCGGTACAGACTCTCGAATTGTTGGCCGGCGCGATGAACATCGCTCTTCTCGGCCTCAATATGCGCGACGGCTTCAAGATGAAGAGCCGGTTCCGCGTTCGCCAGCCCGATCGCTTGCCGGTGCTCTGACGGCGCGCGCGAACCCGGCTTTCGATTGGGTCCGCCACGCTCGCAGGCGGTCCCGCCTACGCGTGCTTCTTCTTCGGCTTCACCGCCCTCGGCGCTGGCTGCGGATCGGGATTGCCCTCGATTGACGACAGACGTCCAGCCGTGAAGGTGTAGATGCCGGCGCGCGGTCCCGTGGCCCAAGTGACGACGGCAACGCGGCGACCGGCGGCGTCATTGGAGAGATTGATGTTCGATGGCGCGCCGATGCCGCGCACCACGTCGCATTCGGTATGGCCCAGCGCGACCGTACCGCCCATCGGCGCCGGAGCCGTCGTCGATGCGTTGGCATCGGCCGGCCCGGGAGGCGGCGCCATGCCGGGACAGGCGCCGTCAGCGCTGACGAGATCCTCAGCTCCGACCGGCTTGTCGGGGGTCAGCGGCGGGGATTCGATCGAGATGTTCTTGATGAACAGCCGGCTCGGCGTGTTGAACCATTGTGCGTCCTTCGACAGCAGATCGGACGCGCCCGAGCAGCCGGCGAGCAGCGGAGCCGCGGCAGCCAAAGCAACAAGAAGCGACCTGGGAAGCTTTTGATGTCGCACGATAAACCAAATTCCCCGCGTGAAGGACCAGCCCTAAGCGATTGTCCCAACATCACTTTGCGGCACGAAGGTGACAAAAGCCAGCATCGCCCGAAAAGTGCAAATTATCATTAATTGCGAAGGACCCCTAATTCCGGCGCTGCCACCGGCCCCGCTCGTCGGCCTGCCAATAGGTGACATCAAATCCCCGCTCCTTGCAATCCGTCCAGGCGCTACGGGCGAGCGCGAGTGCATCCGGATCGTCGCCGTTGAACAGCAGCACCATGCGTGCATAGCCCTGCGCGTCCTGCGGCAGGGCGGCATTGTCGACCAGGAATCGGACATGGGCGCCGTTGGGATTGCCCTCCTCGATCGCCAGCACGATCGGCTGATCGGCGGCATCGTTCACGCGCCATGTCGCGTGCGGCAGGAAGGAATCGTCGCGATAGGTCCATAGATGCGCGTCGAGCGCATCGGCGCGCTCTTCCGAGGTCGACTGCACCACGACGCGCCATCCGCGCTCGAGCGATTTCTCGAGAAGCGGCGGCAACACGTTCTCCACCGTCATGTTTTGCAGATGATAGAACAGGACTTCGGTCATCTCAGATCATTTACGCTCGTAATGGTCGGCGACGAGACGGTCGAGCAGGCGGACGCCATAGCCGCTTGCCCAGCTCTGGTTGATGTCGGTCTTCGGCGCGCCCATGGCGGTGCCGGCGATGTCGAGATGGGCCCAGGGCGTGCCATCGACGAAACGCTGCAGGAACTGCGCGGCGGTGATCGAGCCGCCGTGGCGACCGCCGGTGTTCTTCATGTCGGCGAACTGGGAATCGATCAGCTTGTCGTATTCGGGACCGAGCGGCATGCGCCAGACCTTGTCGCCGCTCTCGATGCCGGCCGCCAGCAGGCGTTCGGCGAGCTCGTCATTGTTGGAGAACATGCCGGCATGCTCGGTGCCGAGCGCGACCACGATCGCGCCGGTCAGTGTCGCCAGATCCACCATGAATTTCGGCTTCACCTTCTTGGCGACGTACCAGAGCACGTCGGCCAGCACGAGGCGGCCTTCCGCGTCGGTGTTGATGATCTCGATGGTCTGGCCCGACATCGAGGTGACGATGTCGCCCGGCCGCTGCGCATTGCCGTCGGGCATGTTCTCGACGAGGCCGATGGCGCCGACCACATTGACCTTGGCCTTGCGCGCGGCAAGCGCGTGCATCAGGCCGACGACGCAGGCCGCCCCTCCCATGTCGCCCTTCATGTCCTCCATGCTGCCGGCTGGCTTGATCGAGATGCCGCCGGTGTCGAAGCAGACGCCCTTGCCGACGAAGCTCACGGGCGCCTCGCCCTTCTTGCCGCCGTCCCAGCGCATGATCACGGTGCGGCTCGGCCGCGCCGAGCCCTGGCCGACGCCGAGCAGCGCGCCCATGCCGAGCTTCTGCATCGCCCTGACGTCGAGCACCTCGACCTTGACGCCGAGCTTGCGGAGCTGACTGGCGCGGCGAGCGAATTCCTCGGGGAAGAGCACGTTCGGCGGCTCGTTGACGAGGTCGCGCGCGATGATCACGCCGTCGACGACGTGGCCGGCCGAGGCAAACGCCTTCTTCGCGGCAGCGGCATCGCCGACCGCCAGCGAGATGTCGGCGCGCGAGCCGCCCTCCTCGCCGTCCTTCTTCTTCGTCTTGTAGCGGTCGAACTTGTAGGCGCGCAGGCGCAGGCCCGAGGCGATCGCGACCGCCTGCTCGCTCGTCATCGCGCCACTGGGCAGTTCCGCCATGATCGTCATGGCGGCCGCCCCGGCGGCAAGCTTGCCCGCCGCCACACCACCGAATTTGAGGAAATCGTTCGCCTTCAGGCCGGCCGCCTTGCCGGCGCCGATCACGAGCAGACGGGTGGCCTTGACCCCTTCCGGCGCCAGGATGTCGAGCGCTGCCCCGCTCTTGCCCTTGAAGGCGGCGGCGGCGGCCGCTCGCTTCACGAGTTCGATAGCGCCGCCCAGCGCCTTGGCCGTCGCCGGACCAACCTTCAGACTATCGTCGCAGAACACGACCATGATGCCACGGGCGGCGGCAGACAACGGGACAAAGCCGACCTTGATGGCATCGGACATGGGTAACTCCTTCAAAAAACTTGGTCTTTTTGCTGCTCACGGTCCCTGGCCAGGGCCGGACATGAACGGCGATTCACTGAGCCATCTGCACTATGGGCCAGCGCCCCGGCAGATGCCAAGCACCCCCCGTGGCCTCAAGGTCACAACGAGCGAAATATTAACCATATATTGAGGGTGCCACGGGGCAGCCATTTTGTTGACGGATCAAAGGGATGGTAGTGAGAGAGTGAGCTGGCGGAAGAGGCGCTGGCCAACCTTGGGGATCCCCTGATCGGGGATTGGTTGGACAGCGGAGTTTCGGCCGACATTGGGGACTTGGTGGGATTCGTGCGGTAGCGCATGGGGTCGATCGATAGGTATATCTTCCGCACGACGCTGGCGTCGTTTGCGCTGATCCTGGTCAGCCTCACTGGCGTGATCTGGATTACGCAGGCGTTGCGCGGCATCGACCTGATGACGAGCCAGGGTCAGACCATCCTCACCTTCCTGGGCATCACCAGCCTCGTCGTGCCGGCCCTGGTCCTGATCATCTCGCCGATCGCGCTGATGATCGCGATCTCGCACACGCTGAACAAGCTCGCGACCGATTCCGAAATCATCGTGATGAATGCCGCCGGCCTGTCGCCGTTCCGGCTGTTCTATCCGTTCTTTTATGCCACCTGCGTGGTGGCGCTGCTGGTTGCGTTCATAGCGGCCTATCTCGCCCCCGACGGCATGCGGCGGATCAAGCAGTGGGATGCCGAGATCACCGCGGACGTGCTCACCAACATCCTGCAGCCCGGCCGCTTCGCCCAGCTCGACAAGAACCTCACGATCCGGATTCGCGAACGCCAGCCCGGCGGCATCCTTGCCGGCATCTTCATCGACGACCGCCGCGATCCGAACGAGCGCGTCTCGATCGTCGCCGAGCACGGCGAGGTCGTTAAGAACGAGACCGGCTCGTTCCTCGTGCTGGAGACCGGCAATCTTCAGCGCTTCGAGGCGGGCAAGCGCGATCCCGCGCTGGTGGCCTTCGGCCGCTACGGCTTCGACATGTCGAAGTTCTCCAACCAGGGCCGCGACGTCACCCTCGGCATCCGCGAGCGCTATCTCTGGGAGCTGCTTGCGCCGTCCGATAACGACCCCGTCTACAAGCAGATTCCCGGCCAGTTCCGCTCGGCCCTGCATGACAGCCTGCTCGCCCCGATCTATCCCTTCGCCTTTGCCGTGCTGACCTTCGCCTTCCTCGGTGCGCCCCGCACCACCCGCCAGAGCCGTAATTTCTCGATCGGCACTTCGGTCGTTGCGGTGTTCGGCCTGCGCATGGCCGGCTTTGCCTGCTCGGTGATGGCGGTGAAATCGCCGAGCCCGGTGCTGGTGCAATATGCGATGGTCATGGGCGCCATCGGCATCGGGCTGTGGATGATCATCCGCGGCGTTGTGGTCGAGCCGCCCCCTGGCCTCATGGAGGCCATCAACAGGTCGAACGCGCGCATCGCGCGGCTGTTCGGACGGCCGGCCACCGCATGAGCATGCTCACCAACACACTCGGACGCTATTTCGCCGGCCGCTTCGTGGTCGCGGCGCTCGGCGTGTTCTTGGGCATTTTCCTGCTGCTGGTGCTGGTCGACTACATCGAGATGGTGCGCAAGACCTCGGGGCTGGCGTCCGCCTCGGCGCTCATGGTGGCCGAGACCTCGCTGTTCAGGGTGCCACAACTGCTGGAGAAGCTGACGCCGTTCTGCATGCTGATCGGCGCCATGACCTGCTATCTCGCCCTCTCCCGCCGGCTCGAGCTCGTGGTTGCGCGCGCCGCCGGCATCTCCGCATGGCAGTTCATCTCACCGGCGCTCGGCAGCGCGCTCCTGATCGGGGTGATCGCAACCGTCGCCTACAATCCGATGTCGGCGAATCTGCGTGAGCTCTCCAAGCGCATGGAAGCCGAGCTGTTCGGCTCGGCGCCCGGCGGCGGCATCCAGGACGCCTCCGGCTTCTGGCTCAATCAGGTGACCAGCGACGGCCAGACCATCATCAACGCCGCGCGCAGCGAGCAGCAGGGCGTCCGACTCACCGGCCTGACGCTTTTCCGCTTTGACACAGACAGTCACTTCAAGGAGCGGATCGAGGCGCGCGAGGCGACACTGGAGTCCGGCCATTGGCTGTTCAAATCCGTTCGCCGCTTCTCGCTGGACTCCCCGCCGATCGACCAGGCCACCTTGGAGATTCCAACGACGCTCACCGAGGCGCAGGTCCGCAACAGCTTTTCCACCCCCGAGACTGTGTCCTTTTGGCAACTACCGAGCTACATCCGCTCATCCGAAAGCTCAGGCTTCGCGACAGCCGGATACCGACTCCAGTATCAGAAGCTTCTGGCACAGCCGTTTTTGCTTGCGGCAATGGTGATGCTCGCGGCCTCCGTGTCGTTGCGCTTCTTCCGGATGGGCGGCGTGCAGAAGATGGTTTTGAGTGGCGTGGGCGCAGGCTTTCTGCTCTACGTTCTGTCGAAAGTGACTGAAGACTTGAGCAAGGCTGAGTTGATGCATCCGATCGCTGCGGCGTGGTTGCCCGTGGTGGTGGGCGGCCTCACCGGCTTTTTGGCCTTGTTGTACCAGGAGGACGGTTAGTGACTGCCGTCCATCGAGGACCCGTGTCTCGTTTGACGCGCCGCATCGTGATGCGCGCGAACGGGTCCGGCTTGTCTCTTCGCAGGCTCATGATGGCTGTCGCTGCCGTGGCATCGCTCGGCGCGCTGATCGATGTTGCCGCCGTGGCCCCCGCCTCGGCCCAGAGCTTCACCTATAATCCGCTGCCGCCGCGTCCGAAGCCGCCGAAAGCAGCCAACGACAACCAGATGCTGGTTCAGGCGACCGAGGTCGACTACGACTACAACAATTCGCGCGTCTCCGCGGTCGGTAACGTCCAGCTGTTCTACAACGGCACCAGCGTCGAGGCCGACAAGGTCATCTACGACCAGAAGACCAAGCGGCTGCATGCCGAAGGCAACATCCGCATGACGGATGCCGACGGCAAGATCACCTATGCCGAGATCATGGATCTCTCCGACGATTACCGCGACGGCTTCGTCGATTCGCTGCGTGTGGACACCGCCGACCAGACCCGCATGGCCGCGAGCCGCGCCGACCGCTCCAGCGGCAATTACACGGTGTTCGAGAACGGCGTCTACACGGCCTGCGCGCCGTGTAAGGACGATCCGAAGAAGCCGCCGCTGTGGCAGGTCAAGGGTGCCCGCATCATCCACGACCAGCAGGAGAAGATGCTGTATTTCGAGACGGCGCAGATCGAATTCTTCGGTGTGCCGCTCGCCTACATGCCCTATTTCTCGACGCCCGACCCGACCGTGAAGCGCAAGAGCGGCTTCCTGATGCCGGGCTATGTTTCCGGCACGTCGAACACGGGTTACGGCGTCGAGGTTCCCTATTATTGGGCGATCGCGCCCGACATGGACGCGACCATCAACCCCCGCTTCTTGTCGCGGCAAGGCGTGCTGCTGCAGGGAGAATTCCGGCAGCGCCTGATCGACGGCGCCTACCAGATCCGCGCCTATGGCATCGACCAGCTCGATCCCGGCGCGTTTGCCGGGCAGCCCGGCGACAAGCAGTTCCGCGGCGCCGTCGACACCAAGGGTCAGTTCGCGCTGAACGACAAATGGGTCTGGGGTTGGGACGGCGTCCTGATGTCCGACTACTATTTCTTCTCGGACTACCGGCTCTACCAGTACCGCGATCCGCTCGGCTCGTTTCTGCTGCTGCCGACGGAGGCGCTGTCGCAGCTCTATCTGACCGGCGTCGGCAACCGCAGCTTCTTCGACGCGCGCACGATGTACTGGCTGAGCTATTCGGGTAACCAGAGCCAGGTGCCGATCGTCTATCCGGTGATCGACTACTCCAACGTGCTCAACTATCCGGTGTTCGGCGGCGAGTTCAGCTACAAGACCAATTTCGTGAACCTGTCGCGTGACCAGGCGGTGTTCGATCCGATCACCACGATCGCGAACACCAACAGCCTGTGCACGACGGCGTCGGCCGATCCGCTCGCCCGCACGCCGTCACAGTGCCTGCTGCGCGGCTTCCCCGGCACCTACACCCGCCTCACGGCCGAGGCGCAGTGGCGCAAATCCTTTACCGATCCGCTCGGCCAGATCTGGACGCCGTTCGCCAGCCTGCGCGCCGACGCGATCAACTCCTCGGTCTCCAACCAGCCGGGCGTGTCGAACTATCTTCCCATCGGCGACACCCAGGCGTTCCGCCTGATGCCGACCGTGGGCCTGGAATACCGCTACCCCTTCATCAACGTTCAGCCCTGGGGCTCGACCACCGTCGAGCCGATCGCGCAGATCATCATCCGGCCGAACGAGACCTATGCCGGCAAGCTCCCGAACGAGGACGCCCAGAGCATGGTGTTCGACGCCTCGAACCTGTTCAGCGTCGACAAGTTCTCCGGCTACGACCGCGTCGAGGGCGGCGGCCGCGCCAATGTCGGCGTGCAGTCCACCACGCAGTTCGACAAGGGCGGCGCCGTCAAGGCCCTGTTCGGCCAGTCCTACCAGCTGTTCGGCATGAACTCCTTCGCGGTCCAGGACCCGATCAATACCGGCCTCAATTCCGGCCTGGACAAGCCGCGTTCCGATTACGTCGCGAGCGCCAGCTACTCGCCCAACAGCACCTACACGTTCAGCGTCCGCTCCCGCATGGACGAGCAGACCTGGAACGTGCAGCGCTTCGAGGCGGAAGGCCGCGCCAACTTCAATCGCTGGGCGGTCAGCGTACTGTACGGCAGTTACGCAGCGCAGCCGGAGCTTGGCTATCTGACCCGCCGCGAGGGCATCCTGACCTCGGGCTCCATAAAGGTCGCGACCAACTGGGTGGTGTCGGGCTCGGCGCGGTGGGACCTCGAAGCCAACAAGATCAACCAGTATGTGCTCGGTGCCGGCTATGTCGACGATTGCTTCGTGCTGGCGGCGAACTACGTAACTTCGTATAGCTATTCGGCGGGCACCGCGCCGCCCGTGCTGAGCCATGCGTTCATGTTCCAGATCGGCCTGCGCACGCTGGCGACCTCGTCGACGACCAGCAGTTCCGCCGGCCTCCAGTGAACGGTTTGAAGTGCCGGCCGCGCTTGCCCCCATCACAGGCTCGACGCGGCTGACATGCGAGCGACAATCATGACGACCCCATTGCCCGTCTTCCGCCTCCTCCTCGCCATCGCTGCCGGACTGGTCCTGACCGGACTGCCCTCGCCGTCGCGCGCGCAGAACATCGTCGTCATGGTCAACGGCGACCCGATCACCGATTTCGACATCGAGCAGCGCTCCAAGCTCGACCAGCTGACGACGCAGAAGACCCCGAGCCGGCAGGAGGTCATCAACGAGCTGATCGACGACAAGGTGAAGATGAAGGAGGGCAAGAAGTACGGGGTCGACCCCGGCATCTCCGACATCAACCAGTCCTACGAAGGCATGGCGCAGCGCATGCGCATCACGCCGGACCAGCTGACCAAGTCGCTCGAATCCAAAGGCGTCCGCCCCGAAACGCTGAAGGGCCGCATGAAGGCCGAGATGGTCTGGACCAGCCTGGTGCGCGGCCGCTTCAAGGAGAAGCTGCTGGTCGGCGAGCGCGACGTCGCGCAGGCCGTGCAGGCCCAGACCGGCGACAAGCTCCAGATCGAGGGCACCGAATACAAGATGCAGCCGATCGTGCTGATCGTGCCGCGCGGCTCGTCCGCGGCGTTCCTGGAAACACGCAAGAAGGAAGCCGAGAGCTATCGCGCGCGCGTCGGAAGCTGCGAGGAGGCCAACTCGCTGTTCCGCTCGACGCCGAACGCCACCATCCGCGACAGCGTCACCAAGACCACCGCGGAGCTGCCGGAAGCGCTGCGCAAGGTGCTCGACGACACCCCGATCGGCCATTTGACCGCGCCCGAGATGACCAAGAATGGCATCGAGATGGTGGTGCTGTGCTCGCGCAAGCCGACAATGATCGACACGCCGAAGAAGCGCGAGGTCCGCGAGAAGATGTATCAGGAGAAGTACGAGAAGACCCAGAAGGCCTATCTCGACGAGCTCCGCAAGGCGGCGATGATCGAATATCGCAACCGCTGATGGCCAATCGCGCAGCCCAACCGCATAGCCTTCCCCTTGCCCTGACCCTGGGAGAGCCCGCCGGCATCGGCCCCGACATCACGATCGCAGCCTGGCTCCGGCGCCGTGAACTGAACCTGCCCGCGTTCTATCTGCTCGGCGACGAGGCGCTGATCGCCCGGCGCGCCAAGGCGCTCGCCGCCGCGCTGGGGGCCGACGTCAGGACCGCGGCGGTGAGCCCGGGCGAGGCCGCTTCCGCCTTCGCTGATGCCCTCCCCGTGGTCGCCACCGGCGAGCGCGCGACCGCCGAGCCCGGCAAGCCCGACGCATCGAGCGCGCCGGCCGCGCTCGCCTCGATCCGGCAGGCGGTCACCGATGTCCGCGAGGGCCGCGCCGGCGCCGTCGTCACCAATCCGATCGCCAAGAGCGTGCTCTACCGCTCAGGCTTCCGTCATCCCGGCCACACCGAATTCCTCGCCGAGCTCGCCGCGGAAGCCGGCCGCGTGCCGCAGCCGGTGATGATGCTGTGGTCGCCCCGGCTTGCCGTGGTGCCCGTGACCATCCACGTCTCGATCCGCGATGCGCTGGCAGAGCTCACCAGCGAGCTGATCGTCTCGACCGTGCGCATCGTCGCAGCCGAGCTGAAATCGCGCTTCGGCATCGCGCAGCCGCGTATCGCGGTCTCCGGCCTCAATCCGCATGCCGGCGAGGACGGCTCGCTCGGCCACGAGGAGCAGACGATCATCGCCCCTGCGCTTAAGGTGTTGCGTGGCGACGGCATCGAGACCAGGGGGCCGCTGCCCGCCGACACCATGTTCCACGAGGCCGCGCGCAGCACCTATGACTGCGCAATCTGCATGTATCACGACCAGGCGCTGATCCCGATCAAGACCGTCGCCTTCGACGACGCCGTCAACGTCACGCTCGGCCTGCCCTTCATCCGCACCTCACCCGATCACGGCACCGCCTTCGACATCGCCGGCACCGGCAAGGCCAATCCGGCCAGCCTGATCGCGGCGCTTCAGCTGGCCAGCCGCATGGCGGCTTCGCAAAGCCGATGAGCGCGATCGACGACCTCCCGCCGCTCCGCGAGGTCATTCGCCAGCACGCGCTGTCGGCGCGCAAATCGCTCGGCCAGAATTTCCTGCTCGACCTCAATCTCACCGCCCGCATCGCGCGCGCCGCAGCGCCGCTCGACGATTCCACCATCGTCGAGATCGGCCCCGGCCCGGGCGGGCTGACACGCGCGCTGCTTGCGCTCGGCGCGAAGCGCGTCATCGCCATCGAGCATGACGAGCGGGCGATCCCGGCCTTGCAGGATATTTCCGCGCGCTATCCTGACAGGCTCGAGATCGTGCATGGCGATGCCATGACCTTCGATCCCCGCCCGCTGCTCAATGGCGAACGCGCGAAGATCGTCGCCAACCTGCCCTACAATATCGCGACCCAGCTCCTGATCGGCTGGCTCACCACCGAGCCCTGGCCGCCCTGGTACGACATGATGGTGCTGATGTTCCAGCGCGAGGTCGGCGAGCGCATCGTCGCGCGCGAGGACGAGGAAGCCTATGGCCGGCTCGGCGTGCTCGCCAATTGGCGCTGCGAGACCAAGATCCTGTTCGACATTGCGCCGTCCGCCTTCGTGCCGCCGCCGAAGGTCACCTCCTCCGTCGTGCGCCTCACGCCGCGCGCCGAGCCTCTCCCTTGCGATCGCAGGCTGCTCGAACAGGTCGCCGCCGCCGCCTTCGGTCAGCGCCGGAAAATGTTGCGGCAGAGCCTGAAATCGCTCGGCGTCGATCCGGCGCGGCTCGCCGCCGCCGCCGGCGTCGATGCGACGCGGCGCGCCGAGACCATTCCGATATCCGGCTTTGTTGCCATGGCCCGTGAATTGGCCAATATACGAACCGAAGAAGCATGATCCGGAAAAGTGTGAAGCGGTTTTCCGAACGAGATCATGCTCAAACAATGAGATAATTTCGGAGGAAGAAATATGGCGTTGATGCGTCGGCAGTCCCTGGTCAAGTTCGATGCGCCGCTGTGCGAGACCATCGTCGACACGCCCAAGCCGCAAGGACGCGAAGTCCTGGTGCGCATCGAGCGCTGCGGCCTCTGCCATTCCGATCTGCACATCCAGGACGGCTATGCCGATCTCGGCGGCGGCAAGAAGCTCGACACCACGCGCGGCATGACGCTGCCCTTCACGCTCGGCCACGAGATCGCCGGCGTCGTCGACGAAGTCGGCCCCGACGTGCCGGCCGGCCTCATTGGCGCGAAGAAGGCCGTCTTCCCCTGGATCGGCTGCGGCCAGTGCCGCGACTGCGCCAATGGCGACGAGAATCTCTGTGTCAAGCAGCGCTTCCTCGGCGTCTCCATCGACGGCGGCTTCGCCACCCACGTGCTGGTGCCCGACGCGAAATATCTGCTCGACTACGATCCCCTGCCCGTCAACCAGGCCGCGACCTTGATGTGCTCCGGCGTCACCGCCTATGGCGCGCTCAAGCGCCTGGTCGACCGCCCGCGCCAGCGCAACCTGCTGCTGATCGGTCTCGGCGGCGTCGGCATGATGGGCCTGTCGTTCGCGCAGGCGATGTTCAAGCAGCCGATCGCGGTCGCCGACCTGTCGCCAGCCGCGCGCGAGACCGCGCTGAACAACGGCGCCGCCAATGCCTATGATCCGTCCGAGCCCGACGTGATCAAGCGCATCCTGAAGGAGACCGAAGGCGGCTTCGACGAGATCGTCGATTTCGCCGGCAACGAGAAGTCGATGGCCTTTGCGGTCGCGGTCGCCGCGCGCGGCGGCAAGATCGTGGTCTCCGGCCTGATGGGCGGCCAGTTCACATTGCCGATGGTGCAATGGGTCTACAAGCGTATGACCATCGAGGGTTTCATGGTCGGAACGCTCAACGAGGCGCAGGAGCTGATGGCGCTGGCGCGCGCCGGCAAGATCAAGCCGACGCCGATGCGCGAGGAGCCGATGGGCGACGTCCAGAAATGGATCGACGAGCTTCGCGCCGGCAAGGTCGTCGGCCGCATCGTGCTGAAGAACTGAGCCGCGCGCGCGGGTCCCAAGTTGGGCCCGCGTGACGGAACGCCTGCGGCCCCGCCGCGTTGGCAGCGCATGTCCATTCGCTGCACCGTCGAAAGCGCATTCTTCATCGCCTGGAGCTGCCTGGAGCAGAGCGGCGAGCTCGGCCCGCCGGACGAGAGCGCCAACGTCATTCTCGACGCCATCGAAGGTCAGCTCAAAACCGGCGAACGCCGGCAGCTGATGCTCGCCAACAAGGCGATCGACGCCTATCGCGCGCACGCGGCGCTGCGCCGATCCTCGTGGGATCGCGAAGCACGCTTCGGCTGATGATCTTCGCCGCCCCTCGGGCCGCCGGCCCAGCGGCGTTCTGGCGGATTGAGGCCGGCGGTCCTCGGGCAAAGCGCACGGAGTACGGCGCTCCGCGCCACACGCTACGCCAATCCACAAGCCCGCTATGTTCACTCCTGAACAGACCTCGCCAGATCAACGCTGCCGGGCAGCGCACGCATGCAGCCTCGCTCCCAACTTTCCGGAAGTCCGCAAAGCCCGCGCGCCAGCATCTCAACTATGCAACGGCCGCTTGTGTGCACTTTGGAACCGTCGGTTCCGCCACGGAAACGTAGGGTCGGGTTGGCGCCGATTCCCGGCCAGCCCAGAGACGCAACTGTGACCGGTCGGCCCCCGAACGATCTGCTCCGGCAGCTCACCCACCAGGATTTCGAACTGCTCGCGCCTCACCTTCAGCCGGTCGAACTCGCGGCGAGCCACGTTCTGCATCACGCCGGCGACGACGTGGCGGCGGTGCATTTTCCCTGCGGTCCCGCACTCGTGTCGTTCGCCGTGCCGGTCGAGGACGATCGCGAGGTCGAAAGCCTGCTGGTGGGCCGCGAGGGCGCGGTGGGCATTGCCGCAGGCCGCAACCCTTCGCTGGCTTATTCGCGCATCGTCGTGAAGCTGGGCGGCAGCCTCGTCCGTCTGCCGCTGCGCGCGCTCGAGCAGGCACAGCAGCGATCAGCCACGCTCCACGAGGTCTTTTCGCGCTACGCCGACTGCCAATTCGCGCAGCTGCTGCAGACGGCGGCCTGCAACGCGGCGCATTCGATCGAGCAGCGCGCCGCCAAATGGATCATCTCCGCGAAGGAGAGTATCGGCGGCGCCGAGATCCCCCTCACCCACGAGCAGCTCGCCGGCATGCTCGGCGTCTCCCGCAGCTATGCCAGCCGCGTCATCCAGATGTTCAAGGCAAGGCGCATCCTCGCGACCCGCCGCGGCGCCATCCTGATCCTCGACGGGACAGCGCTCGAAGCCAGAGCCTGCTGCTGCAATGATTGGGTGAGGAAGCACTTTGACGAGGTGCTGGGCGGAGCGTCACCTGCCGATGGCTAAAGCGCGATGCGATCAGGATGCATCGTCATCCCGCTTTAGCTTGTTGTTCAAGCATGATCTTTTCGGAAAACCGCTGCGCACTTTTCCGGATCATGCTTTAGCATCTTTGCGGCCTCACCCCTCCGGTGGCGACTGGCGTTTCAGATGCAGATAGGCCGGGCTGAAATCGCCGAGCCGCTGCAGCTCGCGCCATTTCAGGACGATGAGCTCCCCGTCGCGCAGATCCATGGTGCCGCCCCGCCTGAGGTCAGCGAGCGTCCGGTTCACGGTCGCGATCGCCATGCCGAGCGTCTCGCCGAGCTGCACCAGGCTGATGGGCAGGCGGAAGCGATTGCCGCGGACGAGCTGCGCGGCGCGGGCGCGGTAGAACAGCTCGCAGAACAGGTGCGCCATGCGCGCCTGCATCGGCCGGGCGCTGTTGTTGGTGATGGCCTCGCGAAAGATCGAGGCATCGAGCAACGTCTCGCGCCAGACCGAGAGCGCGAAAGTGGGACGGCGCCGGAAGGCTATGAACAATTCGCGATGCGGGATGAAGGCAACCGAGGCGTGCCCGAGCGCCGAGAGCCCATGGTCCATCTGGTCGATGAACAGGCCCTGGGAGTCCGGGAGGTCACCGGAGATATGGAACGCGAGATATTGCCGTCCCCCGCTGCCGAGCAGATGGTAACGCGCCACCATGCCGGAGACGACCAGCGCCGAATGTTCAGGCTCCTCGCCCTGGCGGATGAAATCCTCGTTGGGCGCGACATCGCGCTGCGTGAAGGTGAGCGCGCGGATCTCGTCGAGATCCTCCCCGGTGAGCGCGGTGTGCTCGCTCAGGTTCCGGATCAGCACGTCGTGGGCTTTTTCCATGAGACCACCAAAAATCGCGCCGGATCTATCAAATGATACTTCTGGCCCTGGTTCAGCGGACTAGAACGCGAGACGGACGCACTGGTTGCTAATCCGTTTGCGATCATTCGGGTCGCACCCACACCATCACCTCGACCACCAACCGAGCCCGCCCTTCTCATGAGTCCTACGACGATCCTGGAGCGCATCCGCGGCCTGTTCGCATCCGATACCAGCGAACACCTCGACTGCATCAGCGATGCTTTCAAGAACGGCACGCTGCGCGAGCCGGCGCATCCGATGTCGGATCAGGAACTCGCCCACGCCATCCGCGAGTTCCGCAGCACTGAGGTCTCCGACTGGACCATCGCAAAGCTTTCGCGGCGCTTCATCGACGCGCCGCGAGAGGGCTGAAGCGCGCCACGAGACTCATGCCGCATCCGAAGTTCATCGCGCGTCTCCAGGCCATCGAAGGCCTGTCCGAGGACGAACGCCAGCAGATCGCGGGCCTGCCGTCCACGCTACGCCAGGTCGCGGACGGCGAGATCGTGCTGCGTCAGGGCGAGGCCGCCTCGCGCTGCGTCTTCGTCGTCAGCGGCTTTCTCTACCAGGCCCGCATCGTCGGCGACCGCAGCCAGATCCTCGCGTTCCACGTTCCCGGCGACATGCCCTGCCTGCACACGCTCCTGGTCACGCCGATGGATGCGGATCTCGTCGGCCTCGGCCCGACCATCGTCGGCTACGTCGCACACAGCCAGCTCCGCCAGCTGCTCGACGGCTCGATCCATCTGACCCGCGCGTTCTGGCGCGAGACGCTGATCGATGCGGCGATCTCGCGGCAATGGATCGCCCGCCTCGGCGCGCAGGCGGCCCTGCCGAAGGTCGCGCATCTGATCTGCGAGCTCGCGGCGCGGCTGGAGATCGTCGGCCTTCTCAAGGACGCCTGCTTCCAGATGCCGATGACGCAGCGGCACGTCGCCGATGCCTGTGGCCTGTCGATCGTGCACGTCAACCGCACCATTCAGGAACTACGGCATCGCGGGTTGATCGCATGGGAGGGCAGCGAGATCGAGCTGCTGCAGCCTGAAGAATTGCGCAGGCTTGCCGATTTCACGCCCGACTATCTGACCTGAGCGCGGAGGGCGAGCGCAGAGGAATGGGTGAGCGGACCGCTCTCCCTCGCGTCACGATCGCGGCCGCGCGGTCCGCCATGATGTGAGCAGCGGACCACCGCGGCCGAGGACGGGATCCGTTTTCGGCCTGCGGACCTTGGCGATGCGCTTGACGGCATCGGGACGCTCGCGCGTGTCGGTGCACTCGTCGTACGTTCCGTCGTGCGGATACGCTCCGACGACCCCAAAGTCCCGGCTGGACTCGATCATCCTGTGTCCGGTACCGGCGGGCAGCACCAGAACGTCGCCGGCTTTCACGCGGAGGACGCGTCCCTTGACGCCGCCGCACTCGAGCCTGGCCGTGCCGCGCGCCACGCCCATCACTTCGTGGACCTGCGAATGATAGTGGACGAAGTAATACACGGTGTCCCGCCACGACCGGCCCCAGCCGTTTGTATCGAACAGCGTGTCGATGATGACCTCAGGGGGATAGCGCCTGGACTTCAGATTGACCGCGCCGCGATAGAGCAACACCGGAAAACGCGGATTGTTCGGCACGATGCCATCGTCGCGAAAACGGATGGCTGCCGGCTTCCGGGCCCGCACCAGCGCCCGCAGCGTTGCCGCATCGGGATGCTCCTCCACGAGCTTCTTGGCGAGATTCTTGATCTGGTCCTTGATCGGCATGGCCTGTCCTCAGCCACGATTCAACGACGGCGGAGGTGAGAAGTTTCCAGGCGAACGGGCTTGATCGGCAGCAGGCCCCACTCTGATCTCTCTAGCGATGCCTCGCACCTCCTGAGATCGCGCTACGGCGTGATGATATCCAGCCTGTCCCGCGACGGGAGCGTTGCCTTGAAGGCCCGAAGCGCGGTGTCAACCGCCGCCGCATCGGCCAGCGGCGTGCGGTAGAAATCGACGTTCTGCCGCGACAAGGTTACGCTTCTCGTTTGGAGCACGGCGACCTTCGTCCAGCTCGATGGCACGCCTTTCTCGAACCAGCCCTCGTAAATCATGACGAGACCGACGTCGTGATCGTGGGCAAGGGCCGCCATCTCTGCCGGCCCATAATCTCCCGCCATTCTCGCCTTGCGCACCTGCTCCGAACCAAGGCCCCAGAGATCGAGCGTATAGTTGGTATTGCGATATGCAACCAAGCCGAGATCGTTGACCCCAACCGCATCTCTGTAAAACGATTGGGCGAAACGAGCCATCTGGTATTGCTGCTCGTAGATATCGCTTGCGCCTAGCGGCGAGACCACTGCCGCTGTCATGTAGGGAATCGCCGCGGTGCCGAGCCCGAAGACCACGCCGACCTTCACACGAGACCATTGCAGCGCAGAGAGCCGTGGCTTGAGTTGTGCGATGCCCCACAGCAGCGCGGCTGCCGCGAGAGCCATGATGTATACCTCATACCGATTGAACCAACCGTATTGACCGCACACCAGATGGGCTCCGACGGCAACAAGAACGGCCAGAAGAACGATCAGTACCTTGCGATCGGCGCGTAGCAGACTGGCGCACCAGGCAACAGCGAGACCGAGTGCGATGAGCCGCAATCCATACGACGTCATCACGCTCCGCAGCATGTTTCTGACGATAGCGGGTAGCTCGCTCGCGGGCTGATCAAGAGTCGTCAGATAGCCCTTCAACAAGACGGAGCTCGGCAGCAACGGCAGGCCACGCGAGGCCATGAGAACGGCATAGCCCGATAGAGTGACGACAATGACTAGCGCTGCGCCGGCCGCGAAGCGGCGCTGGTCCAGCAGCGTGAACGCCGCGATTGCGGCACCGGCGAATGCGATCCCTTCGAAGCGGATGAGCGGAAGCAGCACCAGGGCGAGGAAATGGAGTGATGTTGGTGCGAACCCGCGCGCAGCCGCCACGAGACCAGCAAAGGTCACGATTGAGGCCCAGACGTGAATACTGTGCTCCATGCCGGTCATGGGCAGCGCGACGGCGCTGACACTGAAGATGAGGAGCAGCGCGATCACGCAAGCGAACGGAAGCTCGCCCACACCATCGAACAGGGCATTCGCCTCCAAGAGGCGTATGATAGCCAAGATTGTCGCACCTGCGGCTGCAGCGTTGATCAACAATGGACCAAATGCACCGAGATGAAGCGCTTCGGTCAGAGCCAGACAATATGGCCAGATGATCGATGAGCTAGGCGATGAATATTCCCCGGCGTTGACCCCATATCCGCCGGACAGGATCTGGTCGGCGACCGCAAGGTGGATATACGCATCGTCGAGCGTGAAGAAGAGCCTGAAGTCGCACAGCGCCAGGACTGCGATGATCTCCATCGCAAGCAATCCCAGCCAAACGAGTATGGCTGCAGTTGAGGGTTGAATCCAGGTATCGGCACCCAATTGTCCCGACGACGCCCTGCCTGTCTTGTCGGGGCAATCGCATTGATCGACGACAGCCATCACACTCCCCTGTCAGTCGCTCGATCACGATTGACGCCTTGCCGGGGTCCATTCCCACATCCTGCGGTTTATCTTAGCCTTCCTAACAGTCGGTGACTGCAAGGCTTGAAATTCAGGTTTCCCTTGGGCAGTCGCAGAGGTAAAGGTTTGGAACTAGGGAACGCTGGTCCGCTAGGCCGCTTGGGTCATTTGCGGTGATGGGGCGCGTTTCCGCGATGTACACGACAAACGGAGCTGACGGCGGTTCCTTGAGAGGCGTCGGGCAAAACACCCGGTCAAGCCCACCGCGCAAAAATATTCCACTTTCCCGAATTTCGGATTTGTGGCATAAGCGCCTCATCCCGGCCCTGCCAAAGGGGCGCTTCGCGATCATCACGAGATGCGGGCCGGGTGGCGGTGGACGCGGTAGCGCCGGCGCGATCAGCCTGATGACAGGGCGGGCAACCGTGAGTCTTCAGGGGACGCGATACGACCCGGCGCGGTCACAGCGGTTTCGTCGATGCCTGGGGGCGAGCACACGCAAGCCTCCGGATATTCCGGCGGGATCGTCCGCGGACGGAGAAGTCGTGTGGTCCTGACGCCCGGGGTCTGTGCGTCAAGGCTTGCGGTGATGCGGCGGCCCGACCGGGCACGTGCATCGATCATTCCCGCAAGGCGACGGGGGCAATAGTGCATCGCTCCCCGAGGAGAGCACGAAGGACACCGTTAAAACCATCCGCGCAGGGAAGGCCGGGCGACCGGCATCACCTGTGGTCCACCCCGTGTGCATCTTCGTCGCGCACGGACTTGCGGGTGCCGCCGGCGCCCGGCCTTCCCTGCGCCCTTTGGTCTTCATGGGGCGCGACGACAGCAAGCCTCGGGCGAGATGCGCCGCGAGAACGGGAAGGCGTGTGTGCTGATGAGGAAGAGCCGTAAGATGGGTAGAGCATTTGCGAAACCCATCATGTATCGGCGCAAGCAAGAGCACGATGGGTTTCGCTTCGCTCTACCCATCCTACCGAAGTCGGCTCTCGTGCCCCTCCACCGCCCGGTCTGCGCCGCCCCTCTCTCACGCACCTTTCGCCCCGTCACTGGAACCGTCAGCCCGAGCGGCTCGCACGGTCGGTGAAGGCGACGGTGTGACCTTCACCGGCTCCGGCTGTCTCGGCGCCCGCAGCGGCTCCGGAACCGGGGGGCGCTCCGATGGTTGCGGCGGAACCTGGAGCTCGGCGAAGCAGTAACGCCCGGGAAATACCTGATCTCGCGGCGGAACGAACGCGCCGCAAGCCCAATTCAAGCCACATCCTCTCCGGATTTGCGGCTCATTGCCACCCAAGTCTTTGATGACAAAGGGCTGGTTGAGAGTTGCGTCATGCGTAACCGGGAGACCAGGATGGGCAACCGCACCGCAAAATTCGTATCCGCGCTAGTCGGCAGCATCATTGCCGGCGCGCCACTGGCCGCCGTGTCGCAGAATGCGCCGGCGCCATCGAGCACAGCCAACGCGGCCGCCGACTGCCTCGCCTCCCCGAAGGGTGCCGCGCCGCAGGGGCAACACTGGTACTATCGTCTCGACCGCACCACCAAGCGGCAATGCTGGTATCTGCGCGCCGCAGGCGGCAAATCCTCCCAGACCGCGCAGGCGACGACCGACGCACCCGAGGCGGATTCAGCCGCGCCGCAAGCAATGCAGAACGCGCGCGCCGAATACATCGCTCCGCAGACGAGTGCCGCACCAGGCATGCCTAACACGAGCGCGCCCGCGCCCGCCGCAACCAATGCGCAGCCGGTCGCCCAGCAACCACCAAGCGGCGCGCCCGAGACCAACGCGCAGCAGCCGGCCGTGACCGCGCGCTGGCCCGAGGCCTCCCCGGCGTCCGCCGCGCCCGCCCCGCGGCCAGCTCCCGTTGCGGCCACCGCGCCACCAAGCGCGAAGCCGGCAAAGCCTCCCGCGCCGATGGCGCTGGCCGGGGCAGACGGCACCGCCGACAAGCCGGCCGGCTCGGTGCAGATGCTGCTGCTCGTGATCGGCGGCGCGCTGGCGCTCGCCGGCATCCTCGCCAGCGTCATCTACCGCTTCGCCGGCGGACGCGTACGCGTCCAGGCCGCCGCCGACCGTCGCGGGCATTGGGACGATTGGGCGCCTCAGGACCAGGACGGAAGCCGCGCACCCTGGCTCGGTGCGGAGCCCGCCGTCACGCCGCGCGCACAGCAGGGCCCCGTCGACTTCGATGAAGTTCGGCCGCCGCAGACCGCGCAAATCGCAGCCTTCACCAGGGAGATCGGCAGGATCGCGGCGCAATCCGCGTCCATTCGCAACAAGGCCGCCGAACTCGACAAGGCCGACATTTTCAACGGAAAGTTCGAGATCGAGGCATCGCCCCCGCGGCTCGCGGCCAAGGACATCGGCGACGAAAAGGCCGTCGATCACCATGAAGATGCGCCGGTAGATGCGCAGGCCGGAGATGCCGTCGACGTCGACGTGATCACCGCGATGCTGGAACGGCTGGCGAAGCAAGGGCCGCGGCTGCCGCAGCCTAGCCCTGCAGCTGCCCTTGCAAACCTCGCACGAAGCCAACGAGGCCAATCCGCCGCTCGCGCTTGAGGCGCTCGGCTTTCAGGATCGACTGCACCTCGGCAAACGCCTCGTCGACGTCGTGGTTGATCACGATGTAGTCGTACTCGGCCCAGTGACTCATCTCGTGGCTGGCGCGGCTCATGCGCTTGCGGATCACCTCGTCGGAATCCTGCGCGCGCGAGTGCAGACGCTTTTCGAGATCCGCCGCCGAGGGCGGCAGGATAAAGACGCTGACGACGTCGGCGCGGGCTTTTTCGCGCAGCTGCTGCGTGCCCTGCCAGTCGATGTCGAACAGCACGTCCTGCCCGGACGATAGCGCGGCTTCGACGGGGCTGCGCGGTGTGCCATAACTGTTATCGAACACGGTCGCCCATTCCAACAGCTCGTCACCCTTCACCATCGCCTCGAAGCGCGGCTTGTCGACGAACAGATAATCCTTGCCGTTGACCTCGCCCGGCCGCATCGGCCGCGTGGTCGCGGATACCGACATTTTCAGGCCGGACATCCGGTCGATCAAAAGACGCGACAGCGTCGTCTTGCCCGCACCCGAGGGCGAGGACAGCACGAACATCAATCCGCGCCGCTCGACACCGTCAGTTCCGTGACCGCCGCTCGTCATCGATCACTCCAGATTCTGGACCTGCTCGCGGAACTGCTCGACCACGTTCTTCATGGCGAGGCCCGTATTGGTCAGCTCGATGTCGTTCGACTTCGAGCAGCAGGTGTTGACCTCGCGGTGAAACTCCTGCGCCAGGAAGTCGAGCTTGCGGCCGATCGGGCCGCCCTTGCCGATCAGCTCGCGCGCCTGCGCGATGTGGGAAGCAATGCGGTCGAGCTCCTCGCGGATGTCGGCCCTGGTGGCGATCAGGATCGCCTCCTGCATCAGGCGGTCGGAATCGAAACGGTCGGAGGTGTCGAGCAGGCTCGCGATCTGCTCGGCGAGCCTCGCCTTGATCGCCTCCGGCTTGCGCCCCGGTGCGACTTCGGCTTTCTTCGCGAGTTGCTCGACCTCGTCGACCCGCTGGGTCAGGATCTGCCCGAGCGAAGTGCCCTCGCGCTTGCGCATCTCGACGAGATCGGCGAGCGCCTTGTCGAAGGCTTCGGCTGCGGCAGCGCGCGCGGCCTTGTCCTCCTCCTCGTCGCCCTCGGGCTCGGCGACCTCGACGACGCCCTTGATGGCGAGCAGGCCGTCGATGCTCGGCGCCACCGCGTCGACCTTGCCGGCGATGACCGCGGCGGCCTTGAGCACGGCGTTGAGCACGTCCTCGTTGACGCGAACGGTGGCCGCAGCGTTGGCGCGCTTGACGGTGAGATTGGCATAGACGGTGCCGCGCGACAGCAGCTCGCCGGCGCGTTTCTTGGCGTGGGCCTCGAGCTCGTCAAACCCCTGCGGCAGCCGCACCCTGAGGTCAAAGCCCTTGGCGTTGACCGATTTCAATTCCCATTCGAACGTATACGGCCCGCTTGCGCCGTGGCATCTCGCAAAGCCGGTCATGGACGACAGCGCCATCAGGTCAAATTCTCCAGAAACACGGGATTCGCGAGGCATCAAGCCACGCGAATCTTAAGACTATTTTGCAGGAAAGTGGAATCCGCAAAGCCGGCAAGCAGGTCTGCAACGCGCCTAGCGCTGGACCACCGGCGGCGAGGGTTGCACCGCGCCCTGCCGCGCCGGTGCTGGAGCGGCGGGGCGTGCCGCCGGCGGCTTTTTCTGCTGGTTGGGCCGGGCCGGCGTGGTCGCCGTCGGCGTATCGGCGGCTCCGGGCGCGACGGCGGCGGGCGGCGGCGCATCCTCGGCCGGCTCCACCGTGTCGTTCTGGATCTGCTTTTCCATGGCGCGGAGCTTGGCGACGTTCTTCTGATGGGCGTCGTAAGTCTCGGTGAAGGCGTGCCCGCCGGTGCCGTCGGCGACGAAATAGAGGTCGCGGGTGCGGGCCGGATTGGCGGCGGCCTCCAGCGAGGCGCGGCCGGGGTTGGAGATCGGGCCCGGCGGCAGGCCTTCGATCACATAGGTGTTGTAGGGCGATGGCTGCGTGATCTCGCTGCGCTTGATCGGCCGGCCCAGCGTGCCCTTGCCGCCGACGAGGCCGTAGATGATGGTCGGATCCGACTGCAGCTTGATCCGCTGCTTCAGGCGGTTGACGAACACGGCGGCGACGCGGCTGCGCTCGTCGGGCTTGCCGGTTTCTTTCTCGACGATGGAGGCGAGCGTCACCAGCTGCTCCGGCGACTTGACCGGAATGTCCTGATTGCGGCGTTCCCAGATCTCGGCGAGCACGCGCTTGTGCGCCTGCTGCATGCGCTGGACCACCTGCTCGCGCGGGGTCCCGCGCGGGAATTTGTAGGTCTCGGGCAGCAGCGTGCCCTCACGCGGCAGCTCGCGCACGCTGCCGGTGAAGATGTCGTTGTCGGACAGGCGCGCCACGATCTGCTCGGAGGTGAGCCCTTCCGGAATCGTGACGGCGTGCTGCACCACCTTGCCCTCGACGATGGTGGCGATGACGTCGCGGAGCGAGGCGTTCTTCTGGAACGAATATTCACCCGGCTTGAGGTCCGAGCTCGCCTTCAACGCGGCAACGCTGGCGATGAACACCCATGGGTTGATGTCGGTCACGCCTTCCCGGTTCAGCGTCTCGGCGATGTCGCGCTTGCCCGCACGCTGGGGGATGTTGACGATCTTGTCATCCTTGAGCGGCCCGGGCGCCTCGAGCACCTGCCGGCCGTAATAATAGACGCCGCCGGCGCCGAGCATGGCGATCAGCAGGAGGGTGATGATGGCGTTGCCGACGATCACGAAGGGATTGCGCGCACGGTCCGATCGCTTCGGCGGCGGCGGGACCTGCTCGGGCTCGAGCGCTGCCCGCGGACTCCGGGGCGAAATGGGCGGCCTTTCACTCATCGAAACAACCTGAATCCTGCCGGTTCAATCGCGGCCCGACAATCGCTTGCCCTGCCAAACACGCGCCCACTTCCATGACTATCGCCGAATACGGCAAAACGGTGGATTCGTCTCAAACTTAAACTAACTGGCGAGGCGCCGCACGATCACCGACGCATTGGTACCGCCAAAACCAAACGAGTTCGACAAGGCGACGTTGACCTCTCGCTTCTTCGCCGTATGCGGCACGAGATCGATCGCAGTCTCCACCGACGGATTGTCGAGGTTGATCGTCGGCGGCACGACATTATCGCGAATCGCGAGAATGGCGAAAATCGCCTCGATCGCACCCGCCGCACCCAGGAGATGGCCCGTCGACGATTTGGTCGAGGACATCGCAACCTTGGAGGCAGCATTGCCGAGCAGACGTTCGACGGCACCGAGCTCGATCTCGTCGCCGAGCGGCGTCGAGGTGCCGTGCGCGTTGATGTAGTCGAGATCGGAGGCGGTGAGGCCAGCGCGCTTGAGCGCGGCCGACATGCTGCGGAAGCCGCCATCGCCATCGGGCGACGGCGAGGTAATGTGATAGGCATCACCCGAAAGACCGTAACCGATCACCTCGGCGTAGATCCTGGCGCCACGGCGCCGGGCGTGCTCGAGCTCTTCCAGCACGAGGACGCCGGCGCCCTCGCCCATCACGAAACCGTCGCGGTCCTTGTCGTAGGGACGCGAGGCCTTTTCGGGTGTCTCGTTGAAACCGGTCGACAGCGCGCGCGCGGCGTTGAAGCCGGCAATGCCGATGCGGCTGATCGGCGATTCGGCGCCGCCTGCGACCATCACGTCGGCATCGCCCAGCGCGATCAGGCGGGCGGCATCGCCGACGGCGTGCGCACCGGTCGAGCAGGCCGTGACCACCGAATGGTTCGGTCCCTTCAGCCCGTGCGCGATCGAGACGTAGCCGGAAGCCAGGTTGATCAGGCGGCCCGGAATGAAGAACGGCGACACCCGGCGCGGTCCGCGCTCCTTGAGCAGGATCGCGGTCTCGGCAATGCCGTTGAGGCCGCCGATGCCCGATCCGATCATGGTGCCGGTCGCGCATTTGTCCTCTTCGGTCTCGGGATGCCAGTTGGCATCGTCGAGCGCCTGGCCGGCGGCGGCCATGCCGAAGATGATGAAGTCGTCGACCTTGCGCTGGTCCTTCGGCTCCATCCACTTGTCGGGATTGAAGGTGTCGTTGCTGCCGTCGCCGCGCACGACCGTGCAGGCGTATTTGGTCTGAAGATCGGAGACATCAAAGCTCTCGATCCTGCGCGCACCACTCTCGCCGTTGAGGATGCGCTTCCAGGTTGGCTCGACGCCGCAGCCGAGTGGCGACACCATGCCGAGACCAGTGACGACAACCCGCCTCATATCCGAAAACTCCGCATCGAAAGATTCACGGCCAATAACAAGAAACCGGCTGACCGCTGGGAAGCGGCCCGTCCGGTTTCAATGTTGTCCCCGCGAAAATGAAGAGCCTTAGCTCTTCGCGTTCTTCTCGAGAAACTTCGTGGCGTCGCCGACGGTGAGAATCGTTTCCGCAGCGTCGTCCGGAATCTCGCAACCGAATTCTTCTTCGAACGCCATCACCAGCTCGACGGTGTCCAGACTGTCGGCGCCGAGGTCGTCGATGAAGCTCGCGGCGTCGACAACCTTCTCGGGTTCAACACCAAGGTGTTCGACCACGATCTTCTTAACCCGTTCGCCAATGTCACTCATTGCATAACCTCGTGTTGTTCCCTGTAGACCCGACCCCCCGGGACGATACGAGCCGTCGTGGTCGTGTTACTTGCCTTCGCTTACGAACTTTGATTTGGCCCCATCCTAACCGATACAGGGCCCGGCGAACGACGGCCAAGGCTCCGCATCGCCAATATACAGGGTTTCAAAAACCTGCAATGGCGTTCTTTGCCCATCCGTTGAGCGTCCGGTTATCATACTTCAACTGCCTTGACTATAAGCCTCATTTCCCTCCGGAAACGGCCGTTTGCCGCATCCGCACAGCCCATGTGGGCAGTGCGGAACGAGCGCTTCAGATCATGGCCATGCCGCCGTTGACGTGAATGGTCTGGCCGGTGACGTAGGCTGCTTCGTTCGAACTCAGGTAGACGGCGGCCGCCGCGATATCCTCGGGCGTCCCCAGGCGGGCGGCCGGAACCTTGGTCAGAATCGTTTCGCGCTGCTTGTCGTTGAGCGCATCGGTCATCGGCGTCTTGATGAAGCCCGGTGCGATGCAGTTGGCGGTGACGCCGCGCTTGGCGTATTCGGCACCAAGCGTCTTGATCATGCCGATCAGGCCCGCTTTCGACGCCGTGTAATTGCCCTGCCCGGGATTGCCGGTGACGCCGACCACCGAGGTGATGGCGATGATGCGGCCGAAGCGCTTGCGCATCATCAGCTTGGTGGCGGCGCGTGCCAGGCGGAAGGTCGCGGTCAGATTGACGTTGATGACCTCCTCCCAATCCTCGTCACGGAGCTGCACGAAGAGATTGTCGCGGGTGATGCCGGCATTGGCGATGAGGATGTCGACCTGGCCCATTGCCGCTTCCGCAGCGGGCACCAGCGCCTCGACCTCGTCGGACTTGGAGAGATTGCAGGGCAGCACATGGGTGCGCTCGCCGAGCTTGCCGGCAAGCTCGTCCAGCACCTCCTTGCGCGTTCCTGATATCGCAACGGTCGCGCCCTGCGCATGCAGCGCCTGCGCGATCGCGCCGCCGATACCGCCGGTCGCGCCGGTGACGAGCGCCTTTTTGCCAGTCAGATCGAACATCGAAAACTCCTCCAAAGCACGATCCGGAAAAGTGCGCAGCGGTTTTCCGAAGATCGTGCGTAAACTGAAAAACTCAAGCGCGACGAGAAATCGCGCTTTAGCCCTGCTTGGCAGCGGCCAATGCATCCTTGGCGGCGGCAATGTCGTTCGGTCCACCGACCGAAACGCCGACGGCGCCGTCCGCGATGCGCTTGACGAGACCGGATAGCACCTTGCCGGCGCCGATCTCGAAGAACCGGGTGACGCCCTGCCCCGCCATATAGGCAACCGACTCGCGCCAGCGCACGGTGCCGGTGACCTGCTCGACCAGGCGGCGACGGATCTCGTCGGGATCGGTGATGGCGCTCGCCAGCACGTTCGACACCAGCGGCGAAGCCGGGGCCTTGATCGTGACCTTCGACAGCGCTTCGGCCATGGCGTCGGCAGCGGGCTGCATCAGCTTGCAATGGAACGGGGCGGACACCGGCAGCAGCATCGCGCGCTTGGCGCCCTTGGTCTTGGCGATCTCGACGGCGCGATCGACCGCGGCCTTGTCGCCCGAGACGACAACCTGCCCGCCGCCATTGTCGTTGGCGGCCTGGCAGACCTGCCCCTGCGCCGCCTCCTTGGCGACCTCCATGGCGGCCTCGTAGTCGAGACCGAGCAGTGCGGCCATCGCGCCGGCGCCGACCGGGACGGCCTTTTGCATTGCGAGACCGCGGGTGCGAAGCAGGCGGGCGGTATCCGAGACCGTCAGGCTGCCGGCCGCGGCCAGCGCCGAATATTCACCGAGCGAGTGGCCGGCGACGAAGGCCGCATCTCGTCCCACGGAAAATCCAGCCTCAGCCTCCAGCACGCGCAGGGTGGCGACGGACACCGCCATCAGCGCCGGCTGGGCGTTTTCGGTGAGCTGGAGGGTTTCGGCCGGACCATCCCAGATGATCGCCGTCAGCTTCTCCCCGAGCGCGGCATCGACCTCGTCGAACACGGCGCGCGCCACCGGAAAGGCATCGGCCAGGGCCTTGCCCATGCCGACCGCCTGGGAACCCTGCCCAGGAAATGTGAATGCAGCCGTCATCGGCGCTCCCTGCTTGTCGGACACGATCCCCGCGAGAACCGGCAGCCGATTACGCACGGCGTTAGGCCATGGTTCCGGATCGTGCTCCAAAGGGGGCCGTAGACACTGTCCGGGGCCGGACTGTCAAGCCGAGATGGGAACTTCGAGCAGCACTCAACTGGGGATGCGCCCCCTCAAAACCCACCGGCGGTCTGGTTGGCATCGACCTCCGCTCCGGCCTGCGCACGGCGCGCGCTGCTCGCCAACTGCCCCGGCCGATCCTCCCTGTCAGGCTTTCCCGTCGCCAGCCGCAACACCGCCGCGTAGTTCGGCTGCACCTCCATGCGGCCGGCATGCCGGCTCTCGCTCAGCAGGCGATGGACCTTCGGCAGATTGTAACAGGGCACGTAGAACAGCAGATGATGCTCGAGGTGAAAATTGACGTAGTACGGCGCGATGAACAGGCGCTCGAGAACATTGGCATGCGTGGTGCGGGTGTTGCGCAGGGGATCGCTGCTGTCGGGGACGACGGCATGCTCTGCAATGTTGCGGATGCGGGTGATGACCATCATCCAGGTCAGGAGCGGCACCAGCCAGAGCAGCGGATAGGCCCACCATATGCCGGCCGCCGCGAGCGCGGCGAACATCGCGGCGTTGAGGAGGCATTGCGGGCCGAGCTTGTCCCAGAAATACGCCAGACGCTGCCGCCACGGCCAGTCCTTCGGACCGAGCGCATTGAGCAGCTGCGCCTTGCGCTGCTGGTAGCCGGTCTGTCCGGTGATGTCGCGAATGAACTTGCGGCGATAGCTCAGCTTCGTAATCGGAAACGGTGCCGACAGCACGAGATCGGGATCATCCTCCTGCTGCGTGCGCGCATGGTGCTGCAGGTGGTAACGCCGGTAGCTGCGCGTCTCCGCAAACAGCGGATAGGCACAGAGCCACTGGCTCAGGGCCAGATTGGTTTTCTCGTCGGCGGACAGGCAGCCATGCGCGCCATCATGCATCAGGATCGCAAGGCCCAGCTGGCGCGAGCCGATGATTGCAACGGCGAGGACATAGGTGACCGGATTGGGCCACCACGCGACCAGGGCGATCGCGCCAATGATCAGCGCCCAGGCGTGCACGATCAGAGCAACACCTTTCCAGGTCACACGCTCTCGCACGTCGGCAAGCTGGTCGTCGGTCAGGAAATCGCGGGCACGCATGCGAAGAGCGGTCATGGCCTAGCCTTCCTCGTTCGAATTGCTTGATGCCTCGCGGCCCTCGACAAGACGCAGGCGCGCTGCGTCATCAGATTTCGCTTGCTCGCCCAGCACGCGCAGCATCTCGGCACAGAGCGCCTCGGGCGAACGGCCCATGGCGTAGCCTTCGAGAATGACGCCGATAGCGACGGCCCAGAACCGCCGCGAGCTTTCGTCGGGCGCGCGCAGGGAGCGCCAGCCGTGCCGCGCCACCTGGCTCGCATAGGCGCGCGCGCCTTCGCCGTGCAGGCGCTCGATCGTGCGCTCGACGAGCGGTGCGAGATCCTGGCGGCGCCGCGTCAATGTCAGCGCCTCGGCGAAGAAAGCCACTGAATCGCTCGCCGTCACGGTCTCCGCCAGCGCATGCGTGTATTCGCGTGGCGTGCGCGCCTTCAGCGCCGCCTGCTCGGTCGCACGCGCCAGATACAAGAGGTCGCGGCAGGCGCATTCGACGAACAGCGCCTCCTTGGTGCGGAAGTAGTAGGTGATCTGGCTTGGGAAGGCGTCCGCGGCGGCCGCGATGTCGGTGATCGCCGTGCCCGACAGCCCGCGCTCCCGGAACAGCGGACTTGCTGCATCCAGCAGCAGCGAGCGCATCTTGCGGCCGGCCGACCGTGTGGCCCGCGCAGCGTGCTTCGGATCACCCGCCGACGCCTCAAGCGGAGCCTGGACCGATTCACCCGCCATTAGCACCTCCCGATCCATTATTTGTATGACATACAAACAAATAGGTCAAGCTGGTACGGGAGGGTGGTTTGGACGCGCCTGTCAGCACCGTCTGGCCGAAAACGAGGCGCTCCTTGCCAAGTCAGCCAAAATCCGTATAAGGCGCGCATCCGCAGACCCCGGCCGGGAGCTGAACGGACGGTCTCAGCAAGTCATTCGTGATTTTGGTGTGGCAGGGCCAGTCGGCCCGTCGTCCCGTGTTTCCGCCTTCTGAGCTTAATCCCAGAGTCCTTTCCGAAGGCCTCTTAAGGGCTTGACGCCGGGCGATGCGCCAACATGAGGAAAGGACCACCATGGCTCTTTATGAGCATGTCTTTCTCGCGCGTCAGGACGCGAGCACGCAGCAGGTCGAAGAGCTGACTGCGCAGATGACCGGTATCGTCGAGGGTCTCGGCGGCAAGGTCACCAAGACCGAGAATTGGGGCGTACGCTCCCTCACCTACCGCATGAACAAGAACCGCAAGGCGCACTTCGTGCTGCTCAACATCGACGCGCCGTCCGCGGCGATCGCCGAGATCGAGCGCCAGGAGCGCATCAGCGAAGACGTCATCCGCTATCTCAGCGTCCGCGTCGAGGAACTCGAGGAAGGCCCGTCTGCGATGATGCGCAAGGCCGACCGTGACCGCGAGCGTGACGATCGTGGCGGCGGCTTCCGCGGCGAGCGTGAAGGCGGCTTCCGCGGTGACCGCGAGGGTGGTTTCCGTGGTGGCGATCGTGAAGGCGGTGGCTTCCGTGGCGACCGCGGCCCGCGCCGTCCACGCGAAGAAGCTGAAACCACCGCGACGGATGGGGAGTAAGAACAATGGCTGAAGCTGGTGCACGCCGCCCGTTTTTCCGTCGTCGCAAGAGCTGCCCGTTCACGGGCGCCAATGCTCCCAAGATCGACTACAAGGACTCCAAGCTCTTGATGCGTTACGTCTCCGAGCGCGGCAAGATCGTGCCGAGCCGCATCACCGCGGTGTCCGCGAAGAAGCAGCGTGAGCTCGCCCGCGCCATCAAGCGCGCGCGGTTCCTGGGCCTGTTGCCCTACGTCATTCGCTGATACGACCAATTCGACCGGCGGCGCCAAGCCGCCGGTCGCGACTTTTCTGAACTCATAAGGCTTCCGGATCGTCCGGTCGCCGATGGTTGGGGCGAGATGCCTCTAACCGCTCGAAGGGAGCGGGACAGCTGATGATGGCCTTTGTGCTGATAGCCTTGATCGCCGGCGCTGCGTCGGCCCTGATGTTCGCCTCGATCATTTCGGGCGCGCTGATCTCGCTCGTCCTGTTCTATCTCGCACCGCTGCCGCTGATGGTCGCCGCGATCGGCTGGGGACCGCTTTGCGCAAGCCTCGGCGGCATCGCTGCTGCGATCGGCCTCGGTGCCCTGTTCGGCCTGCCCTATTGCATCGCGTTCGCCCTCACCGTCGCGCTGCCGGCGTGGTGGCTCGGCCATCTCGTGCTGCTCAGCCGTCCTGTGGGAAAGGTTGCCGTGGGACATGTCGCGCCTGACGCCACCGCGCCCGCCGAGCCCGAGCTCGAATGGTATCCGGTCGGCCGCATCCTGCTGTGGCTCGCGGGCTTCGCCACGCTGACCACGATCGCCGCCCTGCTCACGCTCGGGACCGACGCCGAGACCATCATTGGTACGCTCAGACGCGGCCTGATGCGCCTGCTCCGGGCCACCGACCCGCAAACCTCCGGCGAAGCCGGACAGTTCGTCGACGCGCTGGTGCGGATCGCACCAGCCGGGGCTACCATCATCGCGATGATGACGCTGACCCTCAACCTCTGGCTCAGCGCCAAGGTCACGGCGACGTCGGGCCGGTTGCGACGCCCGTGGCCGGATATGAGGACGGCCGAGCTGCCGCCGATGACGTTGGTGGCGCTGTGCATCGCGCTCGCCTTCTGCTTCACCGGCGGGCTGCTCGCGATCGTCGCCCAGATCACCGCGGCCGCGCTCATGATGGGCTATGCGGTAACCGGCTTTGCCGTGCTGCATACGCTCACGCTGGCACTGAAGAGCCGCACCTTCTGGCTCGGCTCGGCCTATGCCGCCGTGGTCGTGTTCGGATGGCCCGTGATCGCGATGGTAATCCTCGGCCTTGCGGATGCCGTGTTCGGCTTCCGCGAACGCTTCCTGCGCAGCCGGCAACCGCCGCCGTTGCCGACCCCTTGAGTTCAACCCGAAACCGAAACCTTACAGAGCACTTCAAAAGGAGAACGAATATGGAAGTCATTTTGCTGGAACGCGTCAACAAGCTCGGCCAGATGGGCGAAGTCGTGAAGGTTCGCGACGGCTATGCCCGCAATTTCCTGCTCAAGCGCGGCAAGGCGTTGCGCGCCACCGCCGACAACCGTGCCAAGTATGACGGCATGAAGGCCGAGCTCGAGGCCCGCAACCTCGCCTCGAAGGGCGAAGCTGCCAAGGTCGCCGAGAAGATCGAAGGCAAGAACATCATCGTGATCCGTCAGGCCTCGGAAGCCGGCCAGCTGTTCGGCTCGGTCAACGTGCGTGACATCGTCATCGCGTTCGAGGCCGATGGCGTTTCGCTCGCCCGCCCGCAGATCCAGCTCGACGCGCCGATCAAGACCATCGGCAAGCACGCGATCACCGTCGCCGTCCACCCCGAGGTCGAGGTCGAGATCACCGTGACGGTCGCGCGCAGCCAGGACGAGGCCGAGCGCATCAACCGCGGCGAGGACATCTCGACCCGCAACGAGGACCGCGACGCAGCCGCCGAGGCGATCGCCGCCGCCGGCGAGTTCTTCGATCCGGAAGCCGAGCACGACGACGTCGCGCCGGCGCCGGCCGCGGAAGAGAAGTAAGCGGCTCAACTCGTCATTCCGGGATGGTCCGAAGGACTAGACCCGGAATCTCGAGATTCCGGGTCTGGCGCTTGCGCCCATCCCGGAATGACGGGCACGACTAAGGCCCGGTCGCCTCAGGCGGCCGGGCTTTTCGTTTTGGCGGCGACGTCCTCGCTCAACATCGCGATCGAGGCCAGCGCCGTTGCCGTGTGCTTCTCGACACCGCCGCTGACACAGAACACGTCGGCCGCGACCACCGACACCTGGCGGCCCGGCTTGATCACCCTCGCGCGGCAGATCAGCTTCTCGCCGACCGCGGGCGACAGCAGGTTGAGCTTGTATTCCGCCGTCAGCGCCGGCTGGCCGCGCGAGGTCGCGGCTGCGATCGTCGTGGCGTTGTCGACCAGGAAGGCGGTGACCCCGCCGTGGAAGAAGCCGTGCTGCTGCAGCAACTCCGGCCGGCGGTCCACGGCGATCGTGCAGGTGCCGCGCGACAATTCCGAGAGCTCGGCGCCGACCAGGTTCATGAAACCCTGCCGGCCGACATTGGCATGGATGTGCTCGGCGATCGGTGCAAATTCAGGATCTGCGTCGTTGCGCATGCAGCCTCTCCTTATTGTTTGTTGATGCGATCGGGCGGGACCAGCGCGCGGATTGCGCAGGCGATCAGCGTATCGGCCTCGACGCGCGGATCGGCGCGGTCGCGTCCCGACAGGAACGCACGGCAGAAGATCTGCGCGGGACCGATGAGCTGGCTGACGAACATCACCGGCGTCATCGGCAAGAGCTCGCCATTTGCAACCAGCGGCGCGCGCCAGCGCTCGATGCCGTCGGCGAGCCGCGCATTCTGCGCGCGCTGGGCGTCGCGAACTTCCTCCCCCCACTCGCTTCGCGAAATCTCGAACAGGTAGCGCGCCTCGCGCCGGCTGGTCACGACCCACTCAAGATGTGCCCGGATCAGTCGGTCGATGCCCTGCTCCGCATCGGGCACGGGATCGAGCGCCGCCAGCACCGCGGCGTGATAGTGCCGCAAGACCTCAAGAAACAGCGCACCGGCAAGCTCCTTCTTCGAGCCGAAGGCGTGAAAGAAGCTGCCATTGGAGGCGCGCGCCCGGGTGCGGATCGCGGCCACCGTCGCGGCTTCGAAGCCGACGCGGTCGAACACGATCAGCCCGGCTGCCAACAGGTCGTTCCGCACGCTCGCCGTCATGGACGCCTCCTAGAGTAGCACTCTAGAGCAATACTCTAAGCGCGGTCAATGCAATGCGGAGGCCGCGATGAACGCGGCCGCCGCATGTCGATCAAAAACGTCGCTGGCTTAGCGCGAGATGGGCGGCGTTGGCGGACCGGACTGCTCGGCCGGCGCGGCAGGCGGGGCTGCAGCGGTCGCGGGCGGTGCCGGCTGCTGCGGCTTGGTCGCCGGTTCGGAGCTGGCCGCAGGCGGGGCCGGCTTGGGAGCGGCCTCTTCCGCCGGTTTGGGCGCGACTGGCTCGGCAGGCTTCGCAGCCGGCGTTACCGCCGGGACCGGATCGGGCCGCAGCGCCGGAGCGTCACTGCCGCGGGGCTCGACCCTGGCGCTATCGGGCCTGGTCTCAACGGGCTTCTCGGATGCCTTGCCGCTGTCGGGCTTGGCCTCGTCGCGACCGGGCTCGACCTTGGCCGTGTCGGGCTTGGACTCAGGCTTGGATTCGGACTTGGATTCAAGCTTGGGCTCGCTCTTCTTCTCGTCAGTGGCTGGCGCGGCGGCATCGACCTTCGGCGCCTCCTCGGTACCGGGCTTGGCGCGGCGCTTGCTCTTGCGTCCCTCGGGCGCAGCCTGTCCCTCGGGCTTCGTGCCCTCCTCGGCCGGGCGTGCGGCGCGCTTCTGGCGCGCACCCTCGGCTGCGGGAGCAGCAGCCTCGCCGTCCGGCTTGGCCGCGTCCTGGGCGCGCGGGCGGCGGCCCTGATGCTCGGGATTGGTGCTGGCGTCCTTCTCCCTGGCGCCGTCCTTCTTGCCGTCCTTGGCCTGGTAGCGGGTGTCGGTGGCACCGTTGGAGACGAGATAGGAGGCGAGGATGCCCGCCATGTCCGAGCTCGTGGTGTAGTGCTGGCGCAGGAAGCCCGGCAGCGAGCCCGGCGCGACGGACTTCAGAAGTCCGCGCGGGCTCTTGTGGCACGCATTGCAGGTCTGCGCGAAAAGCTGGGACGGGGTTTTGCCGGCCTCGAGGTTGGTCACCTGCGCAAAAGCGGTATCGGCCGCGCCGAAGCCGATCAGAAGCAATACCGTCGCGAGGCTGAGCGCTCGGCTCGACATTCCCATCATCTCCATTGAATTCCGAGAGGTGCAGCCGGCGTCCGGCGCGGCAGCGGTCACCTTTTATCCGATTGAGCCACGAATGGAAGCAGGCACCACGCGCAAGGATGTGATTAAGCGGTTTGCGAATATCGGCTGTGAACTCAGCGCATTAGCGTAGCCGATCCTGCCTCCCTAAATTTGGATGCAAGCGCATAGGAACCGCTGCGTCACCTGGGCGTCAGAAGTGAAGGCCGGGTTAGTCGCATCCCTTCGGGTTCGCTCGAGAGGAAGGTGTCGATGGACCTCTTGTTGCGTAGATTTCTGTCTCAATTCATCCGCCGCGGCACGATGACGGTGACCGCCTCGCGCGGATCGAAGTTCACCGTCGGCGACGGCACTGGCGAGCCGGTCGCGGTGCGCTTCGTCACCGCGGAGGCGGAGCGGAAGATCCTCGTCAATCCCGAGCTCGGGCTTGGCGAGGCCTATATGGACGGCGAGTTCGTCGTCGAGCGCGGCACCATAGCTGATGCCCTCGCGATCCTGCTCGATCAACCCGACCTATTGCCGCAGTGGGCAAAACCCTGGTGGCGCCTGCGCTACCTGACGCGGCATCTGAAGCAATTCAATCCGCGCTCGCGCTCCCGCCACAACGTCGCGCATCACTATGATCTCGATGCCCGGCTCTATTCGCTCTTCCTGGACGCCGACAAGCAATATAGCTGCGCCTATTTCGAGACGCAGGACGCGACGCTCGACGACGCGCAGCTCGCCAAGAAACGGCACATCGCCGCAAAGCTGCTGGTCAGGCCCGGCCAGCGCGTCCTCGACATCGGCTCCGGCTGGGGCGGGCTCGGGCTCTACCTCGCCGAGATCGCCGGCGCCGACGTCACCGGCGTGACGCTGTCGAGCGAGCAGTTGCAGCTCGCCAACGCGCGCGCGGCCGAAAAGCGCCTCACCGGCTCGGCCAGATTCCTGCTCCAGGACTATCGCGACGTCGAAGGCCCGTTCGACCGCATCGTCTCGGTCGGCATGCTCGAGCATGTCGGCGCCCGCTTCTACGACACCTACTTCCAACGCTGCGCCGAGCTGTTGAGCGAAAACGGCATCATGCTGCTACACGCGATCGGCCGTTCACAGGGCCCGGACTCGACCAATCCCTGGATCGCCAAATACATCTTCCCTGGCGGCTACATCCCGGCGCTGTCGGAGGTGCTGCCGGCGATCGAGCGCGCCGGCCTCCTGGTCTGCGATATCGAGATCCTGCGCCTGCATTACGCGGAGACGCTGAAGGCCTGGCGGGAACGTTTCATGGCGCGGCGCGAGGAGGCCGTGCAGCTCTACGACGAGCGCTTCGCGCTGATGTGGGAATTCTATCTGGCGGCCTGCGAGATGACGTTCCGCAAGCAAGCCATGATGAACTTCCAGATCCAGCTCACCCGGCGCCAGGGCGTGGTGCCGATGACCCGCGACTACATGCCGCGTGAAGAAGCCCGGCTGCGAGCTCGCGAACGCACGAGCAAGCCCAGGCTGAAATTGGCTGGTGAATAGGTCCTGGTCTGGTGAACAGGTCCTAGTGACGCAGGGTCGAAATTTGGGAGGAGCGGAAACTGGCCGTTAACGCCAGTTGCGCCTTCAGCTCAACCAGGATTTCCGGGGCGACAGGCTGGCGACGTATTTCCGGCCGTTCCGCGTGCTCCATGGCCGCAATCAGCCCTGAGAGCCAAAGCCGGCTACCTGCCTCGCTCCGCCAAATCTGGTGCTGCCGTTCTGGCCGCATCGCCTGCCTCGTTCCCTGTTGACGGATCGCGGGAGACAATTCCCTCCCCCGCCTGCCTGTTCCCGTCTTACCCCCGAAAGATTCCGGGGAGATGTGATCCAATTCACATAAGTCTGGTCGGGCCTGGCCTAGACCGTCGCCATGAGCAAAGAGACCCAAACCTCATTCGACGTGCAGGACGACCTCCGCACCGATTACGCCCTGATCGTTACCGGCGTCGGGGCGGCTCTGGCTGCGCTGGTCTACCTCCTGCTGGTCTGAAGGCGAGCCCAAGGCCGCCAGCGTGCGTCATTTCGCGCGCCTCTGGATTCGTCTGCGCTCCAATCCATCAGGTTCACGCCATAAGGTTCATGGTTCAGGATTTTTCCCGCGGTCGCGGCCGCATCCTGGCCGGGACGAGTTCCGCAAAAATCCGTCAAGCGCGACGCGTGCTGCGAGCGCTAATCATCCACCATTTTAACTGAGCGGTTGATAGCGGTCAGCTTTCGCTTCCGCTTTGCACCGAGGCGGCGCTTTATCCCGGCCCCGCATCCGCCCAAGAAAATTGCTAAGCACGTCCGACCATGGCCCTGACTGATTCGAACGTCCTCAAACTCGCACCCGAGCCCGGAACTCCCGCCTATCGGAGCGCGCCGCATAATATCGAAGCGGAACAGAGCCTTCTGGGCGCGATCCTGGTCAACAACGATGCGTTCTACCGTGTCTCCGACTTCCTCGAGCCGAAGCATTATTTCGAGCCGCTGCACCAGACCATCTACGAGACCGCCGGCAGCCTGATCCGGATGGGCAAGATCGCCACGCCCGTGACGCTGAAGACGTTCCTGCCCGCCGACACCGATGTCGGCGGTATGACCATCGGGCAGTATCTGGCGCGCCTCGCGGCCGAAGCGACCACCATCATCAATGCCCAGGACTACGGCCGCACCATCTATGACCTCGCGCTGCGACGCGACCTCATCGGCATCGGCGAGGACATGGTCAATGTCGCCTATGACGCCCCGGTCGATTTCGCGCCGCGAGCGCAGATCGAGGACGCCGAGCGCCGTCTCTACGAACTCGCCGAATCCGGCCGCTATGACGGCGGATTCCAGAAATTCTCGCAGGCGCTGGCGGTCGCTGTCGATCTCGCTGCAAAGGCGTTCCAGCGCGACGGCAAGCTGTCCGGCATCTCGACGGGCATGCGCGACCTCGACACCAAGATGGGCGGCCTGCAGCACTCCGACCTCATCATCGTCGCGGGCCGTCCCGGCATGGGCAAGACTTCGCTGGCGACCAACATCGCCTACAATGTCGCGCAAGCCTATGTGCCGGAACTCCAGGCCGACGGCACCACGAAGGCCGCCAATGGCGGTGTGATCGGCTTCTTCTCCTGTGAAATGTCGGCCGACCAGCTCGCGACCCGTATCGTGGCCGAGCGCACCGGCGTTCCCTCCTCGCACATCCGCCGCGGCGGCATCTCGGAAGCCGATTTCGAAAAGATCCGGGAGGTCTCGATCGAGCTGCAATCGCTGCCGTTCTATGTCGACGCGACCGGCGGCCTTTCGATCGCGCAGCTGATGGCGCGCGCGCGCCGGCTGAAACGGCAGAAGGGCCTCGACCTGCTCGTGATCGACTACATCCAGCTGCTGTCGGGCTCAGGCAAGCGGAGCGATAATCGCGTGCAGGAAATCACGGAGATCACGACCAGCCTGAAGGCGCTGGCGAAGGAACTCAACGTTCCCGTCATCGCGCTGTCGCAGCTTTCACGACAGGTCGAATCCCGCGACGACAAGCGGCCGCAACTCTCGGACCTTCGTGAATCCGGCTCGATCGAGCAGGACGCCGACGTCGTGCTGTTCGTGTATCGTGAGGAATATTACCTCGCCATGAAGGAGCCGCGCCCGGGCACGCCTGAGCACGAGAAGTGGCAGCTTGACATGAGTCTTGCGCACGGAAAGGCCGAGGTCATCATCGGCAAGCAGCGTCACGGGCCGACAGGCACCGTCGACCTGGCCTTCGAAGCCTCGGTCACGCGGTTTGGCGACCTCGCCCCTGACAGTCAGCTTCCGGTTCGCAGCGGCAACGACTACTGAGTTCCTTGAACAGGACCTGCCTCTTGCGTAAAACGGCGTCATGACAATGGCGTCCGACCCGAAAACCATCTCACAATCCGGCCTTCTCTCCGCGGAGGCCAACCAGGCTGCCGCGCTCGCTGCCTATGGCGGCGTGCTGACCGTCGACCTCGACGCCATCATTGCCAATTGGCGCAAGCTCGAGAAGACAGCGGTGCCGGCCGAATGCTCGGCGGTGATCAAGGCCGATGCCTATGGCTGCGGCGCCGCCGAGGTCGCGCGCGCGCTGAGCAAGGCCGGCTGCAAGACCTTTTTCGTCGCCACCATCGAGGAAGCGCGCAAGGTGCGCGCAGCCGTGCCGGAACCCACGATCTACGTGCTCGGCGGCTATTTCCAGAACACCGGCGAGCACTACGCCAAGATCAATTGCCGTCCTGTCATCGGCGATCTCAACGAGCTCGCCGAATGGGACGTGTTCTGCCGCCGCACCGGCTGGACCGGGGGTACGGCCGTTCACATCGACACCGGCATGAACCGGCTCGGCCTGACGCTATCGGAAGCGCAGGCCATCATCCCCCGCATCAATGCCGGCGATCACGGCATCACGCTGGTGATGAGCCATCTGGTCTCGGCCGAGCAGCTCAACAGCCCGGTGAACGCCAAGCAGCTGGCAGCCTTCCGCGGCATCGCCAGCGAATTCTCCGGCGTGCCCGCGGCGCTCGCCAATTCCTCCGGCATCTTCCTCGGCGCGCCCTTCCAGTTCGATATGGTGCGGCCGGGCGCTGCGCTCTATGGCGTCAACCCGACGCCGGAGGCCGACAATCCGATGCAGCCGGTGGTCGACCTCAAGGCGCGCATCGTGCAGATCCGCACCATCGAACGCGGCGAGACCGTCGGGTATGGCGGCACCTGGACCGCGCGGCGGCCGACGAAACTGGCGATCATCGCTGTCGGTTATGCCGACGGCTATTTCCGCGCCGCCAGCTCCAATGACGGCACCCGCGGCGCCGAGGTTATCGTCGCCGGCAAGCGCTGCCCGGTCGCAGGCCGCGTCTCCATGGATCTGATCGCGATCGACATCACTGATCTGCCGCCGAATGCAGCGCGGCGCGGCCACATGGTGACGCTGCTCGGCGAGGGCATCACCGTCGACGAGCTCGCGCATCATTTCGGCACCATCGGTTATGAGGTGCTGACCAGCCTCGGCCACCGCTACGCCCGCCTCTACAAGGGCGGCAATGTGGAGGAGCCGCTGGTGAAGCCGGCGGCCGCGCAGACCGCCGAGCAGCCGCCCTCCCCGCCGCCGGTAGAGCAGCCGGCGGCCCCGCCGCCGCTGCCGGGCTGAACTCTCGTGCCCCGGACGCGGCGCGCGCGCCGCACTTCACATGCACTGCAGAGCCGGGGCCTATCTCTCTACATCTGACCGTGTCGCCTTCTAGGTCCCGGCTCGCGCTGCGCGCGTCCGGGACACGGAAGGGATCGCTTACTTCTTCTTCCTGTTGTCCAGCGCCGCCTTGCAGGTCGCGCTGAGCTGGTCGCGCTTGTCGGTGAGGCAGGCGACGACGCGCCCTCCACCCGGCGCGATGCCGGCGCAGAATTTGTCATAGTCTGCCTTGCACGCGCCGCGCGGGTCGGACGATTGTGCCGACGCGGCCCCGGAGAACGCGAGGGCGACGATGATGGCGGCAAAGTTCAACTTGGACATTGTATCTCCGGGTACGGAAGGCAGGAGCCGGTAGCTCTACATGAAGATCGCGACATTCAACATCAACAACGTCAACCGCCGCCTGCCCAATCTGTTGGCATGGCTGCGCGCCGCAAAGCCCGATGTCGTCGCGCTTCAGGAATTGAAGGCAAGTGATGGCGAATTTCCGGCGGCTGCGATCGAAAAGGCCGGCTATGGCGCAGTGTGGCGCGGACAGAAGGCCTGGAACGGTGTCGCCATCCTCGCCCGCAATGCAGAGCCCATTCTGACCCGTGACCGCCTGCCGGGAAAACCGAGCGATCTCGAAGCCCGCTACATCGAAGCCGCCGTGCGCGGGATCATCGTCACGAGCATCTACCTGCCGAACGGCAATCCGCAGCCGGGACCGAAATTCGACTACAAGCTGGACTGGTTCGCGCGCCTCAGGCGCCACGCCAAGAGCTTCATCAAGCAGGATCTGCCGGTCGTGCTCGCCGGCGACTACAACGTCGCGCCTACAGAGATCGACATCTATCCGACGCGCTCATGGGACAAGGATGCGCTGATCCAGCCAAAGAGCCGCGCAGCCTTTGCTTCGCTGGTCGAGCAAGGCTGGTGCGATGCGATCCGCGAGCTGCATCCGGACCAGCGCATCTACACGTTCTGGGACTACAAGCGGAACCGCTGGCCGCGCGATGCCGGGCTGCGGCTCGATCATCTCCTGCTCAGCCCTGCCCTCGCCCCGCGCCTGGCCAAGTCCGGCGTCGACAAGAAGATCCGCGGCGAGGATGGCGCCAGCGATCACGCGCCGGCATGGGTGGTGTTGAAGTAACCTCAATGGTGGGCAAAGCGACTTGTCCGCCGTAGCTCGACGAACGAAGGCGGAAGCGTGCCCACGCAATCCCGGCTTACGGAGACAGATGGTGGACACGGCGCAAGTGCGCCTTTGCCCACCCTACGAGATCACGCGAGTTCAGCGCCCGTAATAGTCCTGCACCGTCTCCCACGCCGCCTTTTGCAGAAGCTGCGCCGTCCCCGCATCCAGCCCCATGGTGTAGGAACTGTCGACAAGAGCACGAACGTGCTGCGGACATCGGCGCGCATGCATGCTCACCACAAGTTCTTGCCGTCGATCATGTTGACCGGCACCGCCTCCAGATCGAAATCGTCGAACAGGCGCGCGTTCACCGCGACCTTGGGATTGTCGAAATCCGGCTTGCCGGTCGACCAGTCCGGCGACTCCGAATAGGTGCCGCAGCCGCAGCTTGCACAGAAATGATGTTTGACGGTGCGGCTACCCCAGAGATAGGTCGCGACATTGTCCGGCGGTGACAGCAGACGAAACTGCGCCGGCGTGTAATAGGCCCACAGCGCGCCGCGCTTGGCACAGAGCGAGCAGGTGCAGCGCGTCACGCTCGAAGGCACCTCCGTCACCTCGAACACCGTCTCACCGCAATGACAACTTGCCTCGATCGGCATGACCCGCTCCCCGTTGTGTCAGAGCTGGGACATAGCCAGCTCCTGCTGCCAACATGCTGTCAGCAGCAGGACGCCTCAACCAAAATATGAAAAACAACCCCATGCACAGTAGCCGACCGCTGTCGGATCAATGAGTTACTGATTCCGCAATTCGACCTGCCTGCCGTCGGGCAAAACACCGGCACGATGCCTCTGTCGGGGATTCAGGTGGCGCCTTCGTCGGGAATATTGAGAACAACGCCACAGGCCTTGCAATGCACGGCGTCGGCATCGTGCCTCTGGAGCCCGCAAGCCGGGCACGGAAATCGCACCTTGTGGGGACTGAGGAGAGCGCGTGCGAGATTGAAGAACAGCGTCACGCCGAAGATCATGATCACGACGGTGATGAGACGACCGAGCGTGCCCGGCAGGGTAATGTCGCCAAAGCCGGTCGTTGTCAGCGCCGTGACGGTGAAATACAGGGCATCGGCATAGTTCCGGATCTCATCGTTGCGAAACTTCTGAGTCTCGTAAACGATCCCGGTCATGACGAAGATGAAAACGGCCAGGTTCGTGACGGCGAAGATGACGTCTTCGTTGCGACGGAAGAACGGAGAATCGATGCGCAATCTCACCAGCATCTGGTAGTCGCGAAGCAGGCCCAACGTTCGCAGGATCCGGAAAAAGCCGCCCGCCTCGCCGGCAAGCGGTGCCAGGAACGACACGATCGCAACCATGTCAGCCCAAGTCGCAAGTTGACTGAATTTTCGAAACGGATGCCGATCGACCAGAAGCCGCGCCGAGAAGTCGGCAAGTAACGTGACGCCGAACAGGACGTCGAGCGTTTCAACGATCTCACTGGGAGGCAGGAACGAGGTTGCGATGATGAACAGCACCGTCACGATGTCGAAGGCGAGCAGCGCGTAGCGGAAGCGAACACCGCTCGGCGTTGCGCCCTCGTAGAGGCGACGAACATTGCTTCTGAGAGAATTGAGGGTCACGGCATCATGATCGCGGTTCGCACGGATGATGGCAACCCGGAGAGCGCGCCGCAACGTGACCATGACCATTTCTTCAAGATGCGTTTTCCGAAACTCCGACCCGCAATGGGTGTCAGTATCGCTGCGAGGATCGTCCGCTGAGTTGAAGCCGACGCGATCGACATTGCTGCGGATTCGGATCGGTAACTCGTCGTTGTCGAGAATGAACGTCTTCGTCGAATAGGTGCTGCCAAGGTCGATGTGGAGATAGTCGAGCTTCGCCGTCCAGTTTGCCGCGAGCGCCGCCTCGATGCCGCCCCGACGACCCGATCACGGACTGGGCGATATCGACATCGACGGCCAAAAGCCGCTCCGCCGGTGGACCAAGGCCGGAACCGAGGCCGGCTTGAGAGCTGAACCTCTTGACCTCAGCCCATTGGTCAGCATACTGGTCTGACCAAGATCAGACCAGTGGGACGGAAATGGAGCTGAAGCGGGCCACCGAAGGCGAAAAAGGGTTCGAGAAGGTGTTCGCCTTCCTGCGCGAACGCCTGCTTGCGGGCTCGCTCAAGCCCGGCGACCGCCTCATCTCGGAACGCGAGCTGGCAACTCTCCTGGGCGTCAGCCGGCCGATCGTGCGCGAGGCGCTGCGCGCCCTCACCGTGCTCGGCATCGTCGAGATCCGCGACCGCATCGGCACCGTGGTGACCCGGCCGGATGTCTCGGTGCTGAACGACTTCTTCACCTTCGCGCTGGCCCAGCAGGCCGACATGCTCGACGACGTCATGCAGGCGCGCGTCGCGATCGAATGCCAGGCGATCCGCCTCGCCTGCGAGCGCGCCAACATTGCCGATTTCGAACGCCTGCAGCGCGCGCTCGCGAAGATCGGCGAGACGATCGACGAGGCCGATGCCGGCGGCATGGCCGACTTCGACTTCCACCGTGCCATCGTCGTCGCCTCGCATTCGGAGACGCTGACGGTCCTGCATGGTTCGTTGGCCGGCCTGTTGACCCATTCGCATCGCAGCCGCCGTGAGCTGGTGCAGGCCTTCCCGTCGATGAAGACCTATCTGATCGACGATCACCGCCGCATCTTCGAGGCCGTGATTGCGCGCGACCCGGAGCGGGCGGACGCGACCTTGCGCAAGCATTTTGCCATCGGCGACGAGTACCGGCGGCGCGCCATCGTCGGCGACATCGACAAGACCAGCGCCTCGGGATGATCGCGGCAGCGCGGTCAACCAAGAAGCCAATCAACCAAGAAACGGACTGATCACATGGGACGGAACGACAAGGGCAATGTCGGCTTCATCGGCATCGGCACGATGGGCCGAGAGATGGTGCGCAACTTGCTGAGGGCCGGCCACGCAGTTCGCGTGTTCGATCTCAATGAGGCGGCACTTGCCGACAGCGCCAGGGAAGGCGCGACTCGCGCCAACAGCCCTGCCGATGCCGCGCAAGGCGCCGACATCGTCATCACCATGCTGCCCGACACGCCCCATGTCGAGGCGACCATCTACGGCGAGCACGGCCTGCTGAAGTCGCCGCCATCAGGCAAGCTCATCGTCGATATGAGCACGATTTCGCCGGTCGCGGTCCGCAAGATCCACGCCGACCTGCAAAAGGGCGGCGTCAGCTTCGTCGACGCGCCGGTCTCGGGCGGGCCGGTGGGCGCCAAGAATGCCGCGCTCTCGATCATGGCCGGCGGCGACGCCGACGCGTTCGCCAAGGCCGAGCCGTTCTTTCGTGCGATGGGCACCACCATCACGCATGTCGGCGCATCGGGCGCCGGCCAGACCGTCAAGCTCTGCAACCAGCTGATCTGCGGCATCAACATCCAGGCGATCTGCGAGGCGCTGGCGCTTGGCCGCGCCTCGGGCCTCGATCTCAATCTGCTGCGCCGGGTGCTGCTCGGTGGCTCCGCCGCCTCCTGGATGCTCGACAAGCTCGGCCCCCAGATGATCGCCGGCGACGTCTCCGCCGGCTTCCGGATCGATCTCCAGCTCAAGGACCTTCGTCTGGTCCAGGAGCATGCGCAGGCGCTCAGCGTGCCGCTCCCCGGCACCGCGCTCGTGACCAGCCAGTATGTCGATGCGCGCGCGCATGGCGAAGGAAGCAACGGCAACCAGGCGCTGTTCCGCGTCTACGACCGCATGACCAACCAGACCACCGGCTGAACCTGATACGATGAGCCTGCAACTCGACTTTCCCGCAGTGCTGGAGCGTTGGCCGAGTTTTCTCGCCGGCGCCGTCCTCACGCTGGAGCTTGCCGCCTTCGCGACGGTGCTCGGCGCCCTCCTCGGCACGCTCGCGGCGGTCGGGCGCGGAACGCACAACGCGCTGATATCAGGCGCCTGCAAGGTCTATGTCGAGACCATCCGCAACACGCCGCTCTTGGTGCAGATCTTCCTGGTCTATTTCGGCCTTGCCAGTCTGGGGCTGAAATTCTCCGCTTTCGCAGTGGCCGTGGCCGCGCTGACGATCAATGTCGGTGCCTACACCGCCGAGATCATGCGCGCCGGCTTCGAGGCGATCCCGCGCGGACAGATCGAGGCGGCCGAGGGCCTGGCGCTGTCGCGCCTCCAGATCTACTGGCACATCATCCTGTTGCCGGCGATCGAGAAGGTCTATCCGGCGCTGACCAGCCAGTTCGTGCTGCTGATGCTGGCCTCTTCGGTCTGCTCGCAGATCTCGGCCGAGGAGCTCACCGCGGTCGCCAACTACATCCAGTCGGATACTTATCGCGCGTTCGAGACCTACATCATCGTCGCCGTGCTCTACGTCATCCTGTCGCTGGTGATGCGCGCCGGCTTCTGGGGCCTCGGCCTCGTGCTGTTTCCGCGCCGTCGCCGGCTCGGCACGCCATTGTGAGATGATCATGGGCGGACATCTCAACATCAATCATCTGATGTTCCTTGGCCAGGGCGCGCTGTGGACCATTGGCCTATCGGTGATCGCGCTGATCGGCGGCGGAATTGTCGGCTTCGTGATCGCGCTCGCGCGGATATCGCCGCTGAAATCGGTGCGGATTGCCAGCGCCGTCTATGTCCAGCTCATTCAGGGCACGCCGCTGCTCGTCATCCTGTTCCTGGGCTATTTCGGTCTCGCCGCGATCGGCCTCAAGGTGTCGCCGCTCGCTGCGGCCGGCGCCTCGCTGACGCTGTACGTCGCCGCTTATCTCGGCGAGATCTGGCGCGGCTGCATCCAGTCCGTGCCGAAGCCGCAATGGGAGGCCGCCGAAGGCCTGGCGCTGAGCCGGACCCAGCGCATGATGAAAGTTATCCTGCCACAAGCCATTCGCATCGCGACGCCGCCCACCGTCGGCTTCATGGTGCAGATCGTCAAGAACACCTCGCTCGCCTCCGTCGTCGGCTTCGTCGAGCTGATGCGCTCGGGCCAGATCGTCAACAACTCGCTGTTCGAGCCGTTCGCCATCTACGCCATCATCGCCGTCATCTATTTCGCCATGTGCTATCCGCTGTCGCTGTTCAGCCAGAGGCTGGAACGGCGGATGGGGCGTGGCAGATCCAACCTCGCGCCAGCCTGACATGCAACAGAACCCCTCCTCTGATTCAATCGTGTCGCTCCGCGACGTGCAAAAGAGCTTTGGCTCGCTCCGGGTCCTCGATGGCGTCAGCTTCGCAGTCGAGCGCGGCGAAGTGCTGGCGCTGATCGGCCGCTCAGGCTCCGGCAAAAGCACAGCGCTGCGCTGCATCGACCGTTTCGAGAAGGTCGACGGCGGCGAGATCGTCGTTTGCGGGCATCGGGTCGACCGTCCCGACGTCGATCTGCGCGCGCTACGCCAGGACGTCGGCATCGTGTTCCAGAGCTATAACCTGTTTCCACACCTGACAATCGAGCAGAACATCACGCTGGCGCCGTGCGCCGTGAAGAGCCTGGCGAACTCGCAGGCCAAGGACCTCGCACGAAAGGTGCTGGCGCAGGTCGGGCTCGAAGAGAAGCTGCACGCCTATCCCGAGCAATTGTCGGGCGGCCAGCAGCAGCGCGCCGCGATCGCGCGCTCGCTCGCCATGCAGCCGAAGGTGATGCTGTTCGACGAGGTCACCTCTGCGCTCGACCCCGAGCTCACCGCCGAAGTGCTGAAGGTGATCGAGCAGCTGGCGGCGGACGGCATGACCATGGTGATGGTCACGCACGAGATGGGCTTTGCCAAAGGGATCGCCGACCGGATCGTGTTCATGCATCGCGGCAAGGTTCACGAGACCGGCCCCGCCTCGATCCTGACATCGCCGACGACGCCGGAACTCACGCAATTCGTGGGCACCGGAAATCTAAAATCATAACAGGGAGAGGAGAACTAGGAATGACCAACAAGACACTGCTTGGGACCGCCGCCGCGCTGCTCGGCCTCGTCATTTTGTCCACCACGCCGGCATCGGCCGACCTGCTCGACGACGTGATGAAGGCCAAGAAGATTCGCATTTCAACCGACCTTGCGATTCCGCCCTCGGGCATGATGGATTCCGGCATGAAGCCGACCGGCTCCGACGTCGAGGTGGCTCAGCTGCTCGCCAAGGACTGGGGCCTCGAGCTCGAATTCATCCAGACCACCGGCGCGACCCGCATCCCGAACGTCCTGACCGGCAAGGCCGACATCATCATCTCGACCCTGTCGGTGACGCCCGAGCGCGCCAAGGTCATCGACTTCACCAAGCGCTATGCGACGCTGCAGTCCGACGTCGGCTGCCTCAAGTCGATGAACGTCAAGGACTGGCCCGACCTGAAAGGCAAGACCATCGGCGTTTCGCGCGGGACCACGCAGGATACCACCCTGTCCAACATGAAGGACAAGGAGCTGACGATCGCCCGCTATGACGACGACGCCACGGAAGTCACGGCGGCCGTCTCCGGTCAGGTCGATTGCGTCGGCACATCGGCCACGATCATCAACCAGATCGGCGTCAAGAATCCCGCCCGCATCTTCGAGTCGAAGATTCCGCTCGCAACCTTCGACCTCGCCATCGGCCTGAAGAAGGGCGAGCAGCGCCTGATGGACAAGCTCAACGGCTGGATCACCGAGAACGTCAAGAACGGCAAGCTCAACGCGATCTACAAGAAATTCCACGGGGTCGAGCTGCCGCCCGACATGCGTAGCTGAACGAAGAGAAGCCGTGACAGCCGCTTTCCGGCTGTCACGGTCAATGCAAAATCAAGAAGGACACCACATGCGTCTCGTCATCGGATCCGACCACGCCGGCTGGCCGCTCAAGCAGACCGTCATCGACCACATCCGCAAGCTCGGCCACGACATCGTCGATGTCGGCTCCCATGACGACAAGCCGGTGGACTTCCCCGACATCGCGCGGGCCGTGGCGCAGAAGGTGACGTCGGGCGAAGCCGCGCGGGGCATCATGGTCTGCGGCACCGGGGTCGGAGCCTCGATCGCGGCCAACAAGATGAAGGGCATCCGCGCCGCGGTCTGCCACGACGTTCATTCCGCCCATCAGAGCGTCGAGCACGACGACGTCAACGTGATGTGCATCGGCGCGCAGATCGTCGGCGCCTGGCTCGCCGTGGATCTCGTCTCGTCCTACCTCTCCGCGGAATTCTCGACCGACGAGGATTTCCGCCGCCGGGTCGAGAAACTGCGCGTCATGGACGAGCAAGGCTGAAGGCCTCTCCGCCATGATCCTGGTGTTCGGATCGCTCAACATCGATCTCGTCGCGAAGGTCCCGATCATTCCCGGCCCCGGCCGGACGGTGCTCGCGCCGTCCTACCAGATTCATTTCGGCGGCAAGGGCGCCAACCAGGCTGTCGCCGCCGCGCGGATCGCGCGACCGGGACAAGTCCGGATGGCGGGCCGCGTCGGCCGGGACGGGTTTGGCGACAGCGCGATCGAGAACCTCCGGACAAACGGTGTCGACACCGGTCTCGTCGTCGCGGCCGACGAGCCGACCGGCTGCGCCTTCATCACGGTCGATCAGGCCGGCGAGAATGCGATCACGGTGGCGAGCGGCGCCAACATGGCCGCGAGTGCCGGAGATCTTGGTGCCGCACTCTTCACGCCCGACACGGTGCTGGTGCTTCAGATGGAAGTGCCCTTCGCGCAGGCGCTCGAGGCTGCGCGCAGGACGACATTGGCCGCCGGCACCGTCGTCTGGAATCTCGCGCCCGTCCCGGAGAGGATGACCCGCGAGATGGTGACAAAGCTTCTTGCCGTGACCGACCATCTCCTCGTCAACGAGCACGAGGCGCTGGACGCCGCCGCAGCCATCGACCTCGCTACGTCCAGTTACGAGGCCGCTGCCGCGGACCTCGCCAGGGCCGGCGACCTCACCTGCATCGTGACCGCCGGTGCGCAAGGCGCGCTGGCCGTGACGGCCGACGGCACCCGCCTGCGAGCGCCCGCCCCGCGCATCACGCCGGTGGACACGACCGGCGCTGGCGACACCTTTGTCGGCGCGTTTGCGGCCATGCTGAGCGAAGGCGTGTCGCTGCAGATTGCGCTCGATGTGAGCTGCGAAGCCGCCGCATTGAAATGCCTCAAAGCCGGCGCCCAGACCGGCATGCCGATGCGCAGCGCAATAGGTTCCCTCGCCTAGCACGAATCGCCCATATCGCTGCCCGCGGCTAAACTCTCCCGATTCGTGGAGAGCGTTTTGGCCTTCCTCTTCGTCCTCACCGTCGGCCTCGTCGCCGGCACCATCTCAGGCATCGTCGGCACCGGCTCGTCGATCATGCTGATGCCGGTGCTGGTCTACGCCTATGGGCCGAAGGAGGCGGTGCCGATCATGGCGGTGGCGTCCGTGATGGCGAACTTTTCGCGGATCCTGGCCTGGTGGCGCGAGGTCGACTGGCGGGCCTGTGCGGCCTACTCGGTCACGGGCATTCCGGCGGCCGTGCTCGGCGCACGGACGCTGCTGGCGCTGCCTTCGCATGCGGTGGACCTCGCCATCGGCATGTTCCTGATCGCGATGGTGCCGGTGCGGCACTGGCTGGCGCGGCACGACCTCAAGGCCAATCTCTGGCATCTCGCCGTCGGCGGCGCCGTGATCGGCTATCTCACCGGCATCGTGGTCTCGACCGGCCCGCTCAGCGTGCCGCTGTTCCTGTTCTACGGACTCAGCAAGGGCGCTTTCCTCGCCACCGAGGCGGCCTCCTCGCTCGGCCTCTACTTCGCGAAATCCGTGACCTTCGAGCGCTTCGGCGCGTTGACCGGCGATGTCTTCATCAAGGGGCTGATCGCGGGCGCCTCGCTGATGTCGGGCGCCTTCATCGCAAAACGCTTCGTGCTGCACCTGAAGCCGGACGTGTTCCGCCTGCTGATGGACGCGATCATGGTCGCGGCCGGGCTCTCCATGCTATGGAACGCGACGCAATCTCCCTGAGCACGATTGACGCCCCATGGCCAAGAACACCCTTTCCTTCGTCTGCCAGAACTGCGGCGCGGCCTATAACCGCTGGCAGGGCAAGTGCGAATCCTGCGGCGAGTGGAATACGCTCGCGGAAGAAGACACCAGCGGCAGCGTGCCGGTCTCGATCCGCTCCAAGCGCAAGGGACGAACGTTTGCGCTGGAGAGCCTGTCGGGGAAAACCCAGGATGCGCCTCGCCTGTCCTCAGGGATGACCGAGCTCGACCGCGTCACCGGCGGCGGCTTCGTCCGCGGCTCGGTGCTGCTGGTCGGCGGCGATCCCGGCATCGGCAAGTCGACATTGCTGACGCAGGCCACCAGCATGATGGCACGCGCCGGCCACCGCATCGTCTACATCTCCGGCGAAGAGGCGGTCGCGCAGGTGCGGCTGCGCGCCGAACGGCTGGGGCTGTCGGATGCGCCGGTGCAGCTCGCCGCCGAAACCTCGGTCGAGGACATCGTCTCGACGCTGTCGGAGGGCGCGGTCCCGCGGCTGATCGTGATCGATTCGATCCAGACGATGTGGACCGACACGGTGGAATCCGCGCCCGGCACGGTGACCCAGGTGCGCGCCTCGGCACAGGCGCTGATACGTTTCGCCAAGAAGACGGGCGCTGCCATCATCCTGGTTGGCCATGTCACCAAGGACGGCCAGATCGCCGGCCCCCGCGTGGTCGAGCACATGGTCGATGCCGTGCTGTCGTTCGAGGGCGAAGGCTCGCAGCAATTCCGCATCCTGCGCGCCGTGAAGAACCGTTTCGGCCCGACCGACGAGATCGGCGTGTTCGAGATGACGGGCCTTGGCCTGCGCGAGGTCACCAATCCCTCCGAGTTGTTCCTGTCCGAGCGCGATCTCGGCACGCCCGGCACCGCAGTGTTCGCGGGAATCGAGGGCACGCGGCCCGTCCTGGTCGAATTGCAGGCACTGGTGGCGCCGACCTCGCTGGGCACGCCGCGACGGGCCGTGGTGGGCTGGGATCAGAGTCGGCTCTCGATGGTGCTGGCGGTGCTGGAGGCCCATTGCGGGGTCAAGCTGTCGGGCCACGACGTCTATCTGAACGTGGCGGGAGGCCTGCGCATCCACGAGCCCGCGGCCGACATGGCCGCCGCGGCCGCGCTGGTGTCCTCCCTGGTTAATGCGCAGTTACCCACCGATGCGGTCTATTTCGGCGAGATTTCACTTTCTGGCGTGATCCGGCCGGTGGCGCAGACCCCGGCCCGGCTCAAGGAGGCGGTCAAGCTGGGCTTCAAGCGCGCCGTGCTGCCCGAATCGGCCCGAGGCGGGGATGCCGGCGGCGACGCCGGACTGTCCCTGAATGCGGTCAACAGCCTGACGACATTGGTCGCAGAGATTGCCGCCAAGGGCTCCCGCCGGGGCGAATCGAACGCGCCGGCAGAGAAAAATGCCACACCGGCAAGATTCCGCCGTGGAGAGGGTTAGGTGGAGGTGACGTCGGAGGCCCCCGCCGCTATACAGCCGTCACAAAAGCAGCATGGGATTGCGTGGTTGCGGCCTTGCCGGGAACGCCGTCTGCCCCTCTTTTAGGGCAGCGGCCAAACACCGATTCGCTAGAGCACCTTCGACGTACGAGCGGACCAGACCAGCCGATGCCAGTAACACTCCTCGACCTGATCCTGCTCGGTGTGATGCTGATCTCGGGCCTGCTTGCCATGGTCCGCGGCTTCATGCGCGAAATCCTGTCGATCGCGGCCTGGGGCGCCGCGGCGATCGTGACGCTGTACTCCTTCTCGAAGCTGCTGCCGACCGCCAAGACCTATTTCAACAACGACACCGTCGCGAGCGTGGTCGTGGTCGCCGGCGTGTTCGTGGGCACCCTGGTCGTGGTCTCCGTGATCACGGTCCGGATCTCCGACATGATCCTGGATTCCAGGATCGGCGCGCTGGACCGCACCCTCGGCTTCCTGTTTGGCCTGGCTCGCGGGCTTTTGATCGTCGTGGTCGCCTTCCTGTTCTTCACCTGGCTGGTTCCGGACAAGCAACGCCCGGACTGGGTGACGGGGGCCAAATCCCGCGTCGTGCTCCAGGGAACCGGGGATTGGCTGATGGCCCTCTTGCCTGACGACCCCGAGAACACCATCTTGAAGAGATTCAAGAAAAACAAACCAGATGATGATCAAGCTGAATCCGAGCAGCAGCCTTCGGGCAGTGGTGACGGATACAGTAAACCTGCTCGTGACAGTTTGAAGAAACTGATCGAGAAACCTGCGGCGCGTTGATTGCCCTTAAAGAGAGGCGCGGACGAGATGCGACACCCTGACCAGGACGCCCAACTTGATCTCGATCCAAACGCCGGTCCCGGCCCGGCCGCACTAGAGGTTCAGGACGACCTGGAAGGAGATACGCTGCGCGAGGAATGCGGCGTCTTCGGCATCTATGGCCACCCCGACGCCGCCGCCATCACCGCGCTCGGTCTCCACGCCCTTCAGCACCGCGGCCAGGAAGCCGCCGGCATCGTCTCCTACGACGGCAGCCGATTCCACAGTGAACGCCGCCTCGGCCTCGTCGGCGACACCTTCTCCCGCCGCGAGGTGATCGACCGCCTCCCCGGCAATATGGCCGTCGGCCATGTCCGCTACTCCACCACCGGCGCCACCATCCTGCGCAACGTGCAGCCGCTGTTCGCCGAGCTCAATGCCGGCGGTCTCGCGGTCGCCCATAACGGCAATCTCACCAACGGCCTGACGCTGCGCCGCGAGCTCGTGAAGCACGGCGCGATGATGCAGTCGACCACCGACACCGAGGTGATCCTGCACCTGGTCGCGCGCTCCAGGCGCGCCCGCTTCATCGAGCGCTATATCGACGCGTTGCGCGAGATCGAGGGCGCCTATGCGCTGGTCTCGCTCACCAACAAGAAGCTGGTCGGCGCGCGCGATCCGCGCGGCATCCGTCCCCTGGTGCTCGGCGAGCTCGACGGCTGCCCGATCCTGACCTCGGAGACCTGCGCGCTCGACATCATCGGCGCGCGCTTCATCCGCGACATCGAGCCGGGTGAAGTCATCGTGTTCGACGAGAACGGCCAGGACATCCACAAGCCGTTCCCGCCGATGGCGCCGCGTCCCTGCATCTTCGAATACATCTATTTCGCCCGCCCGGATTCCATCGTCCACGGCCGTTCGGTCTACGAGGTGCGCAAGGCCTTCGGTGCGCAGCTCGCGCGCGAGAGCCACGTGCCGATCGACGTCGTCGTGCCGGTGCCGGATTCCGGCGTCCCCGCCGCGGTCGGCTACAGCCAGTATTCCGGTGTGCCGTTCGAGCTCGGCATCATCCGCAACCACTATGTCGGCCGCACCTTCATCCAGCCGACGCAGGCGATCCGCGAATCCGGCGTGCGCATGAAGCATTCGGCCAACCGTGCCGCGATCGAAGGCAAGCGCATCATCCTGATCGACGACTCGCTGGTGCGCGGCACCACCTCGAAGAAGATCGTGCGCATGATGCGCGATGCCGGCGCCAAGGAAGTGCACTTCCGTCTCGCCTCACCGCCGATCCTCTATCCCGATTATTACGGCATCGACCTGCCCGATCGCGGCGGTCTTCTCGCGGCGACGCATTCGCTGGAGGAGATGCGCGAGATCATCGGCGCCGACTCGCTCGCCTTCCTGTCGATCGACGGCATGTACCGCGCCATGGGCGAACCCGGCCGCGATCCTGCCAATCCAAAATTCTCGGATCACTGCTTTACCGGGGCCTATCCGACCCACCTCACCGACCAGACCCAGACCGAGCAGCAGCCCCGGCAGCTGTCTCTGCTGGCGGAGGCGAGCTGACCCTCGGCTGTCATTCCGGGGCGTGCGCAGCGCGATCCCGGAATCTCGACGTAGTCCTGTAAGCTCTGGATTCCGGGTTCGATGCTTCGCATCGCCCCGGAATGACGGCGTGATGGGGGCTTGTCCCGGCCATCCACCCCTGTAAAACCCCGCCATGACAAATCCCCTCGCTGACCGCATCGCTCTCGTCACCGGCGCCTCGCGCGGCATCGGCTATGCCACCGCCATCGCGCTCGCTAAGGCCGGCGCGCATATCGTGGCGGTGGCGCGCACGCAAGGCGGGCTCGAAGAGCTCGACGATGAAATCCGCAAGATCGGCGGCAGCGCCACGCTGGTGCCGCTCAACCTCACCGATTCCGACGGCATCGCGCGGCTGGGCGCCGGCCTGCACGAACGCTACGGCAAGCTCGACATCCTCGTCGGCAATGCCGGCGTGCTCGGCCCCTCCTCGCCGATCGGCCATATCGAGCTGAAGACCTTCACCGACGTGATGGCCCTCAACGTCTCCGCGAACTTCCAGCTGATCCGCTGCATGGAGCCGCTGCTCAGGCAATCCGATGCCGGCCGCGCCGTGTTCATCACCTCGGGCGCCGCCAACAAGGCGACCGCCTATGTCAGCCCCTACGCGGCGTCCAAGGCCGCGCTGGAGACGCTGGCTCGCGCCTGGGCGCAGGAGACCGCCAACACGAAGCTGCGCGTCAATCTGTTCAACCCGGGACCGGTCCGCACCCGCATGCGCGCGACGCTGATGCCGGGCGAAGACCCGGCGACGCTCGACACCGCCGAGCAGGTCGCCGAATTCATCGTGCCGATGTGCGCGCCTGACTGGACCGAGACCGGCAAGTTCTACGATTACAAGACCCGCAGCCTGATGAGCTTCCGCTCCCCAGCCTGATTGACTCGACTGCCTCCCCGCGATTGACTGCCCGCGCGCAAGCGGCAGCAAGCCGCACGCCAACAAAAGGGAGGTTGCCATGGCGCCATGGCACGATCGCGCCGGCCCTGCGTCCGCGCTCGCACGTCACGCTCTCTCCATTCTGATCGCAGCCGTCGCCTTCGCTCTTCCGGTTGCGTCGAATGCCGGCGACGTCCCGACTTTTGCGGTCGATCCCTCCTGGCCAAAGCAGCTGCCGAACAACTGGATCCTCGGCCAGGTCGGCGGCATCACCGTCGACTGGCAGGGCCATATCTGGGTGATCCATCGCCCGCGCTCGCTTACCGACGACGAGAAAGGCGCAAGCCTCAATCCGCCGCGCTCGAAATGCTGCGTGTCGGCGCCGCCCGTGCTCGAGTTCGACGTCGACGGCAATCTGCTGCGCTCATGGGGCGGTCCCGGGCAGGGCTATGAATGGGTCGGCCGCGAGCACGGCATCGAGGTCGACGAGCGCGGCTTCGTCTGGGTCGGCGGCAATGCCGACAACGACAACGCCATCGTGAAGTTCACGCTCGACGGCAAATTCGTCGCCCAGATCGGCAAGTTCGCCCCGAGCCTCGGCAGCAACGATACGACGCAGCTCGGCAAACCCGCCGAGACCGCGCTCGACAAGGAGGCCAACGAAATCTACATCGCCGACGGCTATGGCAACCGCCGCGTCATCGTGTTCGATGCGACGACGCTCGCCTACAAGCGGCACTGGGGGGCCTACGGCAACAAGCCCGATGACAACAAGCAGGCGCCCTACGATCCCAAGGCGCCGGCGTCGCAGCAATTCGGCAACCCCGTCCACTGCGTGAAGCTCGCCAATGACGGCCTCGTCTATGTCTGCGATCGCATCAACAACCGTATCCAGGTGTTCAAGAAGGACGGCAGCTTCGTGAAAGAGTTCTTCTTCGAGAAGAACACGCTCGGCAACGGCGCGGTTTGGGACATCGCGATCTGGCCCGATCCGAAGCAAACCTATCTGCTCAGCGCCGACGGCGAGAACAACGAGATCCGGGTCATCAAGCGCGAGGACGGCAGCGTGGTCGGCAGCTTCGGGCATAACGGCCGCAACGCCGGTCAATTCCACTGGGTGCACGCCATGGCGATCGACGCCGGGGGTAACGTCTATACCGCCGAGGTCGATACCGGAAAGCGCATCCAGAAATTCAAGCTGACATCGGACGCGCTCAAATAGCGTCTCAACGCATTTTTCCCAAAAAGTTAACCGACGGATGACGCTACGACGCAGCGTCATCCGGCTTTAGGCGCATTGCCGCCGGCCCTGGGACAGGCTAGAGCCAATCAGCCGGAACAAGGCTCCGCAAGAGAGCCGTCCGCATATTTGACAATGGAGGAAACCTTTTATGACGACGACGTTCGCGCGCCGCTCCGCCGCCCTTCTGGCCTGTGCCGCCTTCGGTTTTGCAACATCCGCCTACGCGCAGGACAAGACCGTCAAGATCGGCGTGCTCAACGACATGTCGAGCCTCTATGCCGACATCGGCGGCCCCAACTCCGTGGTTGCGATCAAGATGGCGGTCGAGGATTCCGGCTTGCTCAAGAAGGGCTGGAAGATCGAGGTGCTGAGCGGCGATCACCAGAACAAGCCCGACGTCGGCGTCAACATCGCCCGGCAGTGGATCGACAACGACAAGGTCGATGCGATCGCGGACACGCCGAGCTCCGGCGTCGCGCTGGCGGTCAGCAACCTCGTCAAGGAAAAGAATGCAGTGCTGCTCAATTCGGGCGCTGCCACCGCGGATCTCACCGGCAAGGCCTGCACGCCCAACACGGTCTCCTACACCTATGACACCTACATGCTCGCCAACGGCACCGGCAAGGCGCTGACCAAGGCCGGCGGCGACAGCTGGTTCTTCCTCACCGCCGACTACGCGTTCGGTCACGCGCTGGAGCGCGACACCAGCGCCGTCGTCACCGCCAATGGCGGCAAGCTGCTCGGCGGCGTCAAGCACCCGCTCAACACCGCGGACTTCTCCTCCTTCCTGCTCCAGGCGCAATCGTCGAAGGCCAAGATCATCGGCCTCGCCAACGCCGGCGGCGACACCACCAATGCCATCAAGCAGGCGGCCGAGTTCGGCATCGTCCAGGGCGGCCAGAAGCTCGCGGCGCTGCTGCTGTTCATCAACGACGTGCACTCGCTGGGGCTCAAGACCGCGCAGGGCCTGACCTTCACCGAATCGTTCTACTGGGACCTGAACGACAAGACCCGCGAATGGTCCAAGCGCTTCTCGGCGCTGGCCAGCAAGAACGCGATGCCGTCGATGACGCAGGCCGGCAACTACGCGATGGTGCTGCACTATCTCAAGGCGATGGACGCGCTCGGCGGCAATCCGCATGACGGCGCCAAGGTCGTCGCCAAGATGAAGGAGCTGCCGACCGACGATCCGCTGTTCGGCAACGGCCCGCTGCGCCAGGACGGCCGCCGCCTCATCCCGGCCTACCTGTTCGAGGTGAAGAAGCCCGAGGAGTCGAAGGGGCCGTGGGACTATTACAAGCAGATCGCCACGATCTCCGCCGAAGACGCAGCAAAGCCGCTCAAGGACAGCGATTGTCCGCTGGTGAAAAAGTAAGAGTGTAGCGGTCATCCCGGGGCGATGCGAAGCATCGAACCCGGGATCTCGCGCGGCATTCTCCGCTGCCGTAGGGTGGGCAAAGCGAAGCGTGCCCACGACTTCTTGCTATCACGAACAGATGGTGGGCACGGCGCTGCGCGCCTTTGCCCACCCTACGATGCCGTCTTCGCCGCCCCGAGCGTCCGCACCGCGATCGCTACGCAGACCACCATGAGCGCTGCCGCGAGCAGGAACGGTGCGCCGGGCAGATGCAGCGGCGCGCCGGCGCTGATGAAATAGGAAAAGGTCAGCGTGAACAGGAACGGGCCGACGAGCTGCGACACGCTCTGCACGCTCGCGGTCGCGCCCTGGAGCTGGCCCTGCTGATCGGCTGAGACCAGCCGCGTCATCAATCCTTGCGACGCGGCACCCGAGATGCCCCACAGCGCCAGAATGGGAATCCCGATCCAGGACAGCGGCCCGGTCGGCGCAGCGCCCAGGACGACGAAGCCGAGCGCGCCACAACACAGGCCCAGCAACAGCGCGTTCCGCTCGCCGAGCACGCGCACGATCGGGCCGATCGCAAGCCCCTGCACCACCATGGCGCAGATGCCGACCATCGCCAGCGTCAGTCCCACGGTCTTGGAATCCCAGCCGTAGCGATAGGTCGCATAGAGCACGAAGGTCGAGGGCAGCACGACATGCGCGACCTGCGCGATGAAATTGACGACGGACAACGCAGCGAGCACCGCATTGGAGCGCAGCAGGCGGAGCGCGCCGAGCGGACTGGCACTTCGCCAGCGGAACGGCGCGCGCTTGTCGGGCGCGAGCGATTCCGGCAGGACGAACAGACCGTAGAGGGCATTGGCGAAGCTGAGGGCCGCCGACGCCCAGAACGGCAGGCGCGGATCGATGTCGCCGAGCAGACCGCCGAGCGCTGGCCCCAGGATGAAGCCGGCGCCGAACGCCGCTCCAATCCGGCCGAAGACCGCCGCGCGCCGCTCCGGCGGCGTGATGTCGGCGATATAGGCAAACGCCGTCGAGATGCTGGCCGAAGTGATCCCCGAGATGACGCGGCCGACGAACAACCACACCAGGGACGGCGCCAGCGCCATCAGCACGTAGTCGGCCGCGAGCCCGAAATTCGACAGCAATACCACCGGCCGCCGCCCGAAACGATCCGACAGCGCGCCGAGCAACGGCGAGAACACGAACTGCATCAGCGCCCAGGCGGTACCGAACAGGCCGAAGATGCGGGCGGCGTGCGCGGTATCGTTATCGACGAAGCTCTCGATCAGCTTCGGCAGGATCGGCATGATGACGCCGAGCGCGAGCATGTCCAAGAGGATAGTGACGAAGATGAAGGCGACCGCGCCGCGCCTCGCGGGCACGGCGCCTTGCGCCGCCGCCTCGCCGGCGCCGTCACTCACGACGGGCGCTTGCGCTTGTGCGCGAAGGGATTGGCCTTCTCGCGCAAGGTGATGCGCACCGGCGTGCCCGGCAGCTCGAAGGTCTCGCGCATGGAATTGATGAGGTAGCGCAAATAAGACTGCGGCACCGCGTCAGCACGCGAGCAGAACAGCACGAAGCTCGGCGGGCGCGCCTTGGTCTGCGTGATGTAATTGAGCTTGAGCCGTCGGCCGGACACGGCCGGCGGCGGATTGGCCTGAACCGCCTGCTCGAACCAGCGGTTCAATGCCGACGTCGACACGCGCCGGTTCCAAAGCGCGTAGGCGTCCTGGATCGCCTGCATCAGCCGATCGATGCCCTCGCCCATCAGGCCCGAGACCGCGACGATCGGCACGCCCTTGATCTGCGGCAGCCAATGGTCGGCATCGCGACGCAGACCCGAGATCGCACCGCCCCCCTTGCTCTCCATCAGGTCCCATTTGTTGACGGCGAGCACCACCGCGCGGCCCTCGCGCTCGATCAGATCGGCGATGCGCAAATCCTGCTCCTCGAAGCGGTTCTGCGAATCCATCATCATCACGACGACTTCGGCAAAACGGACCGCGCGCAGGGCGTCGGCGACCGAGAGCTTTTCCAGCTTCTCCTCGATGCGGGAGCGCCGGCGGAGACCTGCTGTGTCGAACACGCGAAACTCGCGGCCCTTCCAGTTGATCTCGACCGCGATGGAATCGCGCGTCGTGCCGGCCTCCGGGCTCGTCAGCAGGCGTTCCTCGCCGAGCAGATGGTTGATCAGCGTCGACTTGCCGGCATTGGGCCGGCCGACGATGGCGACCCGGATCGGGCGCGTCGCGGCCTCTTCCTCGGTGAGCGGCTCGTCGTCCTCGGTCTCGTCGTCGTCGACGGGCTCCGGCATCAGCTTGGCGAGCTCATCGTAGAGCTCGCCCATGCCCTCGCCATGCTCGGCCGAGATCTGGATGGGATCGCCAAGGCCGAGCGCAAAGGATTCCATCGCGCCGGCATCGCCGTGCTTGCCCTCGCTCTTGTTGGCGACCAGCAGCACGGGCTTGTTGGCCTTGCGGGCGAAATCGGCGAAGGCGCGGTCGGTGGGCGTGAGGCCGACGCGGGCATCGATGACGAAGAACAGCGCATCCGCCTGCGCGATCGCAGTCTCGGTCTGCTCCTGCATGCGGGCTGTCAGCGAGCCCTTGGCGCCCTCGTCGAGGCCTGCGGTATCGATGATGGTGAATTCGAGATCGCCGAGCCTCGCCTCACCCTCGCGGCGGTCGCGGGTGACGCCCGGCAGATCGTCGACGAGCGCGAGCTTCTGTCCGACCAGGCGGTTGAACAGCGTCGATTTGCCGACATTGGGCCGGCCGATGATGGCGATCGTGAAGGACATCGGTCATTCGTGCGCTGCCGGGGCTGCGCCTGTCAATCAAAGGAAAAAATTAGCGCGAGAAGCTGCCGCTCGGCAGCGGCGCCGGGAAGCCGCCCTGCGTCTGCTGCTGCGTGGTCTGGGTCGGTTGCGCCTGCTGGACCGGCTGATCCGGCGGCGGCGCAGTGGTGCGCTTGCGGACAATCTTGTGCTTGGGCGGCGGAGCGGCCGTGGCCGGCGCCGCCTCCGGCTGAGCCTCGCCGTCGACTTCGCCGGCGGGCGCTTCAGTCGGCGCTGCCGCTGCGGCGGCCGGCTGCCTCGTGTGCTTCGCCTTGGCTCCCTTCGCCGGCTTGGCCTCGGGCGGCGGCTCGGCGGGCAAGGCCGCGACGGCAGGCGCGTTCGGATCGGGCTGCTGCTGCGCGCCCTTGTACAGGTCCTTCGGGACGCCCTGCTCGAGACCCGGCACGCCCTCCGGGAAGACTGGCTTGCGGTCGCCCGGCAGCTTCTTCTTGGTGTCGAGGAAGTCGAGCATGTCGCTTGGATCGAAGCTGGAGCAGCCGCCCAGGACGCCCGTAAAGGCGATCAGGACGGCGGCTGCGATCAAGCGTGGCGTGCGGCGCATATCGTGTCTCGTCTAGGTCAGGGAGCCGTCGTCAGCTCTTCTTGCTCAGCTCTTTTTGCTCAGCTCTTGGCGACGGGCGGCAGCAGGGCCTGGAGCGCCTCGGCGCGCGAGCGCAGGCCGGGCGGCGTTTCGCCGTCTTCACCAATCGCGTCGAGCCATTTGCGGGCCGCCGTCATGTCGTTGTTGCGCCAGGCCGACAGCGCCAGCATCTCGCGGGCGGTATGGCGGAAGGTCGATTTGGGGGCGGCGGAAGGCTCCAGCCGCTGCTGCATGTCGGCATAGCTGGCGCTGTCGAGCAGCAGACCGGCGGCGCGGATCTTGGCCAGGTCCTGCCACTCACCACCGACGCTGCGGTCGGCAGCGATGTCGTCGTACATCTTGGCAGCAGCCTTGGCGTCGCGGGGCGCCGCCTCGGCTGCGGCGCGCAGCCGCGCCAGGGTGCGATAACCCGAGGGCGCCTTGGCGGCGAGCTCGGTGAAGGCGGCCTCGGCTTCGGCATGCTTGTCCTGGTCGGACAGCTCCGCCGCCTTCTCGAAGGCGGCGCCGGCCTCGGCGGCCTTCTTGGCCTCCAGATATTGATAACCGCGCCAGCCGCCGACGCCGGCAACGACCAGCACCATCAGGGCGATGAAGTAAACCGAATATCTATCCCACAGCTTCTTGAGCTGTTCGCGACGTACTTCCTCGTCGACTTCGTCAAATAATTCAGACACTTATGCTAATCCCATGCCCGTCCGGGTACGCGCGCCGAAGCGTTCGCGTCAGGAATCCCCGTCCCCCACGTGGCGGCGAGGTACCCTAACGATATGGCGGTGGCAAGGCAAAGCGAGCCCGATCAAGGCGTTAACCACCCGGGAGAGCCCGGATGGCCCTGCCCGGCTCAAGCGCCCAGGAGCTCCCGGAGCTGCCGCTTCAGCACCTTGCCGTTGGCGTTGCGCGGCAGCGGCTCAGGTGTGATCGCCAGGGTCTCGGGAACCTTGTAGTCGGACAGACGCTCCGCGCACCAGGCGCGCAGGGCCTCGCCGGCGACCGGCGCGCGCGTCACCACCACGGCGTGGACGCGCTCGCCCAGCACCGGGCACGCCTTGGCGATGATCGCGCTCTCGATCACGGCGGGATGGCCGGCCAGCACGGATTCCACCTCGGCCGAATAGATCTTCAGGCCGCCGCGATTGATCATGTCCTTCTGGCGGTCGAACACGCGGACGAACCCTTCCGCATCGACCGAGCCGAGATCGCCGGAGTGCCAGAACCCGCTGGTGAAGCTCTCGGCGGTGGCTTTGGGGTTATTCCAATAGCCCTTGATGACGGAGGCGCTCTGGATCCAGAGCTCGCCGATCTCCCCGTGGGGCAGCTCGCGCCCGTCCGGATCCATCGCGACGATGCGCGCGCCGGGGCACGGCAGGCCGACGCTGTCGATATGGCTCTCGGTCAGCTCGCCCGGCATGATCGTCGAGGGCGACGTCGTCTCGGTCGCGCCGTAGCAGTTCATCAGCTTCAGGCCGGGAATTGTCGCCTTGAGCTTCTCGATGGTCGCGACCGGCATCGGCGCCCCGCCAAAGCCGCCGATGCGCCAGCTCGACAGATCGTAGCTGTCGAAATCCGGCTGCAGCAGGCAGAGATTGTACATCGCCGGCACCATCACCGTGTAGGTGACGCGCTCGCGCGCGGCGAGCTTGAGGTAATCGGCGGCCTTGAACTCGGGCATGATGATCAGCGCCCCGCCGCAGCGGATCATCGTCGTGATGTTGGCGACGACACCCGTGACATGACCGAGCGGCACCGCCGCGATCGAGCGATCGGTTTGCGTCAATTGCAGGCAGGACACGAACACCATCGAGGAATGGACGATGTTGCAATGGGCCAGCATCGCGCCCTTCGGCCTGCCTGTCGTGCCCGAGGTGTAGAGGATCATCGCGGTGTCCTCTTCGCTCACCTCGATCGGCGCAGGCGCCGGCGGGTTGTCGGCGAGCGCGGCGAAGCGCGAGCGAGCCGGATCGTCGTCGACGGCGATGCGATGGATCACATCGGGCACCTCCTCCGCATCGGGCAGCCGCTCTGCGAGGCCTGCTTCGTGGATCAGGATCTTGGCGCCGCAATCGGCGAGGACATAGGCGATCTCCGGCTTCTGCTGGCGCGTGCTGAGCAGCACCGTCACCAGCCCCTCATGCGCGGCGGCAAACAGCAGCAGCGGGAATTCGATGCGGTTACCGAGCAGGATCGCGACGCGGTCGCCCCGTTGCAGGCCAAGCTTGCGGAAGCCCGCGGCGATCCGCGCAGCCTGCTCCACGGCCTGCCGCCAGCTCAGCCGGACATTGCCTGCGATCAGTGCCTCGCCTTCGGCATTGCGATCGCGCGCCTCCGCGATCATCGCCCACACGCTCGCCGGCCGATCCGAAAATGCCGGCACCACCCGATCGCCGAAGCGCGCCTCGAACCGCATCGGCGGGATCTGAGATTGCGACCAGTCCATCGAAGGGCCCTCGGTTTGTTGCTCTTATCAGCTTCCGCGCATGGACATCGGGGTTTCGTCTTGTGCTGACCGGCTAGCCCCCGATCACGGGAACACCGATCACGACCGGATGGAACGCGAAGGCCAGCGCGAGATAGGCGACGACGCCGACGACGACCGCAATCAGATCATTGCTGACGCCGCCCACCGGGATCGGGGGGCCGCCGGCGTCGGTGCGATGCTTGAGCGAAATGCGGTCATACACCGCCCAGCCCAGGAACGAGCCGAACAGAATGATGGAGCCGAGATCGCCGTTGGCCAAAAGATGCGCCGCCGCCCACAGCTTGATGCCGGCCAGCATCGGATGCTTCAGCGTCGCGTAGATGCGGCCGCGCAGATAAGAGGCGACCACCAGGATGACCGCGGGCAGCATCAGCGCGAGCGTGATGTGCTTCATCGCCTTCGGCGGATACCAGACGTCGATCCAGCCGGAGCTGCGGTAATGCGCAAAGCCCCAGATGATCAACGCGAGACCCGCGAGCGAGACCACGGTATAGAGGATCTTGTAGGTCCCCTCGCCCAGCCTTGCGATTGCCTGCGCACGCGCCTCACGTTTGGTGGTGAAAACATGGGTGGCGAAGAACAGCACCAGCCCCAGGATCATGACCAGCAGACCCACGACATCCTCCCCGCAATGCAGCCCCCGCCTCTGAGGTATCATCGATTGGCGGCTGCTCGCAACTCGTGCGCTACTGGCCGATCTGCCGATTGTCGACATATCGGATCGCGATCGGCCGCCCGGCCAGGGCACCGGCGAGTCCGCCAGTGAATTTCAGCGGCAGGCAGGCGTTCAGCGAGGCGTTGATCGCCTTCAGATAGGTCGCGCGGGTGTCGGCCGGAACGCCGGTGGTTGCGAATGTCAGGCGCGGCGGACCGATCAGGCCGCCCGCCTTGTTGAAACTGAAGCGCACCGACATCTGCATGCCCGCGCGCGCACCGTCTGATGGCGGCGACCAGCAGGTGCGTAGCTCGGCGAAGAGATCGCCGATCGTGTCGAGATCGTGATCCGGCTTCCGATACTTGGCGCGATCGGCTTCGGAGGGCACGCTCTCGATCGTCAGCTGAAGATTTTGCCCATAGGGATAGTCGATCTCGGGAATGCAGGGGCCGGGCTCGAGGGGACTGCAATAGGACGGCGTGCAGGGCCGATAGTCGAGCACGCTGCACGGCTCGTGCGCAAACGGGATTGGATTGATCTGGCGTCGCTGCGCGTCGGCGGCGATCGTCGAGATCGTCAGCAGGAGAAAAACAAGGAAGCCGCGCCACATGGAGTGAGCTCGCAATGCCATGCGATAAAAGTGGCGTTGCCCATCAACGCGTCAAGTCCGAGCGCATTCACATGCGCGCGTTCAACACCGGTGTCGTCGCCCGGCTTGACCGGGCGACCCAGTACTCCGTGACGGCGGTGATGGAATCGAGAGGCTGCGGCGTACTGGATTCCCCGCCTTCGCGGGGAATGACAGCGGAGGGCGCCTGCAAAGCTGGCGGAGCGCCCACCCTACCCCTTCTTCTTGACGTCCTTGACGTTGGTGAATTCGATGCCCTCGGCGCGTTCCTTGGTGTAGCCGAGATAGAATTCGTTCCGCGCCAGATACACGGGATCGCCGTCGACGTCGTCGGCGATGCTGGAGGTGTTGGCGGCGATGAAGGTGTCGAGCTTCTTGCGGTCCTCCGAGGAGACCCAGCGCGCGAGCTGGAATTCGCTGACCTCGAACTCGACCGGCAGTGAATATTCCGCCTCCAGCCGTGCCTTCAGCACGTCGAGCTGGAGCGCGCCGACGACACCCACCAGCGCCGGCGCTCCGTCGCGCGGGCGGAACACCTGCACCACGCCCTCTTCCGACATCTGCTGCAGCGCTTCCTTCAGCTTCTTGGCCTTCATCGCGTCGGTGAGACGGACGCGGCGGACGATTTCCGGCGCGAAACTCGGCACGCCGACGAAGTTGAAATCCTCGCCCTCGGTCAGCGTGTCGCCGATGCGCAGCGTGCCGTGATTGGGAATGCCGACGACGTCGCCGGCGAAGGCTTCATCCGCGACCGAACGGTCCTGGGCGAAGAAGAATTGCGGGCTCGACAGCGGCATGCTCTTGCCGGTGCGCACCAGCTTGGCCTTCATGCCGCGGCTGAGCTTGCCCGAGCAGAGACGCGCAAACGCGATGCGGTCGCGGTGGTTGGGATCCATGTTGGCCTGGATCTTGAACACGAAGGCGCTCATGCGCGGATCGGTGGCCTCGACCTTGCGCTGGTCGCTGTCCTGCGCGCGCGGCTCGGGCGCGAACTTGCCGAGGCCTTCCAGCAGGTCGCCGACGCCGAAATTGCGCAGCGCGCTGCCGAAATAGACCGGCGTCAGATGGCCCTCGCGGAACGCGTCGAGCTCGAACGGTTTTGACGCTTCGGTGACGAGCTCGAGCTCGTCCTTGACCGCGGAGACATCGAGATTGGCATTGAGCTTGGCGAGTTCGGCGATGTCGATCTGCTGCGCCGCGCCGGTCTTGGCACCGCCGCCTTCGAGCAGGCGCACGCCGCCATTGGCGACGTCGTAAGTGCCGAGGAAGTCGCGGCCGCGGCCGACCGGCCAGGTCATCGGCGTGGTGTCGAGCGCCAGCGTCTTCTCGATCTCGTCGAGCAGCTCGAACACGTCGCGGCTCTCGCGGTCCATCTTGTTGATGAAGGTGATGATCGGGATATCCCGAAGACGACACACCTCGAACAGCTTTCGAGTGCGCGCCTCGATGCCCTTGGCGGCGTCGATCACCATCACGGCGGAATCGACCGCGGTCAGCGTGCGATAGGTGTCTTCCGAAAAGTCCTCGTGGCCCGGCGTGTCCAGCAGGTTGAACACGAGCCCTTCGAACTCGAAGGTCATCACCGAGGTCACGACAGAGATACCGCGCTCGCGCTCGATCTTCATCCAGTCCGAGCGCGTGTTGCGCCGCTCGCCCTTGGCCTTGACCTGGCCGGCCAGGTTGATGGCGCCGCCGAACAGCAGCAGCTTTTCGGTCAGCGTGGTCTTGCCGGCGTCGGGATGGGAGATGATCGCAAACGTGCGCCGCCGCGCCACTTCGGCGGCAAGCGGGGAACGGGCCGGCGATTCGGCTGTGGTGGTGGCGATGTCGGACATGGCGGGAGCGTGTGGCAGGGAAAACGGGCCTGATCAAGCCTCATTTGGTGATTGCGGAGCCTTCCGGCCAGCCCCATATCGGCCTTGGCCATACTGGCCTTGGGGGGAGGACGGCCTCCCCGCCCATCAGCCGCGGGGACGACCCTGCCTTGAAGGGAGGGTCGTCATGGCCTGGAGCATCCTGTTCGTCGCGGGTCTTCTCGAGATCACCTGGGCGATCGGCCTGAAATACACCGAGGGTTTTAGCAGACTTGTTCCGTCCGTCGTCACGCTCGCGGCCATGGCGGGCAGCGTCATCCTGCTCGGCCTCGCCCTCAAATCGCTGCCCGTCGGAACCGCCTATGCGGTATGGACCGGCATCGGCGCGGTCGGCACCGCAACGCTGGGCATTGTCCTGTTCGGGGAGCCGGCCACCGCCCTTCGTCTTGCCAGCATCGCCCTGATCGTTGCCGGGATCGTCGGGCTGAAGCTGGTTACTTGACGAAGATCTTGACCGCCCACCAGGTCAGCGCCGCCACGATGGCCGAGGCCGGGATCGTGATCACCCAGGCGTAGACGATCGAGCTGGCAACGTTCCAGCGCACCGCCGAGACGCGGCGGGCGGCGCCGACGCCGACGATGGCGCCGGTGATGGTGTGCGTGGTGGAGACCGGAACCCCGAGATAGGTCGCCATGAACAAAGTCGCGGCCCCGCCGGTCTCGGCGCAAAAGCCCTGCATGGGAGTCAATTTGGTGATGCGCAGGCCCATGGTGCGGACGATGCGCCAGCCGCCCATCAGCGTGCCCAGCGCCATCGCCGCCTGGCAGGACAGCACCACCCAGAACGGCACCGAGAAGTCGCTGCCGAGATGGCCCTGCGAATAGAGCAACACCGCGATGATGCCCATGGTCTTCTGCGCGTCGTTGCCGCCATGGCCGAGCGAATAGAGCGAGGCGGAGGCGAATTGCAGGATGCGGAAGGCGCGATCGACCGCGAACGGCGTCGAGCGCACCGAGGCCCAGGACACGATCGCCACCAGCATCATCGCCAGCAGGAAGCCGATCAGCGGCGACAGCACGATCGCCAGCACCGTCTTGCTCAATCCGCTCCACACCGCAGCCGAGATCCCGGCTTTGGCCATGCCGCCGCCGACGAGCCCGCCGATCAGCGCATGCGACGACGAGGACGGGATGCCGAGCGCCCAGGTCACGAGGTTCCAGACGATGGCGCCGACCAGGGCCGCGAAGATCACCTGGGCATCGACGATCGAGGGATCGATGATACCGGTGCCGATGGTCTGGGCGACGTGCAGTCCGAACACCATGAAGGCGACGAAATTGAAGAACGCGGCCCAGAACACCGCGAATTGCGGCCGCAGCACGCGGGTCGAGACGATGGTCGCGATCGAATTGGCGGCGTCGTGCAGGCCGTTCAGGAAATCGAACAGCAGCGCGACGGCGATCAAGCCGACCAGGACGGGAAGACCCAACGCGGCATCCACAGCGGCCTGCCCTAAACTTGCTCGATGACGATGCTGTTGATCTCGTTCGCGACGTCGTCGAAGCGATCCGCCACCTTCTCGAGGTGGTCGTAGATCTCGACGCCGACGATGAAGTCCATCGCATTGCCGTCGCGATGCTTGAGGAACAGCTCCTTCAGACCGATGTCGTGGAGATCGTCGACGCGGCCCTCGAGCTTGCCGAGCTCCTCCGTGATCGCGGTCAGCATGGCGACGTTCGGGCCGATTGATTGCATGAGCGGCAGCGCGCGGCCGACCAGATTGGCGCATTCGATCAATAGCCCGCCGATCTCGCGCATGGGCGGCTCGAAGGTGCGGACCTCGAACAGCATCACCGCCTTGGCGGTCTGCTGCATCTGGTCGATGGCGTCGTCCATCGACGTGATCAGGTTCTTGATGTCGCCGCGGTCGAACGGGGTGATGAAGGTGCGGCGCACCGCCGTCAGCACCTCGCGGGTGATGTTGTCGGCATCATTCTCGAACTGGTTGACGCGCTGGCAATAGACCGGCGTCTCCTCGCCCCCGTTCAGCATGCCCTGGAGCGCGATGGAGCCCTGGATCACCGTCTGGGCATGCCGGTCGAACAGGTCAAAGAACCGTTCTTCCTTGGGAAGGAAAGCACGAAACCATCGCATCATGGGGGTAGGCTACCGGTTGGAAATGGCCCGGCCCTGTCAGGCCGTCATGAAACTGTCATAGACCATTTTCGATCCGCGCGCGTGTCATCTCACGCCCGCGGAGCCGGATCATCCACCGCTTTCAAGCGGCCGGCAAACCGATTTCAAATCAACCAGTTAGAGCGATCTCCGGAAGTAATGCGCGATTTCGCCGATGACGCCGCGGCGGAAGGTGAGCACGCAGACCACGAAGATCGAGCCCTGGATCACCGTCACCCATTGGCCGAAGCCGGCGAGATATTGCTGCATGGCGATGATCGCGAAAGCACCGACCACGGGGCCGAAGATGGTTCCGAGGCCGCCAACCAGCGTCATCAGCACGACCTCGCCCGACATCGACCAATGGACGTCGGTGAGCGAGGCGTTCTGCGCCACAAAGACCTTCAGCGCACCGGCAAAACCGGCCAGCGTTCCCGACAGCACGAAGGCCAGGAACTTGTACTGGTCGGTGCGGTAGCCGAGCGAAATCGCGCGCTGCTCGTTCTCCCGGATCGACTTCAGCACCTCGCCGAACGGCGAGTTGATGATGCGGTAGATCAACAGGAAGCCGGCAAGGAACCCGACCAGCACGACGTAATAGAGCACCGTCGGCTTGGAGAGATCGAAGACGCCGAACATGCGTCCCTGCGGGATGCCCTGGATGCCGTCCTCACCGTGGGTGAACGGGGCCTGGAGGTAGATGAAGTACAGGAGTTGTGACAGAGCCAGGGTGATCATCGAGAAATAGATGCCCTGGCGGCGGATCGAGATGTAGCCGGTGATGATCGAGAGCACGAAAGCCGCGGCGATGCCGACGAGGATGCCGAGCTCAGGCGGCAACGCCCACACTTTCAGCGCATGCGCGCAGCAATAGCCGGCGGTCCCCAGGAACATGGCGTGGCCGAACGACAGCAGGCCGCCATAGCCGACCAGCAGATTGAAGGCGCAGGCGAGCAGCGCAAAGCACAGCGCCTGCATCACGAAGAACGGGTAGACGCCCGTGAATGGTACCGACGCCAGCAGCAGCGCCATCACTACGAAAGCGATCATCTCGTCGCGCATCGCGCGAGGGGTCACCGGCAGCGTGTCGTCCGTCAGGGTTGTCATATCAGGCCGCCCTTCCCGTCAATCCCGTTGGCTTCACCAAGAGCACCAGCACCATCAGCACGAACACGACGGTGTTGGAGGCCTCGGGATAGAAATACTTGGTCAGACCCTCGATCACGCCGAGCGCGAAGCCGGTGATGATGGAGCCCATGATCGAACCCATGCCGCCGATCACGACCACCGCGAACACCACGATAATCAGGTCGGCGCCCATCAGCGGTCGCACCTGATTGATCGGCGCCGACAGCACGCCCGCGAGCGCGGCAAGGCCGACGCCGAGACCATAGGTCAGCGTGATCATGCGCGGCACGTTGATGCCGAAGGCACGCACCAGCGTCGGATTTTCGGTGGCGGCGCGCAGGTAAGCGCCGAGCTGGGTCTTCTCGATCAGGAACCATGTCGCCAGACATACGACCAGCGAGAACACGACCACCCAGCCGCGATAGATCGGCAAGAACATGAAGCCCAGATTCATGCCGCCCTTGAGCTGGTCCGGAATGGCGTAAGGCAGACCGGAGGAGCCGAAATAGTTCTGGAACACGCCCTGCACGATCAGCGCGATGCCGAAGGTCAGGAGCAGGCCGTAGAGATGGTCGAGCCCGGTCAGCCATTGCAGCATGGTCCTTTCCAGGATCATGCCGAAGATGCCGACGATCACGGGTGCGATCAGCAGTGCCCACCAGTAGTTGATGCCACCGAGGCTCAACAGGAAATAGGCAACGAAGGCGCCCATCATGTAGAGCGCGCCATGGGCGAAATTGATGATGTTCAGCATGCCGAAAATCACGGCAAGCCCGAGACTGAGCAGCGCGTAGAACGAGCCGTTGATCAGTCCCACCAGTAGCTGAGCGTATAGAGCCTGCATCGATCCCGCACCCGGTCCCTTCTCGTCGTTCCCCAAGAGCAAGCCGGCGCCGTAGCGCCGGCTCGCATCATCACACTTACTTCTTCACGAGCGGACAGACGCTCTCGGACAGCGGCCGGAACGCCTGATCCGCGGCCGTCGTGCCGATCAGCTTGTAATAGTCCCAGGGCCCTTTGGATTCCTCGGGCTTCTTGACCTCGAATAGATAGGCGGGATGCAGCTTGCGACCGTCCCCGCGGATCGTTCCCTTGCCGAACAGCGGATCGTCCGTCGGCATCTCCTTCATCTTGGCGACCACCTTGGCCCCGTCATGCGGATTGCCGCCCATCGCCTCCAGCGCCTTGAAATAGTGCAGCAGACCCGAGTAGACGCCGGCCTGCACCATCGAGGGCATCGCCTTGTTCTTCATGCGCTCGGAGAAGCGCTTGGAGAACGCGCGCGTACCGTCGTTCATGTCCCAATAGAAGGTCTCAGTGAAATTCAGGCCCTGCGCCACCTTCAGACCGAGCGAGTGCACGTCGGTGATGAAGAGCAGCAGGCCCGCAAGCTTCTGGCCGCCCGAGACGATGCCGAACTCCGCCGCCTGCTTGATGGTGTTGGTGGTGTCGCCGCCGGCATTCGCCATGCCGATGATCTTGGCTTTGGAGGCTTGCGCCTGAAGCAGGAACGACGAGAAGTCGGCAGTATTCAGGGGATGCTTGACATTGCCGATCACCTTGCCGCCCGACTTCACCACAACCGCGGCGGTGTCGCGCTCGAGGGCATGGCCAAAGGCGTAGTCCGCGGTGAGAAAATACCATGTGTCGCCGCCCGCCTTCACCAGCGCCTGCCCGGTACTGTTGGCCAGCATATAGGTATCATAGACCCAGTGGATCGTGTTCGGTGAGCATTGCGCGTTGGTGAGATCCGACGTCGCCGCACCCGTGTCGATCAGGATCGAATTCTTCTCCTTGACGACATTGTTGACCGCCAGCGCAACGCCGGAGTTCAGGACATCCATGAAGATGTCGACCTTCTCGACGTCGATCCATTGCCGAGCAATCGTGGAGCCGATGTCGGGCTTGTTCTGATGGTCGGCGGAGATCAGGTCGAGCTTCCAGCCCTTGGCAGCGAGCCCGGAATCCTCGATCGCCATCTGTGCGGCGACGGTCGAGCCAGAGCCACCGAGATCGGCATAGAGTCCCGAATTGTCGGTCAGCACGCCGATCTTGATGTTCTTGTCCTGCGCGACTGCGCCACCTGCCGCGCCGAGCGCCAGGGCCGTCCCGAGCAACATTGCCGAAATGCTGTGCTTCATAATCCGCCTCCCAATATTCCTTTGATAGTTACTCTTGCACGTCCGGTCTGCTCGGCTACACACCGAGATAGGTGTGGAGCTTGTCCATGTTGGCGGCAAGATCCGCATTGGAAAATCCGTCAATGATCTTGCCGTGCTCGACCACGTAGTAACGGTCGGCGACGGTGGATGCGAAGCGGAAATTCTGCTCGACCAGGAGGATCGTGAAACCCTCCTTCTTGAGCCGCGCAATGGTGTGGCCGATCTGCTGGATGATGACCGGCGCAAGGCCCTCGGTCGGCTCGTCCAGCATCAGGAAGCTCGCACCGGTGCGCAGGATGCGCGCGATCGCGAGCATTTGCTGCTCGCCACCGGACAGCTTGGTGCCCTGGCTGTTGAGCCGCTCCTTCAGGTTCGGAAACAGCTCGAAGATCTGATCGAGCGGCAGCCCGCCTTCGCGGACCACCGGCGGCAGCATCAAATTCTCCCGCACGTCGAGACTGGAGAATATGCCCCGCTCTTCCGGGCAGAATGCGATGCCCATGCGCGCGATCTTGTCGGAGGTCGCGCGGATGATCTCCTGGTTGTTGAACTTCACCGAGCCGGTACGCTTGCCGATGATGCCCATGATCGACTTCAGCGTGGTCGTCTTGCCGGCGCCGTTACGCCCGAGCAGGGTGACGACCTCGCCCGCGTTCACGTCGAAGTTGATCCCGTGCAGGATGTGAGACTCGCCGTACCAGGCTTCCAGGTTGCGGATTTGAAGGATGTTTCCGCCGGTCGCAGCCTTGGCCGGAGCCTCGGCGATCGCAGTGTCAGGCATGACCGGCTCCCAGATAGGCTTCCTTGACGCGCTCGTCCTTGGTGAGCTCCGAGTAATGGCCCTGCGCGAGCACCTGGCCGCGCGTCAGCACGGTGATGATGTCGGACAGGTTGGCCACGACGCTTAAATTATGCTCCACCATCAGGATGGTGTATTTCGCCGAGATGCGCTTGATCAGCGCCGCGATCTTGTCGATGTCCTCGTGGCCCATGCCGGCCATCGGCTCGTCCAGCAGCATCATCTCCGGGTCGAGCGCGAGCGTGGTTGCGATCTCCAGTGCACGCTTGCGCCCGTAGGGCATCTCGACCGCGGGCGTGTTGGCAAACTCGTTCAGGCCGACATCGTTCAACAATTCGCGCGCGCGATCGTTGAAACGGTTGAGCACCGACTTGGAGCGCCAGAAATCGAACGAAGAGCCGTGCTGGCGTTGAAGCGCGACACGGACGTTTTCCAGCGCCGTGAGATGCGGAAACACCGCCGAAATCTGGAACGAGCGAACCAGCCCCATGCGGGCCACGTCGGCCGGCGCCATCGCGGTGATGTCCTGCCCCTTGTAGAGGATTTTTCCGGCGGACGGTTTCAGGAACTTGGTCAGAAGATTGAAGCAGGTCGTCTTGCCGGCCCCGTTCGGGCCGATCAACGCATGAATGCTCCCACGGCGAACCTTGAGCGCAACGTCGCGAACGGCGAAGAAGCCCGCGAACTCCTTGGTCAAGCCTTCCGTTTCGAGAATAAACTCATCGGCCAAACAGATTTCCCCCTGCCCGCGCGAGCCGCGTGGCTATCCTTGTTGCTTCGGCTTTCCGGGGGCCTTGGAGCCTATCCTTGGAGCCCATCCGGAACGCCGCCTCCGGGCGCGGAATATGCCGGAGGTGACGGGGGTTAGGCAAGGCGGAAAGCTGAGCAGATCAGGTCTCCGGCTGGGATACAAATGCTCCCTTAGTCGGAGATGTTTTGATGTCGTGCCTGCCCGGCCTCCCGGTTCGCAAGGCACCGGTCATCAAGCCGTCGTTAACGGTCTTTCGTCCGGCACGCCAGCCTTCATAGAAAATTTTCCCGCACACGGCATCATGTGCGGGTTTTGACGTTCCGGGATTATCGTTTTGGATTTCGCCAGCGCCGCTCCGTCCGTCGTCAAGTCGATCAGGCAGCGTGACCTCCTGAACACGTGGCTGCGACTTTACGCGAGCCAGCAGATCGCGCCGGCGGTTTGGGAATATCAGCCTGCGCGGCTCGAGGAAGAGCTGTCCGATCTCATCTATTATACGGTGGACGCTTCGACGCCGGCGCCACGCCTCACCATCCAGAGCGAAGGCACGCGCATCTCCCGTGCTTATGGGCATACCGGCAAGGGTGTTCTGCTCGACGATTATCTCGGGCCGCGGCTCGCCCCCTTCGTGATGCCGGTTTACTATGAATGCGTGGCACGCGGGCTGCCCGTCTACAGCGTTGCCGATGTCGACGACATCTACGGACGCATCGTCGCGTATGAACGGCTGCTGCTGCCTTTCCAGACCGGCGGCCAAGTCTGCCACGTCATCGCCTCGGTCAAGACCTTCTGCGAGGACGGCGGCTTCGAGATCAAGAATCTGATGCGCGGAAATGACGCGCTGCCGCGCCCGAAACTGCGCGCCGTGATCGATCGCGATCTCTTCCATCGCGCGCCTGGCCGCATCGCGACGGCCGACGTGGTCGAATTCGCGGACCAGCCGGCTCCCGGCGTCACCAACGAGATCATCGAGCTGAACTAATCTCTAACGCGTCTTGGCGCCGACTTCCTTGGCATAGATGTCCGGCTTGAAGCCGACCAGCAGCTTGCCGCCGATTTCCAGCACCGGCCGCTTGATCATCGATGGTTGCGCTAGCATCAGCGCCAGCGCCTTCTTCTCGGTGACGCCTTCCTTGTCGGAATCGGGCAGCTTCTTGAAGGTCGTGCCGGCGCGATTGAGCAGCGTGTCCCAGCCGACCTTGTCGCTCCACTGCTTGAGCTTGTCCTTCTCGACGCCCGCCGCCTTGTAGTCGTGGAATTCATACGCGACGCCATGGGTATCGAGCCAGGCGCGCGCCTTCTTCATGGTGTCGCAGTTCTTGATGCCGTAGATGGTGTTGGGCAAGATGTTCCTCGCGCATGGCGTATCGTGATGTTCGCAGCGTTGTACGAAACTCCGCTTCGCGCGACAATATTGCGAACGAAGCCAACTCTCCGAACGGACGCTTTATGCACGTCACTCACGATCCCGCAGCCACCGCCACGCCGGCCATCGACTTCAACAGCTTCCTCGCGGTCGATATCCGTGTCGGGACCATCGTCGAGGCAAAACCGTTTCCGGAAGCGCGCAAGCCGGCCTTTCGACTGTGGATCGACTTCGGCCCGGTGATCGGCGTGCGGAAGAGCTCGGCCCAGATCACCGAAAACCATCCGCTCGAGACTTTGGTGGGACAACAGGTCGCGGCCGTCGTCAATTTCCCGCCGCGCCAGATCGGACCCGTCATCTCGGAGGTGCTGACGCTCGGCTTCCCCGATGCCGACGGCAAGGTCGTGCTGGTGCAGCCGAGCAGGCCAGTGCCGAACGGCGGACGGCTGTTCTAGCCGGGCGCGATCGAGTGCAGCGTCGCCTCTGTCGACGCATTCGCAACGGACATCATCTCCTCCTTCCCGGCCCGAGACCGGCCAGACTTGATCAAAATCCTCTTCTACAATAAAAATGACTGACTGATCGTTTTTTATCGCGATCGGTTCGTTCTCGGCCCAATAGGGATCGAGGATAAAACGATCGACCTGTCAGTTATTTAAGGACGGCGAGATGCCCAAGATCAGCGACAAGCAGCGCGAAAGCCGGCGGCAGCAAATTCTCGAAGCTGCCCTCGCCTGCTTCTCCGAAGACGGTTTTCACCAGACCGGCATGGCCGACATCGTGAAACGGTCCGGACTGAGCCACGGCGCGGTCTATCTCTACTTCCAGAGCAAGGACGATCTGATCGAGGCGCTCGCCGACGACCGGCATCGCCGCGAAGCCGTGCTCAATTCGGTCGCGCAAGGATCCGGCGATCCGATCGAAGGGCTTCACGCGCTGATCCGCGTTTACGCGCAATGGCTGACCGACCCCGCCGGCGAAGCGCGCCGCCGTGTCGGCATTCACGGCTGGGCCGAAGCCCTGCGCAACCGCCGCGTCCGCGCCAGCGTCGTCGAGGGCATCGACATGCCGCGCGCCTTGATCGTGGCGCTGATCGAGCGCGGCCAGCATGACGGCCTGATCAGACGCGACCTCGGTGCGGAAGCGATCGCACGCGTGCTGATCGCGATCTTCCAGGGTTTTGTGCTGCAAAAATGCTGGGGCGACGCATTCGACGTCGAGGCCTGCATGGCGGCCGTGGCCGGGGTGATCGACGGCTTTCGCACGACCAGGCCCGACATCAAGCGGCGAACCAGGACGTAAGCGATGTCAGGGATCCACGACCTGCTTGCTGGCGCCGGCGTCGGCCTGATCAGCGGCCTGGCATCGGGCTTCACGGGGACGAGCCCGGGGGGCGGGCTCGTGATCTTCAGCGTGCTGCTGCTCGGCGCGGAACAACACGTCGCACAAGGGACGTCACTGATCACACAGGTCCCGCCGACGGGCCTTGCCGGCGCGCGCCGCTATTGGCAGAGCGGCAATCGCAGCCCCTTGCCGTGGATTATCTGGATCGGCATCGGATTTCTCGTCGGCGGCGCCGGTGGCGGTTACGCCGCGGCGGCGGTTTCCGACCAGGTCTTGCAATGGACTTATGTCGTCTATCTCGTCGCGCTGATCGTCCTGCTGATCCTGCGTCGCGATCGCAAGGACGGCGGCCGTGAGCCCGGCGACCAGGACCAACTGCCCCGGTTACCGCTGCTGCTCATCGGCCTGCTTGCCGGATTTTCCTCCGGCTTCATGGGCATCGGCGGCGGCCTTGCGATCACCGTCGGCCTTGCTGCAGGCCTGCGCGTGCCGCAGCATCAGGCGCAGCTTGTCAGCCTCGTCTTCTCGATCCTCCCGACCAACCTTCCGGCGGCCTGGATCTACTGGAGCAAGGGCCTGCTGGTCGGCTGGCCGGCCATCACAGGCATTCTGGCCGGCCTCTGGATCGGCACCGATCTCGGCGCACGCCTGGCCAATGGCGTCAGCAAATCGGTGCTGCGCCGGGTCATGATCGCCTTCGTCTCCCTGATGGCGCTCTACATGACCCACAAGGCGCTAACCTGATCTTACGGCCGCGGCGGAATGTTCAGCCCGCGCTGCACCGCCGGACGCGCGAGGCCGCGTTCGAGCCAGGCACCGACCGATTTGAACTGGGTGAATTCGACGAGATCGCCGGCACCGTAGAAGCCGATGAGATTGCGCACCCAGCCGAGCATCGAGATGTCGGCGATGGTGTAGTCGTCATCCATGAACCATTGCCGCCCCGAAAGATGCGTCTCCATCACGCCGAGCAGGCGCTTGGCCTCGGCGACGTAGCGGTCACGTGGCCGCTTGTCCTCAAAATCCTTGCCGGCGAATTTATGGAAGAAGCCGACCTGGCCGAACATCGGCCCGATGCCGCCCATCTGGAAGTGCACCCACTGGATGGTCTGGTAGCGGCGCGCGGCATCCTCGGGCAGCAGCTTGCCGGTCTTCTCGGCGAGGTATTGCAGGATCGCCCCGGACTCGAACAGTGGCAGCGGCCTGCCGCCCGGACCATTGGGATCGAGGATCGCCGGGATCTTGCCGTTCGGATTGAGCGAGAGGAATTCAGCCGTCTTCTGATCGCCCTTGCCGAAATCGACGAGATGGACCTCGTAGGGAAGTCCGATCTCCTCCAGCATGATCGAGACCTTGACGCCGTTCGGCGTCGGCAGCGAATAGAGCTGAAGCAGTTCGGGATGCTTGGCCGGCCAGCGTTTGGTGATGGGAAAGGCGGACAGATCAGACATCGGCACTCCCGCTGCGTTGGTGAGATGCCGCCTAATCTAGGCGAGCAAGCGAACGGCGCAAGGCCAGCCGATTATCTGGAAGATCAGGGGAAGGCGTGGATTAGCAATTGACGCCCTTGAAGCGACTAGAGAGGCAGCGTCGCGATCTTGACGACCGGCGTCATGGTTTCATGCTGCAGTCGATACTGGATGAACCATTGACCCGTGATCAGCAGCGCAGCCGTGAAGGCAATCGCGAGGGTCGCGGTCGCCCATTGGCAGACATCGTGCATGGTATTTGTCCCTCAACTCCTGTGGCTTAAACGCCCGCTGACATGCCGTGTTCCAACTCGGCAGGAAAATTTTGCCGGTTTTTCCCGTTTTCTCAGACGAGACGTTGCGTTGTTTCGAGGGACCATCGAGCAACTTGCGCGTTGTGACGGGATGAACATTGAGAAGCGCGCCCTGCTCGATCACGCTCAGCGCTGTCGCCGCGTCGCGGACGATCTCGCCCATCGCGAAGCCGCACGAAGGCTGCGAGCAATGGCCGATGTGTACGACGCGCGAGCAGCAAGGCTGGGCGATGAGGGTGGCTCCTTGAAGCCGAGCCGTTGTGATCGTGGTCACCTTGCCGGTACAAGCGATCGGCAGAGTTGATCTGGTCAGTAGTTGATCTCCATCCGCAGTCCGCGCGGATCGACCTCTTCGCCCCCGACACGCTGCGTGCTGTCACGCGCCGCCACCGCGCAGGCACAGGCGTCGATGAGATCGTCGCGACCGATGCCGGTACCGTGGCGAAGCGTCAGCCATCTTTCGACCTTGGTGAAACCCCGAGCTCTCAGCAGCGCGACGCGCTGCTCGCGGCCTTGCGCCGACGTCTTCGGTTCAAGCCGCACTCGCCCTGCGAGATTCCAGAACACCAATTCCGGATGCGCTTCGCCGATCGTCGACTGCCGTGCCGGAGTCATGATCTCATCGACGTCCCTGATCTTCTCCCTGATATTCCAGAGCTGCGCCGACACGCCCCTGCCCTTGCCTTCATGCGTCCAGTAGTGACGATTGGCCGCCGCCATATCGGGAAATGTCCAGAGATCGCGGCGCGCACCGAGAAACACGGCGGGGCCAATCAGCTCGCGCGCATGCAGGTCGCACAGGCGATAGCCGGCCGGATTCAATCCGATCGGCATGTCGATCATCGCGCGCGCATGCGGCAACGCGAGCAAGCGTATCAGGCCCGGCGAATAATCGAAGCCATGATTGTCGCGCTCGTCGATCCAGGCCGCGACCCAGCCGAAACGAAATCCGTCGAGGCCGAGATAGTTTGGCACGTCATGCGTCCGTCATTTTCGTTTTTCCACGCGCGCGTCGCTTGACATCCGCAAGTTGCGGGCGTATGTCCCGCGCCCTCGCAGACGCTTCCGTTTGCGACAAGCACACCATGAACCGAGCGATGTCACACCGCTACGAAAGAATTGTCCGCATGCCGAATAGCTCAAAGCTATTCGACGTCGCATGCCCGGCTCATGGGAGCGATCTTGCCTGACCGCAAGATCGACAGTCCGCTTCTCACGGACCCTCCCGAGCCCGCCGCTCCGGAGGGTTTTTTATTGCTCGCCGCGCGGCCCAACCGAACATCCCGGCAATCGCCGGAACGAGAGACCCGGATCTCGGGGCTCGCGCTGGAGAGGCGCGTGCCCAAGCGCGCGGGGCCTGCCGGAGGGAACGAGGCGATGAGCCGGACACCGATGGCAGAGCGAACCCTGATGGTTCGCAACATGCGGCGCGTCGACAGCGCCGCGATAGAATTTTTGTAGTTCGGTTTGCCGCTGTCGTCGCGGCTCAACCGACGCTGGTGGTGAAGATCTCGGATACTTCTCCACACGGCAAAGCGGGTATGCCTCCCGCCTTTGACACACGCACCGGGATGCGGCCTCGGAAAAGGTTCGCACGCGGCCCGGCGCAGGATCCGTTCGCAAGAAGGGTCCTGTGTTGTCGTCACTGAAAGCCGAGATCGCCCGTTCCCCAGCGTACCCATCAACGGCCGACGCGAGAGCGTCGGCCTGGCGGTGGTGAAGATGTCTGTTACTTCGGACCGCGCAGGTTCGACTCCTGCAAGAGCAAGGGGCGGATCGCCCGCAAGGGCAGCAACAGCATCGCTCGTTCCCCGCCAAACCATCACGGTCCGTGGTGAAGATTTCTGTTACTTCGCCTATCACGCGAGAGGTCGCGGGTTCGAATCCCGCCCGGTGTACGATGCACCGGTAGCTCAGTGGCCAGAGCGCTTTCCGGCGGGCTTTCGCTCGCCGGGTCACAGAATCGCCTGTTCCCGGATCGTGTCCCTTCGTCGCCACCGCCGGTGGTGAAGAGCGCTGTTACTTCGCGGTCGGAGGTTCGAGCCCTCCCGGACATCAGTCCGTAGCTCAGTTGGTAGAGCACGTTCAGCCTCGCTTGTTCCCCGGCACCCGCTTCCATTCCATCACCAACCCAAGAGGAGGCCGTCATGGTCAGGCTCAACAAGATCGTTCGCGCCTTCACGCGTCAGGGCGCCCGTGCCGTGCGCTTCACGCCCGAGATGGAGCTGAAGCGCGCGCTGATGAACTGCCTCCTGTGGGAGGACCAGTTCTACGAGGACGGCGTCGCGATCGCCGATCGCATCAGGGCCCTGGTGCCGAAGGTTGCTCCGGCGCGCGTGGCACAGCTTGCGATCGAGGCGCGCGAGGTGATGAAGCTGCGGCACGCGCCGCTGCTCGTCATCCGCGAGATGGCGCGGAGCGAGAAGCACCGCGCCCTCGTGGCCGACACACTTCACCGGGTGATCCAGCGTCCCGACGAGATGACGGAGCTGCTTGCGATCTACTGGGCGGATGCGCTCGGCCCTCAGCAGCAGCGCAAGCGTCAGCCGGTCTCGGCGCAGGTCAAGAAGGGCCTTGCCCGCGCGCTGACCAAGTTCGACGCGTACCAGCTCGCCAAGTGGGACCGCGACGGCGCGGTGCGGATCAGGGACGTGCTGTTCCTGGTGCACGCCAAGCCGAAGGACGCCGACCAGGCCAAGGTGTGGAAGCAGCTCGTCGATGGCGAGCTCGCCTCCCCCGACACCTGGGAGGTTTCGCTCTCGGCCGGCAAGAACAAGCGCGAGACCTTCGAGCGGTTGATCGCCGAGCGCAAGCTCGGCGGGCTGGCGCTCATGCGCAATCTGCGGCTGATGCAGAACGCGCAGGTCCCGCGCGAGACCATCGCAGGCGCGATCGACGCGATGCGGACGGATCGTATCCTTCCCTATCGCTTCATCACGGCGGCGCGCTATGCGCCGGACTTCGAGCCCGAGCTCGAGGCTGCGATGCTCAAGTCGGTCAAGGATCATGTGCGGCTCCCGGGCCGCTCCCGGCTCCTGATCGACGTGTCGGGCTCGATGTTCGCGACGCTCTCCGCGCAGTCGGAAATGACGCGCGCGGAGGCGGCGTGTGGCCTGGCCATCCTCGCCCGCGAGATCTGCGACGAGGTCGAGATCTTCACCTTCTCCGACAGGGTGGTGAAGGTCCCTCCCCGCCGCGGCTTCGCGCTTCGAGATGCGATCATCAACTCGCAGCCGCATAGCGGAACCTGGCTCGGCAAGGCGGTGGCGGAGATCGACCGCAAGGGCGATCGCCTCATCGTCTTCACCGACGAGCAGAGCCACGACCAGGTGCCCGAGCCCAGGGCGCGCGGCACCATCGTGAACGTGGCCTCGTATCAGCACGGTGTCGGCCACGGCGCCTGGACCCGCGTCAACGGCTTCTCTGAGGCCGTGGTCGCGTGGATCGCGGCGTCGGAAACGGCGTTGAACTGATGCGCAACGACAACGGCCCCGGACGCAGGGTACTGCGCCCGGGGCTTTCAAAATCTCTGAAATGATCCGTCCGCCCGGCTATGGTGCGTGCGGAATGCAAAGCAGGACACACGACCATGCGACGATCCGATCCCTACATGGAACGCGCCCGCGAGCTCTGCCTCGCCGCCGGCATCGATCCCGACTCGCGCGTCGGCGAAGGACGCGGCCAGCCGGCCTGGTGCTTGTACAAGGACGCCGCGCGCAAGGAGCATCTTGCCCGCGAGGCCAATGCGACCGCGAACTCGATCGCCGAGTTCCGGATGCAGGACGCCCGCTTCCAGAATGCGCCGCTGAAGGTTTTCGGCCCGCACGAGGACGCGACGATCGCGCAGATGCGCAACTGCATGGCGGTCGGCAACGTGGTATCCGGCGTGATTTGCGCCGACGGCCATCTCGGCTACGCCCAGCCGGTCGGCGGGGTCATCGCCTATGAGAAGCAGATCAGCATCTCCGGCGTCGGCTTCGACATCGGCTGCGGCAACATGGCCGCCCGGCTCGACACGCGCTTCGACGACATTGCAGGCCTCGTCCCCACGATCATCCGCGACGTCGCCAAGGTGATCTCGTTCGGGGTCGGCCGCGCCAATGCCGAGCGGGCCGAGCACGACCTGTTCGACGACGCAGATGCCTGGCGCGAAAGCGACATGGAGGCCTACCGTCAGAAGGCGGTGAGCCAGCTCGGCACGGTCGGATCGGGCAACCACTATGTCGACCTCATGCGCGACGAGGAAGGCTTTGTCTGGATCGGCGTCCACTTCGGAAGCCGCGGTCTCGGACACACCTCCGCGACGCGCTACCTCAAGGCCGCCGGGGGCAAGGACGGTATGAACGTCCCGCCCGCGGTCGTCGACGAGGATTCCGAGCTCGGCCGCCGCTACATCGCGGCGATGCAGCTCGCCGGGCGTTATGCCTATGCGGGCCGCGAGTGGGTCGTCGAGCGCGTCCGCCAGATCATCGGCGGCAGCGTCACTGAGAGCGTGCACAACCACCACAACTATGCCTGGCGTGAGACCCACGACGGCAAGGATCTGTGGGTGGTGCGCAAGGGCGCGACGCCGGCGTTTCCCGGCCAGAAGGGATTCGTCGGCGGCTCGATGGGCGACGACGCCGTCATTCTCGAAGGCGTCGACAGTCCGGAGGCCAAGGCTTCGCTCTATTCGACCGTGCACGGCGCCGGCCGGCTGTTCGGACGCAAGGAGGCGAAGCGGCGCTTCTCGCGCGCGGAAATGGACCATTGGCTCAACGAGCGCTGCGTCACCTTGATCGGTGCCGACCTCGACGAGAGCCCGATGGCCTATCGTCGCCTGCCGGACGTGCTGGCGCAGCACGCCGGCACCGTGAAGGTGCTGCACACACTGCGGCCGTTCGCCGTCGCCATGGCCGGCGAAGGCGAGTTCGATCCGTGGAAGGACTGACACAAGCAGCGGGCGGGAGGCACCACCTCCCGCCCGCATCATTCGATTCTCCTCCTCCGGTATTCACTCATGTCTCATCTCGTCAGATACTCGCGCATCAAGGCGCGGGCGCGGTGCAGTCGCGCCTTCACGGTCTGCCTGGATGCACCGAGCGCCGTGGAGATTTCGTCGATGGTCATTTCCTTGACGTCGCGCATCAGGGCGACATCGCGGTAGTACGGCGGCAGCGCCTCGAACGCCGCGGCCACATCGAGCCGCAGATCGGCTTCGGGGCGAGCCAGCAGCAGCGCCTCCGCCTCGCCGTCGTCGATGGCGGCGACGACACCGGCCCGACGCGCCAGCCGCAGGCATTCGCGGCGAACGACGCTGAACAGCCAGGCCGAAAACGCCAGCAGCGAGCGGATCGTGCCGACATGGCGGAACAGGATCCACAGCGCCTCCTGCGTCGCATCCTCGGCATCCGCCGAGCTGCGACAGGTGGCGCGCGCGTAGCGGCGGATATCCGGCTGCGCCGTCTCGAGCAGCGAGGCGATCGCGTGGGGATCGCCGAGTCGCGCGGCTTCGAACAGGTTTGGCGAGATCGCAGCCGCACTCACGAGACGCCCTTTCGCCCGATCCCCGCCATCGCGCACATCGGGCAATAGCCGACGAAGCCGGTCAGCGCGAAGCCGGCGCCGCCCAGCGCGACCAGCCACGCCGTCGTACCCGCCAGATAGACGAATGCCGCGACCATCACCGCGACGCCCAAGGCGATCCGCACTGCCTGATGCAGGCCGCCGATGTTCTTCCTGTAAAACGCCATCTCATCCTCCGAGTTAGGCCGCGGCAAAATGCCTCGACCACTAAGAGGACGCCCCGGCCGAAAAGGATTCGCGGGCGCGTGCAATTTTTTCGCGGGTCAGCCTCCGACGGCCTGATAGGCCAGGCGCTTGAACTCGAAGAAGTATGGATTCCAGAAGCCCATGTAACGCTGGGCCATCAGGACCCCCGCGGTATTGGCCTCAGGGCAGATCCACCAATGGGTGCCGGCGAGCCCGCCCCACTGGAATTCCCCGGTGGAGTTCGGCGGATCGAACGGCGTCGGCGCGAAGGTGACGGCGCCGCCGAGGCCAAAGCCCTTGCCGGGGATCGGGCCGAGATTGGCGAAGCGGATGGTCTGCCCTGCCGGGAGCTGGTTCGTCATCATCTGCCGCAGCGTCTCCGGCTTCAACAGCGCATCCGAACCGGGCAGCAGCGCGCGGACCAGTGCGAGCATGTCTGGCAGGGTCGAGACCAGACCACCACCGCCCGAGAGCCGCGGGAACGGCCGCCGATAGGCTTGCGGAAACGGCAGATTGTCGGCCCGCGTGAGGCCGGGCTTCATCGGATCGAGCACATCAGCGCCATTGTAGAGCGCAACCAGCCTGCCCTGCTGCGCTTCCGGAACATGGAAGCCGGTATCGGTCATGCCGAGCGGATCGAAGATGCGCGCCTTCAGGAAGGTATCGAGCGCCTGGCCGGAGACGACCTCCACGATACGGCCGAGCACGTCGGTGGCCACCGAATATTCCCAGGACGTCCCCGGGTGATAGGACAGCGGCAGGCTGGCGAGCTGGTCGATCATGTCGGCCAGTGGCGTCAGCGGATTGAGCACGCGCGCCTCGTTGTAGGCTTTGAACAGCACCGTGCCGGGATCAAAGATGCCATAGCTGAGGCCGGAGGTGTGGGTCAGGAGCTGGCGGATCGTGATCGGGTTCTTCGCCGGCTCGACATCGGCAAGGCTCGAAGCGTCCGGCTTCAGCACCTTGCGACCAGCGAGCTGCGGCAGGAATTTCTCGATCGGGTCATCGAGCCCGATGCGGCCCTCCTCGACCAGCAGCATGATCGCGCAGGTGACGAAGATCTTGGTGTTGGAGAACGCGCGGAAGATATGGTCGGGACGAAGCGCGGTCTTGGCTTCGCGGTCGGCAAAGCCGACGCATTGCTGGTCGACCACCTCGCCCCCGCGCAGCACGGCCCAGGATGCGCCCGGAATGATCTCCTGATCGACGTAGCGCTGCATCGCCGTCCGTGCGGCGGAAAATTCCGTAACCTTGGCGTCCATGAGTCTCCCCCAATTGTGGTTCGGACGGATATAGCGCGCTTTCGCGGGAAATGAAGGCCGCAGCGCCTATTGCTGCTTCATGAACGCGGTGACGTGCAAGCAGCGACGGATGCGCATGCCCTGCCGTTGGTACAGCGCGATCGCCGAGACGTTGCTGGAAAACACGTGCAGGAACGGAATTTCCCCGCGCGCCTCGATCCCGCGGGCGACGGCCGCAAGCAGCGCCTGCGCATAGCCGCGGCCGCGATAGTCGGGATGCACGCACACGGCCGTCATCTCCACGAACTTACCCGGCTTCATGCGCTCGCCCGTCATCGCGACCAATTGATCCCCGGCGCGGATGCCGAGGAACGTGCCGAGCTCATGGGTCCGCCGCGCGAACGGACCGGGCTTCGTCAGCTCCGTCAGCGCCATCATCGCCGGAACGTCGTCGGCACCCAGAGTGACGATCTCGGCATCGCGGAGCGGACTGTCGGCGGGCGAGCCAATCATCTGCTCGCAAGGCCCGGCGATCACGACCTTGAAGCCGGCGGGTACCTCGACCGGATCCGGCGTGAACAGCGCGGCGACCTGCGTGCCTGACAGCAGATCACCGAGCGCGGCAAAGCTCGCCGCGGACATGTCGACCATGTCGGCGAACGGCGTCATGTCGACGGGATAGCGCAGCGCCCGAGGGCCGCCTTCGGCCAGATGCTTGTGGCTCGTCGTCAGCGCGCTCCAGATCGGACGATCCAGCAGCGCCTCATCGCTGTCTGACACCGGCCTAGTCCTTGTCGAAGCTGACGATGACGGCAGCATTGGCGATCAGGATGGGATCGTTGGCCACTTCGGTTGCCGAGGGAATCTCCAGCCCCCCCTTGACGGCGGTGACGGTGACGGTGCCGTAAGGAAGCTCCTTGGCCACAGCCTCCTTGTCGACGGCTTCCGGATTGGGCACCGCGATCGTGACATCGACGAACATGTCGTTCGCAGTCTTGCCGATCATCCGGAAGAAGCCGAGGCTCGAATGCCTGATGGCATCCGACACGGCGCGCTTGGCCGCCTTGGTGGCGTCCCGGCCGTGGACATCGACGCCCATACCCATCTCGGTGACGCAGCGAACACGAGTCATGTTCATTCCCATCAGTGCTGGAGTTCTAGAGGCCCGACCTTCCGCGATCTACGCCTCCGGCACAAGCGCCTTTTCGCGCAGGAAATATGCGTTGCGGTCTTCCTCCTGCGCGTTCACGACCGCGCGAATTCGCAGCAAATCCTTGCGCGCAACCAGGCCCACCACGCGATGAGTGCTGCGTTCGACCACCGGCAGGCGCCCGAGATCGGAGGCGACCATGAGATCGGCGACACGCCCCAGCACGTCGTCGGGATGCGCCATCACGGCCGATGAGTCCGAGACCACGTCGTCCAGCGTTGCGGCCTGATGATCGCCCTCGGTGCGCCAGCGCAGCACATCGGCGCGCGTGACCATGCCGGTCAGCCGTCCATCGGCAGTGACGACGGGATAGGATTTGTGACGGCGCTGGTCCGAGGTGAAGAACGCGACCGCTTCGTCGATGGGCATTCCGACCGGCAGCGTGTCGACATCAGTGACCATGACATCGGCGGCGCGGAGCAACTCGAACGGATCGATCGCGTATTCGCGCGTGATATGCTGGCCGCGGCGCGCGATCTTCTCGGTCAGGATCGAGCGCTTCAGCAGCAGCACCGTGACGGCATGCGCTGCGCCGGTCGCCGCCAGCAGCGGCAGCAGCATATCGATATTGCCTGTCAGCTCGATGGCGAACATCACGCCTGTCAGCGGCGAGCGCATCGTGCCGCCCATCATCGCGGCCATGCCGACCAGCGCCCAGAATGACGCGCCACCGGGCAGCGCCAGCCCCTCCATCCAGCCAGCCGTGCCGCCGAGGATCAGCAGCGGCGCCAGCACGCCGCCCGACGTGCCTGAGCCGAGCGCAATCACCCAGACCGCGGACTTCACCAGCAGCAGCCGGATCGCCTCATCGCGCGCCATGTGGCCGGACAAGAGATCGGCGATGACGTCGTAGCCGACGCCAAGCGCGCGCGGATCGACGAGGCCGCCGAGGCCGACAATCAGACCGCCAAGCATCGGCCACCACATCCAGTGCACCGGCAAGCGGTCGAACAGGTCTTCGATCGCGTAGAGCAGCCGCGTCATCAGCCCGGATTGCAGGCCGGCGACGATGCCGACGCCGATCGCTGCCGCCAGCCCCCACCACGGCAGGTCTGGCCGCTCGGCAAACGGAAACAAGGGTCCGGTCCCGAACAGCAACGGCCGCCACGCCGCCGAGATCACCGCCCCGGTCACCACGGGCAGGAAGCTGCGCGGTTTCCATTCGAACAGCAGCAGTTCGATCGCGAGCAGGACGGCCGCGATCGGCGTGCCGAAGATCGCGGTCATGCCGGCCGCAGCACCCGCGACCAGCAGGGTCTTGCGCTCGGCGGCGGTGAGATGAAAGCACTGGGCGAAGATCGACCCGATCGCGCCGCCGGTCATGATGATCGGCCCCTCGGCGCCGAACGGACCGCCGCTGCCGATCGACACCGCCGAGGACAGCGGCTTCAGGACCGCAACCTTCGGCTGCATGCGGCTGCCGCCGATCATGATCGCCTCGATCGCCTCGGGGATGCCATGTCCCCGGATCTTCTCCGAGCCGAAGCGCGCCATCAGCCCGATCACGAGACCACCGAGCGCCGGCGCCAGCACCATCCAGATCCCGGGACGGGCATTCGCCAGCGAAACGTTCTCGGTGCTGAAATGACCGAACCAGACCAGATTGGTGACGAGCGCGATGAGCTTCAGCAGCACCCATGCGGCGCCCGCCCCGAGGCTGCCGACCAGCAGGGCCATGCCGATCAGGATCAATACGCGGCGGTCGGCGGTGAAGTCTCCGGGCTTGCCGCGAGGACGCGGGAGGCCGCCGGTGATGTCCAGGGTCTGGCGCATGGATAGCTCTTGTCGGGAGATTTTGACGGGAGGGTTCTTGGCGCCTGCCAATATATCGTGTCACGATATATATCAAGGAATGGCTGGTATGATCCTCCGGGCAAATGTCGGCCGGAGCGCTACCTCTCGCGCGCCCGCAGCTCGTCTACGAGCACCCGCACGTTCTCCGAATAGTCGATCGGGATCACGACCAGATGCACGCCGCCCTCTTTGAAAGCGGTATTCAGCGTCGGGCCAAAGCTGTCGATGCTCTCGATCCGATGCCCCTTCGCGCCATAGGCCTTCGCGTAGAGGACGAAATCGGGATTGCCAAAGGTCATGCCGTAGTCGGCGAAATGGTCGACGGCCTGCTTCCAGCGGATCATGCCGTAGGCCTTGTCCTCCAGCACCAGCACGACCAGATTGAGCTTGAGGCGGACAGCCGTCTCCATCTCCTGGCTGTTCATCATGAAGCCGCCGTCGCCGGCGACCGCGAGCACGCGACGATCGGGATAGAGCATCGCGGCCATCATCGCCGACGGCAGGCCGGCGCCCATCGTCGCCAACGCATTGTCGAGCAGCAGCGTGTTGGCGACGCGGGTCCGGTAGTTGCGCGCGAACCAGATCTTGTACATGCCGTTGTCGAGCGCGACGATGCCGTTCTCCGGGATCACCTGCCGGATGTCGTGTACGATCCGCTGCGGCGTCGGCGGCCAGCGCGCCTCGGTGGCGCGGTCGGCGATGTGGCCGAGAATCTTCTCGCGCAACGGCAGCAGCGCCGCAGCCTGCGGCAGCTTGCCTTCGAGCCGGTCAGCGAGCAGCTCCAGGCTCGGCCCGACGTCGCCAATGACCTCCGCGTCGGGAAAATAGACCAGCTCGACACTGGCCGACGTATAGCTGACGTGAATGACCTTCGGGCCTGCCGGCCCCATGATGAAGGGCGGCTTCTCGATCGGGTCGTGACCGATCGCAATGATCAGGTCGGCGGCATCGATCGCGTCATGAACGTAGTCGCGTTCGGACAGCGCGGCGGTCCCCATGTAGAGATTGGTGCCACCGGGCACGGTGCCCTTGCCCATCTGCGTGGTGAAGAACGGAATGCCGGTCCGCCGCACGAAGCTCGCGATACCGTGGGTCGCGCGCGGCCGGCTGGTCGCAGCGCCCATCATGACCAGCGGATGTCTCGCCGACAGAATCATCTCGGCGGCACGGTCGAGCGCGGCGCGATGGGCGACCGGGATTTCGATCGGATGGACCGGGATCACGGGGACATCAGGCACTTCGTCACCCGCGATGTCCTCGGGCAATTCGAGATGCACCGGCCCCGGCCGCTCCTCCATCGCGACGCGAAAGGCATCGCGCACCACGGTCGGAATGCTGGAGGCGCTGACGATCTGCCGCGACAGTTTGGTCAGCGGCTTCATGGTCGCGACCACGTCCACAATCTGGAAGCGCGCCTGGCGGCTGCTCATGATCGGCTTCTGGCCGGTGATCAGGATCATCGGCATCGCGCCGAGATGTGCATAGGCCGCGCCCGTTGACAGATTGAGCGCGCCGGGCCCGAGCGTCGAGAGGCAAACGCCGGGCTTGCCGGTCAACCGCCCATGCGTGGCCGCCATGAAGGCGGCGGCCTGCTCGTGACGGGTCAGGACCAGCTCGATCTTGGAGGTGCGGAGCGATTCCACGAGATCGAGATTCTCCTCGCCGGGAACGCCGAAGATGCGGTCGACGCCTTCGTTCTCAAGCGCCGCGACAAACAGATCCGATCCCTTCACCTTGCGCTCCTGTCCGCTCATGTCGCCTCCGCTTGTGCTCGCTCCCGTGTTCCACGGCAGTTGGCACATGGTAGCGGCCTGTGGCGCCGGCACAACTCACAAAGGGCGGCACACGGCATCAACTTCGCCATCACCGTGCGAACCGAGCGAAACAATCGAACTTCTTCCGCGCGGCCGCCAGCATGCACGTTGCAAGCCGCGCGCAACCTGCTATCGCTCCGGCAATGACACCCAAATCCTTCGAAACCCGCTGCCTGCGCCTGCCCGCCGTCACCAAGGTGGTGCAGTGGGAGGGCACCTCCGTCTTCAAGGTCGGCGGCAAGATGTTCGCGCTCGGCGGCGGCTTTGCCGCGCGCTCCGGCGGCTACATGTTCAAGACCGCGAACATGGCCTATGCCATGCTGATCGAGCACGGCCTGGCCCGGCCTGCGCCGTATTTGGCGCGCGCCAAATGGGTGCAACTCGTCAGCAACAACGCCCTACCCGATGCTGAGCTCACTCTGTATCTGGCGCAGGCGCACGCGCTGATCGCGGCAAAGCTGACGCGGAAGGCACGCAAGGAACTCGGCCTCGCCTCACCAGGGCAATGATGACCATTCCCGCGTGCAGCACACGGATCGCTCGCGGCGACATTGAGCTTTCATTGTTCCCCGTTATACTGCCGGTTCTGGATTCGATTTAGGGCATCGGCGTGGCGATTGATCTGAAGGCGGTCGAGCAACTCGCTACCGATCAATCCTCGCTTAAGGCCGCCGCCGGCCTCGCCAAGCCCGCCAAATGGTCCGGTGTCGGCATGAGCCGTGATGCCGCGCTGATCTGGGGCGAATGCGCGGGCTCCGGCGCCAATCCGTACCGCGTGATGGCCGATCTGCGCGACCTCGGCAACAAGTGCACCTGCCCCTCACGCAAATTCCCCTGCAAGCACGTGCTCGGCCTGTTGTGGCTGAATGCGGAAGCGGTGGTGCCATTCACGCCCGCCGACACGCCGGCCTGGGTCAGCGATTGGCTCGGCCGCCGGCGCGGCCCGTCCACGGCAAAGCCTGCGACCAATGCGCCGCCCGGCGGCGACAAGGATCTGGGTGCCGCGCGCGCCGCCGAGCCTGGGGTCGCAGACGACCCGAAGGACGTGGCGCGGCGCGAGGCCCAGGCAGCCAAACGTAACGAAGAGACCGAGCGCGCCATTTTCGATGCGCTGGATGCGCTCGAGCAATGGATCGGCGACCAGCTTCGCATGGGATTGTCAGGCTTCATCGATGATGCCACGGCGCGATGCCGGCGGATCGCGGCGCGGCTTGTCGATGGCAAGGCCGCGGTGCTCGCCGGCCGGATCGACGAGCTGCCGTCCCGCCTCCTCGCGCTCTCCGCAGGCGACCGTCCGCGCGGCGCCGTGGTCGAGCTCGGCAAACTTGTTCTGCTCGCGCGCGCCTTCCGCGCCACCCCGCGCAATACAGAGATCCGGCGCGCGGTCGCCGCCTCGGAGACCCGCGAGACGGTGCTGGTCGATCCAGATGCGCTGCGGGTCGATGCGGATTGGGAGGTTCTTGCCGAGCAGGTGCAGACGCGCCGCGACAGCTTGGTATCGCAGACAACATGGCTGCTCAACCTCGCCGCGGCCGGTCCACGCTTCGCAATGCTGCTGGATTTTTTCCCGGCCAGCGCGGGAAGGCGCGGTTCAGTCTTCACGCCCGGCGAGCGCTTTCACGGCGAGCTCGTCTTCTATCCGTCGGCGCAGCCGCTTCGCGCTTTGCTCGTCCGGCGCGACGCCGCGCACGAGATGCCGCCGCCGGCATGGCCCGCGCCGGATGACACACTCTCCGAGGCGTTGACGCGACCGTTGCTGGCAGAGCCCTGGATGATCGACATTCCGCTGCTGCTGCCGCAGGGGCGCATCGCGCGCGACGCTGCCGGACACACATGGTGGCGATCGGCCGATGGCCTCGCGACGCTGCCGGTCGCCTCCGAAGTCAACGGCATTCTGTGCGGCACCGATCTCACGCGCACCGCTGCGATCTGGTCGGGCAATCGGCTCGCGATCCTCGCCGCGCAGACCCCTTGGGGGCGGATCGGCGGCCATGACTGAGGCGACAGGGGCCGAAGCAATCTTTGATGCCATGAGCGCAGTCCTGACGCGCTGGACCATGGGATCGGCGGCCGCGCCCGCAGCCAATTTCTGGCGTACCGAACTCGGCAATGATCCCGCCGAAGCGGAATTGCGACTGCTTGCGCTTTCAGGCCAGTTTCTCGGCACCTCGGTGACAATGGAGCCGGCCTCGGTGCTCCGCGTCCTGCCCGATATCCCGACGCTTGCATTGCCGACGGTGCCCGAACAGCTGCGTCCACTCGTGCGCCGGATCCTCGCGGCGAAGAAGCAGGCGCAGGCCGGGACCGAACTCGTCCACTTCCTCGCGGCGCGCGGCTGGACAACCCATCCAGCCGACTGGATGCCCGCCGCTGACGACGATGACGCACCCGATATCTATGCCACCTGGCGCGACTGGGCAGCGCTTGCAAACTCCGACGGCGCCGCGCGGCAGCAAACCGGCGACGATCTCACCGCCGAGAACTGGGACGATTTCTGGCCCGCTGCGCGAAAGGCGGCACTGGCCGAACTTAGGCGGCGCGACCCGTCCGCTGCACGCGCGGTGCTCGAGGCCAAGCTCGCGAGCGAGACTGCCGACGCTCGCTTGCGCCTGCTGTTGCTGCTGTCGGAGCGGCTATCCGACGACGACGTCGCCTTTCTCGAACGCATCGCGACTGATGATCGCGCCTCCAAGGTCAAGGCGCTTGCGGCCTCGCTGCTCGCGCGTCTTGGCCGAGGCCCTGCGGCCGGCGAGGACGTCGCCGAACTTGCCCGCTTCTTTTCGGTCAAGACCAAGGGGATTCTGCGCCGCTCCCGCGTGATCCAGGCCGAACCACTCAAGACACCAGCGCAAGTGCAACGCCGCAAGGCGCTGTTCGACGGCGCCGACCTCGCCTCGTTTTCCGCAGCGCTGGGGCTTGCGCCGCAGGATCTGATCGCCGCCTGGGACTGGACCGTGGACCACGCCGCCGACATGTCACTGATCAACCTGATCGTCGCAACCGGGACGGATGCGCTGGTCACGCAAGCGGCGGATACCATCGGCGAACGCGATGCCGCCGGCCTCGTTACCGCGCTCGCGCCGCGCCTTGCGCCCGCCGCACGCACAGGGCATGCCGAGGCGGCGCTGCGCACCCACGGCATCAGCTTCGAACTGGCCCAACAATTAGCAGGCGCAGCGGCACGGCTGGACGATCCGCTCTCCGCGCCCGCCGGCAAGACCCTGCTCGCCGAGCTTCAGCGCGATGACGCGAGGCCCGGCGATCAGGTCTCGGAGCTTCACGCGCTGGGCCTCATCGCCTCGCGCGACGGCGCGCAACGATCACTGCAACGACTGACGGCTGCGGGCCTGCTGCAGGGCGACCCGCGCCTCGACATGCTGCGGCTCAACGCCGCGTTGGACGACAACGGAGCGAAACCATGAGCGAGAAACTGCGCTTGCCCGCCGAGGACAGCTATGCTGCCGAGCTGAAGGCGCTTGCCGCGGGCGACGGGCATCGTCCGCCGGGCTGGGCACTCTCGCCGCGGCAGGTCGTGACCTACCTCATGGGCGGCAAGGCAACCGACGGGACGGTGATCACTCCGAAATATGTCGGAGACAAGCGGCTGATCGAGACCGCGGTTGCGACCCTTGCGACCGATCGCGCATTATTGCTGCTGGGCGTGCCGGGCACCGCCAAATCGTGGGTGTCCGAGCATCTCGCCGCGGGCATCACCGGCGACTCCACACTCGTGATCCAGTGCACGGCGGGGACCGACGAGAACCAGATCCGCTACGGCTGGAACTATGCCCAATTGCTCGCACACGGGCCGAGCCGCGAGGCGCTGGTCCCCACCCCGCTGATGCGTGCCATGGAGAGCGGCAAGCTCTGCCGTTTCGAGGAACTGACGCGGATGGGCAGCGACGTGCAGGACACGCTGATCACCGTGCTGTCCGAAAAGATGATGCCGGTCCCGGAGCTCAACACCGCCATCTACGCCCAGCGCGGCTTCAACATTATCGCCACCGCCAACAACCGCGACAAGGGCGTCAACGAATTGTCCTCCGCGCTCAAGCGCCGCTTCAACGTCGTCGTGCTGCCCCTGCCCGACAGCGCCGAGGAGGAAGTGGCGATCATCGTCAAGCGGGTCGGCGAGATGGCGCAGAACCTCGATTTGCCGGCACCGAAGAACGTCGCCGACGAGGTCGCGCGCGTGGTCTCGATCTTCCGTGAGCTGCGTTCGGGTTCGACCGAGGACGGCAAGGTCGCGCTGAAGTCGCCCTCGGGCGGGCTGTCGACAGCCGAAGCGATCGCGGTGATGGTCGGCGGCATCAGCCAGGCGACCTTCTTCAACGACGGCAAGCTGACACCGGAAACGCTCGCCAGCAACATGATCGGCGCGGTCGTGAAGGATCCGGTGCAGGATACGGCCGTGCTCGGCGAATATCTCGAAACCGTGCTGAAGAAGCGGCGCGGTTTCGAAGGCTATTATGCTTCGCTGACCGACCTGATCTGACGGCACGGCGCGTCCGATGGCAGGCCAGGTCTCTCTGTTCGGCATCCGGCATCACGGCCCCGGATCGGCGCGGCGGCTGGTGGAAGCGCTCGACGCGCTGAAGCCCGCCGCAGTGCTGATCGAGGGCCCGGCGGATGCATCCGAGCTGCTGCCGATGCTCGCCGACCCTGACATGGTGACGCCGGTGGCCTTGCTCACCTACGCCGAGGACAATCCGGCCAACGCCAGCTTCTTTCCCTTTGCCGACTATTCACCGGAATACCAGGCCGCACGCTGGGCAGTGCGCCACGGCGCGACCCTGCGCTTCATCGACCTGCCGGCGTCGGACCGGCTGGGTACCACCGACGGTGACATTGCGGAGGAAATTGCGGCAAGGGCCGAGGCCGATCCAATCAGCCACGACCCGATCGGGGCGCTCGCGACCGCCGCAGGCTATGATGACGGCGAGTCCTGGTGGTCCGACGTCATCGAGGAGAACCCCGCGACGGGGCCGGTGTTCGCAGCCGTCGCCGACGCGATGACGGCGCTGCGCGCGGACGAAAAATCGCTGTCGGCCCGCGAGGCCGCGCGCGAGGCGCATATGCGGATCGAGATCGCGAAGGCGGCAAAGGAATACGACGGCGCCATCGCGGTCGTCTGCGGCGCCTGGCACGTGCCGGCGCTCGCCGAACGTCGCAGCCTCGCCGCGGATCGCGAATTGCTCAAGGGCCGGCCCAAGACGAAGATCAAGGCGACCTGGGCGCCTTGGACCGCGCCACGCCTGGCGCGCGCGAGCGGCTATGGCGCGGGCGTGGTGGCGCCGGGATGGTGCGCACATGTCTGGGACACGCGCGAGCGCGATCGTGCCGCGGAGTGGCTTGCCAAGGCGACGCGCGTGCTGCGCGATCGCGGTCACTTCGTCTCGACCGCTTCGGTGATCGAGGCGCAGCGGCTGGGCACGGCGCTTGCGGCGCTGCGCGGCCGCCCGGCAGCGGGTTTCGCGGAGCTGCGCGAGGCGGCGATCGCCTGCCTGTGCAACGGCGAACGCGCCATGTGGGACGACATTTCGACCGAGTTGCTGATCGGCGCAGGTGTCGGCGCGATCCCGGCGGCGACACCGCTCGCGCCGCTGCTCGAAGATCTCCAGCGCCAGCAGAAGGCGACGCGGCTCAAGCCGGAGGCGCTCGATCGACCGCTGACGCTCGATCTGCGCAGCGAAAGCGGGCTGATGCGCTCCACGCTGCTGCACCGGCTGAACGCGCTCGACGTGCCCTGGGGACGGCTGACCGATGCGGGCCGCAGCCGCGGGACGTTTCGCGAGAACTGGCAGCTGCGCTGGGAGCCGGAATTCGCAGTCAGGCTCGTGGAGAATCTGCTCTATGGATCGACCATCGCCGAGGCTGCCGGGGGACGCCTGATCGAAGCGATGGGCAAGGAGGCCGAGCTTGCTCCGCTCGCGACGCTGGTGCGCAACGCCATGATCGCCGACCTGTCCCGTGCCACCGCGTTCGGCATCGCGGCCCTGGAGACCAAGGCGGCGCTGACCAGCGACGGACAGTCTCTGCTCGGTGCGCTGCCGCCGATGGCCGACATCCTGCGCTATGGCGAGGCACGCGCCGGCACGGTGGAGCATCTGGCGGCGCTGATGCCGCGCATCGTGGTGCAGGCCGCACTGGCCTTGCCTTATGCCGCGCGCAATCTGGACGGGCCCGCGGCGGCCAAGCTGCGCGGCGCGCTGCTCGCAGCCGACGCCGCGATCCAGCTTGCCCAGATCGAGCCCGAAATCGTAGCCAACTGGCGCGACGCGTTGAGCGCGCTGCTGGACGATGATCTGGCGACGCGGTTGATCGCCGGCACCGCGGCGCGGTTGCTCTACGAGGCCGAGCTCTTGACGGCCGATCACGCGGCCGACCTGCTGACGCGGATGCTCTCGCCCGGCACGCCCGTCGCGGAAGCCGCCGGCTTCTTCGAGGGCTTTTTCGAGGGTGCCGGCCAGCGATTGATCCACGATGCCACGCTGCGCGGCGCCGTCGACGCCTGGTTGATGACGCTGGACGAGGAAGCCTTCGCCGCCAGCCTGCCGCTGTTCCGCCGCGTCTTCTCGGTGCTGGACCGGACCGAGCGCAGGCGATTGATGGACGCGCTGTTCGCGCGCCGCACTGATGCCGCCAAGGGATATCGGCTGCTCGCCGGCGCAGGCGATATCTGGCCCGCGCATCAGGCCCGCGTGCTCGAGCTTCTTATCCCGGGAGCTGCGCGATGAGTGAAGCCGATGAACGCAGCCGCCGCTGGACGCTCGCCCTCGGCGTTGACGCCGAAGGCGCCGAGGGCGGCCCTGCCCTGTCCGCCAGCGACCGCCGCATGTCCGAGGCGTTGACGGCGCTCTATGGCAACGGCGAGGAGGCACCGAAGAAGGGCCGCGGCGGGCTCGGAGGCTCGGCGCCGCGTGTCGCAAAATGGCTCGGCGACATCAGGGAGTTCTTCCCCGCACCCGTGGTGCAGGTGATCCAGAAAGACGCCTTCGAGCGCAAGGGCCTGCGCCAGATGCTGCTCGAGCCCGAATTCCTCGCGACCGTCGAGGCGGATGTGGGCCTGATCGCCGATCTGGTCGCGCTGCGCGGCGTGATGCCGGAGAAGACCAAGGATACCGCCCGCATCGTGATCGCCAAGGTGGTGGCCGAGCTGATGGAGCGGCTGGAGCGGCGCACCGCGGACGCGGTCCGCGGCGCGTTGAATCGCTCGCTGCGCACCCACCGCCCGCGCTTTGCCGACATCGACTGGCCCCGCACCATCAAGGCCAATCTGCGCCATTATCAGGCGGAACATCGCACGGTCGTGCCCGAGCGACTGATCGGCTTCCTGCGCCATCAGCGTCGCATCGTTGATCTCGACGAGGTCACCCTGTGCGTCGACCAGTCGGGCTCGATGGCAACCTCGGTCGTCTATGCCTCGATCTTCGCGGCGGTGATGGCCTCGCTGCCGGTGGTCGCGACCAAGCTCGTCTGTTTCGACACCGCGATCGTCGACCTCACCGAAGAGCTCGCCGATCCCGTCGAGGTGCTGTTCGGCGTCCAGCTCGGCGGTGGCACCGACATCAACCGCGCCGTCGCCTATTGCGAGGAGCGCATCGAACGGCCGGCGAAAGCGCATCTGATCCTGATCACCGACCTCTATGAGGGCGGCGATGCGGACGCGCTGGTCGACCGGCTGGCGCGGCTCGCAACGCGCGGCATCAACGTGATCGTGCTGCTGGCGCTGACCGACACCGGCCACCCCTCATACAATCCCGCGCTGTCTGCGAAGGTCGCAAGTCTCGGCATTCCCGTGTTCGCCTGCACGCCGGATCAGTTTCCGGATCTAATGGCAACCGCGCTGAAGCGCGAGGATGTTGCCGGTTGGGCCGCCGACCAGGACATCAAGCTGATCCGGCCGGAAACCTAGCATCCAAGCCCTATCAGCTCCCCGCCCGATTGACAGAGCATGATATCTGACTAAAGTCAGACATCATGCTCGACCCCGTTTCCCGCGTTCGCCGCTTCAACCGTGCCGTCACCTCCGCCGTCGGCGCGCTCGATACCTCGTTTCTTGGGCGCGGCCGCCCGCTCGGCGCGGCGCGTGTGCTCAATGCGATCGGGCACGGGCGTTCGGACGTGGCCGATATCCGCGACTATCTCGGCCTGGATTCCGGTCTGATGAGCCGGCTGCTGCGCAGCCTGGAAGAGGACGGTCTGGTCGAGACCGCCGCGCATGAGGACGATGCCCGCCGCCGGGTCGCGACATTGACGCGTGCGGGCCGGCGCGAGTTCGCGGCCTATGAGGCGCTGTCGAACACGCAGGCCGAGGGCTTGCTCGCGCAGCATTCGCAGGCTGACGTCCTGCTGGCGGCGATGGACCTGATCGCGTCCGCATTGACGCGCGAGCGCGTTGCGCTGGAGGAGATGGATCCGCGAAGCGAGCAAGCGCGTTACTGCCTCGGCGAGTATTATGCCGAGCTCGGCCGCCGCTTCAGCCAAGGCTTCGACGTCTCGCTGTCGCGCGACCCTGACGCCAAGGACATGCGCCGCCCGCGCGGCAGCTTCATCGTCGCGATGTCGGACACGCTGCCGATCGGCTGCGTGGGCCTGAAGGGAACCGATCACGGTTACGCCGAGATCAAGCGGCTGTGGGTGGCGCCCGCCGCGCGCGGGTTGCGGCTCGGCCGGCGCCTGATGGACGCGGCCGAGAGCGCCGCGCGCGAGCTCGGCATCACGCTGCTGCGGCTCGACACCAACAGCGCGCTGCCCGAGGCCGGCCAGCTCTACCGCACCACGGGCTGGCGCGAGATCCCACGCTACAATGACGATCCCTACCCGGACCTGTTTTTCGAGAAGCGCATCTGATGCGGACGGGTATCGTCACCTCGTCCGCGTCGGGCGCACGACGATCTCGTTGACGTCGACGTCATCGGGCTGCTCGATGGCGAAGCGCACCGCGCGGGCGATGGCGTCTGGCTGAAGCGCAATCGCCCGATACGTCTTCATCGCCTCGGCGGCCACGGGATCGGTGATAGTGCCGGCAAGCTCGCTTTCGACCACGCCGGGATGGATGCAGGTGACGCGGATATTGTCGTGCTCCTGGCGCAGGCCATCCGAGATCGCCCGCACAGCATATTTGGTGGCGCAGTAGACCGCAGCCGTCGGCGACACGCTCAGCGCACCGATCGAGGCGATGTTGATGATCTGGCCGGAGCCGCGCGCCACCATCTCCGGCAGCACGGCGGCGATGCCGTAGAGCACGCCCTTGATGTTGACGTCGACCATCCGGTCCCACTCCTCGACCTTGAGCGAGGCCATCAGCGACAGCGGCATCACGCCGGCATTGTTGACGATGACGTCGACACGGCCCCAGACCCCGCGCGCGGCATCCGCAAAGGCGGCAACGCTGGCGCGGTCGGTGACGTCGAGCGGATGCGCGAGCGCCGTTCCGCCCCGACCGTTCAACTCGGCCGCGAGCGCGTTCAAATGGTCGGTGCGCCGCGCGCCGAGCAGAACCTTCGCGCCGGCCGCGGCCAGCTCGCGGGCAATGCCTGCGCCGATACCGCTGGAGGCACCGGTGATGAGAATGACTTTGTCGATTGGCATGAGATTCTTCCCGTTGCTTTCGGAGTGATTGCGGGAAGATGGACCGGCGCCATCGCTGTGATAAGACGACGATCCCTAACCACACTGACAAGCTATGCTAACCGATGGAACCAGACCTCAACGCCCTGGCGGTCTTCGCGCTGGTCGCCGAAGAGCGGAATTTCCGCGCTGCCGCCGACCGTCTCGGCGTGACACGCTCGGCGGTGAGCCAGACGATCCGGCGGCTGGAGGAAACGCTCGGCATCGCGCTGGTCCAGCGCACCACGCGCAGCGTCAGCCTGACCGAAGCCGGCGAGCGGCTGCATGCGGAGGTCGCGCCCGCGATCGCGGACATGCGCGCCGCGCTCGACGGTACCGAGGCGCTGCGCGGGCGGCCGCGCGGATTGCTGCGCCTCGCCGTCTCCTCGATCGCCGAGCATTTTCTCTCGGGGCACTTCCTTGCGACCTTCACCGAGGCCAACCCGGAAGTGCAGCTCGACATCACCGTGACGGATGCGGAATTCGACATCGTCGCCGCCGGCTATGACGCCGGCGTCCGCCTTGGCGAGGTCATCGAGCAGGACATGATTGCGGTGCCGATCGCCGGCGAGGAACGCCAGCTCGCCGTCTGCGCGCCGGACTTCCGCGACCGCTTCGGCGTGCCCGCGCATCCGTCCGAGTTGGCGTCCTTTCGCTGTATCGGCTGGCGTCCGGCGCCAAACGCCCCGCCCTATCGCTGGGAGTTTGCCGACGGCGGCAAGGAGTTCAGCGTCGCGGTCGCGCCCGAGATGACGACCAACGACATGGCGCTGATGATCAAGCTGGCGGTGGCCGGCGCCGGCATCACCTTCGGCATGGAGGCGAGCTTTCGCCCCGCGATCGCGCGCGGCGAGCTGGTGCCGATCCTGGAGGACTATTGCCCCCGCTTCGCCGGATTCTATCTCTACTACCCGAGCCGCCGCAACGTCGCACCGAAGCTGCGCGCGCTGATCGAGCATCTGCGGCGGCGCGCGTGAACTGGAAGGAGCCCGCATGGAGAGAGAAGAGCTCGCCGGCATCTACCGTGCCTACATCGCCTGCCTGAACCGGCAGGATTGGCCGGCGCTCGGCCAGTTCGTGCATGATGAGGTCGCCCACAATGCGTGGCCGCTCGGGCTCTCCGGCTATCGCGCGATGCTGGAGCAGGATTTTCGGGAGATACCCGACCTGCAATTCCACATCGAGATGCTCATCATCGATCCACCCCGCATCGCGACACGACTGAAGTTCGATTGCACGCCGGTCGGGACGTTCCTTGGGCTTGCCGTCAACGGAAGGCGCGTGTCGTTTTGCGAGAACGTGTTCTACGAATTCGGCAACGACAAGATCCGGCAGGTCTGGTCGGTGATCGACAAGACCGCGATCGAGGCGCAGCTCTGACCTTGCGCCTCGATGTCGAACCTACGCTGCCGCCGGCGCCACCTCCCCTTGCGGCTTCGCAAACGGCCTGAAATTCATCGCCATCAGGAAGGCACCCAGGCCCATCGCCCAGGAAGCGATGTAGAGCCAGGCGTAGCTGGAGAAGGCGTCGTAGATCAGGCCGCCGGCGAGCGGGCCCGTCGCCATGCCGAGGCTGCCGGCCATCGCCGTGCCGCCGATCACCGTGCCCATCATCCGCAGCGGAAAGTTTTCGCGGATCAGCACGGCATAGAGCGGCATGGTGCCGGCATAGATGAAGCCGAACACGGCGCCGACGGCGTAGAAGGTCGCGAGCTGATGGGCGAAGACGTAGGCGAGCGCGCCGAACGACTGGAGCAGCAGCCCCGAGACCAGCACGCGCTTGGCCCCGAAGCGGTCGCCCATCAGGCCGAAGGCGATGCGCCCGCCGAGACCGGCAAAACCCTCGATGCTGTAGATCGTCACAGCCGCGACCAGCGGGATGCCGCAGCTCACGGCATAGCTGACGGTGTGGATGATCGGACCGGAATGGGTGGCGCAGCAGAAGAAGTTGGTCGCGAGCAGGATCAGGAATTGCGGCGAGCGCAGCGCCTCGCCCATCGACATCTCGCTCTGAGCGGTCCCCTCGCCCGTTGGCGCGACCGCCGCATTGGTGAGCGCTGGCGGGCGGCGCACCAGGAACGAGACCGGAATCATGATGGCGGCGACGACGAGCGCGATGATCTGCATCGAGGTGCGCCAGTCATGGTTCGAGACGAGCCAGGCGGCGAGCGGCGCCATCGTCATCGGCGCCACGCCCATGCCGGCCGACACCAACGAGACGGCAAGGCTGCGATGGGTATCGAACCAGCCGGTGACGGTCGCCATCATCGGCGCGAAGATCGCCGCACAGGAGGCGCCGACCAGAAGGCCGAACACGAACTGGAACACGATCAGGGAGGTCGCATGGCTCGCCGCGAACAGGCTGAGCGCCAGCACCGTCGATCCCGTCAGCACCACCGGCAGCGGCCCGAACCTGTCGGACAGCGTGCCCCAGACCATGCTGGTGAAGGCCATTGCCAGAAAGCCGATCGTCATCGCGCTGGAGATGCCGGTCACCGACCAGCCGGTGTCCTTGGCGATCGGCTGCAGGAACACCGGCAGCGAGAACATGCCGCCGATCGCGACGCAGCCGAGCAGGCCGCCGGCGGCGACGATCACCCAGCGATAGTGGGAAGAAGTCATTTCGGTCTCCCGTCAGGTCTGTCTCACGTGGAAGACGAATGGGAACAGTGCCGGCCGACAATGGAACGTCATTTTTGCCGCACGCTTTTGTGAGCTGCCAACAGAAAAGTCGAAAAACAACCCCATGCACAGTAGCCGGCGGCTGTCGAATCAATGACTTACGAGGCAGATGATTTGCGACAACCATGCCGCCATTTGACTCGTCGGGCAAAACACCGGCACCATGCCATCATCCCGCTCTTCCAGATCCCGCCTACCCCCGCGATCGTGACGTCGCGATCCAGGGTTCGCCGCGCGATAGCGGCGAGGTCTGCGGCCGTATTCCCTCTTCATCGCAGCGCGCACGCCCCATCCCATATCGCCAACTCCAGGGACGCATCCATGCCGAAGATCGACATCGCCGCCGTGCCAACGCGAAAAGGCTCCGGTTATCCGGCGCCCTTCAATGCGCCTTGCACTGATCGCATCCGCCAGCGGCTCGGCGATGCCGGGGGCCTGAGGGATTTCGGGATCAACCTGATGCGCCTGCCGCCGGGCAATTGGTCGAGCCAGCGGCACTGGCATTCGCACGAGGACGAGTTCGTCTATGTGCTCGAAGGCGAACTGACGCTGATCGAGGACGGCGGCGAAACCGTGCTGCGTGCGGGCGACTGCGCCGCCTTCCCCAAGGCTAGCGGCAACGGCCATCACATGGTCAACCGGTCGGATGCAACGGCCGTCTATCTCGAAATCGGCTCGCGCTCACCCGACGACCTCATCACCTGCTCCGACATCGACATGATGAGCCCGGCGTCCGACGGCCGCTTCCTGCACGAGGACGGCACGCCCTATCCGGCGTGACGTCTCACAGCGCCACGCCACGGCGCCACGTGCTGACGGTGAGCCAGACCGCCGAGACAAGGAAGTACAGTGCGCCGACCGCAGCGTAGCCCGCGACGTTCGCGATCGACGGGATTGCGGGCATCGTAGCCTGAAAGATGAAGAAGCCGCCCGCCAGCGCCGACTGGCCTCCGCTGAGCACCATGGCCCATTGCGCGCCGTAGCTCCTCCAGCGCCGGACCGCCGTGCCGAGCTGAAGCAATCCGGCAAGGATCGCCCACGCACCGAAGATCCCGAGCACCCAGTTCATGCTCACACGCAAGGCGAGGATGACCGCAAGGGTGGTCGCCAGGCTGACCAGCACGTTCAGGACTTGGGTGCGGTTTTGGTTCAATCCGCCGCTGCAGAACGCGTCGAGATAATTGGCCGCGGCGTCCCATGCCGGATAGGCGACGAGCAAAGTTGCCGCGATTGCCGCAGACGACGGCGCGACGGCAAAGGCGGCAACGACCCAGGCCACGGAAAACGCGGCGCGAAGGAAATAGTATTGCTTCAGCCATTGCGCACGCTCGGACGTATCGGAAGCCATCTCAAGATCTCTCATTTTCCCTTCCTTACCAACTAGTTGGTAGTTTACTTGCGAAACGAGATCGCCTCGCCATTAGGTCGATTGCAGCGGTGCCGGTTGCGTCAGTGCCTGGGGGAAAGCCGATCCAGCAGCGGCCGGGAGATGATCCCGAACATCTTCGGATCGCCATAGGCCCGCGCCGACAGCATCGCGCCGTGAACCGTCGCCATGAAGCCTTCAGCCTCGACCCGAGCCGTACCGGAGAGCTGGAGCCGCCCCTGCCGCTTGCCGCGCTCCATCACCGATGTCAGCCACGACGCCAGCGAGCGGAAGTGAGCCCGGACCTCGAGCGCGACCTCCTCAGGCAGGATCGGAAGCTCGCTGGCGAGCAGCGCGCAAACGCAGAACGGAGCCGTCGCGTCCTTGATGCACGCTTCCCAATACGCGACGTAGCTCTTGAGCTGCTCGCCGGGGTCCGGGACGTTGCGCTCCATGGCCGCCAGCCCCGCCTGGGCCTCCTCGCGATATCGCGACACGAGGGTGCGGACCAGATCGACCTTGCTGGCGAAATGGTGATGAATGCTCGGTTTGCGGATGCCGACGATCTCGGCCACATCGGCGTAACTGAAGCCGTTGTAGCCGCCTGCAATGATCAGCGTACGGGCGCAGTCCAGAATGTCGTCGGCGGTCGAGGAAATCTTGGTCATGGCAGTTAGCTACCTTCCAGTTGGTAGGTCGTCAAGAACGGCGTGCTTCAACCCTCCGTGAGTGGTAGGAGCCCTGCATGACCATCCGCCCCATCGTCCGCTACCCCGATCGCCGGCTCGCGATGCCGGCACGACCGGTTACCGCATTCGACGACGGTTTGCGTGAGCTCGCGCAGGACCTGCTCGACACCATGCGCGCCGCGCCCGGCATCGGCATCACCGCGCCGCATATCGGCGTGCCCTTGCGCGTCGTCGTGCTCGAGCTCGACGCCAAGGATGGCCCCCTCACCTACGTCAATCCAGTCATTGAATGGACGTCACCCGAGATGATCCTGCACCGCGAAGGCAGCGTCTCGATGCCCGGCGTCAATGACGAGGTACAGCGCCACGCCCGGGTGCGGATCAGCTACCACGATCTCGACGGCCAATTGCAGAGCGAGGAGTCGGAAGCCTTGCGCGCCGTGTGCCACCAGCACGAGATCGACCAGCTCGACGGCATGTTCTGGATCCAGCGGCTGTCGCGGCTGAAGCGCGAGCGGCTGGTGAAGAAGTTCGAGAAGATGTCGCGCGGCTCGTAGAGGACTGGCGGAAGTGCAATCCACCCGCCCCGCCGTGACGGGCAAGAGCTGCTGGATGACGCCAGCGGCCTTTGCTTTCGCGCAGCCGCTGGCGAGTCCTTCGCACCCTCGCTCAGATCATCCTGCGTTGCCGGGTACCGGCGTGTTGAGCAGCTGCTGCTCCCACAGGTACGCAATGCCGCTACCGCCGGCATGCTGCGTGATCACCTCCGTCAGCGCGGCAGCTTGATCGGTCCGAGCCCAGTCGCGCTGCCATTCGGCAGCCAGCGCCAACCAGGTCATCATATTCGCCCCCGCCGCAATCATCCGCTGGATTGCGACCTCGTGGGCCTCCACTGACACGGCGCCAGAGGCATCAGTGATCACCGTTACATCCCAACCTTCGCCGAGGGCCTGAATCGCCGGCATCGCAACGCAAATTTCGGTCCACAGGCCGGCGATGATGAGCTGCTTGCGGCCCGTGGCCTTGACCGCGTCCACCACCTTTCGGTCCTGCCAGGTGTTGATGAACGTCCGGTCGATCACGTCCTGGCCAGGAAAGACATCCGTGATCTGAGGGAACAGAAGACCACCCCGCTCAGCGATCACCGTGGTCAGGATCGTGGGGACACCGAAGGCCTTCGCGGCCTTGGCCAGACCCGTCGTATTGTTGATCACCATCTGCGGTTCGTGGCTGTTCACGTTCGCGAGCTGGTAAGGCTGGTGGTCAATCAGAACGAGTACCGAGTCTTCGGGACGAAGAAGCGAAGCAAGGCCGTTACGAAAGTTCATCGTTGCATCCCCTATTGCCGTTGTGAGCGGCACTGGTTTTTAAAGACGTACGCCAGCAGCGACGTAGCCAACGCCGAGATTGGTGTTCCCGAATGCGATGCGGTAGTGTCGCATTGCGGAACGCTGTGTCGCCGAATGAGGAACGCTGAATTGGATATCGAAGAGATACAGACGTTCGTCGAAGTCGCTGATGCCGGGGGAATTTCATCCGCCGCGCTTCGGCTGGGCGTCGCCAAATCGATCGTCAGTCGTCGGCTCCTCCGGCTTGAAGAGGAACTTGGCGTCCAGCTCCTTGCACGAACGACCCGTGGGGCTGCGCTCACGGAAGCTGGCGTTACCTTCCGCGATTATGCAGCCAGAGTCAGCGCCGAGATCGATGCAGCGAGGGAGGCGATCCTACCCGCTGGAGAGCTGCGCGGCCGCTTGCGGGTTGCAGTGCCGTTTTCCTTCGGCCCGACCCACTTCGCTCCCATCCTGGCGGAAATGGCTCGGCGCCATCCCCAGCTCCAGATCCACACCTGCTATAGTGATCGCTTCGTCGATCTCATCGCAGAAGGATATGATTGTGCGATACGGGTTGGTTATCTTCAGGACTCCAATTTGATCGCAAGACGCGTCGGCGCCGTCTATGGAAAGCTTGTCGCGAGCCCGGACTACATCAAGGCCCATGGGTCGCCCAAGTCGCCGGAGGAACTCCTCGCCCACGAGGCCCTCATGCAAAGTACCGAAGCGTGGCAGCTCATGGATGGCGACAAGATCATCACGGTTCGTCCGCAGGGGCGCTTCAAGGCCGACAACGGCACAGCTCTCCTCTTCGCAGCAACGGCAGGACTCGGGATCGCCTATCTTCCCGACAGTCTCACCCATGAATATGTCGCTTCCGGAGCGCTCGTGCCCGTGATGCCACGATATCCCCCGCCTCCCGCGGGTGCATATGTGATCCGCCCGCCGGGCCAGCATCCCGCACGGAAGATACGGGTGCTCACAGAATTGCTGATCGAGTATTGTGAGCCCGCTCCGCATCCTGCGTGACCTCCTCCGCCGGCGTGGTCTTCTGATCTGGATCACGAAGGCGACGACTGACGGTCGTTGCTGGATCCAGCGGCTGTCGCGGCACGCTGGGGTCCTAGCAGCGCTATTTCAGCGGCAAAAACAAATCCGCGACCGTTTCATGCTCGGGCACTTCCGGGAAGAAGCTCAGCCGCTGGCAATAGATCGGGAAGTCGCGTGCCTCCTCGCCGCTGGCCGGAAGCCAGTCGCGATAGAGATAGAGCGCGGCGGGCTCCAGATTGTCGGTGTAGCCGACGATCCGCAGCACGGCGCAGCGTCCGCCGGGGATCTCGCCAGCCTTGATCTCTTCGCCATTCGCCTCAATCGGCTGATCGGTCCCGACACAAAGGTCCGTGCTATAGTCGGCCGACGACGCAGGACGCCGCTCGGATCGCCAGACGTTGAAGGTCGGGCTTGTCCTGGGGTGCAGGCCGGCGGCCCTGCGCCAAGCGATGAAGCGCTGGATGGTGGCGCCGAGCGTCGCCGGGTCGCCCCGATGCTCCATGATCGCCACCCGCGTGGTGGGCACGTCGCGTATCGTCACATCGTCACTGCTAAAAGTCTTCATGAGCTTGTTCCTCGCGTTATCGAGAGGCCCGAAGGCCGCAAGCCACGGCTCCCAGTCGGGAGACTTCCGGAACGACGACGGCGATTGCCCGAACCGTTGCCGAAAGGCGCGGGCGAAGGCGTCTGGCGTGTCGTAACCGGCATCCATCGCAATATCAGTGACGCTTTGGGCGTTGCCGTAGGCCAGTTGATGCGAAGCGCGCTTCATGCGGGCCAACTGGACATAGCGATGCACTGACAACCCGAAGGTCGCGGTGAATTGCCGGTGGAAATGAAACTTCGAGAACGCGGCAACAGCGCTTAACCCGTCGAGGTCCAGATCATCGTCGAGATGCCGGTCGATATGATCCAGCACCCGTCGCATCCGGTCCTGATAGTTTTGCAGCGCCGCCTTCATCGTCCCTCCTCCGTGGCGGCTCCATCTGGTCGCAGACGGCGATAACGCGCTCGACCGATCTTGCGGTTTGAGAGGATATCGCGGCATTCGCCGGCCCCGTAGGGCGGATTAGCGAAGCGTAATCCGCCATCTGAACGAGAGCGGCGGATTACGCCTTGCGGCTAATCCGCCCTACCACCTATCCCGCCATCAGCGCCTTCGCCAGCGCCATATAGGCCGGCAGCGTCACGGGATCGTTAGCGGCGTTGCCCGCAACGGGGTGCGAGGCGTAACGCGCGATCACCATCTCGGCCTTGGGATCGACATAGATGCCCTGGCCGTAAACGCCGCGTGCCATGTAGGCGCCGTGGGCGTTGTGGCTGACCCACCATTGGTTGCGATAGGAGGCGCCGGGCAGCGTGGTGTAGGCGGCGGGCTTGAACTTTTCGGGGTCGCCGCCGCGAGCGATGTCCTCGACCACGGATGAAGGCACGATTTGGCGACCGTTGAAGCGGCCATGGTTGCGCATGGTCTCGCCGAAGCGGGCAAGATCGCGCAGTGTCGTGGAAAGACCGCCGCCGCCGCTTTCGGTGCCGATGCGGTCGACGTGATAATATGCATCCTCCTCCGCACCCATCGGCTGCCAGATGCGCTCGGACAGAAAATCGGACAGCGTCATGCCGCTGGCGCGCCTGATGATCCAGGCCAGCACGTCGGTGTTGACGGTCTTGTACGCAAAGACCTTGCCGTGCTCGCCCTGCTTATTCTGCGCCATGAGGAAATCGAAAATGGTGGTCGGGCCATCATAACCAGGCTCGATCGGCGCCATGCCGTTGGCCCGCCGCAATCCCCACACGGCGGAATTCTTGTCGGTGTAGACTTCGGTGTAGGCGAGCCCCGTGGTCATATCCATGACCTCGTGCACGCGCGCATCTCCGAACGCGCTGGCCTTCAGCTCCGGCACGTAGTCCGTGACCTGCGCCTGTGGATCGATCCTGCCCTCGGCGACCAGGATGCCGGCGAGCACGCCGGTGAAGGACTTCGTTACCGACATTCCAATATGCGGCTTGTGCGGCTTCAACGCGCCGAAATAGCGCTCATAGATCAGCTTGCCCCGATGCAGCACGGCGATGCCGTCCGCATAGGTCTCCTCCAGCATCTTTGCGAAGGTCATGGGCCGGCCGTCCATCGTGGTCGAGGCGACCGCGCCGATGTCGTGATCCTCACGCGGCAGCGGCGAGGCCGGCCCCGCCCCGCGCCAGACGTTCACCGTCGGTACCAGCTGCCGGACATTGCTCCACGCCCAGCGCAGCTCGGGAAAACTGCGGAACGAGCCGTTCTGGAAGGTAATGGTGCGGTCCGGCGCTGGCGGGAAACCCTTCATCCAGCCGACGATCTCGGGGTCGGTCTCGGCGGCGGTTGCGGGCTGTTGGCTGGGGGCGATCGCAGGGGACATGCAAGCTGGCTCCGGAGAGGACGATGCGGATGTCGTATCACGGCAGAACGTGACGGAGATCCGACGTTTCCGCCGGGTCCCTGCGCGCCGATCAGGCAATCGTTCACCGCCAGAGGTGCGGCAAGGATCTCCTGATGCATGGCGCTGCGTCAAACCGCCCCGCGGCGATGTTGAACAAACACCGGCTTCAGGCGTCTACCGTCCCACCCTGTCAAGTCAGGCGCAGAACGGAAGGATCCCATGAAGGTTCGCAAGTTTGCCGCGGCGGATGCGTCGTTCGAACGCTCGCCCGGGCAGGACGGAGACATTTTCGCAGGCAATGTGATCGACCAGCGCCACGGCGGCCCGATCACCATCGGATTCGGCCGCTATGCGCCGAACCAGAGCCTCGATGAAAAGCTCGCCGTAGACGACGTCATGCTCGTGCTGAAGGGCAAGCTGTCGGTGTCGAGCGCAGCCGGCACCGTCACGGCCGGACCCGGCGAGATCATCTACATGCCCAAGGGCGAGAAGGTCACCATCCGCTCGCATGAGCAAGGCGCCGTCACGGCCTATGTCACCTATCCACATTGGCAGGAGGCGCATGAGTGAGGCGCTTCGGGTTCGGCACAGCTCTCAGGCCCTCTTGCCGCTCCGCTTTGTCAGCGGTGCATTGCGCCGCTCCCGCTTGCCGCGCGCGATCTCCGTCGCCAGCGCGTCCAGCTTCGGCTCCCAGAAAGTCCTGAACCGACCGACCCACGCATCCACCGCCTGAAGTCCGGCGACGTCGACCGAGTAGAGGCGTCGTTGCGCTTCCGCCCGAACGATCGCAAAGCCGCTCTCGCGCAGCACCTTCAGATGCTGCGACACGGCGGCTTGCGTGATGCCGAATTCGGCGCCGATCGCCTCCACGACTTCCCCGGAGGCCATCTCTCCCGGGGCGAGCAGTTCGAGGATGCGTCGGCGCACGGGATCGGCGAGGACTTCGAAGACGTGCATCAGCTTCCTGTGCCGGGGTGAGCGGTGTCAGGCGGCATCTCGCCGCGATAAAAGGCAATGGTGCGGTCCGAGCGCTGCTTCGCCGAGGCCGCATCCACCCCGCTCGCGACATGCGCAGCGCGCCACAACTCACCGCTCCCGGTCATGAATTCCTTGCCCTCGGCCGAGCCCATCCACGCCTCGGCCGTCTCGTGGTCGACCGATGCCCCCGTCGCAACGTATCGCTCGAGCCCGGCAATGGCGAGGTCCCAACCGATGCCGACCGCACCCGGACCGAACTGATTCCAATGATCCTCGATGATCGCGCTGTGCTCAAGCGTCAAGCGCGCCTGGCTCCGTTCTGCCGCCAGCGTGACGTCGATCCAGCTGACCGCGCCTGCAAATTCCCACGTCGCCGCGAAATGAGTCGGCGGCGCGCAGGCCGTGATGGTGCCGCCCGCATTTCCCTTGAGCTGATATCTTCCGCCGAGCTGGAGATCTCCCTCCACCGGCAGAAACCAGCGCGGGATGCGTTCCCTGCTCGTCACCGCATCCCAGAGGTCGTCGACGCTGGTGTCGTAGAGCCGCGTCAAGGTGACCGTACTGGCCGCCTTCCCGTCCTTCTCGAAATTGCGCACCGAACGCGTGACAAGTCCCAACACCCTGGCAACGTCGATCTCCATCCCGGACCTCCCGTTTGGTTTCGGGACGGAATATCGGCATAGGCTTATATAAGTCAATACTTATATTATAGCGTGCGACCCTCACTCGCCGTTGAGCACGATGGGTTCCGCCGACACTTTGAGCGCACGAGCGCCCGCCGGACTTCGCGCGCGTCATCGTCGATCTCAAGGAGTTCAACCGGCGTTGATGCGGCCGCCGGCCGGCCGGACGCGCTTGCGCTGGCGTTACCCCCAGCACCGATGCTACGAGGCTGCACGCACAGGATGAATCATGGATGACTTCTCAAGGAAGTCCATTCTCGACGGAATCCAGGAATGAATGTAACTGTCTCGATCGTCGTCGTGGCTGCCGAGCTTGTCGTCAGCGCGCTGAGTGCCTTCATCTCAATTGCCGCGCTTGGCTTTGCAGGAGAGGCCACCCGATCCAGGGACCTGACGGCCTTCGGCTGGATCCTCGGGGCTCTCTACATCATCGTCGCCCTGACGCCCCTCATCGCAACCGCATGGGTGGCTTACAGGCGGTTCGTTTCGGACAAGGCATTTCCGGCGCTCGAAGTCATCTCGTCGCCATACCTGGTCCCGGTGGTGCTGTTGGTCGGTGCAGCGATTTTCTGTGTCGGGCTGCTGGCGTTCCAGAACGGCGCGGGGTTGGCGCCAAGATAGGTGCGACGCTTGAGACCTGTTTGAGAAAAGCTGGCACAGTCCGTCGGGATCGGTGGAGCGAAGCGATGTCCGTCCTGCGAGCAGCGCAATAATCAGGACGGCGGCAACTCGCCGAAGGGATCAAGCACGGGCACGCCGAGCGGCAAAAAATGCCTCGCGTTGCGTGAGAGGACCGTCAACGCGTGCTGACGCGCGGTGGCAGCAATGATGATGTCGGCAAAGCCCGGCGAGTGACCCTGCCCACGTGCGCGGTCTGACAGCTGCCCGGCGATCCGCGCCGTTGGTACATCGAATGCCAGGATTCGATCTCCATAGAGATGCAGCACGGCGTCGAGCCAATGGGATAGGTCCCTGCTCTTGCGCGTCGCCTTCTCGCGCCGGAGTTTGGCTATTCCGTCCTCGATTTCTGCGACGGTCACAGCGGACAAGAATAGGGAACCGGATTGCGCATCCATCCACGCGACGACCGCCGCGGACACCGGCCGGTTCGGTGATGCGGCGGAGATGACGTTAGTGTCGACGAGGTACACGTCTCAGAAATCAGTCTTGCGCAGCTTGGACCGATTTCGCGCCGGCAAATCGCCCGCCATCACGGGAGCCGCCATCAGCAGACGACCGAAGCTCGGCACCTGCGACAGCCGCTGCCACTCTTCGTAGCTCACGACCACCGCCTGCTTCTTGCCGTGACGCGTGATCACCGCAGGCTTGCCGTCAATGGCTTCATCGACGACCGCGGAGAGATTGGCCTTAGCATCACGAAGCTGGATTTCGCGCATGGGACACCTATGTGACTACTGTGGTCATATAGGAAGACGGCTTACAGTTCAAGGAGACGGAGTAGATGACGGGAGATGGGTTTCGCTGCGCTCTACCCATCCTACGGGCCCTAGAATTTGGATGCTAACGACCGCCCAGTTGATCAGTTGGAATTCAACCTATGCCGGTCGCGGATCTCCGCTTTGATTTTAGCCGCGCGCTCGATCGTCAAGGCACGAAGCTCCGAGGAATATACCAACGGCCTCATTGACCCTCCCTCGAACATCCCCGCTGAAAAATCGGCTTGCCGCTTTGAATAGAGGCGCCATGCTCGCTGTGCTTTTTCGAAGCGATTTATCTCCTTTTCGTCGAGCACCCCCTCAAGCGCGCCAACAAGGAACTCCAACTCCTTTTCCGCAAGGTCAGTCAAGTGGAAAGCGTAACGATTCATCTCGCGCTGATTAAGAAGCGTGTCCTCAATACGAAATTCGTCACCATCCCCTCTGAGTGCACTTCCTTCGATGCTATCAATTACCTCAGCCTCGTCCTTCGCTCGGCGAGCGCTTCTATCCGAAATCTGGTTCTTCAAATTCTGCAATGCTTGCAGAGAAATATTGTCACCTTTCATATCCTTCTGAAGCTTAGCAAGCCGCTCGAAGTCCTGAATATCGTCTCTAGTTGACTGCCCTTCCCACCATCTTTTTAACACGTACCCCCCACTGCTCAGAACTGCCCCCACAACAGCTCCCAAACCGACCAATAGAAATTGATCCATAGTGGTGCTCATTCAATGCTGGCGACAGGCTCAGGGCGGGAAGGAAATAACTAGCTAGAGATACGAGGACAAATTCACGAGCGCAGATGACCCTTCCTACTCCCACTCAATCGTCCCAGGCGGTTTGCTCGTCACATCATACACCACCCTATTCACGCCCTTCACCTCGTTGATGATGCGCGTCGCGGTCTCGCCCAAAAACTTCATGTCGAACTGGTAGAAGTCCGCGGTCATGCCGTCGGTGGATGTGACGGCGCGGAGGCCCACGACGTAGTCGTAGGTGCGGCCGTCGCCCATGACGCCGACCGTCTTCACCGGGAGCAGCACGGCAAAGGCCTGCCAGATTTCGTCGTAGAGGCCGTGCTTGCGGATCTGGTCGATGTAGACGGCGTCGGCCTTGCGCAGGATGTCGAGCTTGTCGCGGGTGATGTCGCCGGGGCAGCGGATGGCGAGGCCCGGACCCGGGAACGGGTGGCGGCCGACGAAGATTTCGGGCAGGCCGAGCTCGCGGCCGAGCTTGCGCACCTCGTCCTTGAAAAGCTCACGCAGCGGCTCGACGAGCTTCATGTTCATGCGCTCGGGCAGACCGCCGACATTGTGGTGCGACTTGATGGTGACTGAAGGTCCGCCGGTGAAGGAGACGCTTTCGATCACATCAGGATAGAGCGTGCCTTGCGCGAGGAAGTCGGCGCCGCCGATCTTCTTGGCTTCCTGCTCGAACACCTCGATGAAGAGGCGGCCGATGGTCTTGCGCTTGGTTTCGGGATCGGTGACGCCTTCGAGCTCGCCGAGGAATTGCTTCGAGGCATCCACGTGCACGAGCGGGATGTTGTAGTGGTGGCGGAACAGGTCGACCACGGTCTTGGCTTCGTCGAGGCGGAGCAGGCCGTGATCGACGAAGACGCAGGTCAGCTGGTCGCCGATGGCTTCGTGGATCAGCACGGCCGCGACGGCGGAATCGACGCCGCCGGAGAGGCCGCAGATCACCTTGCCCTTGCCGACCTGCTGGCGGATCTTGGCAATCTCCTCCTCGCGGAAGGCGCGCATGGTCCAGTCGCCGGTGAGCCCGGCGATCTTGCGCACGAAGTTGCGGATGAGTTTTGCGCCGTCGGGCGTGTGCACCACTTCGGGGTGGAACATCAGGCCGTAATATTTACGCTTCTCGTCCTGGATGATCGCGAACGGCGCGTTCGGCGAGGTGCCCGCGACCGAGAAGCCCGGCGGCATCTTGGTGATGCGGTCGCCATGGCTCATCCAGACTTGGTTCTTGCCGCCTGATGACCAGACGTCCTCGAACAGCTTGCTCGGCGCCTTCACCTCGACATCGGCGCGGCCGAATTCGCGGTGATGGCCGCCCTCGACCTCACCCCCGAGCTGCGCCGCCATGGTCATCTGGCCGTAGCAGATGCCCATCACGGGCACGCCGGAATCGAAGATCGCTTGCGGGGCGCGAGGCGAGCCGGCCTCGTGGACCGACTCGGGGCCGCCCGAGAGGATCACCGCCTTCGGCTTCATCTCATTGAAGGCGGCTTCGGCCTTGTTGAACGGGACGATCTCGCAATAGACGCCGTCCTCGCGCACGCGACGCGCGATCAGCTGCGTCACCTGGCTGCCGAAGTCGACGATGAGAATCTTGTCGTGCGCCGAGGCCACCGAGGGCGTCGACGCGGAGCGGTCGTTCTGTGCTGCTGTCATGGCCAGCAGATACGCGACGGGGGCTTTTCCCGCAACCACGCGGGCCGCGCGCCCACATTCTTCTTTGGGCATGGACAAGACCGATATAGGTAAGTATCATTGACCTAATTTGCCCCAGTCCTCAAACGGGGCCCGATCAGGGAGAACGCCATGTCACAGCATCATCAGCCATCAACGCTTGCCGCCCTCGGCCGGACCTGGGTCGAGGCCTGGAACGCGCGCGATCTCGAGCGCGTGCTCGCGCTCTATGACGAGGCCGCATTGATGACCTCGGACCGCATTCCGGCGCTGGGGTTCGATGCCAGCGGCACCGTGCGCGGCAAGGACGCTTTGCGCGCCTATTGGGGGAAGGCGCTCGGGCTGGTGCCGGAGCTGCATTTTTCGCTGATCGAATTGTTCGTCAGCCCTGATAGCGTCGTGGTGTTCTACGCGAACGAGCGCGGCAAGAAGATCTGCGAATATCTGCGGGTGAATGACGCGGGCCTGATCGTGCAGGGCTCGGCGAACCATTTGCCCCACTAGCCCATCCTCGTCATTGCGAGCGCAGCTCTCGTAGGGTGGGCAAAGGCGCGCTTGCGCCGTGCCCACGATCTCTTTCAAGATCGCGAGATATGGTGGGCACGCATCCGCTTCGCTCTTCGAGCGAAACGGAAGCTTTGCCCAGCCTACGAGACTGCCGGCTCTGAAACAGGACCTCCCCCATGAAACTCCCCGCCTCCCCCTTTACCGTCACCGACTGGAGCAAGGTCGAGGCCACCACGCATCCCGGCGAGACCGGCCAAGCCAAGTGGCGCACGCTCGATATCGGCGAGCTCCGGGTGCGGATGGTCGAGTATTCGCCGGGCTATTTGGCCGACCATTGGTGCGATCGCGGCCACGTGCTCTACGTGCTCAAGGGCGAGCTCGACAGCGAGCTGCGCGACGGGCGCAAATTCAAGCTCACGGCAGGGATGAGCTACCAGGTCTCGGACTACGGCGACGCCGCGCACCGGTCCTCGACCGCGACCGGGGCGACGCTTTTCATCGTGGACTGAGATCGGCCGGGCGGTTAATTTGCACCGCAAAATAGCAAAGTCGCGCGACGCGCCGGGTCACGGGTGGTGCCTTGAACTGGCCCCAAATTCTCGCTATATTGTGATCATCGATACTTGGCCGAACGACTGGGCCGCTTCGCTTCGTTGCTGACGGGCGCGCACGCTTCAGATGAATTCTCCAAACATCGACTCATCAGGGACTATGGGCGCAATGCTGCGTACCGGTCCGCGTGCGTACTCAATCTAACTAACTAAAGGAAATTCCCATGGCTATGGGCACCGTGAAGTGGTTCAACACCCAAAAGGGTTATGGTTTCATCCAGCCGGATGACGGCCAGAAGGACGTGTTCGTGCACATCAGCGCCGTCGAGCGCGCTGGCCTCTCTTCCCTCAACGAGGGTCAGAAGGTCTCGTTCGACATCGTCGCCGATCGTCGCAGCGGCAAGTCCTCGGCTGACAATCTCCGCGTCGGCTAACGCCCGCGCACCGTTCTGACCACGGACGTACCGGCAGAACGTCAAGTTAGAAAACCCCGCGACCGGGATCCGGTCTGCGGGGTTTTTGTTTTGGGGGTGGAACCCCGTCGGCTAGCATGATGCCGTAGGGTGGGCAAAGCGAAGCGTGCCCACCATTTCAATCGCAACCACGGAGAGGTCGTGGGCACGGCGCTTTCGCGCCTTTGCCCACCCTACGAGACCTTTTTCAGGATCGAGACGAAGAACCCATCCGTCCCGGTCCGCCGCGGCGTCATCAGCAAGCCCTCGGGCGATTGCAGCGCGGCCTCGCCAAACGCCTCCGCCTTGTCCCACAGCACGCTCGCGGTCTGCTCGGGTGGCACGGGCGCGAACTCGGGGTGGCGCGCGACGAACGCCCTCACCTGTTCGCCGTTTTCTTCCGACAGCACCGAGCAGGTGATGTAGGCGATGCGGCCGCCCGGCTTCACCAGCGGCACCGCGCGCTCCAGCACCTCGGCCTGGTCGCGCAGGCGAATCTCCAGCGCGCCCGGCCGCATCCGCCATTTGGCGTCGGGGTTGCGGCGCCAGGTTCCGGTTCCCGTGCAGGGCGCATCGATCACGACGAGGTCGGCGGTGTTGCGGATATCGGCCAGCGGATCGGCCTCGCCCTTGGGCGTGCGGACATCGGCATTGTGCACGCCCGCGCGCGACAGCCGTTCGTGGATCGGCGCGAGCTGGCGCTTGTCGCTGTCGGTCGCGATCAGCCGGCCCTTGCCCTGCATCAGGGCGGCGAGCGCCAGGGTCTTGCCGCCGGCGCCGGCGCAGAGGTCGATCACCTGCTCGCCGGGTTTTGCCGCGGTGAATTGGGCCGCAAGCTGCGAACCCTCATCCTGCACTTCAATCCCGCCCTTGATGAAGTCTTCTTCGGCCTGGATCCCGGGGTTGCGCGCATCGGCCGAAAGCGCGATGCGCAGGCCGGTTGCCGACCAAGGCGTCGGTTTCGCATGAAGATGAGCAAGCGACTGCAGCGCCTTGTCGCGATTGGACTTTAGCGTGTTGACGCGCAGGTCGAGCGGCGCCCGGCTCGCCATTGCGGCGGCCTCCGCGGCGCGGTCCTCGCCGAACACTTTGGCCAGGTGCGGATCCAGCCATTCGGGATAGTCGCCCGCGATCGCGGCCGGCCCGTCCTTCAGGGACCGCTGGCTGAGCGCCGCCTGCTCAGCCTCGGTCAGCGGCGCCGGCGCAAAGCGGCTGCCGTCGAACAAGGCGCCCATAGTGGCCGCGTCCATGTCGCGCTCGAGCCGGAGCATGCCGATCAGCCTGGCACGCGCGGTATCGGAATCCATCAGGAACGCGCTCGAGGCGTAGCGGCGCAGCACGTCCCAGACGAGGCCGGCGATGGCGGCGCGGTCGCCCGAGCCGGCAAAGCGGTGCGCGGTACCCCACTCCTTCAGCGCCTTGGCCGCGGGCACGCGGTCTTTCTCGATGGTGTCGATCAATTCGATGGCTGCGGAGAGCCGGGCAGCGGGGGTCATTTGAATCTTTCAGATGGCATTGGCGGGCGCGCCTAGATCAGCAACAGCATCTTCAGCGCGAAGTAGATCCACATCGCCAAGAGCACCAGCACGCCGGCGAGCCAGACCGTGGAGCGCCGGCCGAGATCGTTCGAGGAGACGAACACGCCGGCATGGACAAAGCGCGTCACCACGAACACCCAGGACATCAGCACGATGAAGAGATCGGCATGGCGCAGGGGCAGCGCCAGCGCGATCAGGACGTAGAGCAGGACCGGCAGCTCGAACTGGTTGCGGTAGCAATTGGCGATCTGCGTGGCGCCCTTCGGCCAGTTCGGCTCGCCGAGCGCAATGTCGCGGATCTTGGTCTCGCCGGAGATCAGCGTCTTGCGGCGCGCGAAAACCATGCCGATCAGCAGCGCGAAGGTGAGGCCGATCTGGACGAAGACCGGCAGCAAGACCATTTGAACGGACATCGGAACTTTCCCATCCGGCGGGCGGCGCCGGACCGTCCATTAGCTGCCGCACCTCGTCCTGACAATCAACGAGTTGAACCGGCGTTCCCGCTCTCGCGACCAACCACCGATAGTTAAAGCGATTTCGGCCCCTTTTCGGGCCCAAGGCGAGATCGAGGCGAGATGGCGCCATGACCACCCTGTCCAGCCTTTGGAGCGAATCCGCCGACGGCCGGCTCGGTATCCTGATGTCGGCCCTCTCAGGTATCGCGATGGCGCTTGCGGTCGCGCTGGCGATGACGGTTTACTTTCGCCTGAGCTACCGAACCTGGCACGATGTCGTCAGGCATGGCCTCGCCGCTCTGGCCGCGACGGCCTTGTTCGCCTTTGCCGCCTACGACATGCGCCACGCCGCGCTCGCCTATCTCGGTCTCAACCCGTCCAAGCCCGCCGTCGAGTTCGAAATCCGCATGCCCCGGGCGATGCTGACGGCGGTGACCGACAGCCAGATCGAGCTGCATACCGACCGCAACCAGACGCTGGCGCTGGTCGAGGGCGTGCGCGACCTCTCGGACGGCCGCGCGCTGCTGCGCGGCGCGGTCGCGCTCAACCACCGCACCGCGGATCGCGTGCTGGTCGTGAACCTGCCCGGCAAGGGCATTTTCGAGTTCCGCCTCCGTCTGCCCGCCGAGCCGCATCGCTCCCAAGAGTTCGGCCCCTGGCACCTCGCCGACCGCATCGCCTCGCCGCTCGCCGACACCGTCGCGCCGCAGGACGCCTACACGATCCGCTACCGCGTGCTTTAAACTTTGTTCGTTGCGATCCATGACCGCGCCGTCATCGTTCCGACGCGCGAGCACGGGTACGATGATCGCATGCCCGAATTTCGCCTGACACAGATTTCCGACACCCATCTCGGCCGGCGCTTCCCCGGCCTGATCGCCAACTTCCAGGCAATCAGCGAACATATCGCCGGCAACCGGCCCGATCTCGTGATCAACACCGGCGATGTCGCCTTCGACGGGCCGACCGGCCGCGACGATGTCGTCTTCGCAAAAGACCTGCACGACGCCCTGCCCGTCGCCTGCCGTTACCTCCCCGGCAATCACGACATCGGCGATAATCCGACCGCGGTCGGCCCGGCGCCGAAGCCGCCGGTCACGGAAGCGCATCGCCGGCAATTCTGCGACCTGATCGGCGAAGACCATTGGGCGTTCGAGGCTGCCGGCTGGCGCTTCATTGGCCTCAACTCGCTGGTGATGAACTCGGGGCTCGCCTTCGAGGCCGAGCAGTTCGACTGGCTGTCGCAGGAGATATCGCGCACGAAGGGCAGGCCGGTCGCGCTGTTCCTGCACAAGCCGCTATTTCTCAACCTGCCTGACGATCCCGAAACGCCGGAGACCGCGATCCGCTACGTGCCGCAGCCGGCCCGGGCCCGGCTGATCGAGATGCTCGGGACGATCGATCTGCGCCTCATCGCCAGTGGCCACGTGCACCAGCGGCGCGACTTCACCTATTGCCATACCCGCCATGTCTGGGCGCCGTCGGCCGGCTTCGTCATCAACGATCAGCGCCAGGACCGGATCGCGATCAAGGAGGTCGGGCTGGTGGAATACCGCTTCCGGCCCGACAGTTTTGAAGTCCGCCACGTCAGGGCCGCGGGCCAGGTCGATGTCGACATTGAGGAGTTGCTCGCCCAGATGGGCGGCGAGCATTAAGGCGCGCCGATCAGGCGACGCTCTTGAGGTCCTGCTGGATCGCGGCGAGCAAGGATTGCAGCGCCTCGCTGTTCACCGGCTTGGCCGCGAGATCATTGGCAGGCGGCTGCCTGACAGGCTGCGCGGCCTTGACCGGGCGCTTCGGGAACGGCGGGGGCGGCGCCGGCATCGAGGGGCGAGCAAGATCGCCCTCCTCGTCGACATGGACGAACTTGCCATGGATGACGTCGTCGTGGCGGCCCATGACGAACATGGCCAGCCAATAGCCGGCAGCAAGCAGGATAACGCAGAAAACACTGATCTCTAACATCGCAGCACCTAAAATATGCCCGATGATTCAATGCCTTCGCGATCCCGTCAATGAACAGCCGGTCACACCTGCGGCTTTTGCGGGCAGGTGTGACCATTTGGTGACTCTTTCTTAACTATCCCCACGAGGCCTGTGGCTCTGTAACCACGTGAGTCCAAGTCTCTGTCGCGCTAGGCCTTGTCCGGCCCGACGCGGACCAGCTGCTTGCCGAAATTGGCGCCCTTCAAGAGGCCCATGAAGGCGCCGGGCGCGCTGTCCAGCCCTTCGGTAACGAACTCCTTGTATTTGACCTTGCCGTCGCGGACCCATCCCGACATGTCGCGCAGGAAGTCGCCATGGCGGGAGGCGAAGTCGGAGACGATGAAGCCGCGGAAGGTCAGCCGCTTGGTCAGGGTCGCGCGCATCATGCTGGCCGCCCATTTCGGCGCCTTGGCTTCGGTGTCGTTGTAGTGCGCGATCAGGCCGCAGACCGGCACGCGCGCGAACGGGTTGAGTAGCGGGAACACCGCCTCGAACACGGCGCCGCCGACATTCTCGAAATACACGTCGATTCCCTTCGGGCAGGCGAATTTTAGCTTGGCCGGAAAATCAGTTTCGCGATGATCGAGACACTCGTCAAAGCCGAGCTCCTTCACCACGTAGGCGCACTTGTCCTTGCCTCCGGCGATGCCGACCGCGCGTGCGCCCTTGATCTTGGCGATCTGCCCCACCGCCGAGCCGACCGCACCGGAGGCGCCGGCAACGACGACGGTCTCGCCTGCTTGCGGCTTGCCGATGTCGAGGAGGCCCGTATACGCCGTCATGCCGGGCATGCCGAGCACGCCGATCGAGGTCGAGATCGGACCGAGCTTCGGATCGACCTTGATCAGGCCCTTGCCGTTCGAGATCGCGTGAGACTGCCAACCGGTTCGTGCACGGACGATGTCGCCCTTGGCGAAATCCGGATTGTTGGAGACCGCGACCTCGCTGACCGCCTCGCCTTCCATCACGCCGCCAACCGGTACCGGCGCGGCATAAGACGGACCATCACTCATGCGCCCGCGCATATAGGGATCGAGCGACAGCCAGATCGTGCGCAGCAGGACCTCGCCTGCCGCAGGCGTCGGGACCGCGAATTCCTCCAGGCGAAAATCAGATGCTTTGGGTTCGCCGACGGGACGCGCGGCGAGAACGATGCGCTTGGCTTGGGACATGGCTTCCTCCGATTGTTTTTCGACATGAACGGAAGCGGAGGGAGCGAGGCGCGTCAATACAAAAGCGGCGGAGCCACACACTCGCTGTCATCGCCCGACTTGATCGGGCGATCCAGTATTCCAGAGACGGTCGTAATTGAGCCGAGAAGCCGCGGCGTACTGGATGCCCCGGTCAAGCCGGGGCATGACACCGTCGTTGAGGCAAGCGCGTCGAAACTCACGCGCTCGCGAGATCGGAGCGAGACTAACCTCCGCCCGGATAGTTCGGGCTCTCGCGCGTAATGGTGACGTCGTGGACGTGGCTTTCGCGCAGGCCTGCACCGGTGATGCGGACGAACTGGGCCTTGTCGTGCAGTTCCTTCATGTCGCGTGCGCCGACATAGCCCATCGCGGCGCGAAGGCCGCCGGCGAGCTGGTGCATGACGTTGCCGACCGGGCCCTTGTAGGGCACCTGGCCCTCGATGCCCTCAGGCACGAGCTTGAGCGTATCCTTGATGTCCTGCTGGAAGTAGCGATCGGCCGAGCCGCGCGCCATCGCGCCGACCGAGCCCATGCCGCGATAGGCCTTGTAGGAACGGCCCTGCCACAGGAACACTTCGCCTGGTGTCTCGTCGGTGCCGGCGAGCAGCGAGCCGACCATCGCGATGTCGGCGCCGGCGGCGAGCGCCTTGGCGAGGTCGCCGGAGAACTTGATGCCGCCGTCGGCGATGACGGGGATGTCGGCCTTCTTTGCAGCTTCCACCGCATCCATGATCGCGGTGAGCTGGGGCACGCCGACGCCGGCGACGATGCGCGTGGTGCAGATCGAGCCCGGGCCAATGCCGACCTTGATGCAGTCCGCGCCCGCGTCGATCAAAGCCTGCGTGCCCTCGGTGGTGGCGACGTTGCCCGCGACGACCTGCACGGAGTTGGACAGTCGCTTGATGCGGTTGACGGCGTGCAGCACGTGACGGGAATGGCCGTGCGCGGTATCGACGACGACGAGATCGACGCCAGCATCGATCAGCCGCTCGGTGCGCTCGAAGCCGGTGTCGCCGACCGTGGTGGCGGCGGCAACGCGCAGGCGCCCCTGCGCATCCTTGCAGGCGAGCGGATGGGCGACCGCCTTCTCCATGTCCTTGACGGTGATGAGGCCGACGCAGCGATATTGCTCGTCGACCACGAGCAGCTTCTCGATGCGATGCTGATGCAGCATCCGCCGCGCCTCGTCCTGGCTGACATTCTCGCGCACCGTGACGAGGCCTTCATGCGTCATCAGCTCGGAGACTTTTTGCCGGCGGTCGGTGGCAAAGCGCACGTCGCGGTTGGTGAGGATGCCGACCAGCTTGCCCGGTGTATTCTTGCCGGCGCCGGTGACGACGGGAATGCCGGAGATGCCGTGATCGCTCATCAGCTTGAGCGCGTCGTCGAGCGTGGCCTCGGGGCTGATGGTGAGCGGGTTCACCACCATGCCCGACTCGTAGCGCTTGACCTGCCGCACCTGGGCGGCCTGCCCTTCGGGGTCGAAATTACGGTGGATGACGCCGAGGCCGCCGGCCTGCGCCATGGCGATCGCCATGCGGGCCTCGGTGACGGTGTCCATGGCGGAGGCCATGATCGGGATGTTGAGCGGAATGGCGCGGGTGACGCGCGAGCGGATGTCGACCTCGCCCGGCATGACGTCCGACAGGCCCGGCTTCAGCAACACGTCGTCGAACGTAAAGGCTTCGCGGATGCCCTGAAGTTGCACCGTGGCCATTTGCCAACTCCTTCCTGCGGCCTTGCCGCAAATGCTAATGGATGAGCGCCGCCCTCGGCGTACCTTGCGGCATCGCCTTGAGAATCGGAGCCCATCGGTGGGGTTGACGCGGGTCGATAGCACGGCCGCGTGACGAATCAAAGCAATTCGGACCGCTGGCCAGCCATGCACAGGCTTTTTTGGCCGATTCAGCCGAGCGGCAGCCCACCCACCCACTGTCATTCCCGGGGCGCGACGAAGTCGCGAACCCGGAATCCATCGCGCGGCGGGCCCTGCGGCCCAATGGTTTCCGGGTTCGCGCCAAGGGGCGCGCCGCGGAATGACGGTGGCGGAGGGTCACACCGTTGTTACGCGGGACTTAGGTGCTATGCGTCGATCCGCAATGGTCGGGGACCAGTGGCGATGATAAGCCGCAACTCCACCCACTTCCGATTTTCATTACCAATCCGTCATGGTCGACAAGCAACGCATCATTCCGCTGATCGTGGCCACTGCTCTCTTCATGGAGAACATGGACTCGACGGTGATCGCCACCTCGCTGCCGGCGATCGCGGCCGACATCGGCACCAGCCCGCTGACGCTGAAGCTCGCGATCACGTCCTACCTGCTGTCGCTGGCGGTGTTCATCCCGGCGAGCGGCTGGACCGCTGACCGGTTCGGCGCGCGAATGGTGTTTGCGATCGCGGTCGGCGTGTTCATGGTGGGCTCGGTCGGCTGCGCGCTCTCCTCCTCGGTCACCGATTTCGTGTTCGCGCGCATCCTGCAAGGCATGGGCGGGGCGATGATGACACCGGTCGGGCGCCTCGTGCTGCTGCGGTCAGTGGACAAGAGCGCTCTGGTCAACGCCATGGCGTGGGTAACGGTCCCTGCCCTCATAGGTCCTGTGATCGGACCACCGCTCGGCGGCTTCATCACCACCTACGCGTCGTGGCACTGGATCTTCCTGATCAACATTCCGATCGGGCTGCTCGGCATCTTCATGGCGCTGAAGTTCATTGACCCGATCAAGAGCGAGGAACGCGAGCCGTTCGACCTCTACGGCATGGTGCTGGCGGGCATTGGCCTTGCCGGCATCGCCTTCGGCCTGTCGGTTGCCGGTCTCAACCTCCTGCCGTGGAGCACCGTCGCCGCACTGATCGCGGGCGGCGCGATCTCGATGTCGCTCTACGTCATTCACGCCCGGCGCACGGGCTCGCCGGTGCTCGATTTCTCGCTCCTGAAGCTGCCGACGCTGCGCGCGGCCGTGTTCGGCGGCTTCCTGTTCCGGCTCGGCATCGGCGCGCTGCCGTTCCTGCTACCCCTCTTGATGCAGATCGGCTTCGGCCTGTCGCCGTTCCATTCCGGCCTCGTCACCTTCGCCTCCTCGCTCGGCGCCATGGGCATGAAGACGCTTGCCGCGCGCATCATCCGCACCTTCGGCTTTCGCAACCTGATGACGGTGAACGCGATCGTCAGCGCGTTCTTCCTGGCCGTCTGCGCGCTGTTCACGGTGACGACGCCGCTGCTCATCATCATGGTCATCCTGGTCGTCGGCGGCTTCTTCCGCTCGCTCGAGTTCACCGCGATCAACACCGTCGCCTATGCCGACGTCGAGACCGCGCAGATGAGCCGCGCCACCACCCTCGTCAGCGTCAACCAGCAGCTCGCGGTCTCCGCCGGCGTCGCCGTCGGCGCGGCCTGCGTGGAAACGACGATGTGGTTCAACCATGTCAGCGAAATCGACGCCACCGTGTTCGCCCCCGCCTTCCTCGTGGTCGCGCTGACCTCGGCGGCATCGAGCTGGTTCTTCTGGCAGATGCCCGTTGACGCCGGCCACGAGATCTCCGGCCGCAAGGCGGTTGAGATCGCAAGCCGCAAGGGCGCCGGCAAGGGTGCGGAGAAGGCGGCGGTCAAGGCGGCAACGGAAGATACGCAGGACGTGCGGGATCAAAGGCTGGGGTGAGCTGGGCGAGCGGACTGAACGCACTCGCTGTCGTCCCTGCGAACGCAGGGACCCATAACCACAGGGAGGAGACGTTGCGTGAAGCTCTCACCCAGAGTCTTCGCCAAACTTCTCCCTGTGGGTATGGGTCCCGGATCGGCGCTCCGCTCCAGACAACGCTACGCGTTGTCGGGAGCTTCGCTTGTCCGGGACGACAGTGGAGATTGGCTCAGGCAGCCCCGCCCCGAAATCCCGTCGCCAGCACGTAGCGCTCCGAGGAATCCTGCCGGCTCGCCGCGGGCTTCACATGGCGCACCGTCGCGAAATCGCGCTTGAGCTGGGCGAGCAGATCGGCGTCGGCGCCGCTCTGGAACGTTTTTGCGAGAAACGCGCCGCCGGGCTTGAGCACGTCGCAGGCAAACGCGGCTGCGGTCTCGACCAGGCCGACGATACGGAGCTGGTCAGTCTTGCGGTGGCCGGTGGTGTTGGCGGCCATGTCGGACATCACGAAATCGGCGCCGCCGCCCAGCATCGCGGTCAGCTTGTCCGGCGCATCGTTGGCCATGAAGTCGAGCTGCGCGAAATCGACGCCGGGAATCTCGGGCATTTCCAACAGATCGATGGCGACGACCTTGCCCTTGCCCTCTACCGATCCGACGCGCTTGGCCGCGATCTGGCTCCAGCCGCCGGGCGCCGCGCCAAGGTCGACCACGGCCATGCCGGGCTTCAAGAGCCGGAATTTGTCGTCGATCTCGAGCAGCTTGAACGCCGCGCGCGAGCGATAGCCCGCCGCCTTGGCTTTCGCCACATAGGGATCGTTGAGCTGCCGCTCCAGCCACAGCTTCGACGACAATTTACGCTTGCCGCCGGTCTTGACCTGGACGTGCAAGCGGCCGGTGGTGTCCTTGGCCATCTCACCAGCTCCTGAGCGCGCCGTCCTCGCGCATCATCTCGACCAGCATGCCCTCGCGCAGGCCCCGGTCGGCGACGCGCAGGCGCGGCAGCGGAAAGGCGCGCCTGATAGCATCGAGGATGGCGCAGCCGGCGAGCACGAGATCGGCGCGCTCGACGCTGATGCAGCTGTTGCCGGCGCGCTCCTCATAGCTCATGCCGAGCAGCTTGTTGATCGTCGCGGTGATGTCGGAATCGTTCATCCAGATGCTGTCGATGCGGCGGCGGTCATAGCGCGCGAGGTTGAGATGGATGCCGGCGAGCGTCGTCACCGTGCCTGACGTGCCGAGCAGGTGCATGTCGGCGAGATCGCCGCCGTGGACCTCGGCGAACGGCGCGACGTGGTTCGCGACCTCCTGCTCCATGGCGGCGTAGATCTCCGGCGTCACGTCACGGCCGCCGAACTGCTCGGCGAGCGTGACCACCCCGTAGGGGATCGACATCCAGGCTTTGATCCGCGGCTCCGGATTGTCCGCGTCGCGCTCGATCCGCACCAGCTCGGTCGAGCCGCCACCGATGTCGAACAGGATCGCGCCGCGTCCCCGCGGGTCGACCAGCGGCGAGCAGCCGAGCACGGCGAGCGCGGCCTCGGTCTCGCGGTCGATCACTTCGAGCTCGATGCCGGTCTCAGCCGCGACGCGGCTGCGGAACCCCTCCGCATTCGAAGCCGCGCGGCAGGCTTCGGTCGCGATCAGCCGCAACCGGCGCGCCTTGCGCAAATTGATCTTGTCACGGCAGATGCTGAGCGCGGCGATGGCGCGCTCGATCGCGGCCTCGCTGATACAGCCGGTCGCCGAGACCCCCTCCCCGAGCCGGATGATGCGCGAGAAGGAATCGACGACGCGAAAGCCGTCCTGGGTCGGACAGGCGATCAGCAGCCTGCAATTGTTGGTGCCGAGGTCCAGCGCCGCATAGACGCCGGTTCCCGACGCCTGCGCGCCGACAGCCGGTTCGGTGGCCAACGCCACCGCCGCCATCGACCCCTCCAGCTCACCGTGCAGCGCATGGCCGTCGCGGAGCCGCGTGTGGTCATTCATACAAACTGTCTTTCCGCGGCCGGTCGGGCCGGTCTGGAATTGATTTTTCGCCTGAAACATTAGCAGCGCAGCCGGCCTGCGCAACAACGCATCACATGGGACCATGCCCATTCGTGCGTTGTCGTGAACGGGGTGGTGGGTTATCTCAATGGGGTCCGGTGCCCCGCTGCCGCGAAAATGCGCAAATGCCGGCTTTTCAGGTCATTTCCCATGCAAGAACACACCAAATCGTCCACGCTCGAAAACGCTATTGCACTGCAAAAATATGGCGTCGGACAGCCCGTCCGCCGCAAGGAGGACGACACGCTTGTGCGCGGCAAGGGCCGCTATACCGACGATTTCAACCTGCCCGGCCAGGCCTATGCCGTGGTCATCCGTTCCACCCACGCCCATGGCACCATCCGCGGCATCGGCATTGATGCCGCCAAGGCGATGCCGGGCGTGCTCGGCGTGTGGACCGGCAGGGATCTCGATGCCGCCGGCTATGGCCCCTTCACCTGCGGCCTGCCGCTGAAGAGCCGCGACGGCTCGCCTTTGCTCCAGACCAACCGCCAGCCGCTGGCGACCGACAAGGTCCGCTTCGTCGGCGATCCCGTCGCCTTCGTCGTGGCCGAGACGCTGGCGCAGGCGCGCGATGCCGCTGAGGCGGTCGAGCTCGACATCGAGCCGCTGCCGGCTGTGACCGACCCTGAAGAAGCTGCCAAGCCCGGCGCACCGCAGCTCTATGAGCACATTCCCCACAACGTCGCGCTCGACTACCATTACGGCGACATGGACAAGGTCAACGCGGCCTTTGCCAGCGCCGCCCATGTCACCAGGATGGACATCGAGAACACCCGCGTCGCCGTGGTCTCGATGGAGCCGCGCGTCGGCCTTGCCTCCTACGACAAGACAACCGAGCGCTACACGCTTCAGGTACCGACGCAAGGCGTCGCCGGCAACCGCGCCAACCTCGCCAAGAACCTGAAAGTGCCGAACGAGAAGGTGCGCATCCTCACCGCCAATGTCGGCGGCTCCTTCGGCATGAAGAACATCAACTATCCCGAGTACATGTGCATCCTGTACGCGGCGAAAGTGCTGGGCCGCCCAGTGAAATGGCTCGACGAGCGCTCGACCGCCTTCCTCTCCGACAGCCACGGCCGCGCGCAAAAGATCCATGCCGAGCTCGCGCTCGATGCCGAGGGGCATTTCCTCGCGGCCAAGCTGTCCGGCTACGGCAATCTCGGCGCCTACATCACCGGCGTCGCGCCGGGGCCGCTCTCGCTCAACACCGGCAAGAATTTTTCCAGCGTCTACCGCACGCCGCTGATGGCCGTCGACATCAAGGTGGTGCTGACCAACACCACGCTGATGGGCGCCTATCGCGGCGCCGGCCGGCCCGAGGCAAACTATTACATGGAGCGGTTGATCGACCGCGCCGCCGACGAGATGGGCGTCAACCGGCTGACCTTGCGCAAGCGCAACTTCATTAAGCCGAACCAGATCCCGTTCGCGGCCTCCTCCGGCGTCACCTATGACAGCGGCGACTTCCAGGCCGTGTTCAACAAGGCGCTCGAGATCTCCGACCACGAGAATTTCGCCAAGCGCAAGAAGGAGAGCAAGAAGGCCGGCAAGCTGCGCGGCATCGCGGTCGGCTCCTATCTCGAGGTCACCGCGCCGCCGAGCCCCGAGCTCGGCAAGATCGTGTTCGACGCTGACGGCACCGTGCAGCTCATCACCGGCACGCTCGATTACGGCCAGGGCCATGCCACGCCATTCGCGCAGGTGCTGAGCGAGCAGCTTGGGGTTCCCTTCGAGAGCATCAAGCTGGTGCAGGGCGACAGCGACATCGTCCATACCGGCAACGGCACCGGCGGCTCGCGCTCGATCACGGCAACCGGCCAGGCCATCGTGGGGGCTGCCAAGCTCGTCATCGAGAAAGGCAAGCGCGCAGCGGCGCATATGCTGGAGGCGTCCGAAGCTGACATCGAATTCGAAGGCGGCAGCTTCACCATCGCCGGCACCGACCGCAGCATCGACATCATGGAGCTCGCCAAGAAGCTGCACGACGGCAAGACGCCGGAAGGCGTGCCCGATAGCCTCGACGTCGATCACACCAGCGAACCGGTCGCCTCGGCGTTTCCGAACGGCTGTCACGTCGCCGAGGTCGAGATCGATCCTGAGACTGGCGTGGTGCAGATCGTGCGCTACAGCGCGGTCAACGATTTCGGCACGGTGATCAACCCGCTGCTGGTCGCAGGCCAGCTCCATGGCGGCGTCGTCCAGGGCATCGGGCAAGCCCTGATGGAGCACATCCGCTACGACGAGAGCGGCCAGCCGATCACGGGCTCGCTGATGGACTACGCCCTGCCCCGCGCCGAGGACGTTCCCAACATGACGGTTGGCGATCACCCGGTGCCTGCCACGACCAATCCGCTCGGCAGCAAGGGCTGCGGCGAAGCGGGATGCGCCGGCAGCCTGTCGACGGTGGTGAACGCGGTGCTCGACGCGCTCTCGGATTACGGCGTCAAGCACATCGACATGCCGCTGACGCCGGAGCGCGTGTGGCGGGCAATCCAGGATGGTAAGGCGAAGGCGGCGTAAGGGGTACACACTGCTTCTCCACATACAACTGTCATCACCCGCGAAAGCGGGTGATCCAGTACTCCGAGACAGTAGTTGTCGACCGAGAGGCCGCGGCGTACTGGATGCCCCGCCTCCGCGGGGCATGACAGCATTTTCGGAGCGGCAGCTTCGCCCTTCCCGCCCTACACCGCCTGCTCGCGCGGCTGGTAGATCGCAATGTGCTGGCAGTGGGCGAGCGGCGTGGTGCCGTTGGCGACGACGAGCGCGTCGAGCTCGACGAAGCGGTGGCCCTTCTTCTCGTAATTGGCCGTGACCTTCGCCCGCGCGGTGATCTCGTCGCCGGTGCGTACCGCCGACAGCAATTGCATGCGGCTGCCGACATGGATCCACGGGCCGAGAATGGTGTTGTCGACCAGCACGCGGTTCATGACGCGCTGGATCAGCCCGGGATGGCCGAGTCCTTCGCGCGCAAAGATCGGATCGGTTTCCCTGATGTCGGCGAGATAGTCAGCCGCATCCTGCCCGGCCCAGCGCCGGGGCGTGGTGCCCAGCCATTTGCCCATCTCGAACGTCGCGGGACTGACCGGCTTGCGCTCGGCCACCGCGGGCACGGCGACATAGTCGCTCAGCAACACCACAGGCGCGGCCGCCGGCAGCCAGGCCGTGCCTGTCGCGCAGAGCTCGGTGCGGCTGAACACCTCGATCGTCAGCAAGCCGTTGTGCTCGGTCGCATCGACATCGGCGGTCTCGCCATCATAGACCGGCTTGATGAAGCGGGCCTCGACCAGCCCGCGGGACAGGAAATCGCGGCCCCAGCGCGCCACCGGCACGTGCATCATGTAGGCGAAGACATCGACGCCCGGGACCAGCCCGCCGGAAAAGCCGAAGCGGCGCGCCACCGTGTCGTCATGCATCTTGTTTTCGGATTGCTTGGCGGTGTTGTAGGCCTCGACGCGCCAGGTTTCGAGCCGGTTCGGCATGGGGTCATCTTCCCCGTTCTTGTTGTTTCGGACGGATCGTAGGCCCCAGGGAACACCGGTCAATCCCCTCGCCTTTGCGGCCCGAATGGGGTACCACGCGGCGAATGACTGACACCCCCACCCGCATCTATGTCGACGCCGACGCCTGCCCGGTAAAGGACGAGATCTATCGCGTCGCGCTCCGGCACGGCGTGCCCGTGAGCGTGGTCGCCGGCAATTTCATCCGCGTGCCGCACGATCCGCTGATCGAGCGCATCGCCGCAGGCGCCGGCATGGACGCCGCAGACGACTGGATCGTCGAACGCGTCAAGCCCGGCGACGTCGTCGTGACATCGGACATTCCGCTCGCGAGCCGCGGCGTCAAGGCCGGCGCCGACGTGATCGCGCCGAACGGCAAGCCGTTCACGGAGGAGTCGATCGGGATGACGCTGGCGGTGCGCAACCTGATGACGGATCTGCGCTCGGCCGGCGAAGTCACCGGCGGCCCGCGATCATTCGCGCCCCGCGACCGCTCCGCCTTCCTCTCGGCGCTCGACCAGACGCTGCGCCGGATCCAGCGCCGCCGCGCCGATCAGGCCGCAACGAGCCAGAATTTGAGTCAGGGCTGACATGGCGCCGCCGCTGATCCAACTGAAAGACATCAGGCTGACCTTTGGCGGCACGCCACTGTTGTCAGGCGTCGAGCTCAACGTCGCGCCATCCGAGCGCGTCTGCCTGATCGGCCGCAACGGCTCGGGCAAATCGACGCTGCTGAAGATCGCGGCCGGCCTTGTCGAACCCGATGGCGGCACGCGCTTCGTGCAGCCGGGCGCGACCGTGCGTTACCTGCCGCAGGAGCCCGACTTCGGCGAGCACAAGACCACGCTTGCCTATGTCGAGTCCGGTCTCGCGCCCGGCGACGATCAGCACCAGGCGCGCTACCTGCTGGAGCAGCTCGGACTGACCGGTGACGACAACCCGCACAATCTCTCCGGCGGCGAGGCCCGCCGCGCGGCGCTGGCGTATGTGCTGGCGCCCTCGCCGGACATTTTGCTGCTGGACGAGCCGACCAACCATCTCGATCTCGCCACCATCGAATGGCTGGAGCAGGAGCTCGACTCCAGGCGCGGCGCACTGGTGATCATCAGCCACGACCGCCGCTTCCTCACCAATCTCTCGCGCGCCACCGCGTGGCTCGACCGCGGCAAGATCAAGCAGATCGACCGCGGCTTTGCCTCGTTCGAGAGCTGGCGCGACGAGGTGCTGGCGGAAGAAGAGCGCGACCAGCACAAGCTCGACCGCAAGATCGTCGACGAAGAGCACTGGCTGCGCCACGGCGTCTCCGGCCGCCGCAAGCGCAACGTCAAGCGCCTCGCCAATCTGCACACGCTGCGCGACCAGCGCCGCAACTACCGCGGCACGGCCGGCACCGCCAGCCTCGCGGCGGCCGAAGCGGAGCAGTCGGGCAAGCTGGTGATCGAGGCCAAGGGCGTCACCAAGGCCTATGGCGAGCGCAAGATCGTCGAGAATTTCTCGACCCGCATCCAGCGCGGCGACCGGCTCGGCATCATCGGCCCCAATGGCGCCGGCAAGACCACGCTGGTCAATCTGCTCACCGGCGGCGCAGAGCCGGATTCCGGAACGGTGCGCCTCGGGGCCAATTTGGAGATAGCGACGCTCGATCAGCACCGCGAAAGCCTCGATCCCAAATCGACGCTGGCCGAAGCACTGACCGGCGGTCGTGGCGACCAGATCATGGTCGGCGGCAAGCCGAAGCACGTCGTCGGCTACATGAAGGACTTTCTGTTCGCGCAGGAGCAGCGCGGCACGCCGGTGGAAGTGCTCTCGGGCGGTGAGCGCGGTCGGCTGATGCTGGCGCGCGCGCTGGCAAAACCCTCGAACCTCCTGGTGCTGGACGAGCCGACCAACGACCTCGATCTCGAAACGCTCGACGTCCTCGAAGACATGCTCGGCGACTACGAGGGCACCGTCATCCTGATCAGCCATGACCGCGACTTCCTCGACCGCGTCGTCACCTCCGTGATCGCACCTGAGGGCAACGGCAAGTGGACCGAATATGCCGGTGGCTACAGCGACATGCTGACCCAGCGCGGTGCGGACCTGAAGCGCGAGACGGCGAAGGCCCAGCCGGTTGCGGAGAAGAGAGAGGAGCGCGCCGCTGCTCCCGCCTCCGCACCGAAGCGCAAGCTGAGCTTCAACGAGAAGCATGCGCTGGAAACGCTGCCGAAGAAAATGGAGACGCTGCAGGCCGACATTGCAAAACTGCAGCGCGTGCTCGACGATCCAAATCTCTATGCGAAAGATCGCAAGAAATTCGACGACACCTCCGCCGCTATCGCCAAGGCGCATGATGAACTGTCTGCCGCTGAAGAGCGCTGGCTCGAACTTGAAATGCTTCGGGAAGAAATTGAGCAGGCCTAGCGCGCATTCCGCAAAAGTGGGCACCAGTTTTGCGACCAGAATGCGCGCCAACTAAGAGACGACTCCCATGACAACTCCCCTCGCTGCAAAAATCGCCCGCGAATACGGCACGCCCTGCGCCGTCATCGACATGGACAGGGTCGAGCGCAACATCGCGCGGATCCAGAAAGCCTGCGACGAGGCCGGTGTCGCCAACCGTCCGCACATCAAGACCCACAAGAACCCGACCATCGCCAAGATGCAGGTTGCGGCCGGCGCCAAAGGCATCACCTGCCAGAAGCTCGGCGAAGCCGAGATCATGGCCAACGCCGGCATCGACGACATCCTGATCAGCTACAACCTCCTCGGCGAAGAGAAGATGGCGCGGCTCGGCGCGCTGCAGGCGAAGGCCAACATGACGGTGGCCGCCGACAATTCGACCGTCGTCGCCGGCCTGCCCAAGGCTGCTGCGGCGTCGGGCCGTCCGCTCTCGGTCGTGGTCGAATGCGATACGGGGCGCAAGCGCGCCGGCGTCGAGACCCCGGCGGAGGCGATCGCGCTGGCGCGCGAGATCGCCGCATCCAAGGGGCTGCAGTTCGCCGGCTTCATGCTGTATCCGACCGAGACCGGCTGGGCGGACGCGCAGAAATTCTACGACGAGGCGCTGGTCGGCGTGCGCGCGCACGGGCTGGACGCAAAAATCGTCTCGACCGGCGGCACGCCGAACCTGAAGAATATCGGCAAGCTCAAGGGCGGCACCGAGCATCGCTTCGGCACCTACATCTACAACGACCGCATGCAGGTCGCGGCGGGCTCCGCCACCTGGGACGACTGCGCGCTGCACATCTATTCGACCGTGGTGAGCCGCGCCGCGCCCGAGCGCGGCATCCTCGATGCCGGCTCGAAGACGCTGACCACTGATACCGGCGGTCTCGACGGTCACGGCCTGATCCTGGAGCATCCCGAAGCCAAGATCGCAAAATTCGCCGAGGAGCACGGCTTCCTCGATCTCTCCCGCAGCAACACGCGGCCCAATGTCGGCGACGTCGTCCGCATCGTGCCGAACCATGTCTGCGTCGTCGTCAACATGATGGACGAAGTGGTGATGGTCCGCGGCGAGGAGATCATCGGCACACTGCCGGTGGCGGCGCGGGGCAAGCTGCGGTAGGCGAACTGCCGTAGGGTGGGCAAAGCGAAGCGTGCCCACGACTTCTCGTCGTAACTGCGAAAGATCGTGGGCACGGCGCTTCGCGCCTTTGCCCACCCTACGATTTCTTGAGCCAGCTAAGCACGCCCCTGCCCGCCGCAGCGCCGGTGGCGAACGACGCCTGCAGCAGATATCCGCCCGTGGGCGCCTCCCAGTCCAGCATCTCGCCGGCGGCAAACACGCCCGGCAGCTTGCGCAGCATGAAGTGGTCGTCGATCTCGTCGAAGGTGATACCGCCCGCAGTCGAGATCGCGCGATCGATCGGGGCAACGCCGGTGAGCTGAACCGGAATGGCGTTGATCAGATGCGCAAGCTCGGCCGGCGAGAACGAGGCCAGTGGCCGGCCGGACACGATGGCGGCCTCCTGCATCAGGCCGATTCCGACCGGCGACAATTGCGCCGCCTTGCGCAGGAAGTTCGCGAGCGATTGCTTGCCGCGTGTCCCTGACAGCCGCGTGGTCAGAGCGGCGGCGTCGAGGTCGGGCCGCAATGCGATCGAAAGCGTCGCCTGCCCGAGACTGAGCACCGCCTCTCGTAACTCCGCCGACAGCGCGTAGATCGCGCCGCCTTCGATGCCGATACGCGTGATCATGGCTTCGCCGCGCACCGTATGCGCGCCGATCGTCAGCGCCACGCCCTTGAGCGGCTGGCCCTCGAAACGATCGCGGAACACATCGGACCAAGCGACCGTGAAGCCGGAATTGGCTGGCCGCAGCTTTGAGATGGCAACGCCCTTCGCGGCAAGGATGTCGGCCCAGCTGCCATCCGACCCCAGCCGCGGCCAGCTGGCGCCGCCAAGCGCGAGCACGGTGGCGCTGGCAGTGACGGCCGCTGCGCCATCGCGCGCTCGAAACAGCAGCAGCCCCTCGCCGTCCCAGCCGGTCCAGCGATGACGAAACGCAAATCGCACGCCGCTGGCATCGAGCCGCCGGAGCCACGCGCGCAGCAAGGGCGAGGCCTTGAAGGCCTTCGGAAAGACGCGCCCGCTGGTGCCGACGAAGGTCGGCTCGCCCAGCGCGTCGCTCCACGCACGGAGCGCGTCCGGCGAAAACGCTTCGATCGCCGCCTGCAGCTTCGGGGCCGCCTCGCGATAGCGCGCCATGAATTGCGGTAGCGGCTCACTGTGGGTGAGGTTGAGTCCGCCGCGGCCGGCCATCAGGAATTTTCGGCCCGCGGACGGCATCGCGTCGTACACGGTGACGCGCGCGCCGCCCCGCGCCAGCATCTCCGCCGCCATCAACCCGGCGGGACCGGCCCCGATGACGGCGACATCGGTCAGAGCTTGATCCCCGCCCGCGCCGCGGCCTGCGCCACGTATTTCTGCGTCTGCTCGAACGCCCCGGTCAGCGCCTTGGCTTTCGACATGTCGCTGATCTCGGCGAAATGCGCGGCGACCGCGTCCGGCGTCCATTCGGATTCCGGCAGGTTGATGCCCTCGCTCTCCACGATCTTGATCACGGCGAACGATCCTGCACCGGCGCCCATGATGGTGCGGGTCGGCGCGTCCTCGCTGAGCATGTACTCGACCGCGGGCGTGATCGCGTTCGGCTTCATCAGTTGCAGCGCCTGCGGCGGCAACAGCTCTTCCGTCATGCGGGTAGCGGCCGTCGGCGAGATGATGTTGACGCGGATGTCGGACTTGCGGCCTTCTTCGGCGAGCACGTTCATCAGGCCGACCATGCCGGACTTGGCCGCGCCGTAATTGGCCTGGCCGAAATTGCCGTAGAGGCCGGAGGACGACGTCGTCAGCACGATGCGGCCATAGTTGCGGTCGCGCATGCCGGCCCAGGCCGCCTTGCAGCAATAGAAGGTGCCGACGAGATGCACGTCGAGCACCTTCTGGAAGTCGGCCGCTTCCATCTTGCCGAACGACTTGTCGCGCAAAATGCCCGCATTGGCGCACAAGAGGTCGACGCTACCCCACTCCTTGGTGGCGCGCTCGACCATGGCGGTGACCTGTTCGAAATTGGAGACGTCGGCGCCATCCGCCATCGCGGTGCCGCCGGCCTTGCGGATTTCCTCGACCACGGTCTCGGCCGGCGACAGCGAGCCACCGGTGCCGTCACGCGCGCCGCCGAAATCGTTGACCACGACCTTGGCGCCGCGGCTGGCCAGCCCCAGCGCATGCGCGCGCCCCAGACCATTGCCCGCGCCGGTGACGATGGCGACGCGTCCGTCGAACCTGATTGCCATGAGTGAAGGTCTCTATTTCTTCTTCCCTTCTCCCCTTGTGGGAGAAGGTGGCGCGCAGCGCCGGATGAGGGGTCTCTCTCGACATATGCGCTCGCGGAGAGAGACCCCTCACCCGCCTCGCGTTCCGCGAGGCACCCTCTCCCACAAGGGGAGAGGGTAAAACCCCGCTCTGGGTTGCCTTTTTGAGCAGCGATGGCTGGCCGGGTCAAGCCCGGCCCGGCCTACGCGAAATAGATCAGACCCAGCCACTCCGCGACCAGCGCCGGCTTGTCCTCGCCCTCGATCTCCACGGTGACATTGGTGCGGGACTGCAATTCATTGGCCTTACGGAGCTTGGCTTCGGCCAGCACGAAACGGCCGCGGACGCGCTTGCCCGAGCGGACCGGCGAGATGAAGCGCAGCTTGTCGAAGCCATAATTGACGCCCATCGTGGTCCCCGAGATCACGGGCATCACCTCATAGGACATGATCGACAGCAGCGACATCGTCAGGAAGCCGTGCGCGATGGTGGTGCCGAAGGCGGTCTCCTTCTTGGCACGTTCAGGATCGACGTGGATAAACTGGTGATCCTCGATCACGTCGGCGTAGGTGTCGATGCGCGGCTGATCGATCAGGTGCCACGACGACACGCCGATCTCCTTGCCGACCATGGCCTGATAAGCTTCCAAGGAAATCGGCGGCTTCTTCCAGACTTCGTTCACTTAGGTCTCACTCCGTGTTTTCGGCAGTTCCGGAAAATCCTCCTCACGGAATTCCCGGCCGCGCAGCGGATCGTTGCGATCATCGTCCCGCTCCAGCCTGCGTAGCTGCACCCGGCGGATTTTGCCAGAGATCGTCTTCGGCAGCTCGGTGACGATTTCGAGGCGACGGATGCGCTTGAACGGGGCGAGCCGCGTGTGCAGGTGCTGGAAGATCGACAGCGCGGTCTCAGGCGTCCGCTCCGCGCCCGAGGTCAGCAGGACGAACGCCTTGGGGATCGCGAGCCGGATCGGGTCCGGGCTCGGCACCACCGCGGCTTCGGCCACCAGCTCGTGCTCGAGCAGCACGCTCTCCAGCTCGAACGGGCTGATGCGGTAATCCGACGACTTGAACACGTCGTCGGAGCGGCCGACAAAGGTAAGGTAGCCCTCGTCGTCTTCGAACACGACATCGCCGCTGCGATAGAGCTCGCCTTCGGCACCGGCGAGCTTGCCGTCGTCGCTCTGATAACCCTGCATCAGGCCGGCGGGCCGCTCGGCGCCGAGCACCAGCGTGACCTCGCCTTCCTTCGCCTTGTTGCCGTCGGCATCGCTGATCTGCACGCGATAGCCAGGCAGCGGCCGGCCCATCGAGCCGATCTTGATGTTCTGGCCCGGCGAGTTGCCGGCGAGCGCCGTGGTTTCGGTCTGGCCGTATCCGTCACGGATGGTGAGACCCCAGGCCGCCCGCACCTGGTCGATCACTTCAGGATTGAGCGGCTCGCCGGCGCCGCAGACCTCGCGCAAGCTCACCTTGAAGGACGCCAGGTCCTCCTGGATGAACAGCCGCCACACCGTCGGCGGCGCGCACAGCGTGGTGACGCCGCAGCGGCCGATGGTGGCAAGCAGGCTCTTGGCGTCGAAGCGCGGCTGGTTGACCACGAACACGGTGGCGCCCGCGTTCCACGGCGCGAAGAAACAGCTCCAGGCATGCTTGGCCCAGCCGGGCGAGGAGATGTTGAGATGGACGTCACCGGGCTGCAGCCCGATCCAGTACATGGTCGACAGATGCCCGACCGGATAGCTGCGCTGGCTGTGCCGGACAAGTTTTGGTTTTGCAGTGGTCCCCGAGGTGAAATAGAGCAGCATCGGGTCGTCGGCATTAGTCGGCCCATCGGCGCTAAAACTCTCCGGGGCCTTTGCGGCCTCATCATAGGAGAGCCATCCGTCGTGAGCCGTGCCGACCACGATGCGAACGATGTTCTCGGCACCAAGACTTGCGAACTTCGCGACCTGGTCCTCGGCGGCCACCACCGCCCTCGCCTTGCCGCGATCGAGGCGATCGCGCAGCTCATCTGCGGTGAGCAGTGTGGTCGCGGGGATTACGACGACGCCGAGCTTCATCGCCGCCAGCATCGTCTCCCACAGCGGAACCACATTGCCGAGCAGCAACAGGAGATGATCGCCGCGCTTCAGGCCCTGCGCGCGGAGGAAATTCGCGACCTGGTTCGAGCGCTTCGAGAGCGCCGCAAAGGACAGTTTTGTCTGGCGATCCTGCGCGGCATCGACGATCCAGAGCGCGGGCCGGTCCTTGGCTTCGGCGTCCTTTGCCAGCTCGTCGAACCAGTCGAGCGCCCAGTTGAAGGGAACCGGATCCGGCCAGCGGAATCCTTTGACCGCGGCCTCGTAATCCGTGCGGTGCTTGAGCAGAAACGCGCGCGCGTCCTGAAATGTCGTCATGTTCCGGGCCCGTCGAATTGATCTTCGAACGTAGCCCGGATGGAGCGAAGCGCAATCGGGGGCCGGCTACGCCATTGGAAGCAGCTGTCCCGGATTTCGCTTCGCTCCATCCGGGCTACGAAGCCTCGCTATTTTCCAGCGAGGCTGCGAACGTGCTTGATAATTCCGGAAAAATCCACCCCGCCTTGCCCGGCTGCGTCGAAAGACTGATAGATCTCCTGTGCATGCTTGCCGAGCGGGGTGGCCGCGCCCGCAGCCTTCGCGGCGTCCTGCGCCAGCGTCAGATCCTTCACCATCAGCGCCGAGGCGAATCCCGGCTTGTAGTCGTTGTTGGCCGGCGAGGTCGGCACCGGACCCGGCACCGGGCAATAGGTCGTCAGCGACCAGCACTGGCCCGACGAGGTCGAGGCGACGTCGAACAGCGCCTGGTGCGAGAGGCCGAGCTTCTCGCCGAGCGCGAAAGCTTCGCTCACCGCGATCATGGAAATGCCGAGGATCATGTTGTTGCAGATCTTGGCCGCCTGCCCTGCGCCGGCGCCGCCGCAATGCACGATCTTCTTGCCCATGTTCTCCAGCACGGGCTTTGCCGCCGCGAATGCGCTCTCCTCGCCGCCGCACATGAAGGTGAGCGTCGCGCCCTTGGCGCCGCCGGTGCCGCCGGAGACCGGCGCATCCACCGAGAGCACGCCGTGCCTGCCGGCGAGCGCATGCGCCTGCCGCGCACTCTCGACGTCGATGGTGGAGCTGTCGATGACCAGCGCGCCCTTGGTCATCGCGGGAAGGACTTCGTTCCAGACGCCGAGCACATGCTTGCCGGCCGGCAGCATGGTGACGACGACATCGGCGCCCTTCACCGCGCCCGCGGCGCTGTCGGCGATGCCGGCGCCGTCGGCCTTGGCCTGATTGCGCGAGGCTTCGACGAGGTCGAACGCGACGACCTTGTGGCCGGCCTTGACGAGGTTGGCCGCCATAGGGCCGCCCATGTTGCCGAGACCGATGAATGCGATCGTGGCCATTGTCGTTTCCTCCGCTTCAATCGTTGATTAGTTGAACTTCAGCTCGTCGGCGCCGATCTCGGCGAGATACGGTGCAAGCATTTGCGGCGTCACATCCTCAATTCGTGGCGGCGACCAGATCGGATTGCGGTCTTTGTCGATCACGGCCGCGCGCACGCCCTCGCGAAAATCATCGCTGCGGAACACCTCCAGCGCGGCGCGGTATTCACGCACCAGGCATTCCTCCAGGCTCGACGCGGTGCGCGCCAGTCGCAACAGTTTCAGCGTCACCACCATGCCGCGCGGCGATTTCTCGTTGAGCGTCTTCAGCGTCGCCAGCGCGAATTCGGAGCCGTCGCGTTTCAGGGCAGCAAAGATATCTTCCATCCGGTCGAAACCGAACAATGCGTCGATAGCAGGCTCTTTTGCAGCGACCGGGCCCGCACTCTCACCGGTCGCAAAACTGTTGATGAGCTTGGTCACCTCAGCCGCGGTCACGCCCTGACGGAGCATGGTCAGCGTCTCGCGCAGCGCCGGCCATTTGGCCGCCGGCACCACGGCGTCGGCGAATTTCGCGTGGATCGCGTCGGGCCCGTTCATGGTCTGGCCGGTCAGGCCGAAGTAAGTGCCGACCTCGCCCGGCGAGCGCGACAACAGATAGGTGCCGCCAACGTCGGGGAAGAAGCCGAGCCCGACTTCGGGCATCGCCAGCTTCGTGCGATCGGTGACGATGCGATGGCTGGCATGGGCGGAGAGCCCGACACCGCCGCCCATCACGATGCCGTCCATGAAGGCGATATATGGTTTTGGGAATTTCTTGATCCGGGCGTTGAGGATGTATTCCTCGCGCCAGAGGATCTTGCCGAGGTCGCCGTTGACCTTCGAGCTCTCCCAGAGCGTGCGGATGTCGCCGCCGGCACAGAGGCCGCGCTCGCCGGAGCCTTCCAGCACGATCACCGCGACGGCCGGATCGGCCTCGAAGCGGTCGAGCGCCTTGTCGATGTCGCGAAACATCTCCAGCGTGACGGCGTTGATGGCCTTCGGACGATTGAGCCTAATCACGCCGGCTGCGCCCTCGACGCGGGCAACGAGATCGCCCTCTTCCACTGAACTCATCGCGCGCCCTCGATCAGTTTGCGCGCCACGATGAGCCGCATGATTTCATTGGTGCCTTCGAGGATCTGATGCACACGCAGATCGCGCACGATCTTCTCGATCCCATATTCGCTCAAGTACCCGTAGCCGCCGTGAAGCTGCAGCGCATGGTTGGCGACCTCGAAGCCGACGTCGGTGCCGAAGCGTTTTGCCATCGCACACAGCATCGTGGCATCAGGGTCCTTGCGGTCCAGCGCCGCAGCGGCGCGCCACAGGAAGGTACGCGCGGCTTCCAGTTCGATCGCCATGTCGGCGAGGCGAAACTGCAGCGCCTGGAATTCGTCGAGACGCTTTCCGAACGCCTTGCGCTCCTTCATGTAGGCCCGCGCCTTGTCGAGCGCGGTCTGCGCACCACCCAGCGAGCACGCGGTGATGTTGAGGCGGCCGCCATCGAGGCCCGCCATCGCGATCTTGAAGCCGATGCCCTCCTCGCCGAGGCGATTGGCGACTGGCACGCGCGCGTCCTCGAACATCACGGCGCGGGTCGGCTGCGCGTTCCACCCCATCTTGCGCTCATTGGCGCCGAAGGAGACGCCCGGCGTCTTGCCGTCGATGACGAGGGTCGAGATGCCGCCCGGGCCATCGCCGCCGGTGCGCACCATCGCGACCAGGAGATCGGTGCCGCCGGCGCCGGAGATGAACTGCTTCTGGCCGTTGAGAACGTAATGATCGCCATCGCGCACGGCGCGCGTACGCAGCGCCGCGGCATCCGAGCCCGCGCCCGGCTCGGTCAGGCAGTAGCTGGCGATCAGCTCCATGGTGCAGAGTTTTGGCAGCCATGTGTGGCGCTGGGTGTCGCTGCCGAAGGCATCGATCATCCAGCTCGCCATGTTGTGGATCGAGATGAAGGCGGAGGTGGTCGGACAGCCCGTCGCCAGCGCCTCGAAGATCAGCGCCGCGTCGAACCGTGTCATCGCGGATCCCCCGACATCCTCGCGGATGTAGATGCCGCCCATGCCCAGCGTCGCGGCCTCGCGCATCACGTCGACGGGGAAATGCTTCTCCTCGTCCCAGCGCAGCGCGTGCGGCGCGATCTTCTCCGCCGCAAACGCCAACGCCATGTCGCGAACCGCGATCTGATCCTCGTTCAGAGCGAACTGCATATGAGCCTCGCTCTCAAGGGGATCACTTCATCAGCGGGATCGAGAACTCCGCGCCTTCCTTGACGCCGGACGGCCAGCGCGAGGTCACCGTCTTGGTCTTGGTGTAGAAGCGGACCGAGTCCGGACCGTGCTGGTTGAGATCGCCAAAACCCGACTTCTTCCAGCCACCAAAGGTGTAATAGGCGATCGGCACCGGGATCGGCACGTTGATGCCGACCATGCCGACATTGACCTTGGCCGCGAAGTCGCGGGCGGCGTCGCCGTCGCGGGTGAAGATCGCAACGCCGTTGCCGTAGTCGTGATCCGAAGGCAGCGCCAGCGCCTCCTTGTAGTCGTGCGCACGCACGACCGAGAGCACGGGGCCGAAGATCTCTTCCTTGTAGATCCGCATGTCCTTGGTGACGTTGTCGAACAGCGAGCCGCCGAGATAAAAGCCGTTCTCGTAGCCCTGCATCTTGAAGCCGCGGCCATCGACTGCGAGCGTCGCGCCTTCCTTGATGCCGATGTCGATGTAGCCCTTGACCTTCTCGACCGCCTCACGCGTGACCAGCGGGCCGTAATCGGCGGACGGATCGATCGAGGTGCCGATCTTGAGGCTCTCGACCCGCGGGATCAGCTTTTCCATGAGACGGTCGGCGGTGGACTTGCCGACGGGGACCGCGACCGAGACGGCCATGCAGCGCTCGCCCGCCGAGCCATAGCCCGCACCGATCAGCGCGTCGACCGCCTGGTCCATGTCGGCATCCGGCATGATGATGGCGTGGTTCTTGGCGCCGCCAAAGCACTGGCAGCGCTTGCCGGTTTGGGCGGCACGCTCGTAGATGTACTGCGCGATCGGCGTGGAGCCGACGAAGCCGACGGCTTTGATATCGGGATCGTCGAGGATGGCGTCGACCGCCTCCTTGTCGCCGTTGACGACGTTGAGGATGCCGGCCGGCAGGCCTGCCTCGATCATGAGTTCGGCAAGCAGCATCGGCACGCCGGGATCGCGCTCCGACGGCTTGAGGATGAAGGCGTTGCCGCAGGCGATCGCGGGCGCGAACTTCCACATCGGGATCATCGCCGGGAAATTGAACGGCGTGATACCGGCGACGACACCGAGTGCCTGGCGCATCGAATAGATGTCGATGCCGGGGCCGGCGCCTTCGGTGTATTCGCCCTTCATCAGATGCGGGATGCCGCAGGCGAACTCGGCGACCTCGAGGCCGCGCTGGATATCGCCCTTCGCATCGGGAACGGTCTTGCCGTGCTCGCGGGCCAGCAGCTCGGCCAGCTTGTCGTAGTCGCGCTGCACCAGCTCGACGAATCTCATCATGACGCGGGCGCGGCGCTGCGGGTTGGTCGCAGCCCATTCGGGCTGTGCCGCGCGGGCGTTCTCGACGGCGGCGCGGACCTCCGCCTTGGACGCCAGCGACACCTTGGCCTGGACGTCACCGGTCATCGGCTCGAAAACGTCGGCGGTGCGGCCAGAGGTGCCCTTTACTTCCTTGCCACCGATGAAATGTCCGACTGAACGCATGGAATGATCTCCTTGAGGCCGAGCTTGAACGCTTTGACAAATCCTATCGACCTGCATTTTATAGGATTCAAGTCTGAGATAATGCACCATAGATGTGCGAAAATGCTGGATCAAGGCGCTATCGATTGGGACGACTTTCGCTTCGTGCTGGCCATCGTGCGGGGCGGCTCGGTCTCGGCTGCGGCAAAACAGCTCGGAGTGGACCACGCCACGGTGATCCGCCGCGTCGACCGGCTGGAAAAGCACCTCTCGGCTAAGCTGTTCGACCGGCGCAAGACCGGCTACCTCCTCACCGAGGCCGGCCAGCGCGTCGCCGACAGCGCGGAAGCGATGGAATCGACCATCGTCGCCAACCAGGAGCAGGTCGGCGGCTCCGTGGCGCGTCTGACGGGGACGGTGCGGATCGGCGCGCCCGACGGGTTCGGCACGGCCTTCCTGGCACCGCGGCTGGCCCCCTTCGCCGACCGGTATCCCGATCTCGATCTGCAACTTGTGGCCACCGCGCGGCTGTTCAGTCTCTCCAAGCGCGAGGCCGACATCGCCATCAGCCTGACGATGCCGAAGGAAGGCCGCATCGTCGGCCGCAAGCTGCTCGACTACCGCCTCGGCCTCTACGCCGCACCCGCCTATCTCGACCGCTTCCCCGCGATCACCTCGCGGCAGGATCTGCCGCAGCACCGCTTCGTCGGCTACATCGAAGAGCTCTTGTTCACGCCGGAACTCGATTATCTGCCGCAGGTGTCGCCACGGATCTCCGCGCGCTTCCGCAGCGCCAATCTGATCGCGCAGCTCAACGCCACGCTCTCTGGCTTCGGCATCGCAGTGCTGCCGCATTTCATGGCGAGCGATTATCCGCAACTCGTGCCGGTGCTGCCCGAGGAGATCTCGATCACGCGGACGTTCTGGATGCTGATGCACGCCGACAGCAAGGATCTGGCGCGGATCAGAGCGGTGGCGGATTACATCGGCGAGATCGTCGAGCGCGAACGGGCGCTGTTTGCGGGGCGGTAGCGACGATCCCGTAGGGTGGGCAAAGGCGCAAAGCGCCGTGCCCATCATCTCTCTTCGATAGCGACGAAGTCGTGGGCACGCTTCGCTTTGCCCACCCTACGGCACCTCGCCTAGGTCTTCACCTTCTTCACCGCCGCCGCCTTCGGCTCGCGCTTCGTGCCCTCCAGCGCACTGTCCCGGCCCACCTTCAACACCTCGTCGGACAGCTCGCTCGACCCGGCAATGCGGGCCAGCAGCATGGTGCCGGCCATCGTCGCCAGCGTCGCGACCGCCTGCTTGCGTGCGGCCTTGCGCGGCACGTTCGGGATGTTGTCCGCCAGCTGCTCGATCATCTCGTCAAGCTTGCCGGCAAATGCCTTTCGCGCCTTCGGGCTCTCGCGGGCGATCTCGGCACCGAGAGCGGGAATCGAGCAGCCATGGCCGGGATTGTCGCGATGCAGCGCCGACAGGTAGGCCTCCGCGATTATCGCCAGCTGCTTGTCCGGCGAAACCTCGTCGGTGATCTTGCGCCAGTGCTCCATCGAGCGGTCCATCGCATAACCGAACGCCTCGATCACCAGCGCCTCGCGGGAATCGAAATGCGCGTAGAAGCCGCCATGGGTCAGGCCCGCCTCCTTCATGAGGTCGGCGACGCCGATGCCATGGGCGCCCTTTTCGCGCAGTCGCACGGAGGCCTTCCTCACGATGCGGTCGTGGGTTTCCTGCTTGTGTTCCCGGGAGTAGCGCATGCGGTTCTCATTGAATGTCGATGGTCATCTCATAACACGCAAATGACGAAAAGGGTGCATTAATTCATGTTAAGTTGCTTCCGATCATGGAAAACGTTGCAGTTGCGTGCACCGCAAGGGCGCCCTTGCCGTCCCGGACGAAGCCTTCGGTGTAGCTAGTCTGCCGCCCCAGCTTGATCACCCTGCCTTCGGCCGAGATCAGGCCCGAGCGAACCGAGAGCGGACGCAGGAAGGTCATTTTCAGGTCGAGCGTCACGGAGCTCTGCCCGGCTTCCAACCGGGTCGAGATCGCGCATCCCATCGCGGTATCGAGCAGAGCAGCTGCGGTCGCGCCGTGAATGAGGCCGATGGTGTTTTCGAGATCCTCGCGCGGCTCCAGTTCCATGACGATCCGACCCGGCTCGACCACCCCCACATTGAAGCCGATCAGTTTTGCAAAAGGCGGCGGCGGCAGCCGGCCGTCGCGAATGCCCAGCATGGCGTCCATGCCCGACAGGCCCATCGCGACTTTCGCGACCGGCGCCGGCACTTGCCAGTCCACCACGCGCTCGCGCCGCTGCGCGGGCGAAAACAGTTCGAGTTGGTCGGCTTCAGTCATGGGATCCCTTTTGTATGATATATGTCATACTATGCGACGGACTTCGCACTTGCAACTCGCCCCCACCCCCGCTTGACAACAAGGACGTTTCGGCCCGGAAGTGGCACCGACCCGCGCGCCTCGCGCCGGTCCACGAAACCTTCGAGATGCCACGATGGAAATGCTCAACCACCACTGCGGCGTGACGCGCGATACGCGCGGGGTCGTTCATGTCACGATCTGCAACGCCGGCCCGCTCAATATTCTCGGCTCGCCGGTGACCGACGCCGTGCGCGAAGGCCTGCAGCGGCTTGCATCCGACCGCAGCATCCGCGTCGTGGTGCTGCGCGGCCAGAGCGAGAAGAGCATGATCGGCGGCGCCGACATCAAGGAGATGGCCAAGCTCGAGCAGAAATCGGCGGAGGCTTTCATCAGCCGCCTGCGCGATCTCTGCGAAGCGGTGCGCCAATTCCCGGCACCGGTGATCGCCCGCATGCCCGGCTGGTGCCTGGGCGGCGGCCTCGAAGTGGCGGCCGCCTGCGATTTCCGGATTGCCGCGCATGATGCGCATTTCGGCATGCCGGAGGTGCGCGTCGGCATCCCCTCGGTGATCCACGCAGCGCTCTTGCCGCGCCTGATCGGCTGGGCCCGGGCGCGCTGGCTGGTGATGACGGCGGAGAACATCGACGCAGCCACCGCGCTCGCCTGGGGGCTGGTCGACAAGGTGGCACTTGAGGGCGGACTGGATGCCGAGATCGAGCATCTCGTGAACGCACTGCTCGCATGCGGCCCCGAGGCACTGCGGTCGCAGAAGGCGCTGCTTCGGCAACGGGAGGAGCTGCCGCTAACGGAGTCGGTGAATTTGAGCGTGAAGGTGTTCGGCGAGTCGTTCCTCACGGACGAGCCGACGCGGCTGATGCAGGCGTTCGTCAACAGGAAGCGGTAGGCGCGCTGTGATGGGTTAGACTCTCTCCATTTTAAAGGCGTCATGCCCCGGCTTGACCGGGGCATCCAGTACGCCGCAGCCTCTCGGCTCAATCATAGCCGCCTGTGGAATACTGGATCGCCCGGTCAAGCCGGGCGATGACAGCGGTGTGTGTGGAACGACCAAGCTTCATCCCCACCCGGCCCAACCTCCCTGCCCGTCTCACACGACCAAATCTCATGCGAACCGCAAGATTTTCTCATCCCTGTCGCGGTTGCATTTTTTGCGGCGCATCATATGATGATCATAATCCTACACATCATCGCCAGGGAGTCCCATCATGGCCGAAGCCGCCGATCCCGTCGTCATCGTCTCCGCCGCCCGCACCCCGCTCGGCCGCTTCATGGGCGAGCTCTCGCCTCTTCCCGCGCACAAGCTCGGGTCACACGTGATCGGCGCGGCGCTGGAGCGCGCAAGACTCGCGCCCGAGAAAGTCGACGAGGTCTTCATGGGCTGCGTGCTGCCGGCCGGCCAGGGCCAGGCACCCGCGCGGCAGGCGGCGCGCGCGGCCGGGCTGCCCGACGCCACCGGCGCGACCACGGTCAACAAGGTCTGCGGTTCCGGCATGAAGGCAACCATGCTGGCGCACGACATCATTCGCGCCGGCTCGGCCGATATCGTCATCTCCGGCGGCATGGAGAGCATGAGCAACGCGCCCTATCTGCTGGCCAAGGCACGGGGCGGCTATCGCGTCGGCCATGACCGCATCATCGACCACATGATGATGGATGGCCTTGAGGACGCCTACGAAACCGGCCGTTCCATGGGCGATTTCGGCGAGGCCACCGCGGAGACGTACCAGTTCACCCGCAAGGACCAGGACGCCTATGCGATGGAGACGCTGAGCCGCGCCCGCAAGGCGGTCGAGGGCGGCGCGTTCAAGGCTGAGATTGCGCCGATCACGCTCGCGGAAAAGGCCGGTCCCCGCATCGTCGCCAATGATGAGCATCCGCTGAAGGTCGATCCGGCCAAGATCCCAGGCCTGAAGCCGGCATTCCGTGCCAACGGCACCATCACGCCGGCCGCCTCCTCCGCCAATGCCGACGGCGCCGCGGCGCTGGTGCTGACGAAGCGCTCGCTCGCCGATCGGGGCGGCCTGCCTGTTCTCGCGGAGATCAAGGGCCACGCCACCCACAGCCAGGAGCCGCAATGGTTCACCACGGCGCCGATCCCCGCGATCCGCAAGCTGCTCGACAAGGTCGGCTGGGCTGCCTCCGACGTCGATCTGTTCGAGATCAACGAGGCCTTTGCCGTGGTGGCGATGGCGGCACAGCGCGATCTCGGCATTCCCCGAGATAAGCTGAACATCAATGGCGGCGCCTGCGCGCTCGGGCATCCCATCGGCGCCACCGGCGCGCGGCTGATCGTGACCCTGCTGCATGCGCTCGAGGCGAACAACCTCAAGCGCGGTATCGCCGCGCTCTGCATCGGCGGCGGCGAAGCCACGGCGATCGCGGTGGAGCGGCTGGCGCGCTGACGCGCGGGTGTCCGAAATAGAGGGAAGTCTGTCATTTCAGACTTCCCTTCCCCGTGCCAGACTGGAACCATGACGCGAGTCCCACCGGGCTCGCCAAACCACATTGAGGCCCAATGATCTCGAACTGGCTCGCGGCAGCATTGTCCCGCCGCAACATTCATTACGGCTGGGTGATGGTCGGCGTGACCTTCCTCGCCGCGCTGATCAGCGCCGGCACAGTCGGCGCGCCCGGGGTGTTCATCGTTCCGCTTCAAAAGGAGTTCGGCTGGAGCACGGCGCAGATCTCCTCCGCACTGTCGATCCGTTTCATTCTGTTCGGACTGATGGCGCCATTCGCGGCCGCCCTGCTCAACCGCTACGGCCTGCGCAACGTCACGCTGGCGGCACAGCTCATCGTTGTCTCGGCGCTCGTGCTCTCGCTCGGCATGACCGAGGTCTGGCAGCTCGTCGCGCTGTGGGGCGTGGTGATCGGCATCGGCACCGGCATGACCGCGCTGGTGCTCGGCGCAACCATTGCCACGCGCTGGTTCGCAGCAAGACGCGGCCTCGTCGTCGGCATCATGACCGCGAGCGTCGCCACCGGCCAGCTCGTGTTCCTGCCGCTGCTCGCAAGCCTCACCGAACGCTATGGCTGGCGGCTCGCGCTCGGGTTCGTCTGCATCATGCTCGCCGTCTCCGCGCTGGCCGTCCTGCTCGCGATGCGCGACCGGCCGAGCGATGTCGGTCTGCGTCCGTTCGGCGATGAGGGCACCGAGCCCCTGCCCGCCCCGCCCGTGAGCCACGGCTCGATCACGGGCGTGGCGCTCGGCACGCTGCGCGACGCCTCGAAGTCGACTGCATTCTGGATCCTGTTTGCGACCTTCTTCGTCTGCGGCGCCTCGACCAATGGCCTCGTCCAGGTGCACCTGATCCCGATGTGCCTCGATTTCGGCATCCCGCAGGTGCAGGCCGCGAGCCTGCTTGCGGCCATGGGCATCTTCGACTTCTTCGGCACCATCATGTCGGGCTGGCTGTCGGACCGCTATGACAATCGCTATCTTCTGTTCTGGTATTACGGCCTGCGCGGGCTCTCGCTGATCTTCCTGCCCTTCAGCGATTTCTCGTTCTACGGCCTGTCAATCTTCGCGATGTTCTACGGTCTCGACTGGATCGCAACCGTGCCGCCGACGGTGCGCCTCACCGCGCAAAAGTTCGGGCCCGAGCGCGCCAATCTGGTGTTCGGCTGGATCTTTGCAGGCCACCAGCTCGGCGCCGGGACCGCCGCCTTCGGCGCTGGTCTCTCGCGGACGGTCTATGAGAGCTACCTGCCCGCGTTCTTCATCGCCGGCGCGCTCTGCGTGTTCGCCGCGCTGATCGTGCTGGCGCTGTCGCGGCAGCCGAAACTACAGCCGGCGGCGGCCTCGGCCTAGTACCGGATCGTGGAGGTGACGCCGAACACCGCGGCGTCACCGATCCGCGAAACGCCGCTGGAATCGTTCGGGTTCTGAATTCCGCCCGAGGGGCGGAACACATATTGGAAATATGGCGCGATCAGCCAGCCCGGCTTGATATGCGCCTCGTAGATCATCTCGATCAGCGTTTCGTTGCTGCGCACCGGACTGCGGATGCCGGTGAAGGCCTGCGTATCGACGTCGAGATTGCGCGCGGTGTTAGAGATCCGCATGTAGGCCATCGCCACGCCGAAGCGGTCGAGCGGACGGCCCGGCGTGAAGCCGACGAAGCCGATACCGCCGTCCATATAGAGATCGATCAGATTGCGATCCGGCGGGCTGTAGGCGATGCGGCCGAACGCGGTGATGCCGGGGAGCGAGGCCGACGTGCTGGTCTCGGTGACCTCGGGCGGGCGATAGAGCACCTGTTCGATCACGGCGAAGATGCCGTAATTGCCTTTGAGCCTTGCAGGAATACCGCTGCCGCCGGGATCGGCGATCGACATCCCCTCCGCCGTCAAGCGCTGGCTGTCGAACGAGCCATAATGCTTCCACGCGCCCGGCGTGAAATTGCCGGCGAGCGGGCGGCCGCCGATATCGATGGCGTAGTTGAAGCGAACCTGCCCGATCACCCACGGCGGATCGTTGATGCGGAATGCCAGGCCATGATGATCGCGCAGTTGCGGATCGACATCACCGGGCCCTGACGGATCGCCGTTGAACACCGCACCATACGCGGTGATCTTGTCGGTTAGCGCAGCCTTGATGCGAATGCCGGGTACGGCGATCGGCGGCGCCGGGCCGCCGGCCGGAAGGTTGCTGGCCTTGATCGCGGGCCAGCCGAAGGTGCCGTTGACGAAGAGGTCGTCGGTCTGGCTGTCGAAGAACTCGACATCGGCGGCCTGCTGGCCGGCCCGGATGTTCAGGCGGTCATTGAAAAAGCTCTGCTCGAAATAGGCATTGTAGAGCCGCTGGTCCGGCAGCGCCTCGATCTCGCTGATGGTGGCGAGGTTCATCACGTAGTTGCGGGAAAGGCCCTGGCCGTAGATGATGAAGGCATTGGCGTAAAAGCGGCCGCCGGTCCAGCCGACCAGCTTGCCGAGGTCGGCATCGACCGACAGATCGAGCCGGCCGAAATGGATGGCGCCGCGCTTCACGCCGCCGGCGGCATTGGCGATATTGTCTGCGATATAGGTGGCGCCGAAATTCAGGCCCTTGCCGGCAAGGCCGTCATGCCACGCGTTGAACCATTTGGGAAACAGCCATGCGGCCGCGCTCTCGTCCTTGGCGCCGGCGCGCGCGCTCGTCGCCGTGCAGGCCATCGCAATCGCGGCCGCTACGGATATTTGGGTCGCCCAACTCACGATCGACACACGCTACTTGAAGATACCGGTGCGCCGCATGAAGAGATAGGCCGCTGCCACCGAGGAGGCCATCAGCACCGCTGCCCAGATGAATCCGCTCTCGACGTCGGTCAACGGCAGGCCCTTGGTGTTCATGCCGAAGATGCCGGTGATCAGCGTCGGCGGCAGCAACAGCGAGGTCACGATCGAGAGGGTGTGGAGATGGCGATTGCTCTCCTCCTCGTTCTTGAACCGCAGCTCCTCCTCCAGCAGGCGGCTGCGCTCGCGGAGCTCGACGATGTCGTGATCGAGGCCATCGAGCCGCTGCGCCAGCTTGCCGGCCTGGATCCGCAATGCCGGCGACAAATGATCGGTGTTCTTCTGATCGAGACGGTGAAACAGCGTGCGCAATCCCGTGAGCTGCCGATGCAGCCGCACGCAGGTGCGGCGGAGCCGGCCGAGGTTGCGGCGCATCTCGGGCCTGGCGTCATCGGCGAGGATGCGCTCCTCGATATCGTCGATCTCCTGGCCGAGCTTGTCGGCCATCCGGTCCAGCGTGTCGGCGACCTCGTCGACGATCTTTTCGAGCAGATGGGCGACGTTGTCGACGCGGTAGCCGCCTTCGAGCACCCGCCGCGTGGCGTCCGCCGAGCACAGCGCCTGGTGGCGGCCGGAGACCAGCAGCCGCTCGGTCATGGCAAAGCGGAGGAACGCGGTCTCCTCCGTCGCGCTGTCGATCTCGCGCACGAGATCGGAGAACACGCCGTAGACGCAGTGGTCGATGACGTGAAGCTGCTGGAAGGTGTCGCTCGACAGCAGCAGCTCGCGCGCCAGCGGCGGCAGCTGCGACGCTCCGATCCAGGGCCGTGCCCGCGCGTCAGTCAGGTTGAAATGCAGCCAGAGCCGGCCGTCATGGCTGAACTCGATCGGCTGGTCGATCGGCAGCGCCTCGGCACTGCCGTCGCTGTGCAGGCGAAAGGCCCAGACCAGGCCGGGAATGGCGGGATCAGTGCTCGATAAGGCGCTGACAAGCTTTGCCGGCTCAGCCATGGCCAACCCCAACCATCAGCAACTGCCCCATTCCGGACGATGGCTGACGGCATCTTCCGGACCCAGGCGGTACTCAATTACGCCAGTGTTACAGTTTGATGATGCCGCCCTATTCCGCCGCCAGCCCGGTCGCGGCCGCCTCGGCTTGCCTGATGTAGTCGTGCACGACGCGGCCGAACGGCAGCGTCAGATCGGCGATGTAGTGATGCGCGCCGAGGCAGCGGCGCACCGGGAAATCCGCGACCGGCGCGTTGACATGCGGCACCAGATGCAGCCGGCCCGGCCCCATCCAGGAGCCCTTCGGCACGATGTCGACGAGGTTGATCGCGACCAGCTGGCAGACCTCGAGACGGCCGTCGACGCCCGGGATCATCTTCAGATTGATCTGCGTCTTCGACAGCGTGGCGCGGGTGAGATCGCCGTTGCCGGCCATGCTCTCGTGCTTGTAGCCCATGGTGCCCATGGCGACGAGCTGGCCGGCATATTCCAGCGTGCCCGTCAGCGTGTCCTTGACGATCTCGAGCTTGGGATGTGCGTACTTCTTGGGAAAGCCCCAGATCTCGCGGCCGGCGGCGATCGGCGGATCGTCGTCCAGATACATCTGCGAGACGAAGTTGACGTCCTCGCCGTTGAGGCGCGCGGGGATGACGAGGCCGGATTCGGTGTAGCTGCCGAAGCCGGAGGAGTCAGGCATTTTGATCCATTCGTAATGCACGATCGGCTGGTCGATCGGCTGCAGCGGCTCGGGCAGGCCGGCGCGGATCAGCTCCGGATCGGTCTCGTAGGTGATGACAAGGAATTCGCGGTTGACGAACCGATACGGCCCGGCCGGATAGCTCGGCCCCGCCGCCGGCATTGACGGAAGTCTCAGCACGTCTTCGCTACGCATCGCAGGTCTCCTGTGATCCTGATCGGCGGCAATTGCTAGCGATCCTCATTGACTGCGATGTGAAGCTTTTCCGTCAGCCGCACGACCCCTGCCGTTGCAGCGTGGTCGGTCTGCGTTGCCGGCGCTGCATCGGTGCCGGCTTGTCATCACGCCGTCACCACGGGACGCAATCGTCTGGCGCAAGCAGGAGGCATCACCATGGACGCCCGCACGTCGCAACCGACATATCAGACACATCAGGCGCCCTCGCGGGGCTGGCGGCCCGAGCGCTGCGATCGCGTCGCGCTGGTGCTGCAGGGCGGCGGCGCGCTCGGCGCCTACCAGGCCGGCGTCTATCAGGCGCTGCACGAGGCGGGCATCGAGCCCGACTGGGTCTGCGGCGTCTCGATCGGCGCGATCAACTCCGCCATCATCGCCGGCAACAAGCCGGAGAAGCGGCTCGAGGCGCTGCGCATCTTCTGGGAGCGCATCACCAACCGCAAGATCTGGCACTACACCCCTGACGGCGACGTCTTCCGCCAGTGGCGCAATCTCACGAGCGCCTGGATGACCTCGGCGATGGGCCAGCCCGGCTTCTTCACCCCGCACCAGGTCAATCCCTGGTTCAGTCCGGTCGGCGCGCGCACCGCGACCAGCTATTACGACACGATGCCGCTGAAGGAGAGCTTGCTTGAGCTGGTCGACTTCGATCTCATCAACGAGAAAAGGGTTCGCTTCGCGGTCGGCGCAGTCAACGTGCTCTCGGGCAATTTCATCTATTTCGACAATTCCCATGACGAGATCGAGCCGGAGCACATCATGGCCTCCGGCGCCCTGCCCCCGGCGCTGCCGATGGTGCGGATCGGCACCGATCATTTCTGGGACGGCGGCATCGTCTCCAACACACCGCTGCAGCATCTGCTCGACCAGGAGGATGCGCTCAACTCGCTGGTGTTCCAGGTCGACCTGTTCAGCGCGCGCGGCGTGCTGCCGCGCTCGATCCAGGACGTGATGGCCCGCCACAAGGACATCATGTATTCCTCGCGCACGCGCCACAACACGGACGTCTATCGCCGCACCCACAATCTCAAGGTCCTGCTCCACAAGGCGCTGGCGAAGCTGCCGGACGAGCAGCTGTCCGACGAGGAGCGCAAGCTGAAGGCGAGCCTGTGCCACATGCCGGAGATCGCGATCCTGCATCTGATCTACCAGCAGAAGGCCTATGAGGGCGACGCCAAGGACCACGAATTCTCGGGCACCTCGATGCGAGAGCACTGGACCAGCGGCTACGAGGACACCAAGCGCACCCTGAAGCGCCGCGACTGGATCAAGATGCCGGAGGAAGGCATGGGCCTCGTGGTGCACGACGTGCACCGGGAGACGGAGAGCGCGTAGGAGCGCTCGTGTCCCGGACGCGCTGCAATGCGTAGCATTGCTGCGCAGAGCCGGGACCCAGACACTGCGCGGTCCGTCGCAACATAGGCCTCGGCTCTGCAGCCGCATCGTCCTTCTGGACGATGCTTTGCCTCGCCAGGGGGACGCCGCGCTACGTCCGGGGCACGAGACTGCCCATAAAACATGATCCATTCAGAAGACACACCGTCGCATTCTCGCGGCTCATTTCGCCCGAGTTTTGACTCTCTTTGTTGCCCTTCTTGTTCAGAAAGGGCGCAGGGAAGGCCGGGCGCCGGCTGGCACCCGCGGTCCCGTGTGCAAGCAAGACGCGCACGGGGTGGACTACAGGTGTAGCCGGGCCACCGGCCTTCCCTGCGCGAATGGCTTTACGGCTTATGTCGCGCTCTCCCCGGGGAGCGATGCACTATTGCCCCCGTCGCCTTGCGGATGACTGATGTACGAACCCGGTTGGGCCGCAACATCACCGCAACACTTGACGCACAGACCCCGGGCGTCAGGACCACACGATTTTGCCGTCCGCGCACATCCCCGTTCCTGTCCCCGATGGCTTGCGTGCGCTCACCATCGAGGCCGGACCGAGGACGCCGTCAGCGCCGTGTCGTATCGCGCGTGCTGCTGCTCACGGGATTCCCGCCCTGCAGCCAGCCCAGCGCGCCGACGCCGTCGCGGCCACCGCCTCCCGGCCCGCGTCTCGTGACGATCGCGAAACGCCCCTTGTGGCGGGCGGGATGGGCCATCGATACGACATATCCGAAATTCGGTAAATAGGAATGTTTTTGCGTCGAGGGATTGACAGGGTGTTTTGCCCGACGGGCGGCGGGCGAGTGTCACCGTGACTGAATATTCGATGCAACAGCGTAATGGGCGTTCGGGCCCGTAATCACCGGAATGGAGCAACAGCAGATCGTTTCGAGCAAGTCGCTCCCCTTCGGGCCGAGCCCGTCGGGGACGAAGAGCGCGCCTGGTCAAGCGTTCGAGCCGCGACATGGAGTGCTCGTCAGGTCAGTTGCCCGTCAATTTCCACTGCGCAGCTTCGTCAACGGTGCTGACGGTAATTCTCCGGAATTGCCGTTGCGTCTTCCTCGGTCTGGGATGGACCATTCAATGCATCCACTTCGAGACAGACGACTGCCCCTGTATCTGTATCGTACATTGAGTCTGGAGATGATCATGCGCAACATTGCATCGGCGATTGCAATCGTGATCTCGTTGAGCGCGCCGGCTTTGGCTCAGAAGGCCGAGATCGAAGCAAACAACGCGAAATGGATAGAGATGTTCAACAAGGGAGATTTTTCCGGGATTGCGTCCCTCTACAGCGCCGATGCGACCGCGCTCCCGCCCGGATCCGCGATGGTGCAGGGCCGACCAGCCATCGAGGTCATGTGGAAAAGCATGGCTGAACAAGTGAGCGATCCGAAGCTCACAACGGTGGATGTCAAGTCACTCGGTTCTTCCGCGGCCCGTGAGATCGGCACGTTCGTCCTGAAGACCAAGGGATCGACACCGCAGGAAGTGACCGGAAAGTATGTCGTCGTCTGGGAGAAGGTCGGAGACGACTGGAAGCTCGCCACCGACATCTGGAACGACGGCAAGTAGCCGTCTTACCTCCAAACCAGTGCTTGCGCAGGAAGCAGGAGGGATCAAACCGACGCGCGTTCATTCGGCGTTGTCATTCGATATGCAGGCGCTATCGTGCGCATGCGGCGCAGCCGCGACATTCATCCGATAATTCTAGTCATGGGAGAATCGCATGAAATTCATAACCACCTGGAGCGTACCTCAAGGCACCTTCAATGCAGCCGTCGCCCGCTTTCTCGAGACCGGTGGCGCACCACCCGAGGGCGTCAAGATGCTGGGTCGCTGGCATGGCATGAACGGACAGGGATTTGCGATCTCTGAATCGAGTGATCCAAAAGCCATGTATCGTTGGCTCGCGCAATGGTCTGACCTGCTCCCGTTGACCGTCACGCCCTGCCTTGAGGACGGAGACGCGGGCGAGGTGATGGCGTCGCTCCCCAAGCGTTGATCATCAATACTCACGTCGCTGCCGCCGCTGAAACCGGCGGTGGTGACGTGCTCGACCGTGGTGATGTCGCCGCTAAAGCGAGATGCGATTAGGATGAATCGTCATCGCGCTTTAGGTTGTTGTTTGAGCATGATCTTTTCGGAAAACCGCTGCGCACTTTTCCGGCTCATGCTTTAGCGCTCAGACAGGGGCCGAATCTCCCGTTGCTCGAGGCGGTCGATTGGCGCGCGGCCGTTCGTGCTGGCCCAGCCAGATCATGAGGAGAACCAGCGCGCCAGCGAGACCGCTGATGCCATCATTGGGCACTTGCGCCATCGTCGTCCTCAACCTGCAGAATGGTCTCCGACAACAGGGCGGCTGCCTTTTGAAGCGGCGCGATGAACCGGTCCAGTTCGACGAAGCTCACGCGCGCCACCGGCACCGAGACGCCCAGGCAAGCGATCAATTCTCGATCGGGTGACAGAATGGGGACGGCGCACCCCACAACGCCCTTGACGTATTCTTCGTTTGTCTTGGCCCAGCCCTTCTGCCGCGTGTCCTCGAGGGTCTTCATCAGTCCGTGGACATCGACGATCGTCGTGTCCGTGTATCTGGTCAGAGGGAGTGCGCGGCACAAATTCGCCCTCGTCCGCTCAGGCAGTCTGCTCATGTAGATCTTTCCGGTCGACGTGCAGTGTAGCGGCGCCGCTTCTCCCGGATTGAACTGAAGGCCTTGCGGCTCCGAAACGCGAACGCTGTCGACATAGGCAACGACATTGTCGCGGACGACGCCAATCTCGCACTGTTCGCCGATCTCTCCCGCAACCGCCCGAAGCACCGCGTGCCGTCGCGCGGTGCGGAAGGCCGCTCCGATGACGGACGCGGACAGTGTGACGAGCTGGTTTCCGACAACGTAACGCTTGGTCCCCAACGCCTTCTGAAGCAGTCCGCGGTCCTCGAGATTTCCGATCAACCTGTGCGCCGTCGGCAGCGGCAGCGAGAGAGCCTTTGCGATCTCGGCCGCCGAGACGGCTTTGCGCTGGTCGGCGACGTGCCGAACGATCGCGAAAGCACGATCCAATGGCCCGTCCTTCTGAATGCGCTTCGTCATTGCCCCCGGCCAAATTAGCTAGCGAAATCAAGATTTCGCATAATATTATCATTTTTCGGAATGAAAGATATTGAAAATCGAAAAATAAGTTTGTCGAAACTCCTAAAGCTCATATTCTCGGCGCGGCCGGTGACTGACCAGAAATTGTGCAACGCAGTCTCGCCGTTCCCAGAATCTCGCTCCGCCGCTTGGCCGAGAGCCAAGTCGCTGGCGGGGCGCCAACAGGAGATGTGCATGTCTCGTCACTACGACGTGGACGCCGTGAGGAAGGAATTCCCCGCTGTCGAGCGGATGGTCTATCTGGACTCCGGGTTTCAAACCCCGCTTGCACGCCCGGTGAAGGCCGCGATCGAGCTCTTCCTTCGCGAGGGCTTCGAGACGGCCGGACCGAAGAGCGTCTGGCTCGACCGGGTGGAGCAGACCCGCGCCAAGGTCGCTCGCTTTCTCGGCGTGACGGCGGATGAAATCGCCTTCACGAAAAACACGTCGGAAAGCATGAACGTCGCGGCAAACGCACTGCCGCTCCGGGCCGGCGACAATGTCCTGATGATCCACGGCGATCATCCGAACAACGCCTACGCATTCCTCCATCTGCAACGGAAGGGCGTCGAGGTCCGCTTCATCCCGATGACTGACGTCGTCGATGCCGACAGCTTTGCGCCTTTCATCGACGAAAACACGCGTGCGATCTCGATGTCGCACGTGACCTTCCACGCCGGTCACCGCTTTGACATCGAGAGCGTCGGCGCGATGTGCACCAGGAAGAAGCTCTACTTCGTGGTTGACGTGATGCAGGCAATCGGCGTGGTGCCGGTCAACGCGGCGGCGATTGGCGCCAGCTTCATCGGCTCCGGCAGCCATAAGGGATTGCTGGTTCCGCAAGGACTCGGGCTTCTCTATTGGGACAAGACGCTCAAAGAGCTGGAGCCGGCCTATCTGGCGGCCGCGAGCCTCGCCGAGGTCCCTGATGATCTCATCGCGCGTGCCGACAGAATGGCGCCCTCGCCCGCCGCCAGGCGCTTTGAGCTCGGCAACTTCAATCTGCCCGCGGTCCATGCGCTGAGTGCTTCGCTCGACATGATCGAGCAGATCGGGGTCCAGAACATCCAGAACCACTGCTTTGACCTCGGCGATCACCTGATCACGCGCCTGGACGAGCTGGGCGTCGGCCTCGTTGGCCCGCGCGAGCGCAAGCATCGCGCTCCGCACATCTACGTCATCGCCCTGCCGGCATCGGACTGGCTTGGCCATTTCGAGGAGAACGGTGTGCGCGTGTCGCCCGAACGGGATGGCATTCGCGTCTCACTCGGCATGTTCAACACCGCAACCGACATCGATCGCCTGATCGACGTCATTCGCCGGCGAGGGCTCGGACGCCCGTCCGCCGCAGCTTGACCTCGAGAACCGATGGGAAGGGAAAAACCATGAAGACGCTTGTTCAGATGCTCGGACGCCTCTCAGGACTCCTGGCCGTACTCCTGGCCGCCAGCCCAAGTCCCTCCGCGGCAGCCGACAGCCCGACGCTCGATAAGATCAAATCCAGCGGCGTAATCACGATCGGTCACCGCGAGGCTTCCATACCGTTCTCGTACCTCGGGCCCGATCAGAAGCCCATCGGCTTCTCGCTCGATCTCTGCGCGGCGATCGTCGATCGCATCAAGGAGGAGCTGAAGTTGCCCAACCTCAAAGTCAACTACACGCCAGTGAACTCCTCGAACCGGATCCCGCTGATCCAGAGCGGGACCGTCGACATCGAGTGCGGCGGCACCGCGAACGACAAGAAGCGGCAGGAACAGGTCTCGTTTTCGGTCGCGACGTTCGTCAGCCAACCGCGATGGCTCGTCAAGGCCACCAGCGGCGTGAAGACCGCCGGCGACCTGAAAGGCAAGACGATTGTCGTCACCCAAGGCTCCAACGCAGTCGGCTTCGCGCAGAGCGTCAACGCTAGGGAGCAACTCGGCCTCAACATCGTCCAGGCCAAGGACCATGCGGAATCCTTCCTGATGTTGAACACCGGCCGTGCGGCCGCCTTCATGGAGGACGATATCCTCCTCGCCGGGCTCAAGGCTGCCGCGCCAAATCCGGACGCGCTCCTGTTCCTTCCCGAGGGCTACGCAAAGATCTACTATGGATTGATGTTCACGAAGGGTGATGCCGGCTTCAAGGGCCTCGTCGACGACGTCCTCTCCAAGCAAATGGCATCCGGCCAGTTCGAGAAGACCTACGCGAAATGGTTCACCAAGCCGATTCCGCCCAAGGGTGAGAACCTCGCATTCCCGCTCACGGACGAGTTGATGGCGCGGATCGCGCATCCCAGCGATGCTGTCGACTGATTGACGGAGCTGACCGTCCCGCACGGAAATCCTCGTTCGCACCTGCAACCTGAGGGCTCGCGATGTTCGGAGTGCTTTTTGAACAGACGGCGGACGGCCAGCGCTATATCGACTGGCTTCTGTCGGGTCTCGGTTGGACGTTGGCCCTGGCCTTCTTCGGTTGGTGGATCGCCTTCGGCATCGGTGTGGTCGTCGGCGTAGGCCGCACGGTCCAGAATCGCTTCTTCTCCGTCCCGGCCCGGCTCTATGTCGAGATATTCCGGAACATCCCTGTCCTGGTGCAGATGTTCCTCTGGTACTTCGTCTTCCCGGAGGTCGTGCCCAGCGCGCTGGGCGATGCCATCAAGCAGATCCCGCCACCCTGGGCGTCGTTTTTCCCGGCGCTCCTCTGCCTGGGACTCTACACGGCGTCCCGAATAGCCGAGCAGGTCCGGGCGGGCATCGAAGCGCTCCCAAGGGGACAGATCGAAGCGGCCAACGCTCTCGGCCTCAATGGCTATCTCACTTATCGATACGTCATCGTGCCGCAGGCCTTGCGCCTCATCGTGCCGAGCCTCACCAGCGAGGTGATGGGCATCTACAAGAACACCTCCGTCGCCCTCACGATCGGCTTGATGGAGCTGACCGCCCAGGCGCGCCAGATCAGCGAGGCCACGTTCCAGACATTTACGGCATTTGGCGCAGCGACGATCATCTACCTTTGTCTGGCGCTGGTCGCCTATCAGGCCATGACCCTCATCGACAAAGCCGTCCGCATTCCGGGCAGCGCTCCCGTCAAGCCCGGGACTGACGAGGATCTGGCCACTGAGATGCGGCAAGGCGGCGCCCTGACCAACGCCATGGAGGTCGTGAAATGAACACCCTCGATTTCTCGATTGCAACGCAATCGTGGCCCTATCTCTGGTCGGGCCTGCTGTTCTCGCTTGCGCTCACGGCCGCCGCATTCGTCATCGGCATGGTTCTCGGAACCTGCCTGGCGCTCGTTCAGCATTTCGAGATTCCGGTGTTCGCCCAGATCATCCGCGGCTACGTTGCGGTCATCCGATCGATTCCGCTGATCCTCGTCCTGTTCTGGTTCTTCTTCCTGGTGCCGATCGTGCTTGGGCATCTCAGCGGCAACGGCCGCCCGATTCCGATCGGCGCCACCTATACGGCCTTCATCACCTTCGGCCTGTTCGAGGCCGCCTACTACTCCGAGATCATCCGTGTCGGGCTGCGAGCGGTGAACAAGGGCCAGTTCGAGGCCTGCCAGGCGCTCGCGCTGTCCACCTACGACACCTACCGCCATATCGTCCTCCCGCAGGTCCTGCGCGTGGCCAGTCCGATCATCCTCAGCCAGACGATCATCCTCTTTCAGGACACCTCACTCGTTTACGTCCTTTCCCTGACGGATCTTCTGGGCGCCGCTTCCAAGCTTGCACAGCTCAACGGCCGCCTCGTCGAAATGTACCTCGTCGTCGCAGTGGCCTATCTCGCCATCAGCTCGGCAGCTTCCCAGTGTGTCGCTGTCCTTCGCAAACGATACGCGCTCGCCACATCGCGATAACGCCTCTAGTCCGGGAGACGAACATGCATCGAGAGACCTCCAGCAATGCCGCACAGCCCGGTGCGATCGTCGTCGTCGAGAGCTTGGTGAAGCGGTTCGGCGCATTCACCGCGCTGAACGACGTCAATCTCAGGGTCGGCAAAGGCGAGAAGATCGTGCTGTGCGGACCTTCGGGCTCCGGCAAGTCGACGCTGATCCGCTGCATCAACCATATCGAGAAGCACGACGGAGGCCGGATCATCGTGGACGGCACCGAACTGAGCAACCGCCTCGCCGACATCAACAGCGTGCGCTGCGAAACCGGGATGGTGTTTCAGAGTTTCAACCTGTTTCCGCACCTCACGGTCGCCGAGAACTGCATGCTGGCCCCGATGAAGGTTCGCGGCATTTCGCAAGCAGAAGCCCGCGATCGCGCCCTGAGCTTGCTGCGGAAGGTTCGCATTCAGGATCAGGCGGACAAATATCCTGCACAATTGTCAGGCGGCCAGCAGCAACGCGTTGCCATCGCCCGAGCGCTGTGCATGCAGCCCAAGATCATGCTGTTCGACGAACCGACATCCGCGCTCGATCCCGAGATGGTCAAGGAAGTGCTGGACACCATGGTCGAGTTGGCGCGGGACGGAATGACCATGGTCTGCGTGACACACGAGATGGGCTTCGCCCGCGAGGTTGCCGACCGTGTGGTCTTCATGGATCGCGGAAGCATCGTCGAGGAGGCAGATCCGGAAACCTTCTTTCGGGCCCCTCGCACGGAACGAGCGAAGGGCTTTCTGAACCAGATCATCCACTAAAGGCGCGATGAGATCAGGATGAATCGTCATCGCGCTTTGATTTAGTGTTTGGCTACTTCACATCCTTGTTCAATTCGATCGCGACTTCCGCCATCCAGGAGCCCGGTGCCTCCATCAGGAAGGACTGATGGTTGCTCCTGGTCTGGATCGTCACCAGCGCGGCCACCGTATTTCCCTCTATTCGCGCCTCGATGAGGCCGTCCTTGTTGGTGCCGTAGACCTTGCCGCCCTGCCGGTACTCGCTCTCGAACCAGTTGCCGGAAAGCTCCGTCCCGCTCTGCTCGATGTTCGCGGACAGGACCATCTTGTACGCATCGCTCGCGCAGCGCAGGTCGAGTGTCAACGACCGCCCCGGCCTGGTCACGTTGTACGCCACCTTGCAGCGAACCTTCTCTCGCGGACCGTCCGACGGCTTCATGGTGCCGATGCCCGACCAGGCACCGGCCAGGCTGTCGAACACCGGCTCTGCGCACAATGGGCTGACGCCGCCAAGCACGAGGCAGACCGCGCCGATGCCCATGCGCGCCGCCGAAATCTTCAATGACATTCCATCAATCCCGATCTGAAAAGTCCGAGCGCGTTCTACGCCCGAACAGTCGCGGGAAGTTGTCGAAGATGTTTAGAAACGTTGCAGAGATTGTCCGAACGTTGCCGCAATCGCATTTTGGTACTTGGCGACCTGAGCGCGCGCCTCTCCCTTCGAGACGACCGCTTTCAGCGGTCTCCTCAGGATGAGGCTAAGCGGCATCGGAGCTCGTTGAGAGTGCTGCCGCACACTCCGTCCTCATCCTGAGGGCCCGCCAACGGCGGGCGTCTCGAAGGATGGCCACAGAGAAGTCGCCAAATGCGCTTGCCCTGCCTGCAAGCGGGAGAGAGTCGCGGCAGATCGGAACGAAACCCGCCTCACCCCGGACCGGGCATATTGCCCGCGAACTGCGGATAGCACTCGCGCAGCTCCTCGCGAATTCGGCCCCGGATCAAGGACAACGTCGCCTCGTCCGGCAAGGGCGTCGTGACCTCGCATTGCTCGTTGTCATACGAGAAGCCCGTCGTGCCTCGAATGTCGCGCCAACCATATCCCGGATGCGTGCTCTCGAGGCGAAAACGTCCCGCCTCTCGGTCGAAGGAAAACAACGCCGCATTGGTCAGCAGCGCATGAGGACCGCCTCGCCGATAGACCGTCTCGTCGGTAACTCCAGGCGCAGAGACGAAGTCCACGCGCTCCACCAGGGATCGCAAGCTGTGCTCCTCACGGAACAGAATGACCCGCGGCACCAGGAAATACAGATAGGCGGAGCCGAATGAGCCGGGCCATCTGACCGGATTGTTCGGATAGTCGCCGGTGCCGACAAGGTTGACGTTGCCCCGGCCGTCGATCTGGCCGCCACCGAGAAAGAAGGCGTCGAGACGTCCCTGCGCGGCGCAATCGAACAGCTCCTCGGCACCGCCGGTGAAGGAATTGTGCTTGACCGACCCGAGGATCGAGACCTGCACGCGCTCCAGCCCGTCACGCTGGTTGAGCGCACGCAACAGCATCGCTCCCGCCGCCGGCATCGGCGAGGATTGACCGACCGCAACATGCCGCACGCCTTTCAGCAGCCGCGAGATCGTGTAGATCATCAACTCACGGCTGGTGCACGCCTCGCTCATGCCGCGCTCCCCAGGTCCCGAACGTAGGCCTGGAAGCCTTCCGGCGAGCGCGCCGCCCGCGCGTATTTCTCGATTTCCTGCCCGTCCCTGGGATATTCGGCGTAGAGCCCGGTCGGCCATCCACCCTTCTCGAGCTGGGCCACCGCGCTCACATAGATCGCGGGCAGCACGCCCGCGGCCATGTTCTCGTCGTCGAGCAGCGACACTTCGGAGATTCGCTCGACGGTCACGAAGGCCTTCTTCGACGCGTGGGCCAGCAGCATTGTTTCGCGCCGGCGCCCAAGCCTGACGTTGCCGAACCGGTCCGCTTCAGGCGCGTGAAACAAGGCGATGTCGGGCTGGATCGCCGAGACCACGACGATCTTCTCAGCGTCATCGAACGGATTGGACGTCACCTTCCAATCGTCGCGCTTCTCCAGGACGTCGCTGCCGATGATGCCGCGGATCGGCATGAAGGGCACCCCCTTCTCCGCGGCCGTTAACCCTGCGAACACCGCCGGACAAGTGGCATCACGCAGGCGAATGGATCCGTCGCGCACAGCCCGGCTGAAACAAGGCGCGCCGCCCGCTTCGCCGAGACTGACGGCGCTCGTCTCCAGCGTCGCCACGGCGCCGGCGCCGATCAGCATATCGACCTGCATGCCGCCGATCGGTGCGCAGACCACATGGAGATCGCGAATGCCGCGATCGATCAGCATCCGGACCAATCCGGGGGCCGCGGCGTAGTCGTCCGGCGCCAGGCCGAGCTTGCACCCGGAGGGTATCATCTCCGCCATCTCTCGCGGCGTTACGAAGTCTGTCATCTCTTCACCTCTCCCTCGGGTTCCCATCAACCCGCCGCGTCGCGCACGATAGCGCCCTAGTCCTTTGCCGCAAGGTCCCTTGACACGACGTAGCCATCGCGCGTCTGCGGCAGCTTCCAGCCCAGGACCTTGCTGGCAACCAATGTGCGCAGCACCTGGGCCGTGCCGCCGCCGATCGTGAACATGCGGACATCGCGCGCCATCCGTTCGAGCGGAAAGTCGCGCGAATAGCCGCGGGCACCGAACACCTGCAGCGCGTCGTTGACGATCTTGATGGCGGCTTCCGAGGCGAAGATCTTCGCCTGAGCGGCAAGCATGGGATCGGGGAATGCGCTGCCGCCCGGCCCCCGTGAAGCCGCCGCCGCGTGCAGCATCAGGCGCGATGCGGTCAGTTGCGTCTGCATATCGGCGAGCATCCAGTGCAGCCCCTGAAATTCGCCGATCGGCCGGCCGAACTGCTCGCGCGTCTTGGCCCATGCGATGGCGTGCTCCAGTGCGCCGGCCGCAATCCCCATGGCAACCGTGCCGGCGCCGACGCGCTGGCTGTTGTAGGCATTGATGAGGTCGGCGAAGCCGCGCTTGAAGCCTGAGGGCGGCAGCAGCACCATGTCCGGCGTGATCTCGAGGTCCTCGAACACGAGCTCGCCCTCGGGCATGCCGCACAGCCCCATCGTCGTCTCACGCTTGCTGACGCGGAGCCCTTCCGCCTCGCCGCGCACCGCCAGGAAGCCGCCGACGCCCAGCTCCTCGCCGCTCTCGTCGAACACGCGCGCAAAGATCAAATGGAGACGAGACACTCCGGCGCCGGTGATCCAGTGCTTCTTGCCGTTGAGCACATAGCGGTTGCCGCGCTTGTCGGCTCGCGTCGTCATTCCGCTCGCATCGCTGCCCGCGTCGGGCTCGGTGATGCAGATGGCCGGCTTGTCGCCATCCAGGACGAGATCGGCAGCGCGCTTTTTCTGCGCGTCGGTGCCGTAGGCCATCACGGTCGAGATGGCGCCCATGTTGGCCTCGACCACGATCCGCGCAGACACGGTGCAGGACCGGGCGATCTCCTCGATGACCAGCACCGTGTCGAGGAAGCTCCGACCCTGGCCGCCATATTCCGGCGGAATGGTCATTCCCATGAAGCGCTCGGCCTTCAGCGCCTCGACGACGTCCCATGGATATTCACGCGACCGGTCGATGTCGGGGGCACGTTTGCGGATCGTCTCGTTGGAGAGCGCAGCAGCCCTCTCCTTCAGCGCCAGCTGCTGGGATGAGAGCTCCATGTCCGTTCTCCATGTCCGCGGACGAGCGTGCTTGCCGAACAGGTCAGTCAGCCCGATCAGCCGCGTCCCATGTTATAGAATTCCGGGTTCGGACGCATGCTGGTGACGTTGGCAAGCCGGTTGGAGAGACCGAAGAAGGCCGAGATCGCGGCAATGTCCCAGATGTCGTCTTCCGTGAACCCGTGCGATTTCAGCGTGGCGAAATCGGATTCGGAAACCTTGTAGGCCTCGGTCGAAACGCGCACGGCGAAATCGAGCATCGCCTTCTGCCGGTCGGTGATATCCGCCTTGCGGTAGTTGACCGCGACCTGATCGGCAATCAGCGGATCCTTGGCGCGGATGCGCAGGATCGCGCCATGCGCGATAACGCAATACTGGCATTGATTGAGGTTGCTGGTCGCAACCACGATCATTTCCCGCTCGGCCTTGCTGAGGTTGCCGGGCTTGTCCATCAGTGCGTCGTGATAGGCAAAGAACGCGCGAAACTCGTCCGGCCGGTGCGCCAGCACGAGAAAGACGTTCGGAATGAAGCCGGACTTCTCCTGGACGGCGACGATGCGGGCGCGGATGTCCTCTGGCATGTCGGCCAGATCAGGGACAGGGAAGCGGCTGACTGCAAGTGCCTGGGTCATGGCATTATCCTCGGTACTCGTCGATGGAAGTTGGTACGATCACGCGTTCCTTGGCCTGGATCATCGCGAGAAATCCTCGCGCGAAGACGTCGAGCGCGTCGGGGCGTCTTTCCAGCTTCGCCCGCAGCACCGCGCCCTCCCAGCCGATCCAGAAGAAATGCGCGAGGCTGTCGCAATCGGCGTCTTCCGGAATGTGGCCCGCCTGCTGCGCCGCTTGGAGGCAGCGGGCGGTCCGGGCTTCCCAATCCCTGAGAACGGCAGCGAGGCGCTTTCGGAACGGCTCCGGCAGCGCCCCCATCTCCTGCCCGAGATTGCCGACGAGACAGCCACGCCGATAGCCGTAGCAAGCCATGCCCGACCGCGCGTCCGCGATGAAATCGCGCAGGCGGTCCAGCGGAGCCCGCGCTGCATCGTCGAACCATCGATCCAGCTTGCGGGCGAAATAGGCGGCGTAGGCATCGATCAGCTCGAGGCCGAAAGCCTCCTTGCTGCCGAAGTAGTGATAGAACGAACCCTTCGGCACGTCCGCGGAGTCCAGGATCTCCTCGACGCCGACGGCGCTGAATCCCTTTTCGGTCAGAATCGCAACGCCCGTGCGCAACAGACGCGCGCGCGGCGCATTCGGCTGCGACTGGTCCCTGGGAGGACGGCCCCGTCGGCGCGGCTCTGATACCGAGGCTGCTCTGTTCATGAAGGTTTATTAGACCGATCGTCTTGTCAAATCAACCCTCTTCCTCGCAAGGCTCAGATCTCCCGCGGACCGCCTTCGTCGCCGGCTGCAGTTCGAGACATCTTGCCGTTAGACTCCCCGCGCCAAACGTGGACAATACCCGGGCACGTCACGTGCGCAGTGCACACCAAGATGCGCCAGGGGAAACGAAAATGCCGGCTGCCTTCCCGTCGTCCGAACCCGCTATTCCAACCGCTCCCTTGACTGCCGAGATGCGCGATGCGTTGCGCGCGATCGTGGGTGACAAGGGCCTCATCGAAGATGAGCACGGCAAGCAACCGTTCGTGACGGATTGGCGGGGATTGCTGGTTGGCGGTGCCGGCGCCGTCGTCCGTCCTGGCAGCACCGAGGAGGTCGCGAAGGTGGTCCGGCTTTGCCATGAGCACGGCGTCGCCATCGTGCCGCAGGGCGGCAACACCGGCCTGATGGGTGGGGCGACGCCCTGGCCTGCGCACACCGGCATCGTGTTGTCGCTCGGCCGCATGAACCGCGTGCTGGACGTCGATCCCGTCGGCTACGCGATGACGGTCGAGGCCGGCTGCGTGCTGCAGACGCTTCAGGAGACGGCAAGCCGGCACGACAGGTTCTTGCCGCTCAGCCTCGGCGCCCAGGGCTCGTGCATGATCGGCGGCAATCTGTCGACCAACGCCGGCGGCGTGCAGGTGCTGCGCTATGGCAATGCCCGCAATCTCGTGCTGGGGCTCGAGGTGGTGCTGCCGAGCGGCGAGGTCTGGGACGGATTGCGCGCGCTCAAGAAGGACAACACCGGCTATGACCTCAAGCACCTCTTCATGGGCGCCGAAGGCACGCTGGGCATCATCACCAAGGCCGTGCTCAAGCTGTGGCCGGCGCCGAAGGACGTCTCTACATCATGGCTGGCGATCCGCGATCCACGCGCGGCCCTTGAGATCCTGTCGGAAGCGCACGCGGCATCCGGAGACAATGTCGGCTCTTGCGAGCTGATGAGCCGCAGCGCGATCGACATGGTGCTGCGCCATATTCCCGGCACCCAGGATCCTCTCAAGGCCGACACGCCGTGGTACCTGCTGCTGGAATGGTCGTCCTCGCGGGCGCGCCAGGACGGCACTGAGGGCATGTCCGGGAAAATGGAGCAGTTTCTCGCCGATCAACTCGAGGCCGGCCGCGTGCTCGATGCGGTGATCGCCCACACGGTCAGTCAATCGCGCAACATGTGGCGCATCCGCGAAAGTGTCGCCGAGGCCTCCCGGGCCGAGGGTCCGGGGCTCAGCTTCGATGTGTCGGTGGCGATCTCAGGGATTCCGGAGTTCATCGCCAAGGGCACCACGGCGGTGCTCGACATTCTCCCGACCATCCGGCCCTATCCTTTGGGACACATCGGCGATGGCAATCTGCATTTTTCGTTCATGGGGCCGACCGGCATGGATCAGCAGACGCTGACCCAATACAAGGGCGCCATCACGCGGGCCGTGAACGATCTCGTCACCTCGATGGGCGGCTCGATCTCGGCGGAACACGGCATCGGCATCGACAAGCTCGACGAGCTCAGCCATTACCGCTCGAAGACCGAGCTCGACATCATGCGAACCATCAAGCGCGCGCTCGATCCGCAGAACATCATGAATCCCGGCAAGGTGCTGCGGCTGTGACCGACGCTGCGCCCCGCGTCAACGATCGATCGAGCTGGGCAGGTCGCAACGAAGTTGCGACCTGTCCGCGGTCTTGTCGAGAGTGGTGTCCGCGACCCTCAAGCCGCCGAACCGCCGCGCGGATTCACGATCGCGTACCCTCGCAATGAACGTGCGTGGATTCGCGTAGCGTGTCCGCCCGAGTTGGCGTCATAGGCCATCCAGACATCGCCTCCGAGGTGCTGCTCCAGAACGAAAACGTGTCCTCGGCGCGCAGCAACCATTCCCGGCGCGGGTGATGTCCGCGGAAAGCGCAGCCAATTGGCCGCAAGATTCAATTCCGGCACGATACGACCGAACACGCGCAGAGCCGCGCCGCAGCCGCAGAAGGACGAAGGGCAGCCTGCCGGACGACCGCCGACAACGCGAGCCCCGGAAACACCGGAGACGGTCGCCGGCGTGGCGGCGCCCCCTGCGTCAGTCACTGTCAGCTGCGTCGAGCGGTACGCTTGCAGTGACGGCGTGGAATTCAGTGAGGATCTGGAAGCTAGTGAGTATCTGGAAGTTAGTGAGGACCTGGAAGTCCGCTCGCGCTGCATCTGCGAATACGAGAAGTCGCAGGGCATGGTGACATTGCATTCGGAAGCATGATGAATGCGATAAGGTCGCGCTTCCGAAGGGATAGAGCTCAAGGCAACGAAGAGGTACGCAGAAATTACTAGCCTGTACATTGCAGGACTCCAAAATAGAGTGGTCCTGCCCCAGGCAACGAGAAACCAATAACAGTTTGGCTGAAATGGGCCTAAAGAGCGGCTGAAAATGGCTGCATCTGCGCGACGCTGTCTGCAATCATCATAGCCTACAAATAGCGCCCGAAATGATTAACTCGCAGAGAACGAATGAACGCTCGGCGGGTCCAACGCACCGCATGCAATCAAGTCCGGTTCGTATTCGTCGTGGATTTTGCGGCAAGCTCTCCTCGTCACTGCGCTGCCCCTGATCGGCGCGACGCCGCTATTCACTGCATCATCGCTGCTGCGATCTTCTCCGCCGACATCAACACGGGAAAGTTGGTGTTGGCGCATGGCACCACCGGAAAGATCGAGGCGTCGACGACGCGCAGGCCCTGGATGCCCTTGACGCGGCCCTGATTGTCGACCACCGCCATCGGATCGTCGGCGCGGCCCATGCGGCATGAGCAGGAGGCGTGCCACACGCCGATCGTCGCCTTGCGCACGAAGGCCTCCAGCGCGTCGTCGTCGTTCATCACCTGATCGAAGGTGAAACCTTCGACCACGAAATTGTCGATCATGTAGTGGCGCAGCGCCGCCGGCCCGTCCATCAGCGTCGCGGCGATCTTGGTCAAGATCCTGTTCTTGGTGTTGACCACGCCGATCTTGCGGACCTTGTCCGTATAGGCGGCCGGGAACGGCTTGTCCGTCACCGCCTTGACCACGTCGCTCATCTGCACCGCCGCCATCTTGCGGAAGCCGCTCATCAGGCGCTCGAGATCGCGCCGGTCGGACAACAGGTTGAACTCGACGATCGGCTCTGCCGACGGATCGCGCGAGGCGAGCTTGACCTGTCCGGTCTCGGAATAGGTCTTGTTGACGAAGGTCAGCAGCGAGCCGATCTGCTCGCCGACCGCATGCCAGGCCGACTTGGAGAGCAGGACGACGAACATGTCGCCCTTCGGCACGCCTGCGAGATCGGAGGAATAGCGCAGCCCCAGCTGCATGTGGCGCCTGGTGTGCTCGTTCATGCGCGCGCCGCGGCGGACAAAGGACGACAGCGAGATCGAGGGATGATCCATCAGGCGCTGGCCGACGCCCGGCAGTCCCATCAGCACAGGAATGCCGAGATCCTTGAGGTGGCCGACCGGCCCGATCCCGGCGCGCAACAGATGCGCCGGCGAATGGATGGCGCCGCTGGACAGAATGATCTCGCGTCCGCGGAATTCCTGCTCGCGTCCGTCAACCATCGCTTTGACGCCGACGCAGCGCGTGCCCTCGAACAGCAGCTCGCGCACTTGCGTGTTGGTGGAGATGGTGAGATTGGCGCGCTGGCGCGTGTCGCGATCGAGATAGCCCATCGCGGCGGAGACGCGTTGTTCGGCCTGGTTCGAATGCGTCACGGGGAAGAAGCCGTCGACGAACTCGCCGTTCTGGTCCGGCAGGAATCGGTGGCCGGCCTGCTGGAAAGCATCGGCGAACGCCTGCGAATGCCGCGTCCAGTGCTCCCTGGGGATGCGGCGGACCGGGATCCGGCCATCCTTGCCATGGTACGGTCCGTCGAAATCGAGGTCGCGCTCGACTTTCTTGAAGAAGGGCAGCACGTCGTTCCAGGTCCACCCTTCGGCGCCGCGCGCGTCCCATTCGTCGTAATCGGTGGGGGCGCCGCGGTTGGCCATCTGGCCGTTGATCGACGAGCCGCCGCCGAGCACGCGCGCTTGCTCGTATTTGCGCAAGGGAGGCCGGCCCACGTGTGGGTTGTTGTGGCTGACGACCTGCGTCGTGACCTTGAGCTCGGTCCAGTGGAAGCGCGGATCGAAATAGGCCGTGCCCGGATAGCTGTCCCTGATCTCGGCCGGCTCGTTACCGGGCGGCGTGTCCTGGCCGGCTTCGCACAGCAGGACCTTGTTGGCACTCTTCGCGGAGAGCCGGTGGGCCAGCACGGACCCCGCCGAGCCGCCGCCCACGATAATGAAGTCATACACGATTGGCGCGTCCTCTTGCTCTTGTTCGGGGAACGTAGCGCGTAATTGTTTTGAGGTCACGCCATCGCAGCCGCGACAGGATTGTCGCGCGGCAGCGATGGCCAATATCAAGGCCTGATCGAAAAGTTCTCCGGCGGCCCCGGCTTTCGCAGCGGCTCGGCGAGGCGCGCGAACTCGCACAGCAGCGACCTCGTCTTCCGGGGATCGATGATCTCCTCGACCCAGAACTTTTCGGCCGAACGGAACGGAGAGCGCAGCTTGTTGAGGCGCGCCTCGATCTCCTTCAGCTTCTCCGCCTTGTCCTCGGCCGCGTCGATGTCGGCGCGATAGGCGGCCTCGATGCCGCCTTCGAGCGGCAGCGAGCCCCAATAGGCCGACGGCCAAGCGTAGCGGATCGAGAAGCGGTCGGCCGGCTGATGCACGACACCCGCAACGCCAAACGCGTTGCGCAGGATCACGGTGCACCAGGGCACGGTGGTCTGGTTCACAGCAGCCATGGCACGAACGCCGTGGCGGATGGTCGCCGCCTTCTCGGCATCGAGGCCGATCATGAAGCCCGGGCAATCCATGAGATAGACGACCGGCAGATGGAAGGTCTCGGCGAAGTCGACCCAGCGCACCACCTTCTGGCAGGCATCCGCAGTCCAGGAGCCGCCATAGTGAAAGCTGTCGCTGGCGAGCACCAGCACCGCCCTGCCCTCGAGCCGCGCCAGACCGACGATGATGGGCTTGCCGAAATTCTTGCCGACCTCAAAGAACGAGCCCTTGTCCACGACGGACTCGATGATCGGGCGCATCTTGTAGACCTGCTTGCGGTTGCGCGGCACCGCATTCATCAGCGCCTCTTCGCTCCGCTCCGGATTGTCGGTGCAGGGCAAGGTCGGCGGCAGCTCGTAGACCGACGACGGCAGATAAGACAGGAAACGCCGCGCGCAGGCAAAGGCCTCTTCTTCCGTGTCGACGGCATGATCGACCGCGCCGGCGCGGGTCTGGATGTCGGCGCCGCCGAGCTCGTCCTTCGAGAGGTCCTGCCCGAGCGCCTTCACCACCGGCGGCCCCGCGACGAACATCGCGGACTTCCGTGTCATGATGGAATAGTGGCTGGCGGCAAGCCGCGCGGCGCCAAGGCCTGCGACCGAGCCGAGGCCGAGTGCGACCACCGGCACGCGCGACAAATTCTCCGTCGTGAACCGATACCAGCGCGTGCCGCCGATGCCTCCAGGCAGATTCGCCGCGCCCTTGGTCTCGATGGTCTTGACCGAGCCGCCGCCGCCGGAGCCCTCGATGATGCGGACGATCGGCAGGCGGAAGTCGTGCGCCATCTCCTCCGCCATCAGCGGCTTCGCGGAAATGGACGCATCCGCCGAGCCGCCGCGGACCGTAAAATCGTCGCCGACCACGACCATTGTGCGGCCATCAACGCGCGCGCGGCCGAACACGCAATTCGCCGGCGTGAGCTTTTTCAAATCGCCGCTGGAATCGTACTCACCGATGCCGGAGACGGCACCGATCTCATGGAAGCTTCCGCGATCAATCAGCTTGTCGATACGCTCCCGAACAGTCAGCCGGCCCTGGTCATGCTGTCGCTTGACCTTGTCAACGCCGCCCATCTCCCGCGCGAAGGCTTCGCGCCGGGCGAGCTCGTCGAGTTCCGGCTTCCAGTTCATTCACTCCCTCCGAATGGATCGGCTTGTTATTGTTATGCACGGCCATTGCGACCGGTTTACGCGGGATACGGTTGGCGAAGGCATCGCCCTCGGAGCCTTCCATCAGGCTGCCGAGCGAGCGACCGAGCGTAAGCATCAGCGGCGCGACTTCGTCATGCAGACGCTGCTCGTCATACATCGCCGAGAGCAGGCCGATCGTGATGACCACGAAGGTCTGGTACTGCGGCGACCAGATCGGCACCGCGAGGCCGTTGATGTGCGGGCTCCACAAGCCGCAGGCCACGACATAGCCGCGCTCTCGCAACATCTGCCGGTTGGCCTCGATGCGGGGCTTCAGGATCTTCGCGGCCTCGGGCGCCTCCCGTTCGAAGTCCGCGATAAAGGCATCGCCGATCTCCGGCGCCAGCGCTGCGGTGTAGGCCGCGCCCGCGGCGGTCGAGGCCATCGAGATGCGACTGCCGGTGCCTTCATGCAGGCCCAGCGCAGAGGGCGAGCGTGCGAACTGGAGATAGACCAGATGAAAGCGGTCGGGCACGACGAATCCCACCGTGCCCGGCAGCTGCTCGGCGACTTCCTGGAGCCGCTGGCGGATCATGCTGCGCAGCTGCGCGCCCTTCATCATCGAAGCGCTCATCGCAACCGCGCTCGGGCCGATGCGATATTTCTGATCGCGCGGCAGATAGACGAGCTGGCCCATCCGCGTCAGCGTATGCGTGAGCCGCGACACCGTCGAGCGCGGCAGGCCGCAGCGATTTGAAATCTCGAGATTGCCGAGCCTTGCCTCGTGGCCCTCGAAGCATCGCAACACGTCGAACGCGCGCGAGACCACCTGGATGACATCACCCTCACCGGCATCGCCAGCGAGCACGCCTTGCCTACTCAACCGCTCCGATCGTCGTCCCATGTGTTCCCTACCGTTGTTCCGCTCTGCGGAATTAAATTCCACTTGCAGACGACGCTACCTCAGGCATTTTGCGACGACAACAAAAAGGGATGGCATGCCAGAAATTAAGATCGTCACGGAGGTCGCCGGGCGCGTCTGCGCAACTCCCGTGCAAGTTGGAGGAACCATTGCGGATGGCGATGAAATTGTAATCGTCGAAGCAATGAAGATGGAAATACCGGTGCTCTCGCCTGCAAGCGGCACGATCACATCGCTTCTCATCAAGCTCGACGACGTCGTTGCGGAGGGACAGGCGGTCGCGATTGTCGCGTGCTGACGGCGTTATCCGTCGCTTCCGCGGCAATCTGTCAGTCTCGTTCCCGCATGCGCGGTACGGCGTTGCCATCGCCCGACGCGGGTGACATGATCCGTCGCAAACAAAACTCTGTTTCAAACAAAGAACGAAAATCTTCGCGGCAAACGCGAAAGATCATTGGAGGGAAACATGCTTCGTGGGCTGCTCGTGCTCGCGCCTGCCTTGGTGGCGGGCATCTCTTTTGCGTCTACACGCTATTCGTTCGCCGAAGACATCAAGCTGCCGGCGACGTTGACGTTCACCGCCTATGACACCGGAACCGCCGGCTTCAACATCGCGGTCGGCGTCGGCAAGATGATGAAGGACAAATACGGCACCGACGTGCGCGTGCTGCCCGCAGGCAACGACGTTGCCCGTCTCGCGCCGCTGCGCGCCAAGCGCGCGGCATCCTCGGCGATGGGATCCGGCACCTACTTCGCGCAGGAAGGCGTGTTCGAGTTCGGCGCGAAGGAATGGGGTCCGCAGCCGCTTCAGATCCTGCTTTCGAGCGTCGACTGCAATTGCGGTTCGCTCGGCGTCGCCGCCGACACCGGCGTGAAGGAGTTGAAGGACCTCAAGGGCAAGCGTGTCGGCTTCGTGGTCGGCTCACCCGCGCTGAACCAGAACTCGCTCGCCGTGCTCGCTTTCGCCGGGCTGACGCAAAAAGACATCAAGGCCGTCGAATTCGCAAGCTACGGCGCGATGTGGAAAGGGCTGATCAACAACGACGTCGATGCCGCATTCGGCACCACCATCACCGGCCCCGCCAAGGAAGCCGAGACCTCGCCGCGCGGCCTGATCTGGCCGCCGCTGCCTGCCAAGGACAAGGAAGGCTGGGCGCGAATGCAGAAGGTCGGATCGTTCTTCTTCCCGCAAGTGGCGACCTGCGGGGCCGGCATCTCGCCGGACAAGCCGGTCGAGCTCGGCAACTACCCCTACCCGATCTTCGTCGCCTATGCCTCGCAGCCGGCCGACCAGGTCTATGCGATCACCAAGGCGATGATCACGAACTACGACGCTTACAAGGATTCGGCGCCCGGTGCCGGCGGGCTCGCGGCCGACCGCCAGACCAAGAACTGGGTGGTGCCGGTGCATCCCGGCTCGGTGAAGGCACTGAAGGAAGCCGGACAGTGGAGCGACGCGCAGGAGGCGCACAACAACAAGCTGATCAAGCGGCAGGAGGTGCTGGCAGCCGCGTGGGCCGATTACGGCAAGTCCAACCCGCCGTCGGACGACAAGGCGTTCCTCGATGGCTGGATGAAGGCGCGCGCAACAGCGCTTGCGAAAGCCGACATGCCGAACGGGTTCGAGGATTAGAGCACGATGTTGTTGGGCTTGATGGCCGCCGCGCCAGAAGTGCGCTCCCCCTCCCGCTTGCGGGAGAGGGTTGGGGAGAGGGTATCTCCGCAGTGGGATTCCCCCAGAGGAGACAGCCCTCACCCGGCGCTGCGCGCCGACCTCTCCCGCAAGCGGGAGAGGTTGAGGAGCCCGCGGCTTGATCGATTCAACCAACGGCCATTCGCTTAGTTAGTTACCAGCCCACGCGCGGGATCGACGATGTCTTCTGTTTCCACCTCCACTGCCCCGCAAGACGAGACCAAGCGGATCGTGTTCGACGATCCCCATGGCGCGGCCGGCAACATGCAGGAGGCCGAAGTCACGCGCGTGCGCACCTTGCGCGGCGCCTGGCGCTGGACGCTGGTCGCAGCGACCGCGGCGACGATCCTGCTCTGCATCAACCAGCAGTTCTCGCTGCGCTTCTTCATCGGCTACACCCAGCTCAACACGGAGTATTTCTATCTCCTGATCGCGTTGATGCTGCCCTTCACCTTCCTGATCTTTCCCGGCACGGAGCGCGCGCCGCTCGACCGGATCCCCTGGTACGACCTCGTCTTGTTCGTCGCGACTTTCGCCGCAGCGCTGCTGCTGATGTCGAACGTGCGCAAGGCGGCGGAGGCCGGCTGGGAGTTCGGCGGCGCGCCGAACAACGTGATCGCGGCGGGGCTCGTGATGTGGGCGATGCTGATGGAGGCGTTGCGGCGCACCGGCGGCTGGAGCCTGCTGTTGAGCGTGCTCCCCTTCACGGTCTATCCGCTATTCGCCGAATCCAGCTGGCTCGGCCCGTTCCGCGGCACGCAATCGACGCTGGAGCAGGCGACCGCCTATCACGTGCTGTCGGGCGAGAGCCTGCTCGGCATTCCGATCCAGGCCTTCGCCGACACCGTGATCGGCTTCCTCGTGTTCGGCACCGCGCTGATGATGACCGGCGCCGGAAAATTCTTCATCAACCTTGCCTTCGCGCTGTGCGGCACCTTCCGCGGCGGCGCGGCCAAGGTCTGCATCTTCGCCAGCGGCCTGCTCGGCATGATGTCGGGCTCGATTATCTCCAACGTGCTGACCGCCGGCACCATGACCATTCCCGTGATGAAGAAGAGCGGCTTTCGCGCCTCCTATGCCGGCGCGATCGAGGCCTGCGCCTCGACCGGTGCGGTGCTGGCGCCGCCGGTGATGGGCGCGACCGCCTTCGTGATCGCGCAGTTCCTCAATGTCAGCTACGCCGAGGTCGCGGTCGCCGCGATCATCCCGGCCGTGCTTTATTATGTCGGCCTGTTCATGCAGGTCGACTCCTACGCCGCGCGCCACGGGCTGAAGGGAATTCCGCGCGCCGAGCTGCCGCGGATCATGGATACGATCAAGGACGGCTGGTACTACGTCTTCGTCATCGCCCTGCTGATCGTGATGCTGCTCTACTTCAAGCGCGAGAGCCATGCGCCATTCTACGCGACCGCGCTGCTGCTGGTGCTCAACCAGTTCTTCTCCAAGGACACGCGCTGGACCTTTGCGACGATCGGCAAATTCCTGGAGGTCAACGGCCGCACCTTCGTCGAGCTGGTCGGCATCCTCGCCGGCTGCGGTCTCCTGATCGGCGCGTTCTCGATGACAGGCGTGGTGTCGAGCCTCGCCAACGACCTCCTGCATATTGCCGGAGACAATCCCTTCCTGCTGCTCGGCATGTGTGCGCTCACCAGCCTGATCCTCGGCCTCGGGCTGACGACGACGGCCTGCTACATCTTCCTCGCCATCCTGGTCGCGCCAGCGCTGGAGAAGCTCGGGCTGAACAAGATGGCCGTGCACATGTTCATCTTCTATTGGGGCATGCTGTCCTCGATCACCCCGCCGGTCGCGATCGCGTCCTTCGCGGCCGCCGGCATTGCCGGCTCGCCGGCGATGAAGACGGGCTGGGAATCGATGTGGGTCGGCAGCATCATCTATTTCATCCCGTTCTTCTTCGTGCTCAATCCGGCGCTGGTGCTGCAAGGGCCGAGCCCGTATCTCGCCGGTCTCGGCCTGATGGGACTTGCGGCGTTCGGCACGCTGTTCATCTGCGGCGGCATCCAGGGCTATCAGCCCTTTGTCGGTGACCTCCGCCGCGCCGGCGCGCTGGAATGGCCGATCCGCGTGCTGCTGGTGATCGGCGGCTTCGTGGTGGCGACACCGGGCGGCGGGATCATGCCGCTGTCGCAGATGCAGGTGACGCTGCTGGGCCTTGCCATCCTTGCGCCCACGGCGTTGCTCGCCCTGCTGCTGGTCCGGCGGCAGACCGTGGTTCCGAACGGGTTGCGCGTGCCCTGATTGCGTTGCACAAGAGAGGCGATGACCCCGCTCTCGCCTCTCGCCGCCGCCTGGACCCGCTCGAAGCCGCCCTTGCTGCGGTTTCTGGACAATTGCCTCAACGAATTCTCCGCCGAAACCTCGGGCAGCGTCGCCGACTACATTCCCGAACTGAGCAAGGCTGATCCTGCCTATTTTGGCATCAGCCTCGCGACACTGGATGGCCACGTCTACGAGGTCGGCGACTCCAGGGTGCCCTTCACCATCCAGTCGATGTCAAAACCGTTCGTGTTCGCGCTGGCGCTGGACCTTCTGGGCGCAGGCCGGGTCGAGAGCGCGATCGGCGTCGAACCGTCGGGCGATCCCTTCAACTCGATCCGGCTTAATTCCGAGAACCACCCGTTCAACCCGATGGTCAATGCCGGCGCGATCGCCTGCACCGGGCTGATTTACGACAGCAAGGGCGCAGATGCCTTCGAGCAGATTCGGCTCGCGCTGAGCCGCTTCGCGGGCCGCGATCTCGCCGTCGACGAGGCCGTCTACGGCTCGGAGAGCCAGACCGGCGACCGCAACCGCGCGATCGGTTATCTGCTCAAGACCAACGCGGTGATCTCCGACAACGTTGCAGCCGTGCTCGACGTCTATTTCCGGCAATGCGCGGTGCTGGTCACCGCGCGGGACATCGCGGTGATGGCGGCGACCCTCGCCAATCGCGGAGTCAATCCGGTCACGGGCGAGCAGGTGCTGACGCCTTACGCCATCTCCCGCACGCTGTCGGTGATGACCTCCTCGGGCATGTACGACTATGCCGGCGAATGGATCTACCGGATCGGCATTCCCGCCAAGAGCGGCGTCGGAGGCGGCATCCTCGCCGCGCTCCCCGCCCGCCTCGGGCTCGGCAGCTATTCGCCAAAGCTCGACAAGCACGGCAACAGCGTGCGCGGCATCAAGGTCTGCGAGGCGCTGTCCTCGCATTACGATCTGCACATGCTCAACCGCAGCGACGATGCGCGCAACGCCGTCATCGCCGACTACGATATCGGCAAGAGCCCGTCACGCCGCGTGCGCCGGCCGCAGGAGCGCGAGATTCTCGCCGCGCATGAGCAGGAGGTGCGGATCATCGAGCTGGTCGGCACGCTGTCGCTGTCCGCGGTCGACTACGTCTCCCGGCGGCTCGCTGCCCGGCCCCGCCCTCAATTCGTGATCTTCGATCTCCACCGCGTCACCTCCACCACGCGCGCCGGCGCGCGGCTTGTCGCCGAAGCGTTCGCGGAGCTCGCCGCACTGAATGTCACGGTGGTGCTGTCGGGCGTCAGGCGCGCATCCAGGGAGTGGGACACGTTGCGGGAATGGACGGCCGAGCTGAAGAACGTCCGCGACTTCTACCTGCTCGACACCGCGATCGAATGGGCCGAAGACCAGATCGTCTACCGCTACGGCGGCTCGATCGACTTTCATGAGACCACCGAGCTTGCCGAGCAGCCGCTGCTCGAGGGCCTCGGCGAGGACGAGCTGGCGGATCTCGCCTCGATCTGCACCATCCGCACCTATCAGTCCGGCGCCAAGATTCTCACCACCGGCGATCGCGCCAATTCCCTGTTCTTCCTGCGCAGCGGCGCCGTGCACGTCACGCTGCCCGACGGCGTGCGGCTCGCGACGCTGACCGCGGGCATGGCGTTCGGCGAGATGGCGCTGCTGGAGTCCATGCGCTCGGCCGACGTCTTCGCCGACATGGCCGCGACCGCCTATGAGGCTCCGCTGCAGGATTTCGAACGCTTCCGTCAGCAGCACCCGCACGCCAGCGAGCGCATCATGCGCAACCTCGCCCAGCTCCTCGCCGATCGCCTGATCGTGGCGAACGCGAAGGTGGATATCCTGACGTCGACGTGAGCGAGCCTACCGGCTCGCCGCCTCGCTCAGCCTTCGCTTGATCTTCGCTGCACTCTTGTCGAGCAGCTCGGACGGTTTCTGGCCGGTCGTCGCGCAGAGGCAGGCCCAGTAGTAGATGACGTCGCCGAGCTCATCGACGAGGCCCGCCTTATCGAGCCAGTCATCGCGCAGCAGCTTCTTGATGTGCTCGGCCACCTCGCCGGCCTCGCCCGCGAGGCCGAGACCGAGATAGGACAGCCGCTCGTTGGACGGATGTTCATCGACTTTCGCAACGCTCGCAGCCCAGGCCGCATATTCATCGATCGTCATTGGCATCCCTCGCCGCGGTGCTTCGATCAGCCCACCACTTCGGTAACGGGCTGGAGATCGATCTCGAACGTCTCCAGGAATTTCGAAGTCATGATGTAGAAGCCGACCGAGAGCTGGAGCTCGACCAGCGCGGCCGGCGTCAGCTTCGCTGCGATTGCCTTGAAGGTCGCATCCGTCGGCTTCCTGAGCTTCACGATCTCGTCGGTGAAGGCGAGCGCGGCGCGCTGCACCTCGTTGAAGCACGTCGCCGCCTGCCAGTTTTCGAGCGCCTCGTTCTGCGCGTCGGTGATGCCGACATTCTTGCCGATCCGCTTGTGCGCGACGATCTCGTACGGCGCCTCGCACAAGATTCCGGTGCGGGTGATCGCAAGCTCGCGCACGACCGGATCGAGCTCGCCCTTGTGACGGATGGCGCCCCCCAAGCGGCAGTACTGCTCGAAATAGCTGGGCGAGTGCGCCATCATGCGGAAGATGTTGGCGTTGCGGTTCTTGTCGAGAATTTCGCGGGTGCGGTCGGATGCCTTGGACGGGTCGCTGTAGCTGATGCGGGCCATGATTTTCCTGAAGTTTTCCCTGATTTTTTGATGCTTTTTGTCGTCGTCCGCGCAAGTTCCCAAAGACTCTATTCGCGCGAGGACGCAGGAGCAACATTATCGAGTCAAATTGCCGCCGCATTGCTGATCGACCCTGACACAGTCGATATTCGCCGCGTGGGGACAAATCGCGGTGAGTACTCGCAAATGGGGTGTTCCGAGTAAAACAATTGGCCATCGGGTGCGCTAGCCGCACAACGATGAGTCACGCCCAAGTCTAGGGAGAAAAAGGCATGAAGGAAGCCACCAAGGGGGCGGCCTCGGGAGCGCTCGCGCATATGCTGGCGGTGACGGCGATGCTCGTCATCGCCAGCATCTTGTTCTACGGGCGTTAGTTGGAGTTCTAGAGTTTTCGTCATTCCGGGGTGGCCCCTCGCACAGGCCAGGCCCAGAATACCCGTTCCAGGCTCGGTCCATGACCGCCCCCGAATGACGAATCCCGTTACGTTTCCTTCGTGAAGAAAGGCGCGAGCTTCCCGGCGAACGGCTTGAAGCTCGCGACGACCGAATCGCCGATCGCGAGTCCGTTGTCGCCATGCGCCATCATGCGAAAGCCCTCGGCGCAATCGACCAGCAAGATGTTGTAGGGCACGTGTGCGCGCGTCTCGGGCGTCGCGGCGCGGCAGACCAGCGAGGTGGCGTAGACCCTGCCCTTGCCGCTGGCGCGCTGCTCGCGCGGATCCGATTCGCCACAAGCCGCGCAGAAGGCGCGGTGGAAATACTGCACATGCCCGCATGAGTTGCAGGTCTGGTAGGTGATGGCCGCTTCGCCCTTGGTCCAGTCTGCCAGACGCCCACTCATCGCACTCGCTCCAGGAACATGCTCACATGCGATGACAGCACGCCGCCGTCGCCATGCAGCAGCGCAATCGGGGCGTCACGCACCTGGCGGCTCGCTGCGCGCCCCGTCATCTGCAAATGCGCCTCGACCAGATGCGCCATGGCGCCGCCAACGCCGCAATGACCGTAGCTGAGCAGGCCGCCATGTGTGTTCAGCGGCATCGCGCCGTCGCGGCTGAAATGGCCTGATCGCACGCGGGCTGCGGCCTCACCGCGGCCGGCAAGGCCGAGGTCTTCCAGCAGCATCGCGAGCGTGATGGTAAAACTGTCGTAGATCGCGGCGTAGCGCACGTCGGAGATCGCAAGGCCCGTGGCCTTCTTGGCGCGGGCGATGGAGATCTCGGCGCCGAGTTCACTGAGCGCGGGCGCGGCCGTGACATGCTGATGGGTATGCGCCTGCGCGCAGCCGCGGATGCGCACGCCCGCCTCGCCGGTCCGCTCGCGGCTGATCACGAAGGCAGCGCCGCCGTCGGAGACCGGACAGCAGTCGAGCAGCTTGAGCGGCATCGCCACCGGCTTCGAGGCCATGACGTCGGCGACGGTAATGGGGTCGTGGAATTGCGCACCGGGATGGGTGCAGGCGTGGGCGCGCATCAGCACCGCGAATTCGGCGAGATCCTCTTCGGTCACGCCATATTCGTGCATGTACCTGCTGGCGACGAGGCCGTAATAGGCGGGAATGGTCGGCCCCAGCGGCACCTCGTAGTCGGGATGGCCGACCTGCGCCAGCGCCTGGATCGAGGCATCACGGCTCTGCCCGGTGAGCCGGTTCTCGCCGGCGACGACGAGCACGTTGCGCGCGACGCCCGAGGTGACGAGGTGATGCGCCAGCATCGTCATCGCCAGCCCCGTGGCGCCGCCGACCTGCACGGCGTGAGCGTAACTCGGGCGGATTCCAAAGTGCTCTGCGAACACGGTCGCCAGCATGATGTGGGGCGAGACGGTGGAATAGCCGCAGAGGATGCCGTCGATGTCCGAGCGCTTCAGCCCGGCATCGTCGAGCGCGGCTTGTGCCGCCTGGCTCATCAGGTCGAGCGAGGACGAGCCTTCGTGCTTGTCGAAGGATGTGAGGCCGACGCCGGTGATGAAGCTCATGGTGCCTCCCCTACTCCGGCGGCGAGCGCGTGATGCCGTCGCGGACCATGGCGGCGATGTCGTCGGCGGAGTATCCGATCTCGCGAAGAATCTCCGCGCCGTGCTCGTTGAGCCGCGGGGCCAGCCGCACCGGCTCGGCCTCCGTCTCCGACCAGGTCGCCGTCACCTTCATGCTGCGGATCGGGCCCTCGGTCGGATGGGTCACGACGGGGAAGAAATTCGTCGCCGCCAGATGCTCATCGTGCAGGATCGAGGCAAGGTCGTGCATCGGCATGACCGGCACATCCGCCTTGGTCAGCAGCTCGATCCATTCGGCGGTCGTGCGCGTCTCGAAGATGCGCGCGAGCTCGGCATAGACCACATCGATATTGGCTGCACGGCCGGCGAAGGTCGCAAATCTGGGATCGGCGCGGAGGTCGTCGCGCGCGGTCGCCTTGAAGAAATTGTCCCACTGCTTGTCGTTGTAGACGATGACGCTGAGATAGCCGTCCGAGGTCTTGTACGGCCTGCGGTCGCGCGAGAGGTGGCGGGCATAGCCGCCCTTGTCGAGCGGCGGCTCATAGGTGAGACCGCCCATGTGATCGCCCATGACGAAGCCGGCCATGGTCTCGAACATCGGGATATCGACCCGCTGGCCGCGTCCGGTGCGGTCGCGATGCACGAGACTGGCGCAGATCGCGCCGACGGCGGTAAGGCCGACGATGCGGTCGACCAGCGCGTTCGGCACATAGCGCGGCACGCCGTCCCCGGTCTGCGCCATCAGCGCCGGCAGCGCGGTGGCGCCCTGGATCAGATCGTCATAGGCGGGCTTTGCGGCATACGGGCCATCCTGGCCAAAGCCGAACACGCCGGCATAGACGAGGCGCGGGTTGATTTTCGAGACGACGTCGTAGCCGAGCTGAAGCCGCGCCATCGCCTGCGGGCGGACGTTGTAGACGAGAACGTCGGCGTCCTTCAGCAGTCGCAACACGGCCTCGCGGCCCGCCGGCTTTTTCAGATCGAGGCAGATCGAGCGCTTGCTGCGGTTGGTGTTGAGGAACACCGGGCCCATGCCGGCGTGGCGCATCGGGCCGATCAGGCGGGTGACGTCGCCATCGAGCGATTCCACCTTGATGACGTCGGCGCCGTAATCACCGAGCATCTGGGTCGCATAAGGCCCCATCAGCACGGTGGTCATGTCGATGACCTTGATGCCCTTCAGCGGCCCCATCATTCGCTCCCGATTGCGCGGGGGCCAGGCGCGGCCCCGCGATTTCGGTCCAGCTAAAGGCAGCAAAGCCGCGCGCACAAGGGCGGCCGGCGTATGGCCGCATGCGCCGCGCGGTGATATCGGCGGCTATTTCTTCTGGCGGGATTCGCGGATCTTGAGGAGCCGGTCGAGCTCTTCGTTCTGCTGGCTGATCCGGTCGGCGATGCGCGACTCGTTCTGCTCGCCTGAAGCGGCCGCGGCCTGCTCGATGAGCTGCCTTATATTGTCCTCGAGGATCGCAATCCGACCGTTGAGTGCGTCCATCGACAGCGAGTCTTCGTAGTCAGTGCTCATGATGCTCTTCCGCCAATCAATCAGGAGCCATAGGGTGGGCCAGGCGAAGCGGGCCCACCATGATCTAACGCAAGGAAGATGGTGGGCACGGCGCCTTCGCGCCTTTGCCCACCCTACGAGAGCCTACTTCAGCGGCTCCAGCACCGAGACGTAGTTGGCGACCGCGGCGCCGCCCATGTTGAAGATGCCGCCGAGCTTGGCGTTCTTGAGCTGCATGCCCTCGGGCGCCTGGCCTGCGAGCTGCATCGCGGTCATCACGTGCATGGAGACGCCGGTGGCGCCGATCGGATGGCCCTTGGCCTTGAGGCCGCCGGACGGATTGACCGGCAGCTTGCCGTCCTTCAGCGTCCAGCCTTCCTTGATGGCGCGGGCGCCCTGCCCCCGCGGCGTCAGGCCCATCGCTTCGTATTCGATCAGCTCGGCCACGGTGAAGCAGTCATGGGTCTCGACGAAGGAGAGATCGGACAGCGTGACCCCCGCCTTTTCCAGCGCGCGCTGCCAGGCGACGGTGCAGCCCTCGAACTGGAGGATGTCGCGCTTGCTCATGGGCAGGAAGTCCTGGGCGTGCGCGGTGGCGCGGAAGCCGATCGACTTGGCCATGCCCTTGGCGGTCTCGGCGTCGGCCAGCACCAGCGCGGCGGCGCCGTCGGAGACCAGCGAGCAGTCGGTGCGCTTCAGGGGGCCGGCGACGTAGGGATTCTTCTCGCTCTCGGCGCGGCAGAAGTCGAAGCCGAAATCCTTGCGCATCTGGGCGAAGGGATTGGCGACGCCGTTCTTGTGGTTCTTGGCCGCGATCAGCGCCAGCGCGTCGGACTGGTCGCCGTATTTCTGGAAGTAGGAGCTGGCGATCTTGCCGAACACGCCGGCAAAGCCGCCGACGGTGTCACCGTCCTCGGGCAGGTAGGATGCCTTCAGCAGGTTCTTGCCGATCTCGGGCCCCGGGGTGCGCGTCATCTGCTCGACGCCGACGACCAGGACGATCTTGGCGGCGCCTGCGGCAATCGCGCGCAGGCCCTGGTGCACGGCGGCAGAACCGGTGGCGCAGGCGTTCTCGACCCGGGTCGCCGGCTTGAAGCGCAGCTTCGGGTCGGCCTGGAGCACCAGCGAGGCGGTAAAATCCTGCGGCGAGAAGCCCGCGTTGAAATGGCCGAGCACGATCTCGTCGACATCGCCGGCCGAAATGCCGGCATCGGCCATCGCCTCATTGGCGACGCGGGTGACGAGGCTTTCGACGGTTTCGGTGTCGAACTTGCCGAACGGCGTATGCGCCCATCCGACGATGCTGGCGGTCATGGTCATGTCTCCCTGGGGTCTCTCTTCCTGAGCTAAGTCTTAGCGCAGGGATGGCAAGACTTCACGCGGGTTTCAGGGCCTTGAGGGTGCGCTGGCAGATGGCAGTTATGCCGGCCCAGTTCCCGGCCTTGATCTCGGCCGTCGGGCACAGCCAGGAACCGCCGACTGCGACCACGTTGGGCTCGGCGAGCCAGCTCGCCGCATTGGCCTCACCGATGCCGCCCGTCGGGCAGAACCGCACGTTCGGGAACGGGCCGGCGAGCGAACGCAGGCCCTTGATGCCGCCGGCTTGCTCGGCCGGGAAGAATTTTGCGACGTCGAGGCCGTGCGAAAGCGCCAGCATCAGTTCGGACGCCGTGGCGATGCCCGGCGCGAACGGCAGCGAGCTGTGGGCTGCGGCCTTCAGGAGATCGGGGGTCAGGCCCGGGCTGATGCCGAAGGCGACGCCGAGCTTCTCGACACGGGTGAAGTCGGTGGGATTGAGGATCGTGCCGATGCCGACGACCGCCTCCGGCACTTCGGCCATCATCGCCCGCGCCGCCTCGATCGCAACCGGGGTGCGCATCGTCACCTCCAGCGTGCGGACGCCGCCGGCAACCAGCGCGCGCGCCAGCGGCACGGCATCCTGGATGCGCTCGATGGTGAGCACGGGAATGACGGTCGCTGCCTTGAACAGCGCGGCGAGATGGTTCTGTTGGGCAGTCGTGGTCATAGGTCTCGATCTTTACTTGGTCGCTTCTACTTGGTCGCCTGGCGGGAGGTCGCCGGCCGGTGTCGTTTCTTCGGCGGCATGGCATAGCCCGGAATAATGGCGCCGGAATAGCAGATCACGAGGCTGGCGAGGCGATGCCCCGCCTGGGCGGCCTCGACCGGATCGGAACCGGCGAGCCGGGCCGCGATATAGGCCGCGGCAAAGCTGTCTCCGGCCGCCGTGGTGTCGACGACGGGCTTGGTCATGGGTTCGGCACGGACCTCGCTCGTTCCGCCGGGGAAGCGCAGCAGGCTCACGGGCTCGGCGAGCCGGAACACCAGCTCGGGCGTCGGGATACGTGCCATCAGCTGATCGTTGCTCTCGCCGGGATAGAGCGCGAGCAGATCCTCGGTGGAGGTCAGCACGATGTCGGCGGCGGTGAAAGCAGCCGCAAAAACCTCGCGCGCGACGTCGCGGTCCGGCCACCCCCGCGCGCGAAAATTGGTGTCGAACACGAAGCGGGTGCCGAGCAGGCGTGCGCGCTTGATTGCCGCGAACAGGCGCTCGCGGCCGGGCGCATCGTAGATCGAGAGCGTGATCGCGGAGAGATAGACGATGTCGTAGCTCATCAGCGAGTTGAGGAGCTCATCGGTCTCTGGCAGGCTCATCAGCTGCCGCGCCGCCGCGCTGTCGCGCCAGTGAAAGAACTGGCGCTCGCCCTTCGCATCCAGCTGGATCATGTAGAGGCCGGGCAGCTTGCCGGCCAGCCGCGCGACGCGCCTTGTGCCGACATTCTCCGCGTTCCAGGCCGCGATCATCTCGTCGCTGAGGCCGTCATCGCCGAGCGCGGTGAAATAATCGACCTTGACCTCGAGCCGCGCCAGATAGACGGCGGTGTTGAGGGTGTCACCGCCGAAGCCGCGCGAATACAACCCGCCGCCCTGCCCTTGCCCGGCAGACGCGCCGCCTTGCGCCTGCCTGAGCTCGACCATGCATTCGCCGATGCAAGCAACGCTCGCCATCACCAGGGCCCGCTCAGTCGGAGATCATGCGACGAAGTTGCCGCCGAGCTCGTCTTCGATGTGAATGCGGATGATGTCGTCGAAGGTCTTCTCGGCGGTGGTGAAGCCGAGCTCGAGCGACCGCTTCGCATTGAAATTGCGCGGCCAGCCGCCGACGATGCCGACGATGAAGGGATCGGGCTCGCGCTTGATGCGCGCGGCGACCTTCTCGCCCGCAACCCGCTTCAGGGCAGCGATCTGCTCGCCGACCGTCGCCGACAGGCCCGGCATGGTCAAATTGCGGCGCGGGCCCACCGCGGCGAGATCCATGGTGCCGGCGTGCAGCAGGAATCCGACCGCCGAGCGCGGCGTGGCGTGCCAGTGGCGGACATCCTCGGAAACCGGGAGCACCGCTTCCTTGCCGGCCAGCGGCTCGCGCAGGATGTTGGAGAAGAAGCCCGATGCCGCCTTGTTGGGCAGGCCGGGCCGGATGCAGATGGTCGGCAGCCGGATGCCGATGCCGTCGAGGAAGCCGCGGCGCGAATAGTCGGCCAGCAGCAATTCGCCGATCGCCTTCTGGGCGCCGTAGCTGAGCAGCGGGGTGTGGAAGAACTCGTCGCCGATCGCATCCGGGAACGGCGCGCCGAACACCGCGATCGAGGACGTGAACACCACGCGCGGCTTGTAGCCGCCACCGACCAACCGAATGGCATCGAGCAGCATTCGCGTGCCATCGAGATTGATGCGGTAACCCTTGTCGAAATCGAGCTCGGCCTCGCCCGAGACGATCGCGGCGAGATGGAAGATCACGTCCGGGCGGCCGGCGATCAGCTTTTCGGCAGCGCCCGGCACGGCGAAGTCGCCCGACACCGTCTCGACGGGGAAACCAGCCTTCTCGGGCTTCTTCGGCTCGACCACGTCATGCATGGTGAGCTTGGTGATGTCGCTCTTGCCGAGCCGGCCGTCACGCAACAGCCGTTCACACAATTTGCGGCCGACCATGCCGGCGGCGCCCAGAACCAGAACGTGCAAGAGCTTAACTCCTTGGTTATTGGCCGGAGCGCGCAGCCTCCGGCGCGCTCCCGTGGCAGACTCCGCGATTATTCCTTCACGGCGCCGGTCATCGCGGACACATAATGCTCCACGAAGAAGGCGTAAAGGATGACGAGCGGCAGCGAGCCGGCCAAGGCTCCGGCCATCAGCGAACCCCAGCGGTAGATGTCACCGTCCACGAACTCGTTGACGATCGCGACCGGCACCGTCTTGTTGCTGGTCGACTGCAGGAAGGTCAACGCGTAGATGAACTCGTTCCAGCATAGCGTGAAGCAGAAGATGAAGGCCGAGATCAGGCCGGGGATTGCGAGCGGCAGAACGATCTTGACCAGGATCTGCCAGCGGCTCGCCCCGTCGATCAACGCGCATTCCTCGAGCTCGAACGGGATGGTCTTGAAATAGCCCATCAGCAGCCAGGTCGAGAACGGGATCAGGATGGTCGGATAGGTCAGGATCAACGCCAGCGGCGAGTCGAACAGCCCGTACTGGAACACGACGGTGGCGAGCGGGATGAACAGGATCGACGGCGGCACCAGATAAGCAAGGAAGATCAGCCCGCCGACGAGATTGGCGCCCTTGTAGCGCAAGCGCACGATGGCGTAGGCAGCCAGCACCGACGCGATGATCGAAAGCACCGTCGCGCAGACGGCCACGTACATCGTGTTCCAGAGCCAGTACGGGTAGTAGCTCTCGAACAGCAGCTTGTGGAAATGCTTGAAGGTCGGATTCCAGGTCCAGAACGGGTTGTACCTGTCGAGATCGAGCAATTGCTCGTCCGGCTTCACCGAGGTCAGCGCCATCCAGTAGAACGGGAACAGCAGAACGATGACGATGATCGCGAGCGGCAGGTACAGCGTCACCATCCGGCGCGGCACCGACTGCAGATAGCTCATGCCCTCGCTGTGATCGTCCTTCGCCACCGTCGGAGAGGATCCCGATAGCACGGCCTTGAGATCAACGGACCTGGTGGGCAGATCAGTCATTGTTCTCTCCCTGCTGCCATTTCCTGCGCTGGAGGCCGAACCACGAGACCATGATTGCGGCGAGCAGGAACGGGATCATGGCGCTCGAGATCGCGGCACCCTCGCCCAGCTGCCCGGCGATGATCGCGCGCTGGTAGGACAGCGTCGCCATCAGATGGGTGGCGTTGACCGGTCCGCCGCGCGTCATCGCCCAGATCAGCTGGAAGTCGGTGAAGGTGAACAGCACCGAGAAGGTCATCACGACGGCGATGATCGGCGTCAGCAGCGGATAGGTGATGAAGCGGAAATTCTGCCAGCGCGTGGCGCCGTCGAGCGTTGCGGCTTCATAGAGCGAGGGCGACACCGTCTGCAGGCCGGCCAGCAGCGTGATCGCGACGAACGGCACGCCGCGCCAGATATTGGCGAAGATCACGCAAATGCGTGCCCAGGTCGTGTCGCCGAGGAAGTTGATGTTCTGGTCGATCAGGCCGAGATGCCTCAGCGACCAGGAGATGATGGAGAATTGCGAATCGAAGATCCACCAGAACGCCAGCGCCGAGAGCACCGTCGGCACGATGAAGGGGATCAGGACCATCGCGCGCAGCATCGCCTTGAACGGCATGTTCTCGTTCAGCAGCAACGCGAGATAAAGCCCGATCGCGAATTTGAGGGCGCTGGCGACGAAGGTGTAGAGCAGCGTGTTGAACACCGACAGCCAGAAGATGGAGTCGTCCCACAGCCACTCATAGTTCTCGGTAGCGACGAAATGCCCGACCCTGCCGATGCGGGTGTCGGTGAAGGACAACCAGATGCCTAGGCCCAGCGGATAAGCCAGGAAAAAGATCAGGAAGGCCATGGCCGGCACCATGAACCAGAAGCCGAGCCAGTTGCGATTGTGTTTGAGCTGGGTCCAGGCGCTGTCCTCGCTCATCTGAGGCTTGGCCCGGGGAATTGCGACATCAGCCATGCCCGATATCCCTGATCGAAATGTTGACGAGCGGGCGGCCGAATGGCCGCCCGCCCCGTGACGCTCAGCGGTAGATGCGCTTCAGCTGGCGCTCGGCTTCCGCCATCGCGCCCTTCGCATCCTTGGTGCCGGTGCAGTAGTTAGCGAACATGTCGACGACGATGAAGTCGGCGATGGCCGTCGCCGCCTTTTCGCCGACCGAACCGATACCGGCCGCCGGGAGAGTGCGCTTGGACGCCTGCGAGAACACGGCATTCTTGGGATCCGCCGTCCAGATCGGCGCCGACTCATAAGCGTTCAAGGTCTGCGTGAGATAGCCCTGCGCGCCGTCCAGCCACTTCTCGTAATTCTCCTTCTCCAGCATGAAGGCGACGAAGGCCTTCGCCGCATTCGGATATTTGGTGAAGTTGAAGGCGAGGATCGGCAGCGCAAGCTGCAGCTCGGTCGGCTTGCCGACCGGTCCGACCGGCCAGAGCGCGTGATAGGTGTCCTCGGCGAGCTCCTTCTTGCTCGCATCGGTCTTGGCGGCGACGTAGATCGAGATGCCGTTCGCCGTGCAATAGAGCTCGCCCGCGAGGAACGCCTTGTTGTTGGAGGAATCGTTCCAGGACGCGGTGCCCGGGATGAAGGCATCGTACAGCGACTTGCAATATTCAAGCGCCTTTGCCGTCTCCGGCGAATTGATGATGATCTTGTCGTTCTGGTCGACCGTGTAGGCGCCGTGGCCCCACAGCACCCAGTGCAGCCACGAATTGCCGTCGCCCGAGGCGTGCCCGAGAGCGAAGCCGGCCGGCGTGTTGTTCGCCTTCAGCGCCTTGCACATCTCGAGGAAGCTGGGGAAGTCCTTCGGGAATTCCTTGAACCCCGCCTTGTCGAGCGCCGACTTGCGGTACGTCATGTAACCGCCGTTGGTGGCGACGGGAATACCGAGCCAGTCGTTGCCCTGCTTGCAGGTCTTGGCGGCCGCATCGGTCCAGCCGCCGTATTTCTTGCCGAGATAATCGGCGACGTCGTTCATCTTCAGCACTTTGGTGGGGAACAGCTGCGGCAGCGTGTGCAGGCCCCAGGCGAGATCGAGCCCGGAGCCGGTATTGGCCGCAACCGAAGCCTTCGGCTGCACGTCCTCGAAGGATTCGCTGAACACGTTCATCTCGGTGCCGGTGGCAGCCTTGAACGCCGCGACCATCGCGTTGAACGCATCGTCCTCAGCCGGCACGAAGCGCTTCCACCGCATCACGGTCAGCTTGGCGCCAGGCTCCGCCTTCCAGGGCGCGCTCTGCGCCCAGGCCTTGGCGAAATCGAACAGTGCCGGCCCGGTCAGCATGCCGGTCGCAGCCAGTGCCGTTCCGCCTTGAAGCAGAGTCCGGCGGGTAAAGTCTTGCATGTCGTCCTCCCTGTGATGCTTTTTATTGTCTTGACTTAAACTTACGCTACGCGTTCAGGCGCTTTCCCGTCGCCTCGTCGAACAGATGCACCAGTGACGGGTCCGGCTTCAGCCGGACCTTGTCGCCCGGGTTGAACTGGTGGCGTTCGCGGAAGACCGCGACGACCTGCTCGCCGCCGATCTTGGCAAACACCTGCGTCTCCGAGCCGGTCGGCTCGACCACGATGATCTCGGCTTCGGCGCCGTCGTCGGCAATGGTGAAATGTTCGGGCCGCACGCCGTAGACTGCGGGACGGCCGTCGGACGCCGCGGGCGCGGTCTTGAGCGGCAGCTTGACGCCGTTCGGTCCCTCGAAGGTCGCAACGCCGTTGACGCGCACATGCCCCTTCAGGAAGTTCATCGCGGGCGAGCCGATGAAGCCGGCAACGAACTGGTTGTCGGGCTTGTCATAGAGCTCGAGCGGCGTGCCCATCTGCTCGACGATGCCGTCATGCATGACGACGATCTTGTCGGCCATGGTCATGGCTTCGATCTGGTCGTGGGTGACGTAGACGGTCGTCGTCTTCAGCCGCTGGTGCAGCTCCTTGATCTCGGTGCGCATGGCGACGCGCAGCTTGGCGTCGAGGTTGGACAAGGGCTCGTCGAACAGGAAGACCTGCGGGTCGCGCACGATGGCGCGGCCCATCGCGACGCGCTGGCGCTGGCCGCCGGAGAGCTGGCGCGGATAGCGATCGAGCAGCGGCGACAGCGCGAGGATCTCGGCGGCGCGCTTGACGCGCTTGTTGATCTCGTCGGCGCCCGCATTCCGCAGCTTCAGCGAGAAGCCCATGTTGTCGGCGACCGTCATGTGCGGATAGAGCGCGTAGTTCTGGAACACCATCGCAATGTCCCGCTCCTTGGGCTGGACATTGTTGACGACGCGGTCGCCGATCGAGATCGTGCCGGAGGTGATGTTCTCAAGACCGGCGAGCATGCGCAGAAGCGTCGACTTGCCGCAGCCGGAGGGGCCGACCAGAACGACGAACTGGCCGTCCTCAATCGGTACAGTCACGCCGTGCAGGACTTCAAAATTGCCGAACGATTTCCGCACGTCGCGGATTTGCACAGACGACATCTAGCTCCCTCCTCGAAAGTCCACGGCGCCTCTAGCGCCGCGACCGTCTTGTTTTTTCAGACTTCACCGAACTCAGCCCGATCTTAGCGGGCAACATTGTCGGCAGTTTGTGCGGTTTTGGCAATTTGTCTTTGGTTAGTCGTTGCTGGTAGCGCTGTCAACGTTCCTTTGTTTGCGGGACTGACTGTGTTAAGAGCAGCAAATGGGTCGAAAACGCACCAAGTCAGGCAAGATCCGGCTGGCGGAAGTCGCCGAGCTTGCCGGCGTCAGCCCGATTACGGCGTCCCGCTTCTTCCGTAATCCGGAGGCCCTCTCGGTTGCCAAGCGGACACGGGTCGAGAGCGCCGCCAAGGAGCTCGGCTATGTGCCGAACCTTGCGGCCCGCGCGCTGGCCTCGCAACGCACCGAGGTGATCGGTGTCTTGATCCCCTCCCTCACCAACAACGTGTTCTCGGACGTGCTGCGCGGCATCTACGACGCGTCCGAAGGCAGCCGTTACTCGATCCAGCTGTCCAACACGCGCTACAGCATCCTCCAGGAAGAGAAGCTGCTGCGACTGTTTCTGGCGCAGAAGCCGGCCGGGCTGATCGTCACCGGCATCGACCAGACCACGGAATCGCGCGCCATGCTGGAGGCCGCCGATTGCCCGATCGTGCAGATCATGGAGATCGGCCCCGACCCGGTCGACATGATGATTGGCTTTTCGCACTATGATGCAGCCCGCGCAGCGGTTGCGCACCTGTTCGAGCAGGGCCGCCGCAAGATCGGCTTCGTCGGCGCGCGCATGGACCCGCGGGTGCAGCGGCGGCTGGACGGATATGTCTCGGCGATGAAGGATGCCGCACTGTTCGAGCAGCGCCTCGTCGTCACCACGGCGACACCGACCTCGGTGACGCTGGGCGGCGCGCTGTTCACCGATCTCCTGGCGCGCGAGCCGAATCTCGATGCGGTGTTCTGTGCCAATGACGACCTTGCGCTCGGCGTGCTGTTCGAATGCCGGCGCCGGGAGATCGCCGTCCCCGAGCAGATCGCGATCGTCGGCTTCAACGACCTCGAATTCATGGCCTCCGCCGTCCCCACCCTTACCAGCGTGCGCACCAACCGCTACGAGATGGGCAAAACGGCCGCCACCATGCTGATCGAGGCGATCGACGGACGGCGCCCGGAGCAGCCAGTGCTCGATCTCGGCTTCCGGGTGATCGAGCGGCAAAGCTCGTCGCCGCGCCATTCAGACAGCCGGCCGACCGTCTCGGGCGTGGGCGCGGCGAACAAAATGGTAGCGTTACCAAGTAGCCATGACTAGTATCGCATTTGTGAGGAAACGACCCGCCAGCGGGCCAGCGATCCGTCATTCGCGCCGTTGGGCATCGCACAAGCCGACACCCTAGGACGGACGCCAGTGCGTTTGCATTGCAGGAGAAACCAATGACAAAAAAACCGACCAATGGGCATGCGCCCGCCGGCAACGGCTCCCGACGCCACCTTCGTTCCCAGGAATGGTTCAACAACCCGCATAATCCGGGCATGACGGCGCTCTACATGGAGCGCTACCTCAATTACGGCCTCACCCGTGCCGAGCTTCAGTCCGGCAAGCCGATCATCGGCATCGCCCAGACTGGCAACGACCTCTCTCCCTGCAACCGCCACCATATCGAGCTTGCCCATCGCGTCCGCGAGGGCATCCGCGAGGCCGGCGGCATCGCGATGGAATTCCCGACCCATCCGATCCAGGAGACCGGCAAGCGCCCGACCGCCGCGCTCGACCGCAACCTCGCCTATCTCGGCCTGGTCGAGATCCTCTACGGCTATCCGCTCGACGGCGTCGTGCTCACCACCGGCTGCGACAAGACTACGCCGGCCTGCATGATGGCGGCTGCGACCGTCAACCTGCCCGCGATCGTGCTGTCGGGCGGCCCGATGCTCAACGGCTGGCATGCCGGCGAGCGCACCGGTTCGGGCACCATCGTCTGGAAGTCGCGCGAGCGGCTCGCCGCGGGCGAGATCGACTATGAAGAGTTCATGGAGATCGTGGCCTCGTCGGCGCCGTCGGTCGGCCATTGCAACACCATGGGCACCGCCTCGACCATGAACGGTCTTGCCGAAGCGCTCGGCTTCTCGCTGCCGGGCTGCGCGGCGATCCCCGCGCCCTACCGCGAGCGCGGCCAGATCGCCTACGAGACCGGTAAGCGCGCCGTCGAGATGGTCTGGGAAGACCTCAAGCCCTCGGACATCCTGACCCGCAAGGCGTTCGAGAACTGTATCGTGATCAATTCGGCGATCGGCGGCTCGACCAACGCGCCGATCCACATCAACGCGCTGGCCCGCCACATCGGCGTCGAGCTCACCATCGAGGACTGGCAGAAGGTCGGCCATGACGTGCCGCTCCTGGTCAACATGCAGCCGGCCGGCTTCTATCTCGGCGAGGAATTCCACCGTGCCGGCGGCGTACCTGCGGTGGTGCGCGAGTTGATGAAGCACAAGCGCATCCATGAGGACGCCGTCACCGTCAACGGCCGCGGCATCGGCGAGAACTGCAAGGACGCGCCGGTCCCCGACAACGACGTGATCTGGGCTTACGACAAGCCGCTGGTGAAGGACGCCGGCTTCCTGGTGCTGAAGGGCAATCTGTTCGATTCCGCGATCATGAAGACCTCAGTGATCTCCAAGGAATTCCGCGATCGCTATCTCAGCAATCCGAAAGACCCCAACGCATTCGAGGGCCGCGCCATCGTGTTCGAGGGTCCGGAGGACTATCACGAGCGGATCGACGACGCCTCGCTCGATATCGACGAGCACTGCGTGCTATTCATCCGCGGCACCGGGCCGATCGGCTACCCTGGTGGAGCCGAGGTCGTGAACATGCAGCCGCCGGCAGCGCTGATCAAACGCGGCATCCTGTCCCTGCCCTGCATCGGCGACGGCCGCCAGTCCGGCACCTCGGGCTCGCCCTCGATCCTGAACGCCTCGCCGGAAGCTGCCGCCAATGGCGGGCTTGCGGTCCTCAAGACCGGCGACAAGGTCCGCGTCGATCTCAACAAGGGCAGCGCCAACATCCTGATCTCGGACGAGGAGCTGAAGAAGCGTCACGCCGAGCTCAAGGCCAATGGCGGCTTCAAGCATCCGCAGAACCAGACGCCGTGGCAGGAGATCTATCGCAACACCGTCGGCCAGCAATCGACCGGCGCATGCATGGAGCTCGCCACGCGCTACCAGAACGTCGCCGGCACCTTTGGTGTGGCGCGGGATAATCACTGAACTGGGCACCCGTAGCCCGGATGGAGCGTAGCGAAATCCGGGTTCACCATCCGCGAACGCAGGATCCCGGATTACGCTGGCGCTCCATCCGGGCTACGGCGTCACGGCAATGAGGAAATCGAGGAGAACAAGAAAATGGCAGACCGCCTCAAGGGCAAACGCGCCGTCGTCACGGCTGCAGCCGCCGGCATCGGGCGCGCATGCGCCCTCGCATTCGCGCGTGAAGGCGCAACCGTCATCGCCACCGACATCAATGAAGCCGGCATCGCCGGCCTGACCAAGGAAGGCATCGCCGAGGTCGCAAAGCTCGACGTCCGCAACACCGCCGACGTCAACGCCTTCGCCAAGCGTATCGGCAACATCGACATCCTGCTCAACGCGGCCGGCTTCGTGCACCACGGCACCATCCTGGAATGCTCGGAAGAGGATTTTGATTTCTCGTTCGACCTCAACGTCAAGTCGATGCACCGGACCATCAGGGCCTTCCTGCCCGACATGATCGCGGGCGGCGGCGGCAGCATCGTCAACATCTCCTCCTGCGCGGCCTTGAGGCCGCCGGCGAACCGCTACGTCTACAGCTCCTCGAAGGCGGCGGTGTCGCTGCTATCGCGTGCGGTCGCGCTCGATTTCATCACCAAGGGCATCCGCTGCAACTCGATCTGCCCCGGCACCGTCGAGACGCCCTCGATGCTCGACCGCGCCGCCGCGCAGGGACCGCAAGGCAAGGAGATGTTCATCTCCCGCCAGAAGATGGGCCGGCTCGGCACCGCCGACGAGATCGCATCCATGGCGGTCTATCTCGGCAGCGACGAGAGCGCCTTCACCACCGGCGTCGACCTCGTCGTCGACGGCGGCTACATGCTCTGATCCCAGAGGCACCCGGCATGAACAAGATCGACCTCAACGGCCGCGTCGCCATCGTCACCGGCGGCGCGCAGGGTTTTGGCCGCGCTATCACCGAGCGCCTCACCGCCTCCGGCGCCAAGGTCGCGATCTGGGATTTTGATTCCGTGCTGGCCGAGAAGACGGCGAAAGAGATCGGCGGCGAGACCAAGGTCTTCAAGGTCGACGTCACCGACACCGCGGCCGTCGAGCAGGCGCGCGATGCGACGCTCGCCGCGTTCGGCAAGATCGACATCCTCGTCAACAATGCCGGCATCGCCGGCGTCAACAAGCCGGTCTGGGAAACCGACCTCGATGAATGGCGCAAGGTGCTGCGCATCAACCTCGACGGTCCCTTCATCGTCTGCAAGGCCATCGTGCCTGCGATGCTCAAGCAGAAATACGGGCGCATCGTGAACATCGCCTCGATCGCCGGCAAGGAAGGCAACCCGAACGCCTCGCACTATTCGGCGTCCAAGGCCGGCCTGATCGCGCTGACAAAGTCGCTCGGCAAGGAGCTCGCCGCGCATGACATCCTCGTCAATGCTGTGACGCCGGCCGCGGCCAAGACCGCGATCTTCGACCAGATGACGCAGCAGCATATCGACTTCATGCTGTCGAAAATTCCAAAGGGACGCTTCGTGCTGGTCGAAGAGCTCGCCGCGATGGTGGCCTGGCTCGCGTCCGAGGACTGCGCCTTCTCGACCGGCGCGGTGTTCGACATCTCGGGCGGACGCGCAACCTATTGAGGGCAGCATGATCCGGGAAGGCGGATGCCTGTGCGGCGCGGTCCGGTTCAAGGCGGAGGGCGAGCCGCTCAACGTTCGCGTCTGCCATTGCCGCAACTGTCAGAAGGCGATGGGCTCGCCCTTCTTCGCCCGCGCGCAGTTCGACCAGCGCGCGCTGAGCGTCGAAGGCGAGACGGAGCGCTATGCGTCGTCGGAGAACATCGACCGCGTGTTCTGCAAACGCTGCGGCACCCGCCTGTTCGCCTGGCGGCGCAACGGCACGCTGGCGGGCGTGTCCCTCTCCGTTTTCGACGATCGCAATGCCTTCACGCCGACCGAGCACATCTGGGTCTCGGAAAAGCCCGCCTGGCTCAAGCTCGACGACGGCCTGGTGCAATATCCGGGAACGATCCCGGCGTGATGTCAGGCTTGGCCTGACGCAGACGCGCTTGCCGCCGGCGCCCGCCGGCCCGTTGTCGTCGCGATCCAGATCCCGCCAAACACCGCGACGATGCCGGCCGCCAGATTCCAGCGCAACGGCTCGTTCAGCAGCCAAGCGCCGACCAGCGACGCCGTGATCGGGTTGACCGTCACCGAGATCGCGACACGCGTCGGCGTCGTCCGCTCCAGCGCGAAAGCCCAGAGATAGAAGGTCAGCGCCGCGCCGAATGCACCGAGATAGAGAGCCGCCAGCCATTGCGGCGCGCCGAAGCCCGCGACCGGCGCAAAGCTGCCGCGGATCCAGGAGAGCAAGATGAGGCAGGCAGCGCCCGCCGCCATGCTCATGGTGGTGAAGGCGATCGGGCTGGAGCGCCGGATCAGTGGCTTCGACCAGATACCATACAGTGCCATGCACAGTGCGGCCGCCATCATCAGGAGGTCACCGCGCCAGGCGCCCGGCGGTGCCGAGGTCAGGTCGGAGAGAAGCGCTACAGCAACACCCAATGTCGCAATCACCACGCCGATCGATTTGCGCCAGGTCAGCGCTTCGGCACCGAGCGCGGCGCCGATCACGAGGGACAACAGCGGCAGCGTGGATAAGGCGAGCGCCCCGCGCGCGGCAGTGGTGAAGATCAACGATGCATTGAACAGGATCGGAAACAAAGCGAAGAACAGCATGCCGAGCCCGGTCGCGGCGGCCCAGTCCGCTCGCAGTGGCCAGCGATCGCCGCGCAGCAGCGTCAGTGGTAACAGCAGGAGAAAGCCGATGCCGAAGCGGAACGAACCGATCGCCAGCGGATCGAGGTTGCTCACGAGATAGCGCGTGGCGCCGATCGAGGTGCCGCCAAGACCGCTCGACAGCACGGCCGCCAGAACGCCGGAGATTTCGCCCACGCTTCCTCCCGTCGATACTTCGAAGGCAGCATACGAGGCACGCCGAAACATGGAATGGAATTTCCGTGATGCTGGGATAAGTTTTCGTCATGAGCGCACCCGATCTCGATCCCGAGCTGCTGAAGGCGTTTCTCGCGGTCGACGAGCATCGTTCGTTCACGCGCGCGGCCGATGTGCTCAATCGCACGCAATCGGCGGTGAGCGTCCAGATCAGGCGGCTGGAGGAGCGGCTTGGCACCAAGCTGTTTCAGCGCACCAGGGCTGGCGTCGTGCCGACCGCGACGGGCGAAGAGTTGCGCGCTTATGCGCGGCGCATTCTCGCACTCAACGCGGAGGCCGTCGGGGCGCTCCGCGCACGCAAGGCCGACGCCGTCGTCCGCCTCGGCGTGATGGACGATTACGGCACCCTCGTCATTCCGCCGCTGCTGGCGAGCTTTGCCAGGCACCATCCTCTGGTCCGGGTCGAGATCGAGACGGGACTGACCGCGACGATGCCGGCGCGGCTCGGCGATGCCTACGACCTCGTCATCGCCATGCATCCGCAAGGATGCGGCGATGGCGAGTTATTGAGGCGCGAACAGGCGGTCTGGGCCGCCGCCCCATCCTATCGGACCGCGGCGCAGTGTCCCCTTCCCATGGCGCTCTACCCGCCGGGCTGTCTGTTTCGCCAGTGGGCTGCGGAAGCGCTCGACGCCGCGGACCTGCCCTGGCGTCTCGCCTATGTCAGCCGGACGCTCGCTGCGGTCGAGACGATCGCGGCTCAAGGTCTCGCAGTGACGGTGGTAAAGGCCGGGACCTTGCCGCCGAGCCTTCGTGCGCTGTCCGATCGTGACGGCATGCCGCCGTTGCCGGCGGCGGAGATCCGCCTCCACCGCGCGAACGACCTGTCGACCGCAGGCGCCCACCTGGCGGACCATTTGCAACGGGCAATTTCGGAATTGGGCGCCATATAGCGCTAGATCGTGATGGATTGTGGCCCTATACGGCCTGCTTTGCGAGGCGCGCAGGCAAACCAGGACGGACGAGCCGTGAACATTTCCTTTTATGACCTTTCCGTCTGGGTGCTGCCGCTGGTGCTTGCCATCACCTTCCACGAGGCCGCGCACGCCTTCGTCGCCGACCGGCTTGGCGACAACACAGCCGCACAGCTCGGCCGCGTCAGCTTCAACCCCATCAGGCATATTGACCCGTTCGGCACCCTGATCCTGCCGGCGATGCTGCTGTTCGCGCACTCGCCGTTCCTGTTCGGCTATGCCAAGCCGGTGCCGGTCAACTTCCGCAAGCTGAACAACCCCAAGCTGGACATGGTCTGGGTGGCATTGGCGGGGCCTGTCACCAACATCCTGCTGGCGCTTGCAGTGGCCCTCGCCTTCCACGCCCTGCCCCTTGTCCCCGCAAGCTCGGCGAAATGGGTCGCCGACAACCTCAAGAATGCGCTCATCATCAACGCCATCCTCGCGGTCTTCAACATGATGCCGATCCCGCCGCTCGATGGTGGGCGCGTTGCGGTCGGGCTGTTGCCGCGCCCGCTCGCCATGCCACTGGCCCGGCTCGAGCCGTTCGGGATGCTGATCCTGATCGGCCTGTTGATCCTGCTGCCCCTTGCAGGTTCCCAGTTCGGTCTAAATCTTGATGTTATTTCAGTAATACTGCGAACGTTGACCGGTTATGTGATTCAGGCTGTTCTCTTCCTGACCGGCAATGCGTAGTTGAACAACCGCACCCGAACTTTAAGCCGAAAGGCCAGAGGCCGACTTGGTCAAAGCTGCCGATATGCTGATCGCGCGACGCGCGGACACCCGCGCCCGCGCCGATTTTGCCACTTGGAAGATGATGGCCAAGCTCAATGGGGCGTCCGCGCTCCCACCGGAGGCCCAGGAGTTTCTGGCGAGCTACCAGAACCTGCTGGCGCAGATGAGCGAGGGCGAGGCCACCGAGGCGACCATCGGTGCGATCTACAAGGCCTATTATGCCGAGATGGGCGGCGCGGGAACGGCACCCGACGTCCGCCCTCGCCCGCCTGAAGCAGCGGCGGACAATGTTACCGCTTTCCGCCGCCCGGCGCCGAAGCCAAAGACGACCAGCTTTTTCGGGCCTGGCGCGGCAGCTGGAACCCAGAAACGGCCGCTCCCGGTGGCGCTGATCTTCGCCTGCCTCGTCGTCGTCTATGTCGGGATCCGGCTCTACTGGCGCTGAGCCGTCTTCTTCTTTTTCGCGTCGGCCGGCGTGAAGATGATATCGACGGTCCGCTCGAACCGATCCTCGGTCAGCCCGGCAGGCGGCTGCGGGATCGGATCGGACTTGCGGACAATCGAGACCGCGGCCGCGTCGTAGGCTGAATCCCCGGATGACTCCACGACATCCACCGACAGCACGTTGCCCTTCCGGTTGATCGCGAAGCTCACCTTGACCTTCTGGTTATTGGGCTGCTTGCCTTCCGGATTGATCTTGTGCAGCGACAAATGCGCGCTGATCTTGCGGTTCCAGTCGGCGGTCAGCCTCAGGATGTCCTTGCCGATGCCGATGACGGGCGCCAGCGCCTTCTCGGCCTCGCGCGCGTCCTCCTCGAGCGTCTGCCGTGCCGTCGCAACCGATTTCGGCGAGGCCTCGGCGGCCGGCGTTTCGACCGCCTGAATCTTCGGATCGTCTTCCGTCGGCTTCTTCGCGTTGTTCTCGGTCACGACGCGATCGGGATCCTCGACCTGCTGCGACTGGTCCTTTGGAAGCTCCGTCTCCTTGGTCTCGGCCTTTTGCTCGGGAAGCGCCTGCTGCTCCTGCATCGCTTCGCTGTCGGGCCCGGGCGGCAGATCGGTTTCGGGCGCCTTGGGCGATGCCATCTCCACGGCGAATTCCGCACCGTTCGCACCTAGGCCGTCGCCGTCCTCGTCAGCACGCAAATGAGCCAGCGCGAGCGCAGCACCGCCCAGATGGAGCACGAGCGCGGCCACCGCCGCCAGGATCCAGAGCTTCCGGGATGGTCTGTGTTCGTCCGACATAGCGGGCCTCTAAGGCTGAGCGGCGCCTGCCGCAGGCGCTCCCGGTGCGCCTTCCAGCGCCACCAGTTTCACCCGCGTATAGCCGCCTGAGCGCAGGAGCTCCATGACGCCCATCAACTCCCCGTACGGCACAGAACGATCGGCGCGCAGGAAGACGTACTTGTCCTTGCTCATGTCGGACAGTCCGTCGAGCGTCCCGATCAGCTCGGCCCGATGGACCGGGTTCTCCCCGAGGGCAAGCGTCAGATCGGGCTTGATGCTGAGATAGGTCGGCTTGTCCGGCTTCTTCTGCGGCGTCGCGCTCGACGTCGGCAGATCGATCGGCAGGTCGACCGTGGAGAGCGGAGCTGCGACCATGAAGATGATCAGCAGCACCAGGATGACGTCGATGAACGGCGTGACGTTGATGTCATGCGTTTCCGAGAAATCGTCGTCGTCGCCGTCGTTGTCTGCGAGCGAAACGCCCATGGCTCACTCCGCTGCGCGCGAATGCACGCTGCCGTGGCTGCGGTCGAGATCGCGCGAGAGCAGCCGCGCCGCCGCACCCGAGGCGCGGCTGACGAGCTCGAGATAGCCCTTCGTCACGCGCGAGAAGTGATTGTAGATGATGACGGCGGGAATGGCGGCGACGAGGCCGATCGCCGTGGCGAGCAGCGCTTCGGCGATGCCGGGCGCGACGACGGCGAGGTTCGTGGTCTGCGACTTCGAGATGCCGATGAAGCTGTTCATGATGCCCCAGACCGTGCCGAACAGGCCGACGAAGGGCGAGGTCGAGCCGATGGTCGCAAGCACGCCCATGCCGATGCGGATCCGCCGCGCCTCGGCGCGCACGATCTCGGAAAAGCTGGAGGCTGCGCGCTCCTTGATGCCGGCGTCGCTGGACAGGCCGGCCGACATCCGCGCCTCGCGCAGGGCCGCCGTCAGGAACGACGGCAGGATACCTTCCTTCGCTCCGAGCGCCATCTGCGCTTCGGCGAGGGAGCGCGTCTCCGCAACCTTCTTCAGCGCCGAACGAAGCTTGGAGGATGCGACCGACAGCTCGATCGACTTGGCGATGAAGACGGTCCAAGTCATCAGCGATGCGAAGGCGAGCCCGATCATCACCGCCTTCACGATGACGTCCGCCGACATGAACATCACCCAGGGCGACAATTCCTTCATCGCCGGCGCGATGCCAGCCGCGGCATCGGACTTGGCATCGGACTTGGCATCAGGCTTGGCGGTGGTCGAAACGGCGGCCGCGGAGGGCGCCGTCGGAGCGACCGGGGTGGCTGCCGTCGAAGCCGAAGGCGCCGGGACCGCAGGCGTGGTCGCCGCGGGCGCCGCCGGAGCCGGAGCGACCGGGGCCGGCTGAGCCGTCGACTGCGTCGGTGCCGAGGGGGGTTGTGTCTGGGCGGAAACGGGGGATGCGAGCCAGGCGGCCGCCAGCATCAAGGCTGCGGCAAGGCTTGCTTGGAAGGTCATGGTCTTCATACTTCGGCCCAGTAGCGAATGAGGTTGTGATAGATACCCGTCAATTTGACCGTTTCGGGATCGTCACGCCCGAGCCGGTCCACCAGCGCCTGAATCGCGGTGTCGAGGTCGAAGATCATGCTCCGGGCTTGATCGTCCCGTATCATGCTCTGAAGCCAGAAGAAAGACGCAACCCGTGTTCCCCTGGTCACCGGCGTGACGAGGTGGAGGCTGGTCGAGGGATAGAGCACGCAGTCGCCGGCTGGCAACTTGACTTCGTGCGAGCCGTAAGTGTCCTCGATCACAAGTTCGCCACCGTCGTACTCTTCCGGCTCGGCGAGGAACAGCGTCACCGAGAGGTCCGTGCGGATGCGAAGGCCGGTCAGACGGTCGCCGCGGATCGCATTGTCGACATGCAGGCCGAAATGGTGGCCGCTATCCGCCGCATAGCGGTTGAACAGCGGCGGGAAGATCTGGAGCGGTATAGCCGCCGCGATGAATCGCGGGTTCGATGTCAGCGCCGAGATGATGCGGTTGCCGAGTTTTCGCGCGACTTCGCTATCGGGCGGCAATTGCTCGTTGCGCTTGACCATCGCCGACTGCGCGCCGGCGGTGGACCGGCCATCCTCCCATTCGCTGGCGTCCATGATGCGGCGGAAATCCGCCACATCATCCTTGCTGAGAACGCCTGGCAGGCACGTCAACATGATCAGAACTTCGCTGTCGTCACGACATAGAACGCGCGCCCGGGCGCGACCGCTACGAACGGTACGTTGCTGCGATAGAACGAGTCGTAATAGAGCTTGTTGGTCAGGTTCTGCGCGTAGAACTTCATGGTCCAGTTCTTGTCGATCTTCTTCTCGACGAAGGCATCGAAGCGCCAATAGCTCGGTAGCTCGTTGGTGTTGGCCGCGAACGTGCCGCCGTAAACCTTCGAGCGGTACACCGCCTGCCCGCCGAGCTCCCAGCCGTCATCGAACTTGTACTTGGTCAGCATGCTGAACGACTGGTGGGCAATGTTGGCGAGCTGCAGGCCGAGATTGGAGGCAACCCCGCTCTGGGTGACCTTGGATTGCATCAGGACCAGGCCGCCGAAGATGCTCCAGCGATCGGTGATCTTGCCCTCGGCTTCGATGTCGATGCCCTGGATCCTGTAGGCAGCGCCCGAGGTCAGCAGGCCGTTGACGGTCTCGCGCGCGTTGTCCTTGGTGGTCTGGAACAGCGCGCCGGTCACCAGCAGGTGGCGGTCGGCGAGTTCCCATTTGGTGCCGACCTCGATCGCCTTGTTGCGCTCGGGCCCGAGCAACAGGGTCGAGTTGGGCGGAACGCCGCCGTAATCGGTGCCGGTCGCGTCAAGCTCCGAGCCGAACGGATTGGCCGAGGTCGCATAGGCTGCATAGATGCTGCCGATCGACATCGGCTTGTAGACCAGGCCGACGTTGTAGTTCACGAGATCCGCGTTCTGCTTCACGAAGCTCGAATTGTTCGACGCGCTCTGGCTGTAGCCGTCGTAGCGCACGCCGCCATTGACGATGATCGTGTCCTGCCAGTTCGCGGTGTCCATGACATAGACGCTGCTGGTGTTGACGCCGTAGCGCGTCGGGTTTCCGAGGAGTGACGGAATGCCGAAGGGAATGTTGGTGTATTGCGGGGAGTAGAGATTGACCCCTGTCACGGCACCGTTGCTCGTGAAGGGCGAGCCGGACAGCTCCGACGCGAGGCCGGCGTAGCGGTCGATCGAGATGTTCTCGTTCGAATATTCGACGCCGAACACCGCGGTGTGCTTGACCCCGCCGGTGTCGAGCTTGAACGTGGCCTCGTTCTGGTTGGCCCACACGTCCACGGTCTGGTAGCGGCTCTGCGCGCTCGCCGTCGTGGTCCAGAGCAGCGGATTGGGGCTGGTCGTATTCGGATTCTGCGGCAGCGTGCCGATATAGTTGAGCACCGAGTGCTCGCCTCGCACCTTGCTGGTCAGCGTGATGGCCTCATTGACCTTGTACTCGATCGTGCCGGTACCGAAATCCTGCCGCGCCGTCTGGAAGTCGCGATTAAGGAAGCCGTACCAATTGCCGCGCGGAATGCCGGCCGAGGTCACCGGCACATTGCCCTGCTTGTAATAGGGCACGCCGAAATCCGGCAGGCCGCTGAGGTCGGTGTGGACGTAGTTCGTGGTGATCTTGATGTCGTTGGTCGGGGTGTACTTGGTCGAGATGAAGGTGCCCCAGCGATTGTCGGTCACGTAGTCGCGGCCGGCGACGTTGGCATCCTGGAACAGGCCGCCGGTGCGCACCGAGAAGGTCGGGTCGATGACCTGGTTGACGTCGAGCGTGACGCGCTTGGTCTGATCCGTGCCGAACTCGGAGTCCATGCGCTTGAAGTTGACGTCGCCAGCCTGCTTGGTGACGATGTTGATGGCACCGCCGGCAGTGCCACGGCCGGCGTAGGAGGATGCCGGCCCGCGCAGGATCTCGATCTGCTCGGTGAAGAAGTTCTCGCGGATGGAAACCGCGGGATCACGGATGCCGTCGATGAACACGTCGTTGCGCGCATCGAAGCCGCGGATGAAGAAACGGTCGCCGAACGCGTTGCCGCCCTCGCCCGAGCCGAGCGTCACGCCCGCCGTCGAGCGCCCGATCTCCTTCAGCGTCGTCGCGTTCTTGTCTTCGAGCACTTCCTTGCTGAGCACCGTGATCGACTTGGGCGTGTTCAGCATCTTCTCGGGAAACTTGCCGCTGGCCTGGACGTGGTCGACCTTGTAGGGCGCGGCCGGATCGGCATAGGGATTGCCGTCGGGAGCGCCTGACGGCGTGGTCGGCGCCGTCTGCTGTGCCGCCTGCTCGCGCTGCGCGGCGCGACGAATCGCATTGCGGGCGCGGACCTGTTCCGGCGAAGGCTTCGACGACGTTGGACGCGGACGTTCGACGGGAGCATCGACCGTTACCGGCGGCAGGTTGGACTGCTGCGCCTGCGCGCCACTCGACACCGACGCCACCGCGATCAAGCTCGCAACTGCCGAGACCTTCTTGCCGGAAACACCTGCGAACTTTTCATCCACCAGACCGAATGCTGCGACCGAACGCAACGACCTCGGTGCGACCACCTGCCCCATTACCAAACGCCCCATCTTCCTGTTCGCTCACTCACTTTGACGAACGATGAGTTGTTGGTATCGGCCGCAAAATAGCGGGTCAATGCGAGCGCCTCGCAAGAACCCTTGAATCGGTCCAGTTCAAAACAATTCTAAACTACAGTTTGAAATCGTTCTAAACTGATATTGGACTCGTTCTAAAAGACCGCGCGCCGAATGCCGGGCAATCGATGGCTCGCTCGCAGCATCAATCGCTGCTCGGCGGCTTCATCAGCGAAAACAATTCGTCGACGGTTTTCAGCGCAACAGCGCGCACGCGATCGGTTGAGTCCATGCCGGCGATGTTGACGCCGTTCACGACCGCTTTGATCTCGTCCCGGAAGTCGGTGAGGAAGCGCAAGGGATCACGCTGCTCATTGGCGACACGCGCGATCAATCCCGTGATCAGAATCTGACACGCGATCAGCTTGCCGTTCAGCTCGTCCATCCTGCGCTCCCGTTGTGGCGGCGCCGATATGGACGATGCTGAAATTCCTGACAACCGAAACGGCTTCCGCCCGACTTAGAACCATTCTTGTTACCGATACCGACCGGCGGCTCGACCCGGCGCCATTCGGCCCGAGCACACCGTCCGGGAGTGCTGCTTGAGGTGTGTTCGCCGATCGCGCCTGCCGGGAAAATGCAGCACTGCACATCGCCGCGCCAGACCACTGCCCAGACGGTGCAAAGCTTTCCAATTGTTTAGGATTCTCAACTGATAGTGCTGTTTACACTGGAACTTGGCGTGTATTATACAAACGCTCTGGAACCCTACGATTGCCCCATAATTCGTAGCTGAGGGCACAAGAGCCGACACGAGACGATATGAAAAAGTCCCGGCCGATCCTCTGGATTCTGATCATCGCGGCCGTGGCCTCCGCGGGTTACTATGGTTGGCAGAAATTCGACGCCTCCCAGGCTGGAAAAACCCAGACCGCCCAGAAGGGTCCACCCCGCCCGCCCGCCGTCCCCGTCAGCGTTGCCCCGGTTCAGAAGGTCGATTTCCCGGTCTATCTGACCGGCCTCGGCACGGTTCAGGGGTTCAACACCGTGCAAGTCCGCACCCGCGTGGATGGCCAGATCGACAAGCTCGCCTTCCGCGAAGGCCAGATCGTCCAGCAGGGCGAGCTGCTGGTCTCGATCGATCCCCGTCCCTATCAAGCCACGCTCGACCAGGCCAAGGCCAAGAAGGCGCAGGACGAGGCTAGTCTGGCCAACGCCAATCTCGAACTTCAGCGCGCCATGAAGCTCGGCGAATTCGCGACCGCCCAGCGGGTCGACACCCAGCGCACAACCGTCGCCCAGCTCACCGCCCAGATCGCCGCCGACGAAGCCGCGATCGCCAACGCCCAGACCCAGCTCGACTACACCCAGGTCAAGGCGCCGATCACCGGCGTCGCCGGCCTGCGCCAGGTCGACATCGGCAACATCGTCAACGCCTCGACGCAGACGGGCATCGTCACGATCTCGCAGGTCGAACCGATCTCGGTGATCTTCACCGCGCCGGAAGACCAGCTGCCCTATATCACCGAAGGCCAGAAGAGCGGCGCGCTCAAGGTGATCGCCTTCACCACCGACGGCAAGAAGACGCTGGCCGAGGGCAAGCTTGCGGTCATCAACAACCAGGTCGATACCAGCAGCGGAACGATCCGGCTCAAGGCGGTGTTCGACAACAAGGACCACACGCTGTGGCCGGGCCAGTCGGTCTCGACGCGGCTTCTGGTGCGGACGCTGAAGGATGCGACCGTGGTTCCGGATGACGCGGTTCAGCATTCGACCAACGGTCTCTACGCTTATACCGTCAATCAGGACAACAAGGCCGAGGTGCACAAGGTCAAGGTCACCTACGCTATCGATGGACATTCGGTCATCGAAGAAGGGCTGAGCCCCGGTCAGCAGGTGATCACCGGCGGCCAGTTCAAGGTGCAGCCCGGAAGCCTCGTCTCGACGGCGGTGGCGAGTTCGAACCCGGCCCAGAACGCCCAGAACAAGGTACGACAGGAATGACCGAGGGCGGGATTTCGGCACCTTTCATCCGTTATCCCATCGGCACCTCGCTGCTGATGGCCGGCATCCTCTTCGTCGGTCTCGTCGCCTATCCCCTGCTCCCGGTCGCACCGCTGCCGCAGGTCGACTTCCCGACCATCCAGATCACCGCCAATTTGCCGGGCGGCAGTCCCGAGACGATGGCTTCGTCGGTGGCGCAGCCGTTGGAGCGGCAGTTCGCCCAGATTCCCGGCATCGCGCAGATGACCTCGACGAGCTATCTGGGCACCGCGTCGATCACCATCCAGTTCGATCTCAACCGCAGCATCGACGGCGCTGCCAATGACGTGCAGGGTGCCATCAACGCCGCCAGCGGCCAGTTGCCGAAGAATCTTCCCTCGCCGCCAACCTACCGCAAGGTCAACCCGGCCGATGCGCCGATCCTGCTGCTGTCGGCGACATCGGAGACGTTGCCTCTGACCAGCGTCAGCGACGCGGTCGACGCCCAGCTCGCCCAGCAGATCAGCCAGCTCTCCGGCGTCGCCCAGGTCTTCATTGGCGGCCAGCAGAAACCCTCCATCCGCGTCCAGGTCGATCCCGCGAAGCTGGTCGCCAAGGGCCTGTCGATGGAGGACGTACGCAGCCAGATCGCGATCACCACGGTCGACAGTCCGAAGGGCAATATCGACGGCGAGAAGCGCGCCTACACGATCTACGCCAACGACCAGCTCACGCACGCGAAGGACTGGAACGACGTCATCATCGCCTATCGCAACGGCGCTCCGTTGCGAATCCGCGACATCGGCCAGGCGGTCAGCGCCGCTGAAGACGCCAAGCAGGCGGCCTGGGCCAACGGCAAGCGCGGCGTATTCCTGGTGATCTTCAAGCAGCCAGGCGCCAACGTCATCGAGACCGTCGATCGGATCAAGGCGACCCTGCCCCGCCTCGTGGCGGCGATCCCGCCCGCCATCAAGATCGAGCTCATCAGCGACCGTACCACGACCATCCGCGCCGCGGTCGAGGACGTCCAGTTCACGTTGCTGCTGACCATCGCGCTCGTGGTCATGGTCATCTTCATCTTCCTGCGCAGCTTCTGGGCCACCGTCATTCCCGCCATCACGGTTCCACTGGCGCTGCTCGGCGCCTGCGCGCTGATGTGGGTCGTCGGCTATTCACTCGACAATCTGTCGCTGATGGCGCTCACCATCGCGGTCGGATTCGTCGTCGACGATGCCATCGTGATGCTCGAGAACATCACGCGATACATCGAGGAAGGCGAATCGCCGATGGCGGCCGCCTTTCGTGGCTCGAAGGAAATCGGCTTCACCATCGTGTCGATCAGCATCTCGCTGGTCGCGGTGCTGATCCCGCTGCTCTTGATGGGCGGCATCATCGGGCGCCTGTTCCGCGAATTCGCCGTCGTGCTGGCGATGACCATCTTCGTCTCGATGTTCGTGTCGCTGACCCTGACGCCGATGATGGCTTCGCGCTTTCTGCGCGCCCATGGCGAGGTGCGCCACGGCCGCTTCTATCAATGGAGCGAGCGCGCCTTCGACGCGATGCTGCGCGGCTACGAATACGTTCTCGATCACGCCCTGGCCTGGCGGCGCACCACGCTGGCGATCTTCTTCGCCACGCTCGGACTGTCGATCTATTTGTTCGTCCTGATCCCGAAGGGTTTCTTCCCGCAGCAGGATGTCGGCCTGATCACGGCGACTTCGGAAGCCTCGCAGGACATTTCGTTCAAGGAGATGACCCGGCGTCAGGAACAGCTCGGTAAGATCATCCTCGCCGATCCCGACGTCGCCAGCGTCGCCATGTCGATCGGCGGCAGCGGCCGCGCCGGCAACAACGGCAACATATTCATCACGCTGAAGGCTCGCGACAAGCGCGATGCCTCGGCTCAGCAGATCATCGCGCGACTGCGTCCGCAGTTCGACAAGGTCGAGGGCGCCCGCGTCTACATGCAGGCGGCCCAGGACGTGCGGCTCGGCGGGCGGCCGACGCGCACCCAATTCGAGTTCACCTTGCAGGACGCCGACCTCGCCGAGCTCAACGAGTGGGCGCCGAAAATCCTCGCCAAGATGCAGACGCTGCCGGAGCTGCGCGACGTCGCGACCGACCAGCAGACCCAGGGCACCACGGTCCAGCTCAAGATCAACCGCGACACCGCCGCGCGCTACGGCATCCAGCCGCAGCTGATCGACGACACGCTGTATGATGCCTTCGGACAACGACAGGTCACGCAGTATTTCACCCAGCTCAACACCTACAAGGTGATCCTGGAGATCCTGCCGGAGATGCAGGGCAATCTCGACAGCCTGAACAAGCTCTATCTGAAGTCGCCGCTGACCGGCGACCAGGTGCCGCTGTCGACCTTCGCGACCTGGACCACCGATCCGGTCCGTCCGCTTTCGATCAGCCACCAGGGCCAATTCCCGGCGATCACCATCAGCTTCAACCTCGGCCAGGGCGTCGCGCTCGGCCAGGCGACGGAAGCCGTGCAGAAGGCGATGGCCGAGCTCGGCGCGCCGCCGACGCTGAACTCGAGCTTCCAGGGCACGGCGCAGGCGTTCCAGCAATCGCTCGGCACCGTGCCGCTGCTGATCCTTGCCGCGCTCGTCGTGGTCTACCTGATCCTCGGCATCCTCTACGAGAGCTACATCCATCCGATCACGATTCTGTCGACGCTGCCCTCGGCCGGCGTCGGCGCGCTCGCGATCCTGATGGCGGCCGGCTTCGACTTCAGCCTGATTGCCTTGATCGGAATCATTCTCCTGATCGGCATCGTGAAGAAGAACGGCATCATGATGGTCGACTTCGCCATCGCCGCCGAGCGCGACGAGCACAAGACGCCGGCGGAATCGATCCGCCAGGCCGCCCTGCTCCGCTTCCGCCCGATCATGATGACGACGATGGCCGCGCTGCTCGGCGGCGTGCCGCTGATGCTCGGTCACGGCACCGGCGCCGAGATCCGCCAGCCGCTCGGCTACGCCATGGTCGGCGGCCTGATCGTCAGCCAGGCGCTGACGCTGTTCACCACGCCGGTGGTCTATCTCTATCTCGACGAGCTCAACAACTGGTTCTCGGGCTGGGGCCGTTCGGGTGACGGCGAAGGCGGCGAGGCGGTGGAGCACGGCACCGTTAAGGAAGCTGCCGAGTAGCGGCTTGCACGGCGCTTCCGGCGACGCTACAGCGAGGCCCCGGTTCACGCCAACGCGGTTTCGCCATGCTCATGCAATCCAGACTTGTCGCCCTCGCCGCAGCTGTCCTGTTGCCCTTGGGCGCCGCGTATGCCCAACAGGCCGCCAAGAAGAACGCCCCCGCTCCTGCGGCGCAGCCGGCACCGGCTCCGACGCAGCCACAGGCTGACGGCGCGCCGGCGCAACAGCCCGGCTGGATCGTACGCTGCACCAGCGCCAGCCGTGACGCGCCGCTCGAATGTGCGATGGAGCAGAACGCGGTGCTGACCAAGACCGGCCAGACCATCGTGCTGATCAACATCCGCATCGCGCCCGACACCCGCACGCCGGTGGCGCTGCTGCAATTGCCGCTCGGCCTCAACCTTCCCATCGGCGCCAAGCTCCAGGTCGACGAGGGCAAGACGGTCGATCTCCAGATCCAGACCTGCGAGAACCGCGGCTGCTACGCCTCGGCGCCGATCGCGCCGGATCTGCTCGCCGCGTTGCGGTCGGGCAAGCAGCTCAAGGTCTCCTTCCAGAACATGGCCAAGGAGACGATCGCGATTCCGATGCCGCTGGGCGATTTCGCTTCCGCCTACGACAAGATCAAGTAACGCAAGTCCCCGTTACTGCCGCGCCATCTGCGCGTTGCCGACGGCATCGCCGTCGAGCCGCTGGTCATTGTGCATGGTGACGGTGACGTGCAGCAGCCCCGTCGATCAGCAGCGTGTATTCGGTGATGGAGGCGCGGCTCGCCGGCTGCCTGTTGCTGCTGCTGCAGGCCGAAGTCGACCGCGCACTCCGAGATAGGCTTTCTCCTCGCCTGTCAGCTGACGACGTCGCTCGCCCGGAGCAAGGTCGTGAACCCGCCATAGATCATGCGCTTGCCGTCGAACGGCATGCCCTCCATCTTCAGCCGCGGGTCCTCCATCACCTTCTTGTTGACGGCATCGCGGGTCTCCCGGTCGCGGTAGACGATCCAGGCGAACACCACGACCTCGTCCTCCTTCGCCATCACCGCGCGCGGAAACGAGGTGAGCTCGCCATAGGGGACATCGTCAGCGACGCATTCGACATAATCGAGCGCGCCGTGCTCCATCCAGAGCGCGCAGGCGGTCGTCGACAGCGTCTTGTAGGCCTCGATCTTGTCCTTCGGCACAGCCAGAACGAAACCATCGACATAGGGCATCAGGAATCTCCTTGAGTTGTGTGACCCAAGGACGATGCAGAGCACGGCGATCCGACCGGGGAAATGCGATTTCTGATGAGGCAAACGGTCGCGACCGGCGGCGCGGCCCGTGGACCGTCACTGTCACCGAAGGACCTGAAGATCTGGACCTTTGGGCATGCCCGGAACTGGCTGGGGAACCTGGATTCGAACCAAGACAAACAGAGTCAGAGTCTGTTGTGCTACCGTTACACCATTCCCCACCGAAGCGCTTGAAATCGCTAAGCTTTCTTCGGAAGTTCTGCGAGGGCGGGCTGACAACTTTGCAAATCAGCGGCTCGCAGGCCGCTCATATAGCCGCGCTGACCTTCGCGGTCCAGCCCTTCTGTGAACATCTCGGCTTGTTCTGGCTGCGTTCGCACCGACAGACGGACTGTCTCAAGCCTTCCCGAAGGAATCCTGCGGCCCTTTGCGGTTGTAGAACAGCGATCGGCGCGCCCGATCAATCCATCGCTGCACCGTGAACTCGAAGGCGAGCGCGACGACCGTGGATGCGAGCAGGATGCCCAAGGTCTGAAACAGAATTCGCCAATGGCTCACAATGTGCGGATTGGTCAGCGTGATCGGATCAAAGACCTGCAGATTGATCGCGATCTGGATGAAGAGAAAATGCGAGAGATAGACGCCATAGGAGGCATCGCCCAACGCGGTCGACAGCGGTCCGTTGATCCTTGAGAAGAGCGTCGGAATAACGATGCAGGTTGCGATAACCAGCGGCACGCCCTGAACGATGCCCCGTGATAGTCGACGTCGGCATAGACGTCGGCGAGGAGATAGAGGCAGTAGAGGGCCGCGAGCCAGTAGCCCGCACGCGTCGACCATGTCAGGCGATCTCGCAACGAGAAGAGCACAACGCCGGTGCCGAAATAGCCGATCTGGCTGTAAAACGGGAAGTAAGCCCATTTCCATTCGTAGACGTGCAGAATGGTCATCTTGATCGCGAAGGCGGCGACCACCAACCCGGCGAGCCATTTTCTGTTCAGGAGAAGCAAGGCAGGCAGCAACGCGTAGAAGACGATCTCCGCGCTGATCGACCACGCCTGCGGAACCAGGAGATACGTGGTGCTGTGCATGGCCGAATAGAGATCGAGACCCAGCAGCGACAGGTTGATCACATAGGGCCGCTCTTCCGTTCGGAGGGAATTGAAGATGCCGCTCTCGTTCGCCGGGTTCCACAGGTGTAGCGCGAACGTAGCCACCAGGACAGCGAGGTAGAACGGATAAAGCCTCGCGAAGCGGCTGGCGAAGAATGCAGCAGGCCGTCCCGGATAGTGCCGCTCATAGGCGGCGGCCATGTAGAAGCCACTGATGATGTAGAAGACTTCTACAGCGGCCAAACCTCCGATTGTCTGGTGAATGACGCCAAATTGGCAATGAAATCCAACGACGATCGCCGCCAGCAGAAAACGAACAGTCCCCATCACCCCCGCACCCGTTGGCTGATGCGAACTTAGACCGGCGACCGGCACTGAACAAGCGGCCGCCCCATCTGCATGCGGCGGCCGGCTCATCTCATCGCGTGCCGCCCTACTCCAGCTTGATGTTGGCGGCCTCGATCACCTTCTTCCAGCGCGCCGTCTCGGCTTTGATGTAGGCCGCGAACGGTTCGGAATCCACGGCGACAGCGGTGGCACCGAGTTCGGCCATCTTCTGCACCGTCTCCGGCTGCGCCATGAAGGCGCGGATCTCGGCCGAGAGCTTTTCGACGATCGGCTTGGGCGTGCCCGCGGGCACAATGAAACCGTGCCAGGCCACCGCCTCGAAGCCGGGCAGGAATTCGGCCACGGCCGGAGCTTCGGGATCGAAGGCGGCGCGCTTCGGCGTTGCGGTCGCGAGCAGCGCGAGCTGGCCGGTCTTCACCTGCGGCAGCAGCAGGGGGACGTTGTCGAAGGCGAGATCAATCTGTCCGCTCAGCAGATCCGTCAGCATCTGGCTGGAGCCCTTGTAGGGCACGTGCACCATCTTGGTGCCCGTCATCTGCTGGAATAGCTCGCTGGCAAGGTGCTGCGAGGTGCCGACGCCGGCCGAGCCGAACGAGACCTTGTCCGGATTCGCCTTCAGATAGGCAATCAGCTCCGGCACGGTACGCGCCTTGATTTTGTTGGGATTGACGACGAGAACATTGGGCACGACGCTGATCTGGGCGACCGGCACCAGATCCTTGTCCGGCTGGTAGCTGAGCTTCGGCCCGTAGAGCGACGGGTTGATCGCAAGCGCGGACGTGCTGGCAAGACCGAGCGTGATGCCATCCGGCGCCGATTTCGCCACCCGCGTCACGCCGAGGATCGAGCCGGCACCGCCGACATTCTCGACCACGAAGGGCTTGCCGAACTTCGCCTGCAAATGGTTGGAGACCATCCGCGCGAAGATGTCCGCGGTGCCGCCGGCGGCGAAGGGAACGACCACCGTCACCTGCTTGGACGGATAGCCGTCCTGCGCCTTTGCGGGTGAGGCCGCCAGCACCAAGGCTGAGGCAAGGACAAGCCACATCGATCTCATAGAAGTTTCCTCTGTTTTCCGTGTTGTTGATTGGCTGCCGCGCGCGAGCGGCGGAGACGGTCAGAACGCGACCTCGTACATGTTCAGGATCGCGTCCCGGCCGAGGTCGCGCGGATTGTTGTCGAGCAGGCGGCGAATGGCGTGCGCCTCGTCGGCCATCACGCCGAAATCGTCCCGGGGCACGCCGAGCGCGGACAGCCGCATCTCGATGCCGAGATCGCTGCAGAACTTGTAGCTTGCCTCGAACGCGAGCTTCGGATCGCCCTGCTCCGGCAGGCCGAGCGCCTGGAGCACCGCGATCGTCTTCGCTTCCACCGCCGGCATGTTGAACGCCAGCGTATGCGGGAAGATCACCGCGCAGGCGAGGCCATGTGCCACGTGGTGCCGCGTGCCGAGCGGATACGCCACCGCGTGGCCGGCTGTCGTGTTCACCGGTCCCAGGCAATAGCCGCCATAGAGCGAGGCCAGCGCGAGGCCCGCACGCGCCTCGCGATCGCCGCCATCGGCCACCGCGCGTTTGAGATAACGTCCGACCAGCCGCGCGCCTTCGAGCGCGTAGAGGTCGATCGTCGGATGCGCCTTGCGGCTGGTATAGGCCTCGACGCAATGCGCCAGCGCATCGACCCCGGTCGCCGCGGTGACCTCCTTCGGCACGGTCATCGTCAGATCCGGATCGACGATGGCGATGTCGGCCAGCATGAAGCGGCTCTGCACCGCCTGCTTGTTCTGGCTGACGGGATCGGTCACGAGCGCGCGGGTGCCGGCCTCGCTGCCGGTGCCCGACGTCGTCGGAATCTGCATCAGCGCGACGCTGCGGCCGGCCACCTTCTCCGGCCCGACGATGTCGGCAAAGGGCACGTCGCTCGTGCACATCACCGCGACCAGCTTGGCGAGATCCATCGCGCTGCCGCCGCCGAAGCCGACGACGAGATCGGGCTTGACGTCCTTCGCCATCGCCACCGCCTTCTCGAGATTAGGCAGGTCCGGCTCGGGCTTGACGTCGCCGAACACCTTCACCGCACCCGGCAGCGCCAGCATGTCGACGCGGCGTGCGTTGAACGGATCCGAGATCACCAGCGGCCGCCTGGCGCCGATCCGCTCGGCGTAGCGCGCTGCCGCGCCGATCGTGCCGTTGCCGAACTCGAGGACGGTGGGACGCTGGATTTCGATGGGCGTGAAGGCGTTGGTCATCGTGCGTTCGAACTCATGATTTGGATACGGAGGCGCCAGCGGCGAGCCGCTCGGCATAGTCGATGGCCTCGATCAGGCTGTGCTCGTTGGCGATGCCCTTGCCGGCGATGTCGAAGGCGGTGCCGTGATCGACGGAAGTGCGGATGATCGGCAAGCCCAGCGTGATGTTGACGCCGGACAATTCCTGCCAGCGGCCGGTCGCGGGATCGACCTGGAAGCCGAGCAGCTTGACTGGAATGTGCCCCTGGTCGTGATACATCGCGACCGCGGCATCGTACTGGCCGGCGCGCAGCTTGACGAAGATGGTATCGCCGGGCACGGGCCCGACGACGTCGAGGCCGTCGGCGACCGCTTTCGCGATCGTCGGTGCAGACACGTCGATGTCCTGCCGGCCGAACAGGCCGCCCTCGCCGGCATGCGGATTGAGCGCCGCGATCGCGATCTTCGGTTTGGCGATTCCGAGCCGCAGCAGGGCATCGTTGGTGAGGTCGATCACCATGCGCAGACGCTCCGGCGTCAGGCGCTTCGGCACGTCCTCCAGCGCCACATGGGTCGAGACATGGCTGACGCGCATATTGCCATGGGCGAGCAGCATCACCGAGCCGCGCACGCCGGTGAGATGCGCCAGCATCTCGGTATGACCAGGGAAATGATAGCCGGCCTTGTTGAGCGCTTCCTTATTGAGCGGCGCCGTGACGATCGCCGCGGTCCGGCCCGCCTGCGTCAGGCGCACGCCCTGCTCGATCGCCTTGTAGGCAAAGCGGCCGCCATCGGCGCTGAGCACGCCGGGCTTGATCGGGTCGCCCTCGATGTCGGCCTGGAGGAAGCAGAGGTTCGGCCAGTCACGATCCTCGCTGCGCACTTCGGGAATCGCAATGCCGGCACCGAGCGCGGCTTTCGCACCATCGAGCGCCGCGCCGCTGCCGATGATCAGGATCCGCAGATCGCCGTTCGCGATCCGGTCCTTCAGCCCGACGCAGGCCTTGACGATGATCTCCGGCCCGATCCCGGCGGGATCACCCATGGTGATGGCAAGATGACGAGAGGTCATGTCGGACTCCCCTTGCTGAGCAAATGATTATCCCGAAGCAGGTCGCGCCACAGCTCGCTGAGACCGAAGGCGCCGGACTTCGAGATGACATCGACGCCGGCCCAGCGGCCGCCTTGCAACGTCGAGCGCGGCAATCCCGGCACGATACGTCCTGTCACCTCGAGCGCATGCGCGCCAAGGGCAAGGCATGCGGCCTTCAGTGTTTCTCCACCGGCAACAACCAGCGTGCCCGGTGGTTCGAGTGCTGTGATCAGCCGGGTCATCTCGTGCGCGATCCGCCGCGCCGCCTCGGCTCGCGTCAAGCCGTCAGCGAGGGCGAATTTGACCAGCGCCACGCCCTCGTCGGCCAGCTTGCGTCGAACGCCCGCGCCGCCCTCCCCCTCGGCCAGCGCGATGGTGGCGTGACCACATGCCGCCAGCTGGGATGCGGTGGCGGCCTGGTCGGAGCCGAACAGCCCCAGCACCGGCCGCTTCAGTTGCGAGGACGCAGAGGAGCCTTGACCCCGGGCAAGCGCACCGGCGAGGCCGCCGCTGCCACACCACAACACGGGCCTCGGCATGCGCTGCGCCATTTCGACGACGCGATCGAGGTCGAGGTCGCTCTCGGCATCGAACACCTGAACGCCGCCTTGCGAGAGCGTTTCGGCCGTGCCCTGTCGTGCTTCGATGCCGTCTTGCCGCAACTGATCCAGCAAATTGTCGCCGACCCTGTGCCAATCGCCATGCACGGTGCGGGCGAATTGCTGGCCACCGACAGTGCGGCGTCCCTGATAATCGAACGCCGGCGCGACCACGCAAGAAGCCCAATGGCCGCTGCGCAGGCAGGCGTCGAGCTCAGCCGCCCACGCGCCCCGAAGGAGGCTATCGACCTTCTTGTAGGCGATCGTCCCGCCCTGAAGGTGGGGCGCCAGTCGCCCAACGATTTCGACGCTCTCGGCCTTCGACCGCTCACGGGTGCCGCTATCGATTGCCAGGCTCCCGGACTCCAGCGGCGCAAGCGCGCCCGACCAGACGACATCGAACGGACCGCACAGGCCGACGAACTCCGCCGCGGTGTCGAGCGCACCGGTGAGATCGTCGGCAAGCAGGCGGACGCTCGTCATGGTTATGCCGCTCCCGCACCAAAAATCTTGCCGGGATTCATCAAGCCCTTCGGATCGAGCAATTTCTTGATATCGCGCATCAGCTCGATGTCGAGAGGATCGGCAACACGGGCAAGCCGGCCGCGATTGGTGATGCCGATGCCGTGCTCGGCACTGATCGCACCGCCCTGCGCCGCGGTCTCGTCGTCAACGATCTCGTTGATCTCCGCCACCAGCGCCGCCGTCGCCGCCGGATCCTGGCAACGCGCGCGATCGATCAGGGCGATGACGTGGATGTTGCCGTCGCCGATATGGCCGTGCATCACGACCCGCGCGTGCGGTACCGCGGCGTTGATCCGGGCCTCGACATTGGTGACGAAGGCGGCCTGGCGTTCCAGCGGAACGACACTGTCGTGCGAGACGACATAGCCGCTACGCTTGTTGCCTTCGGACACGCTGTGCCTGACAGCCCAGATCGCCTTGGCCTGTGCGAGGTTGGAGGCCAGGATGGCGTCCTCGGCAAGGCCGGCCTCCATCGCATCCGCCAGCGCCGTGGCGAGCGGCTCATCGAGGTCGACGCCGGCGAGCGTGTCGGTCAGTTCGACGATCAGATACCACGGCGTCGTCAGCTCGAAGGGGATCGTGACATGCGGCACGGACTCTGCGATCGCCTCGATCTGCGCGCGCGACATGATCTCGAGGCTGCCGAGCCGGTCGCCGACCGCGCCGCGCAGGCGCTGCATGATCTCAAGCGCCTGCTCCACACCCTGCAATTTCAGCAGCGCCAGCGCCGAGCTGCGCGGCGGCGCGAACAGCTTCAACACCGCCGCGGTGATGATGCCGAGCGTGCCCTCTGCCCCGATGAAGAGCTGCTTCAGCCCATAACCCGTGTTGTCCTTACGCAATGCGCGCAGGCCGTTGAAGATTCGCCCGTCGGGCAGCACGACCTCCAGCCCGAGCACGAGATCGCGCGTCGGCCCGTAGCGCAGCACGGCCGTGCCGCCCGCATTGGTCGAGATGTTGCCGCCGATCTGGCAGGAGCCTTCGGCGCCCAGGCTCAAGGGAAAGTAGCGATCGACCTCGCGCGCCGCATTCTGCACCTCCGCGAGGATGCAGCCGGCCTCGACTGTGATCGTGTTCGCGAGCGGGCTGACGTCGCGCACGGCCCGCATCCGGTCGAGCCGGATCACCACATTGCCGGCCCGATCGTCCGGCGTTGCCGCCCCGCACATGCCGGTGTTGCCGCCCTGCGGCACGATCGCGAGCTGCCGTGCCGCACAGAATTTGACGACTGCGGCGACCTCGGCGGTGGAGCCGGGCTTCACCACCGCAACCGCGCGGCCGTGATAACGCCCGCGCCAGTCCACCACATAAGGCTCCTGGTCGGGTCCGGACGCGATGATTTGCTTGTCGCCGACGATCGCGGCAAGCCCGGAAAGCGCGTCCTGGAAGGAGTCCGACATCGGATCGCCTCGTCGTCGCGCCGGCTACAAAGCGGCTGCGAATGCCGCAGCATTCGCGAGCAGCTCTTTCACCTGCTCGGGCGGCAACGACTCCAGCGGCGGTCGCAGGCGCTGCCATCCGGCGTGGCCAGTGCGCTCTGCCACCAATGTCTTCAGCGAGGCCATCTGCGGGAAGCGCGAGACCAGCTCGCGCGCTTTCACGATGCGCGCCTGCGCCGTCTTGAGCGCCGCGTCGTCGTCGCTATCGCGAAAATGCTTGTAGACATAGGCAAGGTCCCGCGCGACCAGATTGGAGGTCGCCGTGATGCAGCCGGCGCCGCCCTTGCGCAGCAGCGGCAGCAGCAACGGATCGGCTCCGACCAGAACCGAAAAGCCGGGGAAGCGCTCGACCATCGCGGTCATGTTCGCGAAGTCGCCGGAGGAATCCTTGATACCCACGAACGTTGCCGGATAAGCCGTTCGCACCCGCTCGATCAGCGCATGCGAGATCGGCTGCGCCGACATCTGCGGGATGTGATAGAGCACGACCTTGAGCCTGGCATCGCCAATGCGCTGCACGATTTCGCTATAGGACGCGTAAACGCCGTCGTCCGTGACACCCTTGTAATAAAACGGCGGCAGCATCACGACGGTGTCGACGCCGACCGAGAGTGCGTGGCGCGTCAGGGCGATGGTCTCGCTGAGCGCGGCCACGCCGGTGCCCGGCAGAAGACGTTGCGGCGCGATGCCGGCAGCCACCACCGCCTCGAGCAGCGCCATGCGCTCCGCCGCGGAGAAGGAGTTCGCCTCGCCCGTCGTGCCCAGCAGCGCGATACCGTCGCAGCCCTCATCGAGGAGATAGCGGCAATGCGCGATGAAGCGCGCATGATCGGGAGCGAGCTGGGAGTCGAGCGGGGTCAGCGCGGCGGAAAACACGCCATGAGGGTGCAGCGATGGTGTCGACAAACTTCCTCCGATCGTCAAATCAGTTGTTCGGAATGCGAACATTTGTTATTGGCTTGACCAGTCGTAAAATCAGCTTGCCGCCGCGTCAAGGGCGGTGGCTGTCATGGCAAGGCATTCGGGCATGGCCAAGGTCGAAAAGAACGCCACAAAGCGCAAATCGGAATCGCCCCCGAAAAACCCCAAGAATCATGTGGCGTCCGTCGGCAAGGCCTTTGCCGTACTGAAGAGCTTCAGCAGCGAGGCGTTCGAACTCACCCTGAGTGAGATCGCCGCACGGGCTAATCTCGATCGCGGAACGGCGTTCCGGTTGATTCAGACCCTGACCGAGATCGGCTATCTCCAGGCCGTGCCGCAGAGCCGCCGGTTCCGCCTCGGCGTTGCCTGCCTCGACCTCGGTTACACCGTGCTATCGCATGGGTCGTTGCGCCCAATGGTCGAGCCGTTGCTGCGCGATCTCGTGCCCGATGTCGGCGATGCGGCTTCGCTCGGCATCCTCGACGGCGGCGACGTGGTCTATCTCGCGCGCGTCGGCGCGGGCCTCGACCGCCACAAGATGGATCGCCGGCCGGGCACGCGCATTCCCGCCTACAGCGCCGCGCTCGGTCACGTCATGCTGGCGCATCTGGCGCGGGACGAGCAGATCGAGCGACTGGAATCGCGCCCTCGCGTCAAACTGTCGGAGCGGACGCTGACCGATCTCGATGCCTTGCTCGCCCGGCTCGATCAGGTGAAGAGAAAAGGCCATGCCGTCTCCGACGGCGAGAACGCCTACGGCCTGCGCACGCTGGCAACGCCGATCTTCGACGCCCAGGGCTCGGTGATCGGGGGATTGAGCATCACGGTCGATGCCATGCGCATGGACATGGCGGCCTTCCGCGACCAGGCACTGCCGCGGCTGATGGAGCTGACCAGCCAGGTACAGGATCTCGCGATCAAGTCGGGATTGACGAGCTGAGCGATCTCTTCGAGGACGTGTCCCGTGCGACGTCACAGCTGACGATCTGCATTCGAAGATCATTGTGAAAACGCTTTCGCGACCTATATCGTCAAGGCTTCCTTCCGAAACCCGATTTCCCCTTGCGAAGAGCCGTGCTCATTTTCTTCCTGCTCCTGTTCGTGCCGATCGGCCTATCGGCCGCGCGGTACTATTGGCTTGGAGATGGCCGCGGCAATTGGCAGACGGCTGACCGTTCCAGCGCAGGCCTGCTGCCGCCGGCTTCTTCCCATCCCGATGCCCTGATCCGGGTTTATGCGGCCCGAACGGTCCGGTGGCGAAGCATCTTTGCCGTCCACACGTGGATCGTCGTCAAGGAAAAGGATGCGACCAGCTACAGCCGATACGACTACACCGCGTGGGGCGAACCGATCCGGAGCAACGGCTTCGCTCCCGATGGAAGGTGGTTCGGCGCCCTGCCGGAAACCGTCGTCGCCGTAGATGGGTCACGGGCCGAGCTCCTCATTCCCAGGATTAGGACTGTGATCGAGACTTACAAGTTTCGAACCTACGGCGACTACAGCGCCTGGCCGGGACCGAATTCAAACACCTTCGTTCAAGCCGCTCTTGATGCCGTGCCGGAACTTCGCGCGGTTCTGCCACCGACCGCGATCGGCAAGGATTATCCCTATTCCGGGGAATGGATTGGGCTGACCGCCTCGCGCACCGGCTTCTATGCCTCGCTCTTCGGCTATCTCGGCCTGACCCTCGGCTGGGTCGAAGGCCTCGAGATCAACTTCTTCGGCGCCGTGCTCGGCCTCGACATCCGCCGGCCCGCCGTCAAGCTGCCGGGCATCGGCCGCCTCGGTGTTGCCGCCGATCTGTAGAGCCGGACGAGACCGCGACTGGCGATGTTTCGTCGCGACGGCTAGACCACGATGTGATCGAAGTCGGCGGCGATCCGGGTGTTCGGAAAGATCCTCGCCGCCTCGGCGAGAATCTCTTCGTCCTCATAGCGTCCCGACATATGGGTCAGCACGAGCTGCTTCACATTGCTCTCTGCCGCAAACGACGCCGCTTCTGCCGCGGTGAGATGGCCGTAATCCCGCGCGGTCGAGGCGTCACGATCGAGGAACGTTGCCTCGATCACCAGCATGTCGGCGTCGACGACGTGTTGCGCCAGCCCCTCGGTGGTTTCGGTGTCGCCGATCACGACAAGTTTCCTGCCGCCGCTCGGCGGTCCCAGGACATCTTCCGGATCGATCGTTCGATCGCCGTCGATCACGATCGCCCGGCCTGCGGCCAACTCGCCGCGCAAGGGACCGTCGGGAACGTCCAGCGCCGCCAGCAGATTTGGCTGAAGGTGGCGGCGAGCGGGGCTTTGGAAGACGAATCCAAAACTGTCGGTGTCGCGATGGCGGACCGGAAAACAGTCGATGGTGAAGTCGCCGGCGTCGACGAACCGTCCTGCGGCCAAGGGAGCGAATTCCACCGGAAGCGGCGCCCTGCCCGCACCCCACAACCCGGCCAGCATCTGGATGACCGTCTCGAGCGTCGCTGGACCGCCATGAACCATCATCACCTCGGCGCTCTGCCGCAAGCGCAGCGTCGAGAACAGGCCGGGGATGCCGAGCACATGATCGAGATGCGCATGCGTCAGCAGAATGCGGTCGAGCCGTCGAAAACCTGCGCCACTGCGCAGCAACTGGCGCTGCGTGCCCTCGCCGCAATCGACCAGCATGCGCTGTCCGACGGCCTCGATCAGCAGGGCCGGATGGTTGCGCTCCGCGGAAGGAACGCTCGCCGAGGTGCCGAGGAATGTCAGGGCAAACATGGTCGTCGATGTCCAGCGACCGCCCCTCTCCGCGACGGTACGGTGAACGGTCTCACCGTCCCCAATGCCACGCGAGCAACAGCGCGTATAGCCCCATCGACGCGGCGTAGAGTGCGGCAAGAAGTGCGTAGCCCGCGATCTGGCGACTGATCGCGGCCTTCGGCGTGACCCACCAGTCGAGTGCCTTGAAGGCGGCGGGCACCAGCCACCAGCCGAGCAACTGGGTGCTGACGAGATTGCCGACGAACAGCGACAGCCAGATCGGCACGCCATGACTGTCGATCAGCGGCCGGCTGATGAAAGTGCCCCAGAGATAGACCACGGGATAGAGCACCAGGAGGACGATGAGGTTGCTCTTCCAGATCAGGGCCGGGCCCTGCTCGGGAGCCCCCGTCTTGCCGGCCGGGAACCAGAAATTGAAGCCGTAGCTCGCGCGCTTCACGTTCATGCCGGCGTTGAAGCGCTCGCCCTCCTTCAGCAGGGTCTGCCGGACGGGCGAGCCCAGCCATGCATTGAGGTTGGCATCGCTGTCGAACGACAGGATGACGATCCATTCGTCGCGCAAGCCCGGAATCGGCCGCTCGATCTTGTGGCGCAAGAACCCCTTGAACTCGGCCTCGGCAGCCTGGATGCGCTGCTGCCATTTCAGAAACGCGTCCTCCAGTCCATCCGGCACCTTGAAGGAGATGACGGCCGACACCGCGCTGTCGCGCTGGACGCCGGTGTCGGGCAGGATATGAACATCCTCCGAACCGACGAAGAAGCGCTGCACCTCCCCGATCAGCTTCGCCCGCACCTCGCTCTGGAGCCAGGCGCGCGCGGCGGCCGGGCTGGCGAAGCGCAAAATCGTCACCCAGTCGACATGCGCCGGCGGCTGCGGCGGCACCACCTCCTGCCCCAGGAAACCGGGCCAGGCCTTGAGCGCCTCGCCCACCTCGCCGTTCCATCGCGCGAACGCGGCAAAGCCCTCGTCAGCGATGCGACGCTGGATGACGAGGGCGACCGGCTTGCCGGCTGTATCCGGAGACGTGCTCATCGTCGCGGTCCGCTTCAGCTCTTCTTGTAGAGCCGCTTGCCCATCACCCAGGTCTCGTCGACGCAGCGATCGTCGCCGACCATCATCACCGCGAACAGCATGCTCGCGGCCTCGTCCATCGTGCGCGGGCCGGCGCCCTCGGCGATCAGCGATTGGTGCCACGCTTGGGCGATCTGCCCGCCGTTCGGATCAAGCGCGACGAAATCAGCTTCCTTGCCGGGCTCGAAATTGCCGAGCTTGTCGTCGATGTAGAGGCCCTCGGCGCCGCCGAGCGTGATCGACCAGAAGCCGCGATAGGGCGAGAGCTTGTTGCGCTCGGCCTCCGCGAGGTCCTTCCGCGTGGGATCGATGCTGCCGTCGAGCAGCGTGTTGTTGCACATGCCGACCTTGTAGGCGTCGTCGAGCACGGAGATCATCGAGAAGCGATTGCCGCCGCCGACATCGGTGCCGAAAGACATCTTCACGCGATGCTCCGGATCGGTGGCGCGGCCGAGGCGAAACAGGCCGCTGCCGAGGAACAGGTTAGAGCACGGACAGAACACCACCGCCGCGCCCTTCTTCGACATGCGCCGGAATTCGTTGTTCGAGAGATAGACGCCGTGACCGCCTGAGAACTTCGGCCCGACAAGGTCGAACTTCTCGTAGACGCCAAGATAGTCCTGGCAGTCCGGGTGCTCGACCAGCACGCCACTGCATTCAGCCGGGTTCTCGGAGATGTGGGTGTTGACCCAGCAATCCGGATGCTCGTGCTTGAGGCGCTGGCACGCCTTGAGCAATTCCGGCGAGGCGCCGAAGGCGAAGCGCGGCGTGATGGCGTAGAGGTTACGGCCCTTGTTGTGATACTCTGCGATCAGCCGCTTGCTGTCGCGATAGAAATTCTCCGGCGTATCGATGAAATCGGCTGGCGCGTTGCGATCGATGCCGGTGAGGCCTGCGATCACGCGCATGTTGCGGCGGGCCGCTTCCTCGAACAGTTCCTCGGTTGAAACTGGCGAGGAGCTCGTGAAGGCCTGGCAGGTGGTGGTGCCGGAGGCCAGCAGCGCGTCGAGGAAACGCTTGACGCCCTCGCGCGCGTAGTTGCGATCCCGGTATTTGAGCTCTTCCGGATAGACCCATTTCTGCAGCCACGGCAACAGCTGCTCGCCATAGGCCCCGAGCACGCGGGTCTGCGGCAGATGGATGTGGCCGTCGATGAAGCCGGGGACGATGATGCGGTCCTTGATACGGGTGATCTCAACGCTCGGATGGCGGGCGGCGATCGTCTCGTAAGGACCGAACGCCTTGATGACGCCGTCCGTGACGATCATGAGGCCGTCCTGATGAAAGCGCGCGGCGGCCTGCTCGTCGCCGACATGCTTCCAGGGATCGTCGACGAAGTCGAAGAACGTGCCGCGAATACCGACCGTGGTCATGATTGGGTCCCTTCCTTAAGACTGTTTGGCTGGCGCACTGACGGCAAGGAGATCGCGAGCAGCGTGCCCGCGATGGCGCAGAGGCCGAGATAGAGCCATCCGATCGGCGCCTGCGTTGCTTCAGGCAACACCGCCGCGATCGCCATGGCGCCGCTCACGGCGAGATAGCAGAGCGCGCTGATGAGGCCGCCGATCAGGCCGTGGTCGCGTTCGAACAGGCCGAGCGCCATGCCGTACATCATCGGACACAGCACGCCGCAGCCGCCGAGCACCAGCGCGCCGCCGATCGTGATCGACGCGAAATCGAGACCGACGACCATGCCTGTCACGGTCAGCACCGCGGAGCCTGCGAGAAACAGCGCGAAGGCGCCGAAGCCCAGCATGCGGGCCGGCATGACGCGCGCAAAATGCGCGCAGCCGAGCTCGCCGGCGAGGTTGACCCCGCCGAGGCCGAGCGCGACGAGGCCGTAGATCGCCGCCGAGTAACCGAGGCCGGTCTGGTAGAAGAACGGTGCGACGACGCCGAATGCCAGCTGCGCGCTCGCGGCCGCAGCGAACACCAGCACGAAAGCCAGGAAGCCCGGGCGGACCACCGCCTCGCGCAAGATACCCGCGGTACGGCGCGGATCGAACGGCGCGCGCCGCTCGGCCGGCAACGTCTCGGGCAGAAGAAACACGACGATCGCAGCGACGATGGCCGCGGCGATCGCAATGATGACGAAGACACCACGCCATGACGTCAGCTCGACGATGAAGCCGCCGGCCGCGGGCGCAAGCACCGGCGCGAGTCCCCAGGCAGCGCCCAGCAGGCCGGAGATCGCCGTGAGCTCACGGCCGCGATAGCAATCGGCCGCAACCGCATAGGCCACGACAAGGCAGGTGCAGCCGCCGATCCCTTGCAGGAAACGCAAGCCGAGCAGGAGCGAGGCGCTGGTGGCGAGCGCGCAGGCGATGCTCATCGCGATCAGCACCGACAGGCCTGCGAGCAGGACGTTGCGGCGGCCCAGCGTGTCGGAGGCGATGCCGACCGGCACCAGCGCCAGACTCATGCCGAGCATGTAGGCGGTGACGGTGTTCTGCATCGAGGCGGGATCGGCGGCGAGATCCACCACCATCTGCGGCAGGCCGGGCGTATAGGCATCGAGCGGAATTTGGCTGAACGGCACGACGCACAGCAGGATCGGCACGATCCCCCGCTTCGCGCAACCGGCGTCCGAAGCAAATGCGGTCATGAGCAACGCCCCTTTGATCTCCGCGGGCCCATCTTTTCGTGCGCGCAATGAGACGCGACGATGCAGGTTGCGGGAACTTTGACGCGCGGGAGCGTGCCAGAACTGTGTGTAAGAATTCTTAGGAGCGCCCGTATCGATACGGCCTTTGACGGCTGATGCCCTGGCCCGGGGGACGCCCAAACAAAAAACGCGAAAACAACCCCATGCAAAGTACAAATCATTGAAGAATTTCGCGCCGCACGCCGCCAAGGCCTGCCGCCGCGGACGTTTGACACGTCGGGCAAAGCAGGCGCGGAGTCGGATCATGGCCGATTGGGAATCCCGCCAGCGCGCCGGTCCGTTAACGGGTCGGAAGGCATAGCTGCTTCGAAGCCCGGCCTCCGCATCGGTGCCCCCGGCAAGCAGATCTGATGTCCGTTGCGCCGCCTCCTCATCCCCCTCTCAAAATCGCAAGTTCGGTGCCCCGAGCGATCTGCAGCGGGGTAGCGTCGACACCGCGATGAGATACATTGGAGTTCGTGATGACCGCAGATGCTGCTGACTTGAACTACGGCTCGATCAGAGCACTGGCGAGCGCCCTGCACGCCCGCAAGATATCTGCCTCGGAATTGCTCGAGCACACGATCGCGCGCATCGAGGAACTGGACGGGCGGATCAACGCGGTCATCGTGCGCGATTTCGATCGCGCGAGAGCGGCCGCGCGCGCCGCCGATGCCGCACTGGGCCGCGGCGAGCAACGGCCATTGCTCGGCATCCCCGTGACCTTGAAAGAGCCCTTCAACGTCGCGGGCCTGCCGACGAATTGGGGCTTTCCGCATTTCAGGGATTTCCAGCCGGCGGAGGATGCCCTCGTCGTCTCGCGGTTGAAGGCGGCCGGCGCCATCGTCATCGGCAAGACCAACATTCCGATCGGCCTCAGGGATTTCCAGAGCTACAACGAGATCTACGGGACGACTAACAACCCGTGGGACCTCGGCCGGTCGCCCGGCGGCTCCTCCGGCGGATGCGGCGCGGCGCTGGCCGCAGGCTTCGGTCCACTCTCGATCGGGTCGGATATCGGCGGCTCGATCCGGGTCCCCTCGCATTTCTGCGGCGTGTTCGGACACAAGCCGAGCCTCGGCCTGGTCCCGCTCCGCGGATACGGCCTGCCGCCCGCACCGCCCGTCCCGAGCCAGGGCGATCTCGCGGTCGTTGGGCCGATGACGCGCACGGCCTCGGACCTCGCGCTGGCGCTCGACGTGATCGCCGGCCCGGACGAGACGCGCGACGGGATCGGCTATCGGCTTGCGCTGCCCGCCTCGCGCCATGATGATCTCAGGGATTTCAGGATCCTCGTGGTCGACACGCACCCGTTGATGCCGACGGGCGAGGCCGTGCGTTCAGCCATTGGACGATTGGCCGAGCGGTTCGGCAGATCGGGCGCACAGGTGGCGCGCTCGAGCACGCTGCTGCCCGATCTCGCCGAGTCTGCGCGGCTCTACATGAAGCTGCTCAACGCCGCGCGAAGCCCGCGCCTGACACCGGCCGCCCTCGCCGAGGCGCAAGAAGCTGCCGCCGCACTCTCCCCCGACGACCGCAGCCTGCAGGCCGAGCGCGCCCGCGGCTGGGGCATGATCCATCGCGAATGGCTCGCGACCGATGCGGCGCGCTTGCAGCTGCAACGACGGTGGCAGCAGCTATTCCGTGAGTTCGACGCCGTGATCTACCCGGCCGCCGCCGTGCCGGCCTTTCCGCATGACCATTCCGAACCGTTCGACGCACGGCAGCTCGACATCGATGGCAAGCTCTATAATTACTCCGATGCGTGCTTCATCTGGGCCGACCCCGCGTCGACCTGCGGTTTGCCGGCAACCGCCGTTCCGATCGAGCGCACAGCGACGGGCCTGCCGGTCGGCGTCCAGATCATCGGGCCCTATCTGGAGGATCGTACGACGATGGCGCTCGCCGACCTGATCGAACGCGAGTTCGGCGGCTTCGTGCCGCCGCCGGCGCTGTCTGCATAATCTGCGGGATGACAGCGGGCGGCGCTTACGGCCATCACGTTCGGTCGGCCGACTGCGCCTCGACCGCCTGCACGGCGACGCTCGCCACCTGCCGCAGCGCTTCGCGATCTGCGCCCGAGGATGCCATCACGCCCATGCCGACCGCGACGGCCGAGACGTAGCGCGCGAGCGCGGCGGGATCGGCGCTCTCCTTGAGATCGCCATCGGCCTTGGCACGGACAAAACGGTCCCGGAGTTGGTCCTCGTTCTGGGCGCGGCGGGCGGCGAGCTCGAATGGGACGTTTTCGGAGCCGGTGCCGCAGGCGATGCCGCCCTGCACGAGCAGGCAGCCGGGCGGATTGGCGGGATCGGTCTGCTTCTCGGCGATGCCCATCAGCATCCGTTCGGCGACGTCGCGGGCGGTGGACGCGGCCACCACCTCGTCCATCCAGACGCCGCGCAGCTTGGTGTAGCGATCGAGCGCAGCCTTCAGCAGACCTTCCTTGTTGCCGAAACAGGCATAGAGGCTGGGCGGATTGATGCCCATGGCCTCGGTCAGCTGCGCGATCGTGGCGCCCTCATAGCCATGGCGCCAAAACACTTCCATCGCCTGGTCCAACGCCGTTTCGGCGTTGAATTCGCGGGGGCGTCCCATGCGCATGTGCCTGTCTCCTCGGAATCGGCGGCCTGTATCAGCTTAACGCCGGTCCTATCTATTTGTTCTGGCTTTCTTTTTCTTGTGTCTTCCAATCGTCGCGGTATCGGCGTACATTTTTCTTAGTGAATGGTACATAAGTATCTTGCACTGCGACATCCACCTCCACATCTGTAGTGAACACTACATATTTGGAGCGCGCAAATGCCCCCCTCCCAAAATACCTCCCGCGCCGGCCGCCTTGGCCGCCTTCTTGGCGGCGTTGCCATCTTGGGCGCCCTCGCCGTAGCCGGTACGGTTGCGACCGGCCACTATCTTCGTTCCGCCCAGGCAACCGCAACAGCCGCAGCGGCTGAACAGGCGGTGCCCGTCACCGTCGCCATGATCGAGCCGCGGCAGACGGCGCTGTGGGACGACTTCTCCGGCCGGTTGGAAGCCATCAACCGTGTCGAGCTCCGCCCGCGCGTTGCCGGTGCGATCCTTTCCACCAACTTCACCGAAGGTGCGCTGGTGAAGGCTGGCGACGTGCTGTTCAAGATCGATCCGGCGCCTTACGCCGCCGAGGTCGACAAGGCCAACGCCCAGCTCGAGGCCGCAAAGGCGCGCGTGGTGTTCACCACCAGCGAGGTCGAACGCGGCGCGCAGCTGGTCGGCAACGCCGTCGTGACACGCCGCGATTTCGACCAGCGCGAGAACGCCAACCGCGAAGCGATCGCCAGCGTGAAGGCGGCCGAGGCAACGCTCCAGACCGCAAAGCTCAATCTCGACTACACCGAGGTGCGCGCGCCCGTGGACGGTCGCGTCGGCAAGATCGAGATCACCGTCGGCAATCTCGTCGCTGCGGGCACCGCCTCCCCGGTGCTGACCTCGCTGGTCTCGGTCAATCCGATCTATGCGTCATTCGATGCGGACGAAGAGGTCGTGCTGCGTGCGCTGAACTCGATCGCGGACGCCAAGGGCGGACGCGGCAAGCTCGACCAGATCCCGGTTGAGATGGCGACCTCCGGCGGCCTCTCGGCAAAAGGCCACATCCAGCTCATCGACAACCAGGTCAACGGCCAGAGCGGCACCATCCGGGTGCGCGCGGTGTTCCGGAACGAGGACGGGCGTCTGATCCCCGGCCAGTTCGCCCGCGTGCGCATGGGCCAGCCGAAGCAGCAGACGCTGGTCATGATCGACGAGCGCGCGATCGGCACCGATCAGGACAAGAAGTTCGTGATGGCGGTCGGCGACGACAGCCGCGCGGTCTACCGTCCGATCACGCTCGGCAGCGCCGTCGACGGGCTTCGCATCGTCACCTCGGGCCTGAAGTCCGGCGATCGCATCGTCGTCAACGGCCTGCAGCGCGTGCGTCCGGGCGCCCTCCTCAAGACCGAGGTCGCGGCGATGGGCGCGCGTGGGCAGCAGGCTTCGAACCACAGCAACCAGGACGTCGTGCAACGCTAGTGTTCTCTGTTATTCCGGGGCGCGCGTAGCGCGAACCCGGAATCGAGCAGTTTGGAAACTCCGATCCATCTCACCTCCGAATTCCGGGTTCGCGCGCTGAGCGCGCGCCCCGGAATGACGGGGTGAGTTGGCGGAGACACGCAGGACATTGCCCAGGGCAAAGCCATGAATCTCTCAAAATTCTTCATCGATCGTCCGATTTTTGCCGGCGTGCTGTCGGTCCTGATTTTCCTTGCCGGCCTGATCTCGCTGTTCGCAATGCCGATCTCGGAATATCCGGACGTGGTGCCGCCATCGGTCCTGGTGCGCGCCACCTATCCCGGCGCCAATCCCAAGGTGATCGCAGAGACGGTAGCGACCCCGATCGAGGAGCAGATCAACGGCGTCGAGAACATGCTTTACATGTCGAGCCAGGCGACCACCGACGGCGCGATGACGCTGACGGTGACGTTCCGCCTCGGCACCGACCCCGACAAGGCGACGCAGCTGGTGCAGAACCGCGTGCAGCAGGCCGAGCCGCGCCTCCCGGCCGTGGTGCGCCAGCTCGGCATCGTCACCAAGAAGTCCTCGCCCGACCTCACCATGGTCGTGCATCTGTTGTCGCCGAACGGCCGCTACGACATGACGTATTTGCGCAACTACGCGGTGCTCAACGTCAAGGACCGGCTGGCGCGGATCGACGGCGTCGGCGACGTCCAGCTCTACGGCGCCGGCGACTATTCGATGCGGGTCTGGGTCGATCCGCAGAAGGCGGCCGAGCACGGCCTGACCGCGAGCGACATCGTCAAATCGATCCAGGCGCAGAACGTCGAGGCCGCCGCCGGAGTCGTCGGCTCCTCCCCGAACGTGCAGGGCATCGACCTGCAACTGTCCGTCAATGCGGAAGGCCGGCTGTCCAGCGAAGAGCAGTTCGGCGACATCGTGGTCAAGACCGGCACGCGCGGCGAGGTCGTGCGGCTGCGCGACGTCGCGCGGATCGAGCTCGGCGCCTCGCAATATGGCCTGCGCTCGCTGCTCGACAACAAGCAGGCGGTCGCGATTCCGATCTTCCAGGCGCCGGGCTCCAACGCGCTGCAGATTTCCGACAACGTCCGCGCCACCATGGCCGAAATCAAGAAGAACATGCCGGAAGGCGTGTCCTACCAGATCGTCTACGACCCCACCCAGTTCGTACGCTCCTCGATCGAGGCCGTCATCCACACGCTGCTCGAAGCGATCGCGCTGGTGGTGCTGGTGGTGATCCTGTTCCTCCAGACCTGGCGGGCCTCGATCATCCCGCTGCTGGCCGTGCCGGTGTCGATCGTCGGCACGTTCGCGGTGATGCACGTGTTCGGCTTCTCCATCAACGCGCTTAGCCTGTTCGGTCTCGTGCTCGCGATCGGCATCGTCGTCGACGACGCCATCGTCGTGGTCGAGAATGTCGAGCGCAACATCGAGGCCGGGTTGTCGCCGCGCGGCGCCACCTATCAGGCCATGCGCGAGGTGTCGGGTCCGATCATCGCCATCGCCATGGTGCTGATCGCGGTGTTCGTGCCGCTGGCCTTCATCTCCGGCCTCACCGGGCAGTTCTACAAGCAGTTCGCACTGACCATCGCGATCTCGACCGTGATCTCGGCGGTCAACTCGCTGACACTGTCGCCGGCGCTGTCGGCGCTGCTGCTCAAGGGCCACAACGAGCCGAAGGACCGGCTGACGCTCATCATGGAAAAGAGCCTTGGCTGGTTCTTCCGCGGCTTCAACAAGGCCTTCACGCGCTCCTCGGACAATTACAGCGGCACCGTCACCAAGGTGATCTCGGGCAAGGCCGCGGTGATGGGGCTCTACGTGGTCCTGGTCGGCCTCACCGCCCTCTTGTTCCAGCAGGTGCCGAGCGGCTTCGTGCCGGGCCAGGACAAGCAATATCTGGTCGGCTTCGCACGCCTGCCCGATGGCGCAACGCTCGACCGCACCGAAGAGGTGATCCGCAAGATGAGCGACGTCGCGCTGACCCAGCCTGGCGTCGAGAGTTCCGTGGCCTTCCCCGGCCTGTCGATCTCCGGATTCACCAACTCGTCCAATGCCGGCATCGTGTTCTCGACGCTGAAGCCATTCGACGAGCGCAAGGGCCCGGCCCTGAGCGGGAATGCCATCGCGGCCGACCTGAACAAGAAATACGCCGGCATCCAGGAGGCCTTCATCGCCATGTTCCCGCCGCCGCCGGTCAACGGCCTCGGCACCATCGGCGGCTTCAAGCTCCAGATCGAGGACCGCGCCGGCCTCGGCTATGAGGCGCTGAACGAAGCGACGAAAGCGTTCATGGCGGCGATGCAGAAGGCGCCGGAGATCGCCGGCGTGTTCTCGAGCTTCCAGGTCAACGTGCCCCAGCTCTTCGCCGACATCGACCGCACCAAGGCGCTGCAGCTTGGCGTGCCCGTGACTGAGGTGTTCAACACGCTGCAGATCTATCTCGGGTCCTACTACGTCAACGACTTCAACAAGTTCGGCCGCACCTATTCGGTCTATGTGCAGGCCGACGCGCCGTTCCGTGCACGCGCCGACGACATCAGGCAGTTGAAGGTGCGTTCGTCCTCGGGCGACATGGTGCCATTGTCGGCGCTGCTCAATATCCGCCAGAGCGCGGGACCGGAGCGCGCGATCCGCTACAACGGTTTTCTGTCGTCCGACATCAACGCCGCCGCCGCGCCCGGCTTCTCGTCGGGCCAGGCGCAGGAGGCGGCAACCCGGATCGCGGCGGAGACGTTGCCACCCGGCTTTGCCTTCGAGTGGACCGACCTGACCTATCAGGAGTTCATCGCGGGCAATTCCGGTCTCTGGGTGTTTCCGCTGGCGATCCTGCTGGTGTTTCTGGTGCTGGCCGCGCTCTACGAGAGCCTGACCCTGCCGCTTTCGATCATCATGATCGTGCCGATGGGCCTGCTCGCCGCCATGTTCGGCGTCTGGATCTCCAAGGGCGACAACAACGTCTTCACCCAGATCGGCCTGATCGTTCTCGTGGGACTCTCGGCCAAGAACGCGATCCTGATCGTCGAGTTCGCGCGTGAGCTCGAATTCGCCGGGCGCACGCCGATCCGCGCCGCGATCGAGGCGAGCCGCTTAAGGCTTCGCCCGATCCTGATGACGTCGATGGCCTTCATCATGGGCGTGCTGCCGCTGGTGCTGTCGACCGGCGCGGGCTCGGAGATGCGGCGAGCCATGGGCGTGGCCGTGTTCTCCGGCATGATCGGCGTCACCGTGTTCGGCCTGTTCCTGACGCCGGTGTTCTATGTGCTGCTGCGGACCGTGACCGGTAACAAGCCGCTGGTGCATCACGGCAGCGACATCAGCGCGGCGCCGGTCCAGGGACTTCACGAAGTCCAAGGACACTAGATCAGGGATATCCCCGACACGAGCAACAGAACGAGCACGGTCTTGCGAAAGACCGTCTCGTTGACCCGGTGGAAGGCGATCACGCCGAGCGCCGAGCCGGCGAACAACGCCGGCAGGCTGACGGCAAGGTCGACGAAGACCTTTGACGACAGGTCCTGATGCCCGACCAGCAGCGCGATGGCAAACAGCTGCATTGCCGCGATGAAGGGCTGCACCAGGCCGCGCTGCTCGCTCTTGGGCATGCCGCGCATGTCGCACCAGATCGTCGGGATCGCGCCCGGCATCGCGGTGAGCCCGCCGACGAGCCCTCCCCCAAATCCGATCAGCGCCACCCAGTGCCGGCCGACCGCCTCGCCTGCCGTCACCAGCGTCGGCCGCAGCAGCATATAGGCCGCATAGAGCGCGACGATGATGCCGAAGCCGCGCCTGAGCAGATGCGTATCCGCGCTCTGCAACAGCGACACCGCGATGGGCACACCGATCAATCCGCCGACGATCAGCAGCAGACTGCCCTCCCAGCGGATGCTGCGCCGGAGCGCCCACAGATTGGTCGCCTGCACGCCGATGCTGCACGCCATCATCAGCGGCACGGCTTCGAGCGGCTGAAACACCCGCAGCAGGATTGCGCCCGCGACGGCCGAAAACGCGAAACCCGAGAGTCCTGATACGAAGGCGCCAGCGAATACGGCAACGCTAAGCAGAATCAGAGTCGTGACGTCAGGCACGGACCGTCCTCCGGTCAATCATAGGGGATCTGCGGAACGACAGCATCCGGGCTCTCGGTGCATGCGGCCGCCTCGCGCGGAAACGACATTTGCATCGCGTGGGCGTGGGATCGTTCCAGAAGCGCCAGCCCGACCAGCTGAAGAGCGACGAGCGCCCCGGTCAGCGCGATCGCGACGATGTTGAAATTACGCGCGCTCGTAGGCGGGCTCGCCGGCGGCGCGCTCGCGCGCATCAAATCCGTGGGCATTTCCTGAAACATCCTCTTGCTTGCTGACCGGAATGATTTCGTTCAAAGGCAATGCTTCGCCGGGCTGGGACAGCAAGTGGTGATAGCGTTGCAATGCGCGTTGCGCGTCGATCTTGCGCTGCTCGCGAAACACGGCGCCGACGCGAGCGACGATGTCGCGGAACCTATCGGCCATCGCAAGTGACGTCCTTCGCATAACGACCTCCTCTCAACCTGTGCGCGAGAATGGTGAGATTCACTCCAGCCTGCTGTGAGTTGCTTCACAAAGAAGCCTGATACGTCGAACAAGAAATCGTGTGACGCGTCTGTAGAAGGAAACGCAAAAAAACGCGTCATTCGATCGAATGACGCGCGATAACTTTCTAATGATGTCTCTGTTTGAACCTATCCCCGTGCTGCCGCGAAGAGCGACGCGAGGCGCGTGCGCGTCAGTGCAGAAGCGGATTGGAAAATCCCGCCGCAAGCTTGACCAGATCGGCCTGACGGGACACACCGGTCTTGGCAAAGACACGATGCAGATGCGTCTTCACCGTGGTCTCGGCGATCCCGAGGGCGGCCGCCGTCTCCGGCACACCGCCGACCTCGACGATCGATTGCAGAACCCTCAGTTCCGCGGGCGTCAGTTCGAACGTGCGGTCGATCAGGCCGGCACATGAGCGGCTGTCGAGTTCCGCCTTCCAGACCAGCAAGGCTCCAACGGCCGAGGTGCGCTCGGCCGCGCCATCACGCAGCAGCGAGGGCAGCGCAATCACATGCGCGACGTAGTGCGAACCGTCGTGCGACGTCAGAGGGATCTTTCGACCTTCGGCCGCAGCCAGAGCCACCTCTCCCGGATCGCGGAAGATATTGCGGAGGGCCAGATTGGCCTCGGAGGATCTCGTCACCAGCCGGCCCGAGATGGAGCGCAGGACATCGTCTGCGGCCAGGATCGTCTCGGCCGCCGGATTGCTGTGGACGATCCGACAGGCCGCATCGAGCAGGATGACGCCGGCATTCAGGCGATCCACGACGTCGGCCAGTGCGGTCGCGCGTTGCTGCTTCCGCTCGATCGCGCGGTTGATCATCAGCGCCCGACTCGCATGCGGGACCAGGAACTGCATTCGCGCGCGCTGCTCGGCATCGAGCATCTCCCTGCCCGGGATGACGGTCAGCAACATCGGGCACGGCGACTTCGATTGCTCCAGCACCACGTTGGCGACGTCGACGCAGCCCTGGGGCTGCAGCCATTCCTGGTAGAATCGCCCGCGGCGGTACTCGTCGAAATTCACGAGGTCCGGGATGTTGCGCACCTCGCCATATCCGGGAAGCCGGGCGAGCGGATCGTACCGGGAGTAGGTTTCTGAATAGAGCTGGATGTAGTGCGGATCGACCCCGCAATAATAATGGGTCGCGCCGGACTTGCTGACCGTATCCTTCGAAATCAGGCCGCAGGCCTGGCTGCCGATGAAGGCATTGAGCATGACGACGACCTCGGTCCACAACTCAGGGTGGAGCCCGGCATCATAGATGCTCTCGATCAGCTCGGAATGTCTTGGAAGTCGGGGCATCGGAAGAGCCAATGGTCAAATTCGAAGATTTGCGGATTTCTTCGTGCCCGGCGGCTCCTGTGAGTCTGTCGCGGGAGAAAAAGGTTCAACGCCGACGGCGATCTTCAGTGGACGAGCGGATTGGCAAAACCCGCGGCGAGCTTGACGAGATCGGCCTGCCGGGACACGCCGGTCTTGGCAAAGACGCGATGCAGATGCGTTTTCGCAGTCGTCTCTGCGATAGCGAGCGCTGCCGCCGTCTCGGGGATGCCGCCGACCTCGACGATCGACAGGAACACACGGAGCTCCGCCGGCGTCAGCTCGAAAGTCCGCGCGATCAATTCGCCACAGGACTGTCCGCCGAGCGACACCTTGCGCACAAGCAGCGCACCGGCGGCATCGACCACGCGCTCGCTGCCATTGCGCAGCAGGGACGACAACGGCAGCATGTGAGCGACATAACGCTCGCCGGTGGCGGACGACAGCGGAATCGCATGACCGCTCGCCGCAAGCATTGCACCGTCGCGATGGTCCGCAAACGCCTTGCGCAGGGTCTGATTGGCTTCAGCGCTGCCGGTCACGAGTTGCCCGGCAACGGACCGGACCACATCATCGGCCGCGAGCAGGACCTGACCGGCCGAATTCGCATGCACCAGGCGGCAGAGGCCGTCGAGCAGGAAGATCCCGACCGTCAAACTGTCGAGGACATCAGCAAGTGCCGTCGCCAGCGTCAGTTGCGCGGTCATGGCGCGGTTGATCAGCAGCGCGCGGCTGGCGTGCGGCACCAGCAGCGAGAGGCGCTGCTTCATGCCGCGATCGACCATGCGGCGGCCCGACAGCACGGTCATCATCACCGGGCAATTCGCATTCGACATCTCGAGCACGACATTGGCCGCGTCGCTGCACCCCTGCGGCTGCATCCATTCCTGGTAGAAGCGCCCGCGCCGGTATTCTTCGAAATTGACGAGATCCGGAATGCTCACAATCTTGCCGTGTGGCGGCAGCACCGTCAGCGGGTCGAACTTCGAATGGGTCTCGGCATAGAGCTGGATGTAGTGCGGGTCCGCTCCGCAATAGTAATGCGTGACACCGGATTTGCTGATCGAATCCTTCGAGAACAGCCCGCAGGCCTGGCCGCCGACGAAATCCCGGATGCCGGCCACCGCGTTATTCCACAGCGAGGGATCGTAGATGGACTCGACGAGATCTGGCAGCTTTTGCGATCCGTGCATGGCTCAAAATGGCACTGAATGATCAATGCCGGCGAGCCTAACACAACCGTAGCATGCGACATCCTCCGATCGGAGGAGGCGCCGGCCGGGCAGATGGAGCCCGGCCGGCGGGCATCGCGTTCGAGCCGCCAGGGCTGATGCCGGCTCAGAACGCGACGCGAACGCCACCCTTGGCCGTGCCGGTGCGGCTCTGGTCGGACATCATCATGCCCTCGACCGCGCCGAACACGGACAAATTGGCCCCGGTGCGGTAGTCGAAGCCGAGGCCGGCCACCGCGCCGATGAATGCGCCTCGCGTCGAACTGGTGCAGAGTTGCTGCACCGAAGCGGCGCTCACGCCTGGTCCCAGCCCTGCTTCTCCGCGCATTCCGACCAGACCGGGGCGCGATAGATTTCGCGGCCGCTGTTGTCCCTGACGCGGATCCAGGCGTCGCGGTCACGCAGATCATCACGCCAGACGAAGAGATGGCTTGCCATCTCGTTGGCCACCACGAATGTCGCTTCCGCACATTCGAACACCATGCCGCCCGGGTCGATCTTCACGATGTTGCCGACCAGGAGGTCGAAAAAGAAACGGCGCATTCAATACTCCGGCTGCGGATGCCGCACGCAACGCTTGGGTCATGGCTTCGCAATCAAGGATCACGGACCCCTGTCTGCTGGCTGAAATCGGCAGTTGGCTGCAATTCAGTCGCGCGCGGTCACGGCATTTCGCCGCTCCTGATGTCGCTCGGCGTCGCGTTATAGGTTCGCCGGAAACAGCGGTTGAAATAAGAGAGATCGCCGAAGCCGACATCGTAGGCGATCGAGCTCACCGTTCGCTCGGCGTATCCGGGCTCCCGCAGCATGCGATGCGCGCGCTTGACGCGTTGCTCGATCAGGAATGAGGAGAACGTCTTGCCGTCGGCCTCGAACAGGCGCTGGAGATAGCGCGGCGTCACGCCGAGTTCCTGGGCGACCGAGGCCACCGACAGATCCTGCCGCCAGCAATTGTTGGCGATGGAGACTTTCGCCTTCTGGAGCCGCGCCGCCTTGACGCCGCGCCGTCCGGCCAGCTCCCGCGCTTCACCGGTGGCACCAAGGACGAGCGCCAGCAGATCGTGCAGATGCCCGACCCCGAGCTGCCGCAGCACGGGCGTCACGAACGCCTTCTCCCGCACCAGCGTTACCGCGTAGTCGACCAGCAGCCTCAGTCCGGCGGAGCTTTCCGGCATGACGCGCATCACGGCATCGTCGACGTCCACGATCATCGGCGCCAACACGCGCCTCGGCACGCGCAGCGAGAAGCAGCTTCCCAGCGACAGCCGCTCGAACGTCGTGACGTCCTCCGCGCTCGTCAACACCGCCTCCCCTGCATGAAGCCTCAGATCGTGCCCCCGCTCGGATATGCCGAGAACGCCGGACCTGTTCACGATCAGGGCGAGGCTGTCGTCGCCGTCGGCCACCAGTTGCTTGGTGCGAATGACCCGCGCTCCGCACAGGCCCCCGATCAACAACTGGGCTTCGGGCAAGACATGAGAGGTGAAGCTCGCCGCGGCCGGCTTTCCTTCCCTTGCCTCGACCTCCGCCTTCAGCACCCCGCGGCAGTAGAAATCGCGAAGCAACGGGATGCGCTCGTTTTCGGGAATTTCGTTCGTTGAAACATTGAGAACGGAAAAATCAACCATGCTGCTCACTGCAATCTCTCCAGCCGACGAGCAGACCGGCCACACGCTGTCGTTTTCTCAGACGCGCGTTCGGTGCCGTTGTGGCAAGCTTCGCGGCGCTCGCTGCTCTTCAATTATCAGAAGCGCGATATACGAAAGTCCTGAATGACTCGCGTCCTGCATTCGGATGACCCGCGAGCGCCGATCATCACAATGGATTGAGAACGCGGCACGTCACATCGAGGCATGTGAAATGAATCACGCGGCGCCGTCATCGCCGCTCGTTCGCCGCGCGAACGGCACGGCAAAGCCGGCGGCGATCTTCACCAGATCAGCCTGCCTGCCGGCGCCCGTCTTCTCGAACAGGCGACCGAGATGCGTCTTCACCGTCGTCTCGGCGATGCCTAGTTTTGCGGCGATGTCGGGGACACCGCCGATCTCGATGATCGCCATCAGCACGCGCAATTCGGACGGCGTCAGCCTGAAGGCTGCGGCGATCGCGTCGGCTGCGAGCAGCGGCAGCATGGAAGCTCTTTGAACGAAGAGCATCGTGGCTGCAACGTCCCTTGGCAGGCTGCGATCCCGCTTCAGCGGAAAAGCATGGAGCAGATAATGCTGCCCATCGGCCGACGTCGCAAGTTCGATCTGACGACGAGCGGCGGAATGTGTGCCTTCATCGAATTCGCACAGGCCGCGGAATAATTTGTCGGTTCGGGTGTTGCGGGCCACGATCCGGTCGCCGACGATCGCAAGCAGATTGGCATCGGCGAACAGCTGACGGCACGCCGCATTGGCATGGACGACCCGGCCGTCCGCGTCGAGCAGGCAGATCGCCGTATTCAATCCGTCGAGGACGTCGGCAAGGTCGTCCACCGTGTGCGAGCGTGCCCTGATCTGCCGGCCCATGATCTGCGACCGATGGATGTGCGGAGCGAGCAGCCGCATGCGCTCGCGCATCGCCTCGTCAACGGTTCCGCGGGAGCGATGGCGCAGCACCTGCAGGATCGTGGTGCGCGCGGCCGTCTTCTCGAGCGCGACAGTCGCAAGGTCTATCGCCCCTTGTGGCTCCACCCACTCGCGGTGGAAGCTCGTCTCGAGGAAGTCCGCATGGGGCATGATGTCGGTCACGCCGATCGTCTGTTCGGGCGCGAGGGTGAGATGACGGTCGAGCAGAGGATCGAGCTCCACATACCGGTCGCGATAAAGCTGACGGAAGCGGGCGTCGGTTCCAAAATGCTGGTGAATCTCGATCGAAAGCCGCGCTGAATCCCTGGACAGGATCATCGCGGCGCAACCACCGACGAACTGCGAAACCTGCTCCAACGCGCCGCTGCGCAAGGCGGGGTCAACCGCCGCGTCGTAGATCTCGCCGATCAGAGACGAGAACCGGTTTGCCTGGTGGGTCGTCATCGGACGGGCGACGCCATCTGCGTGCGGCCCGTCCGGGACGGAGAGCCCGCGATCCGGGAACTGACGGAGAAGACGGGCCGGTCAATTGCCGCCTTCGACGAGGAAAAAACGTTGCAGCCAGATGCTGGAATATCGAACATCGTCCTTGCGTAACGTCAACCGCAGGGTGCGGCTTGGACTGTTTCGCCAAAGACTAGGATAAATGCGAACAGCGCGTGGACTGTGTGCGTTGAGTCACGCGCCGGTTCGCTGCCACCACGTCATTGCCGACGTCCTGCCGCTTTCACGGCCGGCAGCGGCAACTTATTTCCGGTTCTCCTCGCAGAACTTCAACGCCGCCAGCGCTTCGCCGGCACGCGGTATCTGCATCTCGATACTGTCGTCGTCATCGTCCTCGAAATCGAGCGTCAGGCGCCTCGCCTTCGACAGGCGGTCCATCATCGACTGGTCGTACTCGAAGATGCCGCGCACGGTGGTCTTGTCCATGACCTCCCACTTCGCCTTCTTCATGATGTCCGCATCATCAGTGCCGACATCGGCCCGAAGGATCTCGCCGACATTCTCCCATTCCCAGCCATCGTAGATCATCACGATCACGATCGCCTTCTCGGAATAGGTGATCACGATGACGTAGTCGCGGTTCTCGTCATCCTTGTCCTTGTAGCCGCGGCTTGCATTGCAATGCGTGTCCTGCGTGCGCTTTTCGATGGTCCAGTCGCCGACCCTGGATTGTTGCGCATGCGCCGGCCCGGCGCTTAAGGCGCCCGTCGCGATCAGCAAAGCGGCAAGAAGGAATCGTTTCATGTCAGCCTCCAGCGCGTTCCCCGGGCCGAGATGACCACCTCCGCGGGAGGGCCGCAAGGGCTTACCCCGGCAGAACGGCGGCGCTTGTGCCTATCCTCGCCGCGGCACGATCGCGATGGGGGTGAAGGTGTAAACCTCCTCGCCGCTCTGGTTGAACATGGTCCATTTCACCAGCGCAATACCCTGCGGCTTCGACTTCGAGGGTGTCAGGCTCATGACCTCCCCGACCAGATGCAGGCGATCATTGGGCCGTACCGGCATCGTCCAGCGCAGGCCGTCGACGCCGGCGCCGATCAGCGGGTGCGGGCCGAATGGGCGGGTCTGGATCGCGAGGTTCATGGCAATCGCCGCGGTGTGCCATCCCGATGCAGCAAGGCCCTTGAACAGGGTCGCCTTGGCCGCCTCGTGGTCGAGATGCATCGGCTGGGGATCGAACTCGGCCGCGAAGCGCTTGATGTCGGCTTCGGTGACCACGACCTCGGGGGACCTAAACCGCATTCCGATCGCCAGATCATCGAACCATTCGACCTGCGCCATGATTTTGCCTCGCAATGTCTTGCGCCGCCTTCGAAGAGGCGGCCAAAGGGCTCCAGCAATAGCGGGACCGCAGCGCACAAAACCAGCCCCGAGGTTCCCGGCGAAACCCCTTTCCCGAGGCGACGAAACACCGCTGAAACAGATCGCCGCTTAAGTCGTTGTCAAAATAAATACAGGGACGGCTACCATGCAATTCCTTCTCGACCTGATCTACGACTATTCCTGCTGTCGCAACCTCGTTGCCCATTCACTACGGGAGGACGAGCTATGATCGAGCTGATCTCGGGCCTGCTCGCCCTTTGCAGCGCCGGTGTCTTCGCGGCGCACGCGCTGGACGCCTACCGCACCACGCACCACTAACCACCGACCGCTTCGCCATTTCAGCCGCTAGAAAGGCCGCCGGTAGAAGTGCTCCGAATGCGTTGCCGGCGGAAACCGGTTGGCGAGAGAGAGCGCGCCTGTCTCATCCGTCTCGAGCGCGATCTTCTGCGCCAGCATGACGTCGCCCGGCACCAGGAAGCCTGACGGGACGAAGCACCATCCCATCGTCGCGCGGCCTTCGCCGTCGATTTCGTGGACATTGGCGGCGGTGCCGTAGTGAATGCGGTAGGTCTTGCCGGTGTCGCATCCGATGACGTCGAAATACCGGTGCTCTTCGAATTGGGCGCGCTGTGCGGGCGAGAGCCAATCGAAGAGCAGCCGGCGACCACGGGCATCCGGCGTATTCTCGCCGAAGAAGCGCCGGTACAGTTCACGCAGCGCATGCAGACGCGCACGCGCCGGCGCGCGGAGCCAAACCGCCGTAATCATGAGCAGCTCAGATCAACCGCCGACCAAGCGGGGATAGAACAGCGTTTCCTGCGCGGTCGGGTCGAACGATCTGATACGAGTGACTTCGCCGGGTCCGTTGCGAAGGGCCGCGGTGAAGCCGGCTCCGGTCAGCTCCCGAAAGCGCCGTTCGGCTCGCGCCAGCGCTTCGGCATTGCCAGGATCAAACTCGTGGCGCGTATCGCCAGTCTGGTCCATCACGATCTGGGTTGCCATGTTGAGTCTCCTCATGCCCAGCCCTGAATCTGATCAAAGCAAACCTCGTGCCCTCGGTTCCTGATGGCAACAACTTTCTCATGCCGGCCCATCACGCCTTGCTGAGCAAGAGCGTTTTCGAGCGAAGTGGACGGGTTTTCGTCAGCGCGAGGCCGCCGCTCCGCCGCCCTCATCGATCTGCCGGCCCATCAGCGCAATCGCCTTCTGATAAACACCGGCCGCATTCCAGGCCTCGATGGCGGCGAAATTCGGCTCGCCCGGCTGGTAACCGGCTCCTGCTTTCCAGCCATGACCTTTGAGGAAATTCGCCGTCGAGTTCAGCGCGTTGGCGGCCACCTCTAGGTTGCCGGTGCCATAGGCCAGGATGTTCTTGGGCATGAACTGGGTCTGGCCGACTTCGCCATGCATGGAGCCGCGGGTCGCCCCCGACAGCGTGCCGCGGTCGACCAGCTTCAAGGCCGCGTAGAGCTGGTCGGTGAAGAATTCAGGACGCCGGCAGTCATAGGCCAGGGTTGCGATCGACGACAGCATGTTCTGGTTGCCGCGCTGGCTGCCGAAACCGGTCTCCATGCCCCAGATCGCGATCAGCGGGCCAGGCGGGACGCCATAGCGCTGCTGGATGGAGGCGAACAAGGCAGCCTGAGACTGCTTGAGCTGCCGCCCCTTGGCGACAATGGTGGTGGCGCCGCGCTTGGCGAGAAACTGGTCGAGCGTCAGCGAAAAGCTGCGCTGGCCGCGGTCGGCCGCGATGGTGGCACTGGCGTAGTTGGTCTGCATCAGCGCCGAGAGCGCGGTCTGGCCGATGCCCTTGCCCTGCGCCTCCGCGCTGAACTCGCGCTTCCAGGCCTCGAACCCGCCCGGCCCGTTGCCGCAGGTGGCGGCCTCGGCGCGGGGCGCCAGAGAGAGCACCAGCGCTGTGGCGCCGATCATGGCCGTCGCAACGGTCCTGCCCTTGGTCATTCCTCTTATCCTCTCCTCAAATACGCGACCGGCTCGCGCGAGCGCATGATCCTACGTCGGCTTTGATCGCTCAAGCCCCGCGGAGCGCAACGGGCGCCTTGACATCCGGGCGGATCACCGCCCTTCGCCACGGCCGAGCAGGAAATCCACCATGATCCCCTGGTGCTGCTCGTACATGTCCGTGCCGGTCCCGGTCACGCAGCCGGCCTTTCGGGCCGCCGCGATGAAGGGCGAGATTTCGGGCTTGGTGATGACACAGCCGCAATAGGCCAAGGGCGCAAGCCGCGCCACATCGACCGGCAGCGGATCGCCTTCTTTCATCCCTGCCGGTGTCGCATTGGCGACAAATTCAAAGCCGGTGGGATCCGTGCTGCCGGCCCGCACTAGCGCCTTGCCGAGCCCGTTGAGTTGCCCGATCAGCGCGTCGCGGCGCTCAGTTGCGCTATCGTGAATGGCGAGCTCGCTCACGCCGGCCTCCACCAGCGCGAGCGCGATGGCCGAGCCCGCGCCGCCAGCGCCGATGAGCAGCGCCCGCAGGCCCGCAGGGTTGACCCCTTTCGCCCGCGCCGCACCGACGAAGCCAAGGCCGTCGACCATGTCGCCATGCCATGCGCCGTCGGCGCGCCGGCGCATGAGGTTGACGCTGCGCAGGAAGTGAGCGCGCTCCGTCGCACTCGTGCAAGCCTGGTAGCAGGTGAATTTGTGCGGGATGGTCACGACGAGGCCGTCGAGATTCTTCAGGCGCGGTGCCAATGAGAGGAAATCCGGCAGATCCGCGACCGAGACCTGAACCGGAACGAGAATGCCGTCATGGCCGCGGGCCGCGAAGGCTGCGGTCACGCCTGCGGGCGAGCGCACCTGGGCGATGGGATCGCCGACGATGACATAGAGGCGCGTGGCGCCCGTGGGTGGCGGGATCATGCCGCTTAAGCCGACAACGCAGAGCCGCCTGCCTCCGCCGCGGTCCCATAGGTCAACTCCAGGCCGTCCAGATTGCCTTCCTTCCGCCATTTGTCGAGCAGCCGCAGGAACGCCACCGGCCCGCGCCAATATTGGCTGTTTCTCGCCGCGATCGGATCGAACACGCCCTCGTTGTTGTAGTAACCGGGCGTGCATTCGGCGAGATAGGTCTGGCGGCCGAGCGCGGCCTTGACGACCTCCTCGACCCAGGCGTTTTCCGCGGCCAGCGTCGGCTCCAGCGTTCGGGCTTTGCGCTTGCGCGCTTCGGCGATCACATAGGCGATGTGCTGTGACTGCTCGTCGATGATGTGCGGAAAGTTGGCGCTCTGGCCAGCCTGCACCGTAACGATCAGGAAGCAGTTCGGAAAGCCGCGGCTGTAGAACCCATGCATCGTCTTGACGCCGCCCTGCCAGCGCTCGGTCAGGCTCATGCCGTCGCGGCCGTAGACCTCGAAGCCCATGCGGCGGGCGTAATCGGTGCCGACCTCGAAGCCGCTGGCATAGATCAGGCAGTCGAGCTCGTAAGCCTTGCCGCCAGCCACGACGGCGTTCTCGGTGATGCGCTCGACGCCCTGCCCTTTGGTGTCGACGAGATGCACGTTGGGACGATTGAAGACATCGAGATATTCGTCGTGGAAGCACGGCCGCTTGCAGAACGCCTTGTACCAGGGCTTGAGCGCGTCCGCGGTCGCCGTGTCCTTGACCACCGCATCGACGCGGGCGCGGATCTCCTCCATCTTGCGGTAATCGGCCTGCTCGATGACTTTCAGCGCCTCTTCCATCGAGGTCACCGGCTGCGGCTGACGGCGCGGCGCCAGCAGGATCTCGCCGAGCAGACCGGTCCAGCCATCCTGCACCAGGTCCCGTTCGACCGGCTCGCCGGAGATCACGGCGGTGAAATTGTCCATGCGCTCGCGCTGCCAGCCGGGCCTGAGGCTCTGCGCCCAGTCTTGATCCGTCGACCGGTCGTCGCGCACGCCGATCGCCGACGGTGTGCGCTGGAAGACATAGAGCTCCTTCGCAGCGCGTCCGAGATGCGGCACGCATTGCACGGCGGTGGCGCCGGTGCCGATGATGCCGACGCGCTTGTCGGCAAGTCCGGTCAGACCATCCGCATTGCCGCCGGTGTAGCCGTAGTCCCACCGACTGGTATGGAAGCTGTGGCCCTTGAAGGTCTCGATGCCGGGAATGCCCGGCAGCTTCGGTCTGCTGAGCGGACCTCCGGCGAGAATGACGAAGCGCGCACGGATGCGATCGCCCCGATCGGTCTCGACCAGCCAACGCGCCTCCTGCTCCTGCCATGCCATCCGCGAGATGACGGTCTGAAACAGCGCGCGGTCGTAGAGGCCGAAATGGCGGCCGATGCGGCGGGAGTGCTCGTAGATCTCCGGCGCGCGCGCATATTTGCGCACCGGCATGTAGCCGGTCTCTTCCAGCAGCGGCAGATAGATGTAGCTCTCGGTATCGCAGGCGGCGCCAGGATAGCGATTCCAGTACCAGGTGCCGCCGAAGTCGGCCGCCTTTTCCACGATGCGGAAATCATCGATGCCGGCTTCGCGCAAACGCGCGGCACAGAGCAGCCCGCCAAAGCCGCCACCGACGACGAGCACTTCAGTCTCTTCACTGACAGCTGCGCGCGCAAATCCGGGATCGGCCCAGGGGTCGTCGAGGTAGCGGCCGAATTCCCCTGTTACCTCGACATACTGGGCCTTGCCTTCGGCACGCAGACGGCGGTCGCGCTCGTCGCGATAGCGCGCGCGGAGGGCTGCAATATCGACGGTAGGTTCGCCGGCTGCACCGGTCTTGTGTCTTTCCGCTGACATGCATTTCCTCCAAGGAGAACGCTGCTTCGCCGGCAGCTCGGATCAGTTAGCCCTGAAAAAGTGACGCATGCAATCGCGTCCAATGTTTTTTGCGTGAACGCCGCGTGACGTTCCGCTAACCTCACGCGCAAATCACGAGCGCAACGCCACGCAACGACGTGGCCGTGGAGGAGACCATGCAGGGATTGATGATGGACATGCCGCTTCTGATCAGCGGCCTGATCCAGTATGCCGCGGACTATCACGGCGAGGCCGAGATCGTCGCGCGCGAGATCGAAGGCGACATCCATCGCTACACCTATGCCGACGCCCATCCGCGCATCAAGCGCATGGCGCTGGCGCTGAAGCGGCTCGGCATGAATCCCGGCGATCGCGTCGGCACGCTGGCCTGGAATACGCATCGTCATTTCGAGATGTTCTATGCCGCGCCGGGCATGGGCTATGTGCTGCACACCGTCAACCCGCGACTGTTTCCCGAGCAGCTCATCTACATCATCAATCACGCCGAAGACCGCCTGCTGTTCATCGACCGCGCCACGCTGCCGATCGTCGAGGCGATCGCGCCGCAGCTCAAGACGATCGAAGCCTATGTCGTGATGTCGTCGCGCGAGCGGATGCCCGAGACCAAGCTCGCCAACGTTCATTGCTACGAGGAGCTTCTCGACAAGGAAAACGAGGCCGGCTTCACCTGGCCGGAGTTCGACGAAAAGTCCGCCTCGACCATCTGCTATACGTCGGGCACGACGGGCAATCCCAAGGGCGTGATCTATTCGCACCGCGCCGCGATCCTGCAGACCATGACGTGCTGCAATTTCGACTTCCTGCCGGGGCATGTCGAAGGCGTGCGAGAGGTGATGATGCCAATGGCGCCGCTCTTCCACGGCAATGGCTGGAACATGCCGTTCACCGCCCCCTATACCGGCTCGAAGCTGGTGCTGCCCGGCCGCAACTACGAGCCCGACAAGCTCTACGAATTGCTCGAAGGCGAGAAGGTGACGCTGTCGGCGGGCGTGCCGAGCTTCTGGCTGATCCTGCTCGACTGGCTGGTGCGCACCGGCAACAAATTCTCCACGCTGCGGGCAACGCTGTCGTCGGGCTCGGCGCCGCCGCGCGCGATGGTCGAGAAGCTGAAGCGCGACTACAATATCGACTACATCCAGGCCTGGGGCATGACCGAGGCCCTGGGCTGCTCCATGCCGGGCTTGCGGCCGGGCTCGGAGCACCTCACCGACAAGGAGAAGTTCGACCGGCGCCAGGTGTCCGGCCGCGCCTGCTTCGGCACGAGCTTGCGCATCGTCGACGACAGTGGCGTCGAGCTGCCACGCGACGGCAAGTCCGTCGGCCATTTGCGCGCCCGTGGCCCCTGGGTCGCCTCCGGCTACATGAAGTTGGAGGAAGGCCTCGACCGCGACGGCTGGCTGATCACCGGCGACATGGCGGTGATCGACCCGCAGGGCCACGTCACACTCACCGACCGCTCCAAGGACGTGATCAAGTCCGGCGGCGAATGGATCTCCTCGATCCAGCTCGAGGACGTCGCCTTGTCTCACCCCGATGTGCTTCAGGCAGCCGTGGTCGCGATCAACCATGAGAAATGGCAGGAGCGTCCCCTGCTCCTCGTCGTCCGCAGGAAGGGCGCGACGATCGACGGCAAGACGCTGCTCGACCACATGCGCCCGAAGGTCGCGAGCTGGTGGATGCCGGACGCCGTCGAATTCCTCGACGAATTCCCGATGACGGGGACCGGCAAGGTGTTGAAATCGGCTCTGCGCGAGAAGTTCAGGGAGTATCGCGTCGCATGAACGGCACGCGATCACATGCGGGCCGTTCCGTATCCGATCGTCTTCATCTTTTGGTAGATTTGGGGGCGATATAGGCGAAACGTCGCTAATCGCTCATCGAGGACATCATGGCCTTTTCCGGATTGGGCCTGCATCTCGGCAATCTGTCGCGCCTGTCGGACGCGCAGACGCGTTCGATCAGCCCCGAGAACTTCACCGGCGAGAAGGGCAAGGGCGGCATGTCCGTCGATGGCCCCGCCGCCCGCCAGGCGCGCGATCTCGGACAGGGCTGGAAGGTCTCGCCCTATGTCGTCATCGAACCGGGCACGACCTTCGCGCTCGGCGACATCGCCGGGCAAGGCGCGATCCAGCAGATCTGGATGACGCTGGCGCGCGGACGGCTGCGGCATTCGATCCTGCGCATCTACTGGGACGATCAAACGCTGCCGAGCGTCGAGTGCCCGGTCGGCGATTTCTTCGCCTGCGGATGGGAGGAGTTCGCGCAGGTGTCCTCCCTCGCGGTCTGCGTCAATCCCGGCCGCGCCTTCAACTGCTATTGGGAGATGCCGTTTCGCAAGCGCGCGCGCGTCACGTTGGAGAACCGCAGCGAGGAGCAACTCACCGTCTACTACCAGATCAACTACACCCTGACCGACGTGCCGGAGGACTGCGCCTACTTCCATGCCCAATTCCGCCGCACCAACCCGCTGCCTTACAAGGCGGTCTATACCATCCTCGACGGCATCAGCGGCGCGGGCCACTATGTTGGCACCTACATCGCATGGGGCGTCAACAACAACGGCTGGTGGGGCGAAGGCGAAATCAAGTTCTTCATCGACGGCGACGGTGACTTCCCGACGATCTGCGGCACCGGCACCGAGGATTATTTCTGCGGTGCCTATAATTTCGATCCCTATGTCGCCCATTCCGGCCAGGGCCAGCAATCGCGCTACCAGGAATTCTCCACGCCCTATGCCGGCCTGCCCCAGGTGATCCGCCCCGACGGCGTCTACAAATCGCAGCAACGCTTCGGCATGTATCGCTGGCACATCCCCGATCCCGTGCGCTTCCGCTCCGATCTGCGCGTGACGATCCAGGCGCTGGGCTGGTTGCCGGGCACCAAGGAGGCCAAATACCTTCCGCTGCAGGACGATATCGCCTCCGTCGCGTTCTGGTATCAGACCCTGCCGACGGCGCTCTTCCCGAAACTGCCCGGCCCGGATTATCTCGAAATCGGCTGATCCTGCCGCCGATCAATCAAGGAGACCAGAGATGCTCTACCCGATGTCGCCAAAAGTCGTCGAGCTCAAGCGCAAGCTCGAGAGCTTCATGGACCGGCACATCTACCCGAACGAGGAGCGTTTCTATCGCGAGGCGGAAGAGCTGGGACCCTGGAAGGTCTATCCTGTCGTCGAGGAGTTGAAGCCGCTGGCACGTGCGGAAGGCCTCTGGAATCTGTTCCTCCCGGAGTCCGGCCATGGCGCAGGCCTGACCAATCTCGAATATGCCCCGCTCTGCGAGGTGATGGGCCGCTCGCATCTGGCGCCCGAAGTGTTCAACTGCTCGGCGCCCGATACCGGCAACATGGAGGTGCTGGAGCGCTACGGTTCGGAGAAGGACAAGGAGCGTTGGCTGAAGCCGCTGCTGGCAGGTGAAATCCGCTCCTGCTTCGCCATGACGGAGCCTGCGGTCGCCTCATCCGATGCGACCAACATCGAGAGTTCGATCCTGCGCGATGGCGACCATTACGTCATCAACGGCCGTAAATGGTATACGACCAATGCGACCGACCCGCGCTGCAAGATCTGCATCTTCATGGGCAAGACCGATCCTGACAATCCGGACCGCCACAAGCAGCAATCGATGATCCTGGTGCCGATGGACACGCCCGGCATCGAGGTGAAACGTCCCCTGCCCGTGTTCGGCTTCTACGGCGTGCCTGACCGGGCGTCCGAAGTCGTCTTCACCGAGGTGCGGGTCCCCAAGGAGAACATGCTGCTCGGCGAAGGCCGTGGCTTCGAGATCGCGCAGGGCCGCCTGGGGCCCGGCCGCATCCATCACTGCATGCGGCTGATCGGCCTTGCCGAACGCACGCTGGAGAAGATGTGCCGCCGCGTGCGCAGCCGCGTCGCCTTCGGCAAGCCGGTCTCCGAACAGACGGTGACGCAAGAGCGCATTGCAGAATCCCGCATCATGATCGAGCAGGCCCGGCTGCTCACGCTGAACGCGGCCTACGCGATGGACACGGTCGGCAACAAGGTCGCGAAGGCCGAGATCGCGATGATCAAGGTCGCCGTGCCCAACATGGCCTGCCAGATCATCGACTGGGCGATCCAGGCCCATGGCGGCGGCGGCACCTCGAACGATTTCGGCTTGACCCAGGCCTATGCCACCGCGCGTTTGCTGCGGCTTGCCGATGGACCGGATGAGGTCCACCGGAACCAGATCGCCCGGTTCGAGCTGAAGAAATATTCGAACGCGTGAAAGAAGACGGCTAGCTCACCGGGCGACGCTCTCTTTCTTCCTTCTCCCCTTGTGGGAGAAGGTGGCGCGAAGCGCCGGATGAGGGGTATCTATCCGCACGCACGAAACTAGAGATTCGCGCGCGGAGACATACCCCTCACCCAAGTGAGCTTTTGTCTACGAACGGAGCTGCCCTCTCCCACAAGGGGAGAGGGCACAGTAATGCGCAACCTCTCGCCTCAGTTCGCCAGATACACGTCCGGATCTGCGCTCCAGCTCGGCTTCTTGAAGGCGTTGCGTAGCGCCGGCGACATCGGGACGTTGTAGTTGAGGCCGTTCGGCGGCGTCGGGGACTGCAGCCATTTCTTGTAGAGCACCTCGATCTCCGGGCTTGCATAGAGCTCCGCAGTCGCGCGGTCGGCGAGCGCCTTGAACGGCGCGTCCTCCCGCCGCAACATGATGCCGTAAGGCTCCGGCTTGGAGAACGCCTCCTCGCTGATCATGAAGGCTTGCGGCTCCTTCGAGCGCGCGATCGCGACCGCGAGCTGCACGTCGTCGAGTGCGTAGGCCTGGGCGCGGTCGGTTTCCAAGAGCAGGAAGGCTTCGGCCTGATCCTTCGCCGGCATCAGACTGATGCCGAGATTGCGTTCCGTATTGACCTTGGCGAGCTGCGTCAGGTTGACCGAGCCGGCGACCGCCGTGACCGCCTTGCCCTTGAGATCGTCGATGGTGTTGATCTTTGCGGCTTTCTTGGCGGCGAACCGCGTCGCGCTGAGGAAATGCGTGTTGGTGAAGGCGACCTGCTTCTGGCGATCGGCGTTGTTGGTGGTCGCCGAGCAGTGCAGGTCGAGCGTGCCGTTCACCATCAAGGGAATCCGGTTCGACGAGGTCACGGCGAGCGTGTCGACGACGATGTCTGGCATGTCCAGCTGTTTCTTCACGACGTCGACGATCCTAAGGCAGATGTCCATGGCGAAGCCGACCGGCTTCTGGTTGCCGTCAAGATAGCTGAACGGGACCGAGGCCTCCTGATAGCCCAGGGTGATCTTTTTGGTCTCCTTGATCTTCTGGAGCGTGCCCGACAGATCTTCGGCTGAAGCTGCGCCCGCAAGACATGTCAGGGCCAGGATAACGGTGGGTAGACGCATCGGCTGCTCCTAAAGGGGGCTCGCGCCTCCATGCCGGGCGCAATCGCGGGATTTGATAGCGCAGGCGCGCGCCAGCCGCCAGACGGGCTGGCGCCTATCAGCTATTGCAGCTTTCGATATGACGAGCGGCCGTTCGGCTCCGCCTTTGCCGAGACGGATATTACGCGTCGATGCCGCGTTGGACCAGGATGCGCTCGGCGCTGTCGTTCCAGACATCCATCTTGGTGATCTTGCCATTGCGCACCACGAAGCGGTCGACGTAACGGTTGCCCTCGAACGGGGTCCCATCCTTCCATTCGCCGTAGAGCGTACCGACGCTGTAAACCACGGTCTCGCCGTCGCCGGGGCAGACGTCGAACCGGTCCATCTTCTTCTTGACCCAGCGGTAGCGCTTGGCGTTGAAGCCGGTCGGGCCGCGCGGATGATCGAACTCGCGCCCGCCGGTGAAGGTGATCACGGTGCCCGGCGCCATATAGGCGGCCGCAGCGTCGGGATCGGGGATCATCGATGCCGTGAGATAGGCCTCCACGATCGCGGCATCGGACAATTGAGCAGTTTCGGCTTTGGCGGCAACGGACATGGCAGGCTCTCCCGGGTTCGCGGAATATTACCGCCACTGTCGCCGAATCCATGCATATATTTTGAACATCTGCCTCGCTACACTGCCGACAATCTGGAGCCGCCGATCCCGGCTGATTGCTCTAAATTCCGTCCGCAAGAGCCATGATCACCCAGCCCGCCTTCGACCTGATCTTCCGTAACGCATTGTTGCGATCATCCGCCGCGCCCGTCGACATCGGCGTGAAAGCCGGCCGGATCGCCGCGATCGCGCCAAAGCTCGCCTGCGAAGCGGTCGAGGTCGATATCGGCGGTCACCTCGCCCTGCCCGGCTTCGTCGACACCCACATCCATCTCGACAAGGCCTGCCTGCTCGACCGCTGCGGCCACGATCACGGCAGTCTCGGCGACGCCATCCGGGCCGTGTCGGCGATGAAACGCGACTTCACCGTCGAGGATGTTTACGCACGCGGCGCCAAGGTGCTCGAACGCGCGATCGTAAACGGCACGACGCGCATGCGCACGCATGTGGAAATCGATCCGCGGATCGGTCTGCGAAGCTTCGAGGCGGTGAAGGCGCTGAAGCGCGACTATGCATGGGCGCTCGACCTGTCGGTCTGCGTGTTCCCGCAGGAGGGGCTAACCAACGATCCCGGAGCTGAGGAGCTGCTGGTCCAGGCGCTGCGCGACGGCGGCGAGACGATCGGCGGCTGTCCCTATACCGACACCGATCCGACCGCGCATCTTGCGCGCATCTTCGATCTCGCCCAGGAGTTCGACGTCGACGTCGACCTCCATCTGGATTTCGATCTCGATCCCTCCTGGTGGCATCTCGACGAGGTCTGCCGCCAGACCGAGTGGCGCAACTATCATGGACGGGTCGCGATCGGCCATGCGACAAAGCTCTCGGCATTGCCGCCGGAGCGGATGAAGGCTGCCACCGCGCAACTGGCGAAAGCCGGCGTCGCCGTCACCGTGCTGCCCGCGACCGATCTATATCTGATGGGACGCGACGCCACCCACAACGCGCCACGCGGGCTGACCCTCGCCCACAAGCTCGCGGGCGACGGCGTGGTTTGCTCGGTCGCCACCAACAACGTCCTCAATCCCTTCACGCCGTTCGGCGATGCCTCGCTGCTGCGGATGGCGAACTTCTACGCCAATGTCGCGCACGCCTCGGTGGGGGATTTCGACACCTGCCTCGATCTCGTGACCGAGCTGCCGGCGCGGCTGATGAACCTCGACGATTACGGCATCAAGGTCGGCAATCCCGCCGATCTCATCGTGCTTGACACGCAAGACAGCCGCTTCGCCATCGCCGCGCTGCCCGACGTCATGATGGGCTTCAAGGATGGCCGACAGACGTTCGCACGGCAGCGGCCCGCGCTGTTCCGGCCTGGGGCCTGAACGCGTTCCGGTCGACTCTCCAACGGTAAAATCGTCAGGAACACGGCTGATCATCGGACCGTTTCGCGCCGATTCACGGTCGATCCGTCCCCAGATCCGAGCCCGGTAGAATCCCGGACCGTAGCTGTGCGCATTGCACAACAGGCCGTCCGGATCATATTAAAGGGGCGCACTGAACGATCTGCGTTCAGTGGGGAAGCATGTATATGTTCAGCGCATTCAGTAGCATGGATTATCGCTCCATTCGGGCCGACTCGCCGGCGGAAACGGCCGTCAAGCGCCTGAAGGGAATCGGCGAAGTCCTATCTGGCCTCGACATCTCGGCGATCCACACGCAGGACGACATGACCCGCGCGCTTTGGACGCTGGATACTGCCGACAAGTGCATCCGCATGATTCTCGCAGAGTTCCGCCCCGCGCCCGCCAAGGAGCAGGTCGTCCGCGAGGCCAAATGCCTGGTCGACCTGATCGAGCTCGCCCGTGACGAAATCTCGAACTATCGCGACCGCGGCAGGGTTTTGAGCTCAACCTGCGCGTTCGGCGTCAGCCCTTGATCTTGCTCAGGATTCGATCTGCCTCGGTACGCCAATCAGCGCTGCGCGCAAACTCCTTGGTGCCCCTGGCGCCGAACAGCCCTTCATCGGCGAGATCAGCGACCCAGGCCTGACGCTCGGCTGTGCCCTGCGCGGACCATGGTGTCAGTCCCGCCTCACGCACAGTCTCGGCGACCTCACGCACCTCCTCGGCGCGTCGGCGACCGTGCTCGATGACGCGCTGGAAGAAATAGGTGCCCTGCTTCTCCCAGTTGATCGCGGGAAAGGTTTCCGCGAGCGAGGCCAGCACGGCATCCTCGACCCCATAGGCGCGCGCGGTCGTAAAACTCTCGATGACCATGGCCTCCAGGCCCTTGATCATGATGCTGCGGCACATCTTCACCGCGGAGGACACGCCGAGCTTGTCGCTCGCGACCCTGGCGGCAAAGCCGATCGCGCTGAGCAGCGGCTCCAACTCTCTCGCGCCGGGACCGCCGAGCAGCAACGGCACCTTGATGCGATAGGGCGGCACCGAGGTCATCACGGCACCTTCGACATAGCGGCCGGCGGCGCCGTCGATCAGCGCAGCGGCGCGCTGCTTGGCGCCCGGAGAGGCCGAATTGAAATCGAGGAACCAGGTGCCCTGGTTGATCGCAGCGGCGCAGGCCTTCGCCACCGGCACGGCCTGGCTGGCGGTGACAGCGGAGATAATGAAATCTGATTTCGCGGTCAGCTCAGCATGAGATGCTGCCAGCGTCACACCGTGTTTCGCCGCATGCTCCTTCAGCGGCGCGCCCTGCTCGCCACCGAGCTTGATGTCATAGGCCGAGACCTTGATATCCTGCTGGCGCAAATCCTCGGCCAGGATACGGCCGACTTCGCCATAGCCGATAAGCCCGATCTGCCATCGTTTCGGATCCACCATCAGTTCAATCCTCGGGTCGTCTCGTCGAACAGCTCCTCGACCGCATAGCGGCGCGGGATCAGCGCCTGCTGGAATGCGTAGTCGACGATCAACTCCAGCGGCTTCCGGTTGGCCTCGATCCCGAACGGGACAAGATCTGGCGTTGCCGCAGGCCCCACCTGCACCTTGTTCTGCTTGAGGAGATCATAGACGCCCGCAACGATCCCGGGACGCGTTCTCGCCAGTTGCTCGGTCACGACCACGAGATGATTGACCGGCACGACGCCGCGCTTGGCGTACCATCTGGCAGCCTCCGCGGCCGGATCCGGGAATAGAGGCTTCAACCTGGGACTATCAGAGATCTCACCGAGGACAGCGTCGAGCTCACCGTCGAGCAGCATCTGCAGAATCTTCTTGTCCTTCGGGGCGCGCTCGGTGGTGTCGACATATTCGGCCACGTGCGGATCCTCGAAGGTGACCCAGCGGATCTTGTCGAGATTGACGCCGTAATCGTTGGCGAGAATGCCCCGGATCCAGGCGCCGGTCGTCGTCGTGAACGAGCGGATGCCGACGCGCTTGCCTTCGAGATCGGACGGCCCGAGCGTTCCCTTCGTGGGATTGTAGAGCGCATAGGAATGCTGGAAGCGACCAAGCATGGTCGCCGGCAGCAGCACCAGCGGCTTGCCGTGGGCTTTCGCCATCAGGTAGGTGACAATCGCCATCTCGCAGACATCGAAGGCCTGCTCCCGGACCATCGGCTTGAACGCGGTGTTGGTCGGCGTGTACGTGATGAAGTCGAGATCGAAAAGATCGGAGCGGAGCGCGCCGCTCTTCACCGCCTGCACATGGGGATGATTGCCGAGCACGGCCTTCAGCTTGAGACGATCCATCCGCCCGCTCCGCTCATCTTCAGACGTCCTCGGGATTGTCGACATAGACGAGCCCGGCCTTCGCCAGCGCCTCGCGCATGCTGTACATGTCGAGGCCAAGCTCGCCCGAAGCGAGACGCTTGCGCTTGCCGCCCTCGTCAGCGTTGCGCTTCTTCGCCTTCCCGGCGACCTCGGCCGCATGGCGCTTCGGGACCACGACGACGCCGTCGTCATCGGCGACGATGATGTCGCCGGGATCGACATTGACGCCGGCACAGACCACGGGAATGTTGACCGAGCCGAGCGTCGCCTTGACTGTGCCCTTGGCCGAGACAGCGCGCGACCATACCGGAAATTTCATCTCATGCAGCGCATTGACGTCGCGGCAGCCGGCATCGATGATCAGCCCCTGCACGCCGCGTGCCTGCAGCGAGGTCGCCAGCAATTCGCCGAACATGCCATCGGTATTGTCGGTGGTGCAGCCGACGACGAGGATGTCGCCCTTTTTGCACTGCTCGACGGCGACATGGATCATCCAATTGTCGCCGGGCTGCGCCAGCACGGTGACGGCGGGCCCGGCGATCGACGCGCCCGCCCAGACCGGGCGCAAATAGGGCTTCATCAGACCCACGCGCCCGTAAGCCTCGTGCACGGTCGAGACGCCGTACGCCGCCATTCCGGCGGGATCGGCACGCTTGATATTGCGAACGACGACCGGCTTCATGCCAGCTCCTCCGCAACCGTTGGGAACAGGCGCTGATAGGCCTCGCCATAGGTCATGGGCACGCCGGTGTTGCGGCTGCCCTGGATGCCGCGGTTGAGCGCGACGCGCTCGTAATAGCCCCACAGATGTTTTTGCGCGGCGAGGATCTGGAATGCCTCGTACTTCTCCTTCCAGACCTCGTCGATCTTGAGGAGCAGATCCGGCTTGTAATTGCACTGCTCTGGCTGATGCGGTTCGAACAGGAACACCGGCGGCGCCGAATATTTGTACTGCGCGCCGGGCTTGTGACCCATCGCCTGCGCGACCACACGCGTCTCCTGGGCGAAATGCGCTGCGTTCGGGTGGTCGAAATTATAAGGGTCTTCCAGCGCGTGGGTCAGCACGAAGCTGGGATTGAGCTCGCGGTAGATGTCGACCATGCGGTCGAAATGCGCCTCGGTCAGCTTGAGGGGATAATCGCCGCAATCGAAGAACTCGATCTCCGCGCCTAGCAGCTTTGCCGCCCGCTCCGCCTCGTCCTTGCGCCCGGCCTTGACCGATTCCAGCGTCGCGCCCTTTTCCTTCCAGGCAAACTGGCTCTCGCCGCGCTCGCCAAAGGACAGGCAGACGATCTTCATGCGATAGCCCTTCTTCGCATGCAGCGCGATCGCGCCGCCGGCGCGCCAGACGAAATCGCCGGGATGGGCGGTGATGACGAGACCTGTCTTCATGGGAGAAACTCCCCTCTCTTGTTCGTAAGCATCATAAGCCGCCTGCGTCGCGCCGGAAGCCAATTCATCGGATCGCAGCGGCCGCTTGTTCCTCGCCGTCGAGCACGCGCCTCAGCCGTTCGCCGTCGAGCGCGCCTTCCCATTTGGCAATCGCGATGGTCGCGACCGCGTTCCCGATCAGATTGGTCGGCGTCAAGCCCTGCGACATCAGGCGATGGATGCCGAGCACCAGCGCCACGCTCGTCACCGGGATGGTGCCGGTCGCCGACAGCGTCGCCGCCAGCACGACGAAGGCGGCGCCCGCGATCCCCGCCGCGCCCTTGGAGGTCACCAGCAGGATCAGCAAGAGCTCGATCTGCTCGGCAAGCCCGAACGGCGTGTTGGTCGCCTGCGCCAGGAACACTGAGGCCGCGGCAAGGTAGAGGCAGGTGCCGTCGAGATTGAAGGAGTAGCCGGTCGGGATCACGAGCCCGACCACGCTCTTCTCGCAGCCCGCCTTCTCCAGCTTGGTCAGCATCCGCGGCAGCACCGTCTCCGACGACGTCGTGGCGATGCAGATCAGCAGCTCTTCCCAGATGTAACGGATCAGCTTGAGCAGCGAGAAGCCGCAGAGCCGCGCGACCGGGCCGAGCGCCGCGACGATGAACACCAGGCAGGTGAGATAAAAGCCTCCGAGGAGCTTGCCGAGCGAGGCCAGCGATCCCACGCCGAACTTGCCGACCGTGAAGGCGATGGCGCCGAACGCACCGATCGGGGCCGCCCACATCACGAAACCGACGACGGCGAACACCATCTTGGCGGCGATGTCGATCAGATGGACCAGCGGCGCGGCCCGTTCGCCGAGCTGCACCAGCGCAAAGCCGCAAAGGACCGAGATGAACAGCACCTGGAGGATGTTGCCTTCGGCGAAGGCGCCGATGAACGTCGCGGGCACGATGTTCATCAGGAATGGCACGAAGCCGATGACGCTGGTCTGCTTGACATAAGGCTCGATCGCGCTGGCATTGATGCTGGCGGGATCGATGTTCATGCCGACGCCGGGCTTGAGCAAATTGATCGCGATGAGACCGATGATCAGCGCGATCGTGGTCATGATCTCGAAATAGACGATCGCCTTCACCGCGACGCGCCCGACCCGCGCCATATCGGCCATGTGGGCGATGCCGTGCACGACGGTGCAGAAGATGATCGGCGCGATCAGCATCCGGATCGCCTTGATGAAGGCATCCCCGAGCGGCTGCATCTTGGCGCCCGCCTCCGGACTGGCGATCCCAAGCGCGATGCCGGCCGCCATGGCGATGAGCACCTGGATCCAGAGCTCCCTCCACCAGGGCCGCCCGCGCGGCTTGTCGATCGCGAGCACCGTCATCGGTCGAATTCGAACAGGCGCGCCGGATTGTCGACAAGGATCTTCTGCTGGAACTCCGGCTCCGGCGCGAACAGCGGAATCAGATCGACGAGGTCGCCGTCATTCGGCATCACCTTGACGTTGGGATGCGGCCAGTCGGTGCCCCAGATGACGCGGTCAAGCGCAGTCTCGACGATCTTTCGCGCGAACGGCACCGCGTCGGTAAAGGGCGGACCGCTGGAGGACACCCGCTCCGAGCCACAGATCTTGACCCAGCATTTTTCGTCGCGCTGCATCAGCTCGATCAAAATCTTGAACGGCAACTGGTCGAGCCCCTCGGAGGCCTTCACCCGTCCCATATGATCGATGGTGTAGCTCAGCGGCAGCCTTGCCAGCATGTCGGCATAATCAGGCAGGTCGATCGCATCGAAATGCAGGTCGATGTGCCAGCCGAGCGGCGCGACCATGGCGATGACGCGATCGAACACGCCCTTGTCAGGGACGCCGCCGAGATGGCGGACGAAATTGAAGCGGCAGCCGCGAAAACCGCCCTCGTGCAGCGCACGAAGCCCGCGCTCGGTGATGGTGCCGTCGATATTGGCGACGGCGCGGTAGGCGCCGCTACTCTGCGCGATGGCATCGAGCGCCACACTGTTGTCGGTGCCGTGCACGCTGGCATTGACGATGACGGCGCGCTCGACACCGATCTTGGCATGCAGCGCGCGGAAATCCTCCAGCGGCGCATCCGGCGGCGTGTAGGATCGGTCAGGCGCGTAAGGGTATTTCGAGCCGGGCCCGAAGATGTGGCAGTGCGCATCGCAGGACAGTTTTGGCAGCTTGAACTTCGGCGTGCGCGTGTTCCGATCGGGCGGCGGAATGGTGGGTGTGTACATCATCGTCATCAGGTGAACTTGAACAGGCGTGCGGGATTGTCGACCAGCAGCTTTTGCCGGACCTTTGCGTCGGGCGCGTAGAGGGGAATCAGGTCAACGATCTCGCCGTCGTTCGGCATGACCTTGACGTTAGGGTGCGGCCAATCGGTGCCCCAGAGCACGCGATCGGGCGCGTTGTCGATCAGCGCCTTGGCAAACGGCACCGCATCGTGGAACGGCTTGCCGACGGCGGAGGCGCGCTCGAGGCCGGTGATCTTGACCCAGCACTTCTCGTCCTTTTTCTGAAGGTCGAGCAGCGCGGTGAAGCCGGGATCGTCAAGCCCCTTCCCGGCCTGCACCGTGCCCATGTGATCGATCACATAAGGCGTCGGCAGCGCAGTCAGGAGGCCTGCGAATTCGGCGATCGTGCCCGGCTCAAAATAGACGTCGATGTGCCAGCCGAGCTCGGCAACGCGGTGCACGATGCGCTGGAACTTACCCATATCGCCGACGCCGCCGAGACGCCTGAGGAAGGCAAAACGGCAGCCGCAGATGCCGGCCTTGTCGAGCGCCGCCAGCTCCTTCTCGGTCATCTCGTCATTGACGTTGGCGATGCCCCTATAGGCCCCCTCGCTCTGGGCGATGGCGTCGGTGACGACGCGATTGTCGGTGCCGTGCACGGTCGCATTCACGATGACGCAGCGCTCGACGCCGATCGTCTCGTGCACGCGGCGGAACGCCTCCAGTGGCGCATCAGCCGTGTTGTAGGGACGCTTTTCCGCGAAGGGGTAACGCGACGCCGGCCCGAAGATGTGGGTATGGCTGTCGCAGGATTTTGCCGGCAGCCTGAACGACGGCGTCGTGGGATTTGGGTCCGGCGGCGTGATCGTCGGCATCGCTTTCGGCTCTGCGCCTTGCGCACACGCCTCGCTCGCAAGCGCCGTACCGGCCAGTCCGGTCAAGAGATGCAAGCACTCCCGCCTGTTCATGTTCCCAACACCCTGTCACACCGTCCGCCTGCGAGCGGAAGCGCTGTTACGCGCCTCCGCTCGGGTGGCTTCTTTCAAGTCTTGCTGCTGACGACCGGCCGCCGCCGCACCGGCGCGGCATGATCGAGCGGCGGCGCCTGGAATGAGGCGACCGTGGCCTGCACCAGCTGCTCGATAGCGCTGGCGGCATCGCCGCCATCGGCCTCGCCGCGCGACAGGCGCGAGACGCGATCCGGTGTCACCAACGAGTAATAGAGTGCGCCGAGCAGGAAGTGACTGCGCCAGACGATGTCGGTGCGCGGAATGTGCGGCAGGCTCTCGTGGATCGCATCGATGAAGGCGTGACTGGTGTCGTCAAAAGTCTGCGCGATGATTTTTCGCGCGACCTCGTTGCCCTCGGCCGACATCACGGCGCGCAGCCGCGTGAAGCGCGCACCGCCGCCGGCAAGGTCGCTGCCCGAGGTGAAAGCCGGCACGACGTAGGCCCGCACCACAGCCTCCAGCCGGTCCTGGAGATCGCGCACCCGCCTGGCGGCGGCGAGCAGCTCCCAACGTCGCAAATTCATCGGCCCGCAATGCCGCCGGTAGATCTCCAGCAGCAAGCCGTCCTTGGTCTTGAAATGATAGGTCACGCTGCCGGGATTGGCTCCGGCAGCCTGGGCGATGTCGCGCACCGAGACGGCGTTGAAGCCGTTGGTGGCGAACAGCTCCTCGGCCGCGGCGAGGATTGCCTCGCGCATGTTCGGCTTGCGGGCCGTTTCCTTGCTGGTGGGCTTGCGTACCATGTGATTTGTACTATCGTACAAAAGATCAGGTCTCGTCAACAAAAACCATGGGCGGCGTCCGGACGGCCTGGAAGACCGATGCAAGGATGCGTGCGCCCGCAAGGAGTGCTGGGAAAATGCTGGGTATGAACAAGACAATCGGCGGATTGATGCTGGGCGCCGGTTTGCTGCTCGCGGGCAGCGCCGCGCAGGCCGCCGACACTTATCCGAGCAAGCCGGTTCACATCCTCGTACCTTACGCGGCCGGTGGCGCGGTCGACGTGCTCGCGCGCACGCTGAGCCAGGCGCTGGCCAAGTCCTGGGGTCAGCAGCCGGTAGTCGACAATCGTCCCGGCGCCGGCGGCATCGTTGCCTCGCAGGCGCTGACGCAGGCCGCGCCCGACGGCTACACGCTGATCCTGGTCGCGAGCGGCCATCCGCTCAACCAGTTCATCTATCCGAGCGTGCCCTACGACACGTTCAGGGATTTTACCGCAATCACCGAAGTCGCCTCCTCACCGCTCGCGATCGTGGTGGCCAAGGACAGTCCCTACAAGACGCTCGGCGACCTCCTGGCTGCGGCGAAGAAAGAGCCGGACAAGCTATCTTACGGCATGTCCGGAAACGGTACCTCGGCGCATCTGGCCGGCGAACTGCTGAAACACATGTCCGGCAGCAAGATCGTCGCGATCCCCTACAAGGGCGGCGCGCCGGCATTGACCGCTGTCATCGCCGGCGAAATCCCGCTCAGCATCAATCCGCTTGCGGAAGCGATCGGCCAGCTCGAAGGCGGTCCGGTGCGCGCGCTCGCGGTGACCTCGGCTGAACGCTCCAAGGCGCTGCCTGACGTCCCGACCGTCGCCGAGTCCGGCGTCTCCGGCTATGACGTCTCGGTCTGGTGGGGCGTGCTTGGTCCGGCAAAAATGCCGCCGGAGATCGTGGCGAAGCTCGAAACCGATCTCAAGGCGGCGCTGCAGGATCCGAACGTGCTGTCGACGCTCGGCAAGATCGGCGCCGCTCCGGTCGGCTCCTCCGCCAAGGAGTTTGACGCCTATATGCACGCCGAGGCGACCAAATGGGAGCCGGTGCTGAAGGCGGCCAACATCCGCGCGCAGTGAGCCTCTTTGCATGAGGGCCTTCTCTGGACGCCTCGCCCGCACCGCCCTGCTGGTGGCCGCAATCATCAGCCTCGTCGGCGCGTCCGCGCGCGCCGACGGCGAGGCAAAGCTGCTGGCGCCGAGTGGCAGCTTGCGCGTCGGCATCTATCCGGGCAGCCCGACCTCGATGGTGACGGATGCCGTCGGCAAGCCGCACGGCCTCGCCTATGATCTCGGCGCCGAGCTCGCCAAACGGCTCGGCGTTGGCGTCGATTATGTCAGGTTCGAGCGCGTTGCCGACATCGTCAGCGCGATCCACGATGGCAAGATCGACTTCACCGTGACCAACGCCACGCCGGCCCGCGCCAACGAGGTGAGCTTCAGCCGGCCCGTGCTGGCAATCGAGCTCGGCTTTCTCGTCCCGGCGAATTCGCCGATCAGAGAGGTCGAGGACATCGACAAGCCCGGTGTGAAGATCGGCGTCACCAAAGGCTCGACCTCCGAGCGCACGCTGCCGACAAAATTCAAGAACGCGGCCATCGTTCCCGCCGCAAGCGTCAAGGCCGCCATCGCGATGTTCGGGAGCAGTGAGATCGATCTCTACGCGACCAACAAGCCGACGCTGTTCGAAATGTCCGACCAGATGCCGGGCGCAAGGATTCTCGACGGCAATTGGGGCCTGGAGCACATGGCCATCGCGATCCCCAGAGGACGCGAGGAGGCGCTGTCACTGCTCAACAGCTTCGTTGCGGAGAAACAGTCGTCCGGCGCGTTGGAGACGATCCAACGTCAGGCTGGCTTGCGCGGCGCGATGAAGGTAACGCGCGAGTAGGTCCTGCCGAGCGAGACCGCACGACGCAGCTGCTGCAAGTCTCTCGAAAACCTGCGAACGATTGGCGATCGCAGCATCGCGATAGCCTCGCGTCCATTTGCTGCAAATCAACGCGACAAGGTGGACAAAGCGTCATTTGTCTTCGGGGCTGCGCTAGGCGACCAGTGCCAAGATCGCCGGAGACCGAAGAATGAACAAACCCCTGTTGTTGACACTCCATCGCTGGATCACGCTGGTCTTTGCGCTTCCCCTGTTCGCGATCATCACCACCGGCCTGATCCTGTCGTTCGAGCCGCTGATGCAAGTCAATGGCATCGGCGGTCCGGCGATCGATGCCGCGCGCGTCGTCGAGCTGGTGAAGACGTACGATCCACACAACAAGGCGCGCGGGCTTTCGATCAATGCGGCTAGCCAGCGGATGACGCTGCAAGGCTCCGGCGCGCCGGCCATCGATCTCGTGACCGGCGCACCCGCTGCGGCCAGCTCCGGCCCGACCGATCTCTTCCGGTGGGCGCGGATCACGCATGAACGGCTGCTCGGCCAGGCGTGGCTGGCGACAAGCTCGACCATCGCCATGGTCATCCTGATGCTGCTCGGCAGCCTCATGGGACTGCCGCGGCTGCGCAACACGCTGTCCGGATGGCACAAGGGCACGGCCTGGTTCGCGCTGCCACTCGTCCTGTTGAGCCCGCTGAGCGGCCTGTGCATGGCGTTCGGCCTGACGTTTCAGAGCGGAGGCGTTCCGGCCGGCAGCGGCCGCCCCCTCGCCCTGCCTGACGCGATACGCATGGTCGCGGCCTCCCACGATCTCACGCACGTGATCTCGATCGGTCTGCGCGGTGGCCACATGATGGCGCGAATCTATGACGGAGGAGAACTACGCGCCTATGCCGTCAATTCATCGGAGGTCACGCCACTGCCACGCAATTGGCCGCGCCTGATCCATGAGGGAAACTGGTCGGCCCTGATCGCCTCGTCGCTCAATGTGGTGACGTCGATCGCGCTGCTCACGCTGCTGTCGACCGGTCTCCTGATCTGGGCCCGACGTAAGCTGCGCAAGCGGCGACCGCGCTCCGACCGCCAGGCCGGCGCGGCCGTGGTCGGCGCCCGCTGATCGCTCGGACGGTCAATTATGCGCGCTCGCCCGCATCTTCTCCGGCCGCGCGACGGGCCGCAGGAGATCGGCATCATCGTCGGCCGACGGGATCAGGATCGCGCGCTCGCGCGGCAGCGCCTCCGGCATCTCGTCGCGGATGAAGGCGACGAGCTTTTCCCTGATCTCGCAGCGCAGGTCCCAGGATTGCGGCGCGTTTCTTGCGCTGACCAGCGCACGTAGCTCGATGGTCCGGGAGTCCGCGTCGATCACCTGGAGATTGACCACCGCGCCATCCCAGAGCTTGGACTGCTTCACGGCATCCTCCAGCCAACGCCGGATGCGCGGCACGTCGGCGCGATAATCGACGTGCAGCGCGATGACGCCGATCAGGGAGGCGGTGTCTCGGGTCCAGTTCTGGAACGGCTTTTCGATGAAATAGGACAGCGGCACCACCATGCGGCGCCAGTCCCACAGCCGGATCACGACATAGGTCGAGGCGATATCCTCCACCCAGCCCCATTCGTTCTCGATGATCACGGCATCCTCGATGCGGATCGGCTGCGTGATCGCAATCTGCAGGCCGGCGATCAGGTTGCTGAGCAGCGGCCGTGCGGCAAGACCGACGATGATGCCGGCCGCGCCGGCGGAGGCGAACAGGCTGACGCCGTATTGCCTCACCGAATCGAACGTCATCAGCGCGGTGGACACCGTGATGACGACGATGATGGTATCGGTGACGCGCTTGAACACGCGAACTTGCGTGACGTGCTTGCGCGCGACGAAATTCTCGGTGACATCGCGGAAATTCTGCAGGTACCGCGCCGCGCTCATGTCAACGACCCGGATCGAGATCCAGCCGATCAGGGCGATGACGGCCACGACGAACAGGCGCATCAGCGGCGTGCGGATCATGTCGTCGAGCGGGGCAAGCGGCAGGACCAATGCGACGGCCGCCAGGCAAAGCGCCAGCTGAGCCGGGCCCGCGGTGCGGTCGATGAACACGCTCAGCAGCGGAAGACGGGTTCCGAAGGCGCGAGCCAGCAGCCATACGGCGACCCGGTAGATGAACAGCGCAAGCAAGATCGCACCGAGAACCAGGCCGAGGCCGACAAACCACGACGGTATCCAGCCGAACATCCTGTCGATGTCGGCCATCAGTGCCTGCAGATTCATCGATTGTCCCCGTCATTGCATTCGCGTAGCCCGCTCAACGCCTCCCGGCCGGCTTCGCTCCCCTCTCTCGTGCAACGCAGCATTCCGCAGATGCAACCGTCGCCGAACTGCGCTAATTTGGGGGCATCATGACCAGACGTACCGGCAGCGCCGATCTTCCCTTGCACACCGGACGGGTTCCGCCGTGGCTTGCGAGCCGCATGGCTTCGTTAGGGGCGATCGTCACGCAGGCGATCGTGCATCATTACGGCCGCGATGCGTTTCTGCAGCGGCTGTCGCATCCGTTCTGGTTCCAGTCGTTCGGCGCCGTGATGGGAATGGATTGGCACTCCTCCGGCATCACGACATCCGTGATCGGCGCGCTGAAACGCGGGCTCGGGCCGCTTCAGGATGAGCTTGGCATCTATGTCTGCGGCGGACGCGGCCAGCATTCGCGCAAGACGCCGGACGAGTTGATGCAGCTCGGCGACCGCGTCGGATTCGACGGCGCAAAGCTGACCCGCGCCAGCCGCCTGGTGGCGAAGGTCGACAGCGCGGCCGTGCAGGACGGCTTCGATCTCTATCTCCACGGCTTCTTCGTGACCGCCGACGGCAAATGGACGGTGGTGCAGCAAGGCATGAACGGCGACAAGCGGCAGGCCCGCCGGTATCACTGGCATTCCGAGGTGCTGAAGAGCTTTGTCGATGCGCCGCACAGCGCGATCGACGGCCCGCAACAAGGCGAGATCGTCAATCTGACCGACCACCGCGCCGATGTCTCGCGCAACGCGCAGCTCGAGCTCCTCAGCGATCTCGGCCCCGATCGCATCCTCACTGAATTCGAGCGGCTCACCGGGACTGCGCCCGAGCCTGCGCAGGCCATGCTGCCGCATCTGATCATGCCCGCGCATCATGATGTCCGGCCGAAGGATGTATTCGCGCGGCGCCTGCACGGCACCCTCGCCGCAGCCGCCGAGCGCGGCCCGATCGATTTCCCGGAGCTGCTGCTGACGCCCGGCGTCGGCGCGCGCACCGTGCGCTCACTGGCGATGGTCGCCGAGGTCATGCACGGCGCGCCCTATCGCTTCAAGGATCCCGCGCGCTTCTCGCTCGCCCATGGCGGCAAGGATCGGCATCCCTACCCTGTCCCGATCAAGGTCTACGACGAGACCATTCGCGTGCTGAAGGGCGCGATCCAGAGCGCCAAGCTCGGACAGGACGAAGAGATGCAGGCGATCAGGCGCCTCGACGACCAGGCGCGGCGGCTGGAACGCACCGCGCGCGGCCCGTCCGTCGAGACCTATATCGCCGGCGAGCGCGGGGCCTCACCCGACCTCGACGGCCGCTCCGTGTTCGGCTGGGAGCGCGACCTCGTGCCGACAAAAAAGCGGACCGGCTGAAGACCGGTCCGCGAGTTCAGCGGGAGGAACGCCCCTCTCAGGTCTCATCAGTCTCCGGCGTCTCGTCGAGCCGGTTGGCTGCATGATCCTGATACTGTTCGGTCTGAATGGACTTGCCGTCCATGCCGCGAATGTCCGAATGCTGGGCCTTGTCGCGGTTGGACAGGACCATGTTATCGCCGATCTTCTCCTTGGGCACATCGGTCAATGCACCGGTGCCGTCGCCCTTGCCATGCATGCCGGATCTGAAGTGCGTCTTGCTACCGTGCCCACCTGGCATCAGTCTCTCCTCTTGGCCGTGATCTTCTCTAGTGCTTCTGTTGCGCCGCTGTCGGTTTCGGCTGCTTGTGGCCGCTCTGGCCGGCGTCGTTGTGCTTGTTGTGGTCGCTCTCCTGGTTGAGACCGCCGCGGCTCACCGGAAATTCGCTGTGTCGAGCTTCCGGCCGCGCGCGATGAGCAGCGGTACCCTCGACGTTGCGGCCGGATGCCTGATCGAGCTCCCTCGCATCGGGAATGTCAGGCTTGCGCTCGAGAATGCGAACCTGCTGTTCGTGGGTCTTTCTGCCTTGCATTCTGATCTCCAATCGTCACCTGCCGCCGCCCTTGCCGGCCGCGTCGTGGCGGTGATGAGAATCCTGCTCGCCTCCACCACCGGAGACGCGGCTGTGGCTTCGCTGCTCATCGTCCGCAGGCGGCTTCTTCACTTCCAGCGGCGCCTTCGCATTCTCATGCGATGCGCCGGGGCCGCCCTGGCGAATACTGTTGGGTGTCTTGGTGGATGTCGACATGAATGTCGCCTCCTCAACGGTCTTGCTGGTATCCCTGATTGGTCGTGTTCTGCTTGATGTTGCCTTGCTGTCCCTGTTGGTCCGGATTTTCCGCGCGCTGCTGACCGCGCGGAGTCTGATCGGCCGATGTTTGCTTGGTGTCGCCAGTTCCCTTCCGGCTCTGATTGGCCGGCGGAACATTCGGCATTTTGCTGGTCATGATCCAACCTCTTCGAGAGATGGGACTTCTGGGCCCGGAACTGTTCCGTCGCGTGCCTCAGGTCCCGGTGGACAACAGCAAGCGCCGCAGGCCGTTCCGAGCGGATCATGGTCAGCGACGATTTGCCGAAGGAGAGAGCTTCACTCCGCCCGCACGGGAGAACGATCGGCCATCGCTGGCGCCGCAGCGGCAAATGTTCCGTGGATCTCGGCCGTGACGGGAAGCTTCGCAATCATGCGAATCCCCGGGCGCTTGCGCCAATGGATCTGCGAGGGGTCGACGGCCAGACCAAGTTTCGGCCAGCGCACGAACAGCGCTTCCAGCGCGCAGGCCGCCTCGATCCGCGCAAGCTGATGGCCAAGGCAGAAATGGATTCCCGTCCCGAACGAGAGGTGACGGTTCGGCTTGCGTTCGAGATCGAGGCTTTCGGGACGATCATGCATCGCCGGATCCATGTTGGCGGCGGCGAGCATCACCATGACACGGTCGCCCTTCTTCAGACGCACGCCTTCGACCTCGATGTCCCGCCGCACATAGCGTGGCTTGGAGAACTGCACCGGTGACACGAAGCGAAGAAACTCCTCCACCGCAAGCCCGACACGGCTCCAGTCCTGCTCCAGCCAGTCGCGGAGGCCAGGACTCCTAAGCAGCTCGTAGGCGGAACCGCTGATGAGATGCGTGGTCGTCTCGGAGCCTGCTGCGAGCAGCAGAAACACCATCGAGACCATTTCATCCGGCGTGATCCGGGCACCCTCGCGCTCGACCTGGACCAGTTCGGCGATCAGGCCTTCGCCGCCCTGCACGCGCGCGGCCTGCAATTGCTGCTCCAGGTAGCTCCGCATCTTTCGGAACGCCCACAGCAAGCGGAAGAAGCTGACGACGTTCGTCAGCGAGGACATCGCGTTGCCCCAGGCGATGAATTTGGGCCGGTCGGCCAGAGGCAATCCCAGAAGCTCGGAGATCACTGCGAGCGGCAGGATGCGCGCGTAGCGCTGGACCAGATCGGCTGGCCGTCCCTCCGCGAACAGCTCGTCGGCCAGGCCGTCGGCAATGGCACGGATGCGCGGCTCCATCGCGACGATGGCACGACGGCGAAAGGCCTCGTCCACGATGCTGCGGAGCCTCGTGTGATCCGGCTCGTCCATCGTCAGCATGTTGTTGGCGATGGTTCTGACGAAGCTCGGCATCCACCAGCGCAGAGCCGCGACGTCGCCATCCTCCTTGCGCAGCGTGAAGGTAGCGCCGTCCTTCAGCACGTGTGCCGTCGCGTCATGGGTCGTGGTGATCCAGACATCGCCGACCAGAGGAAATCGCGTCGCGACGAGAGGACCGGACATGCGCAACGCCGCGATCGCCTTGGGCGGATCGCGAAAGAAGGCCTCGCTGGTGAAATCGAGGCGCGCTGTCATGGGATCACCGGAGTGATTGTTGGCGTCTCACCCAGATGGTATGCGCGGGCCAACCCGCAAGTCGGAACCCGCGCGAGGAGACGACGATCTATCCACGCCCCGGCGAGCGCTGGCCGGTCTTGCGCTGCTGCTGGTTGGTATAGGCGTCCCAATGGCTCCAGCTGCCGTTGCTGAGGCTCTGCATGTCCGTGCCGAGCGGACGGCGCGTGCGCTTGTCGTGATCGGCGATCACGCGCTCGGACTGGGCGATCTTGCGCTTGAGTTCCGCGATCGCCTTCTGGGTCTGGCCGTTCCGCTTCGAGGAGGCGATCTCGCCCATCGTGAAGCGCGCGGTCTCCAGCGCCTTCAACTCGGCGCGGTTCTTCTTCAACTGGACCCGGTGCCAGGCGATGTTGCTGTCGCTGTCCGCAACCATGTGGGAACTCCGCTGATTCGTTCCCACAGTGTATCAAGCGCCGAATCGGCGCCGCAACGGGCCCCACGCGGCGAAAATGCGGTCTTCTCAAGCTAGAATTGCGCGTTAGCGCTCGGCAAAGGCCTTTTCGACCACGAATTGGGCCGGCTCGCCGTGATTGCCCTCGACAAAGCCGCGCTCTCCCAGGAGCACGCGGGTATCAGCGACCAGTGCCGGGCTGCCGCAAATCATGACGCGGTCGTGGGCGGCCTCCAGCGCCGGCAGGCCGATATCGGCGAACAGCTTGCCTGTGGTGATGAGGTCGGTGATGCGGCCGCGGTTGCGGAACGGATCGCGCGTCACGGTCGGATAATAGATCAGCTGGTTCTGAATGTACTCGCCGATCAGCTCGTCCTTCGGCAGCGTCTCGGTGATCATCTCGCCATAGGCGAGCTCCTTGACGTGCCGGCAGCCATGCAACAGCACGACCTTCTCGAACCGCTCATAGGTCTCGGGGTCCTTGATCACGCTCAGGAACGGCGCAAGGCCCGTGCCGGTGCCGATCAGGTAGAGGTTGCGCCCCTCCTCCAAATTGTCGATCACCAGCGTGCCGGTGGCCTTGCGGCTGACGATGATCTCGTCGCCTTCCCTCAAATGCTGGAGCCGCGAGGTCAGCGGACCGTCCGGCACCTTGATCGAGAAGAACTCCAGCGTCTCCTCGTAATTGGCGCTGGCGACGCTATAGGCCCGCAGCAGCGGCTTCTCGCCGACCTTGAGCCCGATCATGGTGAATTCGCCGTTGCGGAAGCGGAAAGTCGGGCTGCGCGTGGTCTTGAAGGAGAACAGCGTATCGGTCCAGTGGTGGACGCTCAAAACGCTTTCCTGGTTGAAATTGCTCATCTCACTTCCCTGTCGCTTCCAATGCGGTTCCGAGGCGGGCAGCTATGCGTCGTTTGTACACGATCATTCGTATACTAATGAATAATCCTGCTTGATCCCGCGGTCAAGGCTGCCCAAGATCGAAAGCGTTGCAGTTAGGAATAAGGAGCCCCTTCCATGGCGCATGACGCACCCCAGGCCACCGGACCCTCGAAGCTCGTGATCCGGAATATCGGCCTGATCCTGTCCGGCGCCCTGGAAAAGCCGATCCTGAATGGCGACACCATCGTCGCCGAGAACGGCAAGATCACCGCAATCGGCCGCTTCAAGGACGTCGACATTGAAGGCGCGACCACGATCGTCGAGGCCAACGGGACCACGGTCGCGCCGGGCCTGATCGACAGCCACGTCCACCCTGTGGCGGGCGACTGGACGCCGCGTCAGAACCAGATCGGGTGGATCGACAGCAACCTCCATGGCGGCGTTACCACCATGATCTCCGCCGGCGAGGTGCACATGCCCGGCCGCCCCCGCGACGTCGTCGGGCTGAAGGCGATGGCGATCTTTGCGCAGCGCGCATTCTGGAATTTGCGCCCCGGCGGCGTGAAGGTTCACGCCGGCGCGCCGGTGATCGAATGCGAGATGGTCGAGGAGGACTTCAAGGAGCTGGCCGCCGCCGGCGTCAAGCTGCTCGGCGAGGTCGGCCTCGGCGGCGTCAAGGACGGTCCGACCGCGCGCAAGATGGTCGGCTGGGCGCGCAAATACGGCATCCAGAGCACCATCCACACCGGCGGCCCCTCGATCCCCGGCTCCGGCCTGATCGACAAGGACGTCGTGCTGGAGGCCGATACCGACGTGGTCGGCCACATCAATGGCGGCCACACCGCCCTGCCCGACGACCAGATCCGCTGCATCTGCGAGGGCTGCAAGCGCGGCCTCGAGCTGGTGCATAACGGCAACGAGCGCTCCGCTCTGTTTACGCTGCGCACCGCGCGCGAGATGGGCGATCTGCACCGGGTCATCCTCGGCACCGACGCGCCCGCCGGCTCCGGCGTGCAGCCGCTCGGCATTTTGCGCATGGTCTCGATGCTGTCCTCGCTCGGCGAACTGCCGGCCGAGCTTGCGTTCTGTCTCGCCACCGGCAACACCGCCCGGATGCGCGAGCTCGATTGCGGCCTCATTGAAGTCGGCCGTTCCGCCGACTTCGTCATCATGGACAAGGCCCAGCACTCGCCCGGCAAGAACATCCTGGAGAGCGTCCAGCTCGGCGACCTCCCGGGCATCGGCATGACCATCATCGACGGCATCGTGCGCACCCAGCGCAGCCGGAACACGCCGCCCGCGGGGAAAGTGCCGGAGGTGGTGGCGAAGTGACGCAGCCGGAGCGGCACACCGCTCGGCATCGCCCCTCGATGGCGTTGAACAAGTCTGCGACCTGCTGCGTCTAACGCAGGCAGCCCCCGGCGGCGGCATTTCATTGCTGGACCATCGAGGGAAACATGAAGAACTCATCGCGAATAGCCGTCGGCGTTGCTGGCGCGGTGGCGGGCCATGTCGCGATCTTTGTGCTGTTTTCCCTATTCGATTTCGGCAACCGCGCGGACCCGATCACCTCGGGTCTGTTGGGACTGTTCGTTTACTCCCCCATCGGCGCGATCGCCGGCGCGGTGGTTGCCAACTGGCTGGTGAGGCGTTCAGGCCAGGACGCGGGCAATGGCAGCATCGCGCGCAACAGCCTGAAGTCTCTCGGCGTCGTCGTCCTGCTCTGCGTCGCCGGGATCGGCATCTACATCGCTTACGCCTATGCGACTGCGACGCCATGGCTCAACCGGAACGGCGGCAATCCCCTGCTCGTATTTGAGGTCCGTTTTCCGGCCGGGGTCGCGGTGCCGACATCGGCCCAGGGCATCACCATCGAATTGCAGACCGACCTCAACACGATGCCGGGCGAAGTGACCCCGGCCGCCTTCTATCGTGACGGCGACCAGCCCGTCATCGCAGGCGAAGTCGAGCTCGCGTTTCGAACCTCGCACCGGCAGCTCGCTGTCAATATCCAGGGCCAGCCGAGCCGCATCTACCCGATCGACTTGACGGCCCGGGCGCCGCATACGCCGGAGTTCGGGACCTGGCGGCGGCTCGCAGACGGCAGCGAAATTCGCTACCGCGCCAAATGGCCGGGCAAGACGTAAGCGTTCGAGATCAGCGCTTCTTCGCGATCTCACATCGCACATAGGTCTGGCGCTTGGCCTGCCCGACCGGTCCGTTGTCCATCACCAGCTTGCCGTCCACGGCGATGGAGACCCGGGGATTGGAGCGAAACTTCTCGCCCTCGCCTTCGCAGGCGAGCTTCATTTTCCAGCCGAGCTTTCCGTCGGCGGTGATCTCGCCGGCGCGGCAGCGCGTCTCGTACCAGTAGAGGCGATTGCCGCCTTCGATGCTCATGCGGTTGGGGCTGTCGTCATCGCGGCAGTCTTTTTTGGTGGACGCCCAGAAGCCCTCGTAGGGCTGCGCGGCAAAGGCAGGCGCGCAACTGCCCGCCAGCACCGCACCGAGAGTGAGGAGCATCGTAAACTTCGCCGCGACTCTCATGACTAATACCTCGACAAGTCCCTCATCGAGGTTAGTCGCCCGTCCCCGCACCTCGTTCAACTGCCGTAGGGTGGGCAAAGCGACTTGTCCGCCATAGCTCGAAGAGCGACGGCGGAAGCATGCCCACCATTGAGAAGTGGTGGGCACGGCGCTTCGCGCCTTTGCCCACCCTACGAGACCTTCTACGGCACCCTCACCGCAGCTTGTTCAACAGCGCCATCAGCATCTCGCGCTCTTTCGTGTCGAGCGGCGCCAGCGTCTCGCGGGTGATGGCGAGCGCGTTCGGCGCGACCTTCTCCGAAAGCTGCTGACCGGCGCGCGTCAGGCTGACCAGCAGCCGCCGACCGTCCTCGGGATCCTGGCTGGTTTCGGTCAACCCGCGCGCCGTGAGCCGATCGATCACGCCCTTGATCGTCGCGACGTCCATCGCCGTCAGCCGGCCGAGCTGGTTCTGCGAGCACGGCCCGGTCTCGGCGAGCTTCGACAATGCCGCCCACTGCGTCGGCGTCAGATTGGTGCCGATATCGCGGGAGAAGATCGAGCTGTGGCGCTGCCAGACCTGGCGCAGGATGAAACCGACCTGCTCGTCGAGCACGTAAGGCGGTTTTGCCGGTTTGACGCCCTTCTTCACCGCGACACTTCTCGCCATCCGTCCCCCGCCTCTCACAACGACAGATGCGCGTCGCGGATATCCGGACGCGCATCGAGCTCGGCCATGGTACCGCCGAAGCAGATGCGGCCGCGCTCGATGATGTAGGCGCGATCGGAAATCAACCGCGCGAAATGCAAATTTTGCTCGGAGACGACGATGCTGACGCCCTCCTTCTTCATGGTCAGGATGGCGTCGACCATCTGCTCCACGATCTTCGGCGACAGGCCCTCCGAGGGCTCGTCCAGCAGCACCAGCGACGGATTGCCCATCAGCGTGCGCGCGATCGTCAGCATCTGCTGCTCGCCGCCGCTCATGCGGCCGCCGGGACGGTTCTTCATCTCGCCGAGATTTGGAAACAGCGCGAACAGCTTTTCGCGCGTCCAATGCGGCGCGTTCGGACGCTTGGGCTGCTTGCCCACTTCGAGATTTTCCTCGACGGTCAGGTCGGTGAATATCCGGCGCTCCTCCGGCACATAGCCGAGTCCCTCGCGCACGATCTCGTGGGTCGGCTTGGCCGAGACGTCCTTGCCCTCGAACATGATGCGGCCGGTTCGTTGCGCGACCAGGCCGACGATCGAGCGGAACGTCGTCGACTTGCCGGCACCGTTGCGCCCGAGCAGCGCAACCACCTCGCCCTCGCCGACCTCGAAGCCGATGTCGAACAGGATATGCGCCGGGCCATAATGGCTGTTGAGGCCCTCGACGGTGAGCTTCATGTTGATGCTCCCTCGCGATGGCGGGCATCGTAGACCAGGCCCTCGCCGAGATAGACCGCCTGCACCTGCGGATTGCCGCGCACCTCGGCTGGCGTGCCCTCGGCGATCAACGTCCCTCGATTCAACACGATGATGCGGTCGGCGTGCTCGAACACCACGTCCATGTCGTGCTCGGTGAAGAGCACGCCGATCGATTTCTCCCGCGCAATGCTCGCGGTCAGCCGCATCAGGTCGACCCGTTCGCGCGGCGCCATGCCGGCGGTCGGCTCGTCCATCAACAACAGCTTGGGCTGGTTGGCGAGCGCCACCGCAAGCTCGAGCCGCTTGAGGTCGCCATAGGCAAGCTCACCGCAGGGCCGATCGGCATAGCCGCCCATGCCGACCAATTCGAGCAGACGGCCGGCCTCGCCGCGGTCGAACTTCGGTGCCGAACCGAACAGATTGAACAGCTGCTTGCCGTGCGAAATTAGTGCGACCTGCACGTTCTCGCGCACGGTCATGGTGGCGAAGGTCGCGGTGATCTGGAAGGTGCGCCCGACGCCGAGCCGCCAGACCTCCCGCGGCTTCCTGCCCGTGATCTCTTCACCGAGCAGGCGAACATGGCCGGTATCGGGCTTGTTCTGGCCGTTGAGCATGTCGAAGCAGGTGCTTTTTCCCGCGCCGTTCGGCCCGATCAGCGCCAGAATCTCGCCGGCTCGCAGCGAGAACGACACACCGCGCACGGCGTGGATGCCGCCATACGATTTGGTCAAGCCTTCAACGGCGAGAAGCGGAGGTGCAACACTCATTCGGCAGACTCGATCGGCTTGGCAAGCAAGGGAGACCCCGGCGGCGATGCCTTCCTGCGGCGCTGCGCCAGCATCTCCAGCATGCCGACAATGCCCTTGGGGAAGACGACGACGATCAACATGATGAAGCCGCCGAGCACGAGCTTCGACAAATCGGTCTGGCTGACCAGCCAGATGTTCAGGGCTTTGTAGACGATGGCGCCGATCACCGCGCCGGACACCGTCTCGACACCGCCGAGCAGCACCATCACCAGCGCATCGACCGAGAGCGAAATGCCGAGATTGTCTGGGAAGACACTGCCCTTGAGGTAGGCAAACAGCGCGCCGCCGATGCCGGCGGTCGTCCCTGCGATCACGAAGGCCGTCCACTGGATGCGCTTGGCATTGATGCCGATCGCCTCGGTGCGCAGCAAAGAGTCGCGCGTCGCCCTTAGCGCGTAGCCGAATGGCGAGAACACCATCGCCCGCAGCGCGATGGTCACCAGCGTAGCAACGCCGAGCGCCAACCAGTAGAAGTGCGACGGGCTCGCCGCCCATTTTTCCGGCCAGACGCCCAATATGCCGTTGTCGCCGCCGGTGACGCTCACCCATTGGAACGCGATCGACCAGACGATCTGCGCGAAGGCGAGCGTCAGCATGGCGAAGTAGACGCCGGAGAGCTGCACGGCGAAGAAGCCGAACACGGCCGCGCCCATGCAGCCGAGCAGCGGCCCGAGCAACAGGCACACGATCATCGGCAGCCCCGCCATCTTGGCGAGGAAAGCGACGCCATAGGCGCCGAGGCCAAAATAAGCGGCATGGCCGAAGGACGCGAGCCCGCCGACCGACATCAGGAAGTGCAGGCTGACGGCGAAGATGACGAAGATCGCGATCTCCGAGCCGACGGTCAGCGCGTAGTTACCGGCGAACAGCGGCAGCATCGCCGCGATCACGAGCGCCGCAAGCGCCGCAAGCCGCTCGTTCGACGTCAATGGCCGCCACGGATTGACGGTGAGCCCCGGCGTCTTGCGTGCCGGCGCCTCCGGTTTGCCGAATAGGCCCCACGGTCGCACGATCAGCACCACCGCCATCACCAGGAAGACCAGGATGATGGAAATCTTGGGGAAGATCAGGATGCCGAAGGCGTTGAGCTCGGAGACCAGCACCGCCGCGACGAACGCACCGACGATGCTGCCGAGGCCGCCGATCACGACCACGACAAAGACTTCGACGATGATGCGCAGATCCATGGCGTGATGCACGGCATCGCGCGGAATCTGAAGCGCGCCGCCAAGCGCGGCGAGGAAGACGCCGACCGCGAACACGGACGTGAACAGCCATTTCTGATTGACGCCGAGGGCTGCGACCATGTCGCGGTCTTGCGTCGCCGCGCGCACCAGGACGCCCCAGCGCGTGCGCTGGAACAGCAGCCAGAGGATGCCGAGCACGACGGGCCCGAGCACTATCAGGAACAGGTCGTAGCTTGGGATGTTCTGGCCGAAGAAATCGATGGCCCCCTTGAAGCCGGGCGCACGACGGCCGACGAGATCGTCAGGCCCCCAGATCAGCACCACGAGATCCTCGACCATCAAGGTCAGGCCGAAGGTTGCGAGCAGCTGGAACAGTTCAGGCGCATGGTAGATGCGCCGGAGCAGCACCATCTCGACGAGGACACCGATCAGCGCCACCGCAATCGCCGCGAGAACGATACTGCCCCAGAAGCCGAAGGCACCCGACAGGCGCTCGGTGAGCGTGAAGGCGATGTAAGCGCCGATCATGTAGAAGGCGCCATGCGCGAAATTCACGATCCGCGTCACGCCGAAGATGATCGACAGGCCCGAGGCCACCAGGAATAGCGACGCCGCGCTGGCGAGACCGGTCAGAAACTGTACGACGTAAAAGGCCATCGGCGGTCCGGGTTGGTGTTGCATGCCGCGGCACGCGGGTCTTGGTCCACCTCTCCCCGCTTGCGGGGAGAGGTCGAATTTGCGCGATGCGCAAATTCGGGTGAGGGGGAGTCTCCGCAGGGGCTCGCTGTCACCTCCCTCGCGGAGGCTCCCCCTCCCCCCGACCCTCTCCCCGCAAGCGGGGCGAGGGAGAAGGAAGACATCAATCCTTCGGACGCAGCTTCTCGACTTCGGCATCGCTGGGCAGATAGTCCGCGCCCTTCTTGTAAGCCGAATCCACCATCACGCCCTTGCCGTCCTTCAGCGCGGTCTTGCCGACGAAAGCACCGAGCGTCGACTGATGGTCGATCTTGCGGAAGGTGATCTCGCCGAATGGCGAGGACATCGACAGTCCCTCCGCGGCAGCGATCAGCTTCTCCGGATCGGTCGAGCCCGCCTTCACCAGGATCGCGGCGGCCGCCTTGATGGTTTGGTAGCCGACGATGGAGCCGAGGCGCGGATAGTCGTTGTACTTGGCCTGGTACGCCTTCAGGAACGCGTCATGCTCGGGCGTCTTGATCGAGTACCAGGGATACCCGGTGACGATCCAGCCCTCGGGCGTCTCATCCTTGAGCGGATCGAGATATTCCGGCTCGCCGGTCAGGAAGGAGACCACCTCGCGGCCCTTGAACAGGCCGCGGGTGTTGCCTTCGCGCACGAGCTTGACGAGGTCGGCACCGAAGGTGACGTTGAGAATCGCTTCGGGATTGGCGGCGGCAACCGCCTGCACCACGGGGCCCGCGTCGATCTTGCCCTGCGGCGGCCACTGCTCGTCGACCCACTGGATGTCAGGGCGCTTCTCCGACATCAGCTTCTTGAACACGGCAACGGCGGACTGGCCGTACTCATAGTTTGGCGCGATCGTCGCCCAGCGCTTGGCCGGCAGCTTTGCGGCTGCTTCCACCAGCATCGCCGCCTGCATGTAGTTCGAGGGACGCAGGCGGAAGGTGTACTTGTTACCCTTGGACCAGGTCACGGCATCCGTCAGCGGCTCGGCCGCGAGGAAGAACACCTTCTTCTGGTTGGCGAAGTCGCTGACGGCAAGGCCGATGTTCGACAGGAACGTACCCGTCAGCATCGCGACACCCTCGCTCGACACCAACTCGTTCGCCGCGGTCTGCGCGTCCGCCGGCTTGCCGCCGTCGTCCTTGGAGATCACAACGAGCTTCTTGCCATTGATGCCGCCGGCCGCGTTGATCTCTTCGACCGCGAGCTGCCAGCCCTTGCGATAGGGCTCGGTGAACGCCGGCAGCAGCGAATAGCTGTTGATCTCGCCGATCTTGATGTCCTGCGCCAGGGCCGAATGAGCCATGCCGCCCGCCAGAAGCGCGAAGGCCGCGCCGACGAAGTAATTTCTTGCTCGCATCCCAACCTCCAGTTTTGAACTCTTTACGTCTTCCGCGTGATCTCATCCGAGAGGCTGTGCCCGCCTCCCGCTTCGAGCCCTATCTCAGACCGTCCTCGCCCTTCACTTCCGCAACCGTGAGCCCGCCGACGCGCGGCAGCGGACGGCCGCTGTCGGTGACGGCGACCGCGACCATGATCTCGTTGGCACGCGGCGCGTCGTTGATCTGCACTTCCATGCCGTCGAAATGGCTGCGCACGAAGGCTGCGTCCTTGTGCCCCAGCGGGATGTCGAGCGTCGTACCCGGCCCGCTGCGCTTCTTCGACGACGGGATCAGAGCCGCGCCCTTGCCCAGCACCTTGCGCACCGGCGCGCCCAACTTGGGGTGGAGGATCGCGGCGGCATGCTCCAGCTCACCGTTCTCGCCGACGGCGGCGGCCTTGCCATAGCTTTGCGCCTTCGCACCATCGATGCCAAGCGCCGCCACGGCGCGCTTCGACAACAGCTCGCCCAGCTCCTCGCCGATTGCGATCAGCGGCGAGAGATCCTCGACATACTGTCCGGCAAAGGGATTTTCGATGACTGCGATCGCCGCGGCACGCCGGGTCGGCGGCGAGACCTGGCGGCCCATCTCCATCTGCGTCTCTTCGACGACGGTGACGATCTTGCGGATGATCGCGCTCATGTTTCGCTTCCCCGTTCAGGCACAGACCGCGTTCTCCAGCACAAGCGGGCGCGTTCGTTGCTCTTCTATATCCTTAGGTTCGATGACAAGCATATCACCACAAAGCCGCACCACGGCACCCTCGATCAATCCGCGATCGAACAATTGGCGTGCACATTCCGCGCCAGATTCGAGCGCGACGGCGATCTCGTCCTGCGACAACTCGCCGACGTCGCGCGTCACGAGACGCTCGCCGAGATCGCTGTCGGGCTGCAGCTCGCTTGCAGGCGTCCGGATGATGGAGGGATGCCCGGGCAGATCGACAGCGTTGCCGATGATCGTGGCCGCCGCATCGGCCTGCGACGCCGTTGCCGCCAGCACCGTCACGGCATCGGCAATGCCGAGCGAAAAGCTGCGGCCGTGCCGGCCGCTTGTCGCGATGCCCCGCACGGGGTCATCCGCGTCAACCCTCATCGTCCGCATCACGCCGGCGCGATCGGGCCGGTCCATCAGGCCGACCGAAAAATGCTCGCCCTTGCCGAGATGAAGCGCGATATCGCCGCCATTGTTGACATAGGCCTGATTCAGCGTCGCAGCGCCTAGCATGGCGCCCAGGATCTCCTCCGCCACGCTACCGGCAACAGCCGCCATCGGCGTGATGAAGCAATCGGAGGCATAGGGTGCGACAGCGGCATGCATCCGGCGGGCCACCACGCCCTTCAGCGAAGTCCGATTCCCGGCGGCCGTGCGCAGCTCCGGCAATTCGGCGCAGAGCTCGTCGAGCAGTCCGGTGAAGCGGCGCACAGCCGCCTCATAGGCTGCACGCACATCGTCCGAGCGCCCCCTCGCCTCAACGACCAGATCAATCGGTCCATCCTGCAAATGCAGCCGCCGGCCATCAGACAGCAATGCGATTTGCGGGAGCCGCGTCATGCCCGAGGTCCCGGGATCGGGTTCTGCCAGGGCAGCTGGCGGACATCGTCGCCGTTCTGGACCTCGGAGAGCGGCTTCACGTAATCCATGTGCCCGCCGAGCGCGGCATAGTCGGACAGCTTCATCGTGAACTCGATCGGCGCAACCAGCGCCGGCGTCGGCACGTAGCCGAACGCGCCCGCCGGCATCTGCGTCACGTCGACCATGTAGGTGATGCCGCCCCCCGGCCAGACATAGACCGGTGCACCGCCGCTGGTGACGCGCGTCAGCGCGTCCTTCACCGAGCGCGTCAGCCGCACCGGATTGTCGGTGACACCGGCACGCAGCGAGCCGCCGGCACCGGCCATGAACAGCACCGTGCACAGCGCCGGCTCGCAATTCTCCTGGATGCGCTCGACCGAGAATTTCAGATCATCCGGCATCTCGGTCTCGACCGGCTTCAGGGCCTCGTCAAGCACGTAGTAAGACGAATGCTCGCCGGTCGTGGAGACCATCAGCATCGAGAGACCCGGTCTTGCCTCCTTGGCATCGAACGGCCCAAGGATGGCCAGCGGATCCGAGATGTTGGTGCCACCCCACCCCGTGCCGGGATCTGCGACCTGGAAATAGCGGCCGGGCGTCGAGCGGCGGCCCTTCATCTTGATGCCGGTATCGGCGATATCGAGCAGCTTTCCGGCCTGATGCTCCGAGAGCACGCCGGTGATGTGGTCGTCGACCACGACGACTTCGTCGACCTTGCCGTGCCATTGCTTGGCGAACATGCCGATCGTCGCCGAGCCGCAGCCGACGCGCATGCGCTCTTCTTTCATGCCGTTGACGATCGGCGGTTGGCCGGCCTGGACGACGACGCTCGCGCCGCCGTCGATGGTCAGCTCGACCGCCTTGCAATTGGCGAGATCCATCAGCGTGTCGCAGGTGATGCGGCCCTCCTTCTTGGAGCCGCCGGTGAGATGATGCACGCCGCCCAGCGACAGCATCTGCGAGCCGTATTCGCTCGTGGTGACATGGCCGACCGCCTCGCCCTGCGCGCGCACGGTCGCGGTCTCCGGCCCCAGATAGCGGTCGGTGTCGATCTTCACCTTGATGCCGCAATAGGAGAAAATGCCCTCGGTGACGACAGTCACCATGTCGACGCCGTCGACCTCCGCGGAGACGATGAACGGCGCCGGCTTGTAATCGGGGTAGGTCGTGCCCGCACCGATCGCAGTCACAAAGGTCGAAGGTTCGTGGACGATCTTGCCGTCCCAGTCTTCGGTGCGGCTGAACGGGACCAGCTTGCCGCCATGCGAGACCGTGCGCTCCAGGATCACATGCGGATCGACGCGGACGAGCTTGCCGTCGTGGTTGGCGTAGCGATCGCAGGCGCCCGCCGCGCCCGGCTTGATGTAACACATCACCGGACAAGCATCGCAGCGGATCTTGTCGATAGCAGCGCTCGTCGTTTCCATCACCATGTCAGAGCCAGCGAGACCGCGGTTATCATTCGTATACGAACGATGTTGCGCGCGCCCCGGATGGCTGTCAAGCGGCGGTGCAGCGCAAAAGATGCGGCTGCTGCATAAAACCTCATTTGCCTATCCGCTCTGTCCACAAAGAAGGCAGTCGCGCTGCAGTGCGGCATGCATGGCTTGCACGTTTGTGTACAAACGGTATCGTCGCGACGTAGATTTTCGCCATGACTTTGGCCGAGCGCTTGGAAACGAGGATGACGCAGACACCGATCCGCCTCACCGTGAACGGGGGGATCCACGAGGTCGCTGCAGCGCCGGAGACGCCGCTGCTCTACGTGCTGCGCAACGATCTCGCGCTCAACGGCCCGAAATATGGATGCGGCCTCGGCGAATGCGGCACCTGCACTGTCCTGATCGACGGGACGGCGGCCCGCTCCTGCGTGATTCCCGTCGGTGGCTGCGCCGGCCGCGACATCGTGACGCTCGAAGGGCTCGGCACGCGCGACAAGCCTGACCTCGTGCAGCAGGCCTTCATCGACGAGCAGGCCGCGCAATGCGGCTATTGCCTCAACGGCATGATCATGACCACCAAGGCGCTGCTCGCGATCAACCCGCGGCCGACCGAGCAGGAAGCGCTGGCGGCGCTGCGCTACAATCTCTGCCGCTGCGGCACGCATGTCGAAATCCTGCGCGCCGTGATGCGCGCTTCAGGCCAGCTCACCGAGGCCGTTGATTGATGGCCTCCCCTGCCCCTGATGGAGCTGAGCGCCAGTCCGGTTCGCTCGCCGTCGTCCGCACCGTGGATGAACTCACGTCCGAGACTTTCATCCGCATCACCGCGGATGGATCGATCAGCGCGTATAACGGCCATGTCGATCTCGGCACCGGCATCCGCACCGCGCTCGGCCAGATCGTCGCCGAAGAGCTGGATGTGTCCTTTGCGCGTGTCGTCGTGGTGCTCGGCGACACTGCGGTGGTGCCGAACCAGGGCGCGACGATCGCGAGCGAGACCATCCAGATCACCGCCGTGCCCCTGCGCAAGGCCGCGGCGCAAGCCCGTCACTTCCTGATCGCGCGCGCGGCCGAGCGGCTGGAGCTGCCGGCGGCAGACCTCAGAATCGAGGACGGTCTGGTGCGCGGACATGACAACCGCAGCGTCAGCTACGGCGAATTGATCGGCGACGAGACGATCCGCCTGGAGTTGGCCGACGACGTCACCGTCAAAGCGGTTGGCGATTATGTCATCGTCGGTCAGTCGACGCCGCGCGTCGACCTGCCCGCCAAGGCCACGGGCGAATTGACCTTCGTTCACGATATCCGCGTCCCCGGCATGCTGCACGGCCGCGTGGTGCGACCGCCCTATGCCGGTGTCGATGCCGGGCCGTTCGTCGGCACCAGCCTGATCGCGGTCGATGAAGCGTCAGTACGCGACATTCCTGGCCTCGTGGCGGTCGTGCGCATCGGCGACTTCGTCGGAATCGTCGCCGAACGTGAGGAAAATGCGATCCGCGCGGCCGAGCAGCTTGCAGTCAGCTGGAAGCCGACGCCGGCGTTGACCGATCTTTCCCACGTCGAGACCGCGCTGCGCGCCAATCCATCGACACCGCGCACGCTGATCGACAAGGGCGACGTCGATGCGGCGATATCAGGCGCGGCCAAGCCGATGCAGCGCACTTATGTGTGGCGGTATCAGATGCACGCCTCGATCGGCCCGTCCTGTGCGGTTGCCGACTTCCAGGACGGCAACATCCGGGTCTGGTCCGGCACGCAAAATCCGCACGTGCTGCGCAGCGACCTCGCATTGTTGGTCGAGCGTCCCGAGAGCGAGGTCGAGGTGATCCGGCTGGAAGCCGCCGGCTGCTACGGGCGCAATTGCGCTGACGATGTCACCGCGGATGCACTACTGCTGTCGCGCGCCGTCGGCCGGCCCGTCCGCGTACAGCTGACACGCGAGCAGGAACACGCCTGGGAACCCAAGGGCACCGCGCAGCTCATCGACGTCAATGGCGGCCTGGATGCGAACGGCGGTATCGCAGCGTATGATCTCGCCACGCGTTATCCCTCGAACGCTGCGCCGACGCTGGCGCTGCTGCTCACCGGTCGCATTCCATCCGAGCCCGCCGTGCTGCAGATGGGCGACCGCACGGCGATCCCGCCCTACGATTACGATCACATGCGCGTCGTCGCCCATGACATGCCGCCGATCGTGCGCGCCTCCTGGTTCCGCGGCGTCTCGGCGCTGCCGAACACGTTTGCGCACGAATCCTACATCGACGAAGCCGCAACCGAGGCCGGCGTCGATCCGATCGAATACCGTCTGCGCTACCTCAAGGACCAGCGCGCCGTCGATCTCGTCAATGCGGTCGCCGAACGCGCGGGCTGGACGCCCCGGCCGGCGCGCGAAGAGAAAGACGGCGAGATCGTCCACGGCCGCGGCTTTGCCTATGCGCTCTACGTCCACAGCAAGTTTCCCGGCTACGGCGCGGCGTGGTCGGCCTGGATTGCCGACGTCGCGGTGAACAAATCGACCGGCGATGTCAGCGTGACGCGCGTGGTTGCGGGACAGGATTCCGGATTGATGATCAATCCGGACGGCGTCCGCCACCAGATCCACGGCAACGTCATCCAGTCCACCAGCCGCGCGCTGATGGAGGAAGTCTCGTTCGAGCGCGGCGCGGTCGCGGCACGGGAATGGGGCGCCTATCCCATCATCCCGTTCCCCGACGTGCCCAAGATCGACGTCTTGATGCTGCCGCGTCAGGACCAGCCGCCGCTCGGCGTCGGCGAATCCGCCTCGGTGCCGAGCGCGGCGGCGATAGCGAACGCGATCTTCGATGCCACTGGCGTGCGCTTTCGCGAGCCGCCCTTTACGCCCGAACGCATCCTGAGGGGATTGCACGGTGAAACTTCGCCCGTGCCGCAGGCCCTGCCCGCGCCCGCCGCGCCGCCGCCGTCGCGCATCTGGGAGAATCCGTTCGCCAAACGCGCCGGCATCTTGGCTGCGATTGCTGCCGTCTGCACCGCCGCGATCGGCATCGGCGCGGCGCTTCTGCCGGGGCGCGCGATTGCGCCGATCGCCCGGCCCGACGCATCGGTCTATTCCACCGCGACGATCGCACGGGGAGAGCAGCTTGCTGCGCTCGGCAATTGCGCGGAGTGCCACACCAATATCGGCGGCGTACTCAATGCCGGCGGCCGCGCATTGGAGACGCCATTCGGCACGATCTATTCAACCAACATCACCCCCGATGTCGAGACCGGCATCGGCGCATGGTCCTATCCCGCCTTCGAGCGCGCGATGCGCGACGGCTTGCATCGCGACGGACGGCAGCTCTATCCCGCATTTCCCTACACACACTTCTCCAAGACAAGCGAAGCCGACCTTCAGGCGCTCTATGCCTATCTGATGGCGCAGCCTGCAGTGCGCGCGACGGCGCCGGCGAACACGCTCGCCTTCCCGTTCAACCTGCGCCCGCTGCTCGCGGGTTGGAATGCGCTCTTCCACCAGGCAAAGGAATTCAAGCCCGACCCCACCAAGTCCGAAACCTGGAATCGCGGCGCCTATCTTGTCGAGGGCCTCGGCCATTGCAGCGGCTGCCACTCGCCGCGCAATGCGCTCGGCGCCGAGCAGCGCAATGCCTATCTCGCCGGTGGCTTCGCCGAAGGCTGGGAGGCGCCGCCGCTGACCTCGCTCTCTCACGCCCCGATCGCGTGGAGCGAGGATGAGCTGTTCGCCTATTTGCGCACCGGCCATTCACGCTATCACGGCGTCGCCGCCGGCCCGATGGCACCCGTTGTCAGGGATCTCAAGGCCCTGCCCGACCAGGACATCCGCGCGATGGCGGTCTATCTCAATTCGTTCAACGATGCCGCGGTCGATGCGCCTGCGCTCGCGGTAAAACTCGAGGGCGCAACGCAAGTCACCGTCGCCTCGTCCACCGGCGCGCGGCTCTATCAGGGAGCCTGCGCCGTCTGCCACGAGGTCGGCGGCCTGCCGTTGTTCGGCAGCCGGCCCTCGCTCGCGCTCAACAGCAATCTGCACAGCGCCACATCGGACAATCTCGTGCAGGTGATCCTGCACGGCATCGCCGAGCCCGTGTCGAGCGATCTGGGCTACATGCCGGCGTTCCGGAACAGCATGAGCGACGCACAGGTGGAGGAGCTCGTCAACTTCCTGCGCCAGCAATTCGCGCCGGGCAAGCCGGCATGGTCAGGCGTCCGCGAGACGATCGCGCGGGTGCGCAATTCAATCCACTAACCGTGCTTCTTCGCCTCCACCGGCGGCGTGCCGTGGGTGTGGAAGGACTCGATCGTCTTCAGCCCCCACGCCTGGCCCTTCTTGCGCTCCTCCTCGGTCCACACGATCGGCTTCCAGTCCGGCGCGAGGATCAGGCGTGCGCCGGCATTGGCGACTTCGACGCGGTTGCCGCCGGGCTCGTAGACGTAGAGGAAGAAGGTCTGCTGGATTGCGTGCTTGTGCGGGCCGGTCTCGATGTGGATGCCATTCTCCAGGAAGATGTCGGCAGCGCGCAGAATTTCTTCGCGGCTGTCGAGCGCGTAGGTGACGTGGTGGAAGCGGCCCGGCACGCCTGAATGGTCGAGCGAATAAGCGAAGTCGTAGCTCTTGTTCGACATCGTCAACCACATCGCAGCTTCCCGGCCGTCATTGAGCACGATCTGCTCGGTGAGGCGGCAGCCAAGGTAATTCTCGAAGAACTCGCGGTTGGCCTTGATGTCGACGGCGAGGCAGTTGAGATGATCGAGCCGGCGGACATTGACGCCGCGCGCGGGAAAGCGCTGCGCCTGGTTCTTCAGTGCGGGTTTCAGCTCGGGCGGCGCCTGATACCATTCGGTCTCGTAATAGAGCTCGACGATGTGACCATCAGGATCGCGGCAGCGGAACGTCGGCCCCTGCCCCATGTCGCCGTCGATCCAGCCGATGTCGAAACCGGAACCCTTGAGCGCGGCGACGCGGCGCTCCAGCGCCTGTTGGCTGCGCGCGCGCAGTGCCATGTGTTCCATGCCCGAAGTCTTCGATGCCGTCAGCTTGAGCGAATAGCGTTCGTAATCGTCCCAGCCGCGCAAGTAGACCGACTCACCCTTCTGGCCGCTGACAGTCATGCCCATGACGTCGACGAAGAATTTCAGGCTCTCATCGGGCTTGGGCGTCAGCAGCTCCATATGGCCGAGATGAGCGAGATCGAGGATCGGTTCGGGTTGCATGCTTTCCTCCGGGGCACAGCTGGCGATCCGCCGACCAGATCGCGTCATCGGACGCAAGCTGCAACGCGCTCATGCGTCCAAGGCGGTCACGAGGCCCCGCCAGCTATTTGTACTAATGTACAAATGATTAGGTCCCGTCAACAAATCAAACACCCTGGATCGAAGGAGAACGTTCCCCCGAAGGGTGGACTGACTGGCCGGATGGTAAAATGTTCCTTAATTGCCATTCGGCTCCAACGGCCTGAAATAGCGCTGATTTCCCGCCGTTTCCGCCCGCAAGTATGCAATCGGAACAAACCTCCCGGCCGAATTGCCGTGGATTTAACGAAGTGCCCGCGCCTGGCGCTTAACCGTTTGTGCAGCCACGGCCGCGCATAGTCCGGGCAAATCCCTCGCTCTCGCCAGGTTCATTCATCGTGACATCCTTTGGACGCGTGATTTCGGTTCGCGGATCGCTGGCCCGGGTCGGGCTGCTGGCAGAAAGCCAGATGCCGATCTCGGAAGTTCGGGCGACCGTCGGCCGCTTCGTCAGTATTCGCAGCGCCAGCTCGGTCATCGTCGCGATGATCACCGAGGTGTCCTGCGAGAACCTGTCGAGCAGCGACAGTTATATCGCGGTTGCCTCGGTCGACCTGCTCGGCGAGATCCTCAACGCCAGCGACAAGCCGAAATTCCAGCGCGGCGTCACCAACTATCCGACCATCGGCGATTCCGTCGATCTGATTACCAGCCAGGAGCTGCGCACAATTTACGCGCCGACCGGCTCGGACCAGATCAATGTCGGCTTCCTCCAGCAGGATCGCTCGGTCGTCGCCTATGTCGATGTCGAGGAAATGCTGTCCAAGCATTTTGCAGTGCTGGGATCGACCGGCGTCGGCAAATCCACCGGCGTGTCGCTCCTGCTCAACGAGATCCTGAAGGCGCGCCCGAACCTGCGCATCTTCCTGCTCGACGTGCACAACGAATACGGTCGCTGCTTCGGCGACCGGGCGCTGGTGCTCAACCCGCGAAACCTGAAGCTGCCGTTCTGGCTGTTCAATTTCGAGGAAATCGTCGACGTGCTGTTCGGCGGCCGCGCCGGCGTGCCCGAGGAGCTCGACATCCTGGCCGAGGTGATCCCGCTCGCCAAGGGCGTCTACACCCAATATCAGAACGCCGACCGCATCGGCCTCAAGCGCATCGATCCCAAGCAGATCGGCTACACCGTCGACACCCCGGTGCCGTACCGCCTGGTCGACCTGATGTCGCTGATCGACGAGCGCATGGGCAAGCTCGAGAACCGCTCCTCGCGCATCATCTATCACAAGCTGATCTCGCGCATCGAAGCGGTGCGCAACGACCCCCGCTACGCCTTCATGTTCGACAACGCCAATGTCGGCGGCGACACCATGGCCGAGGTCATCAGCCATCTGTTCCGCCTGCCGGCGAACGGCAAGCCGATGACGGTGATGCAGCTCGCCGGCTTCCCCGCCGAGGTGATCGATTCCGTCGTCTCGGTGCTGTGCCGCATGGCCTTCGATTTCGGCCTGTGGAGCGACGGCGTCTCGCCCCTGCTGTTCGTCTGCGAGGAAGCGCATCGCTACGCCTCCGCCGACCGCAATATCGGCTTCGGCCCGACCCGCAAGGCGGTGTCGCGCATCGCCAAGGAAGGCCGCAAATACGGCGTCTATCTCGGCCTTATCACCCAGCGGCCGGCCGAGCTCGACGCCACCATCATCTCCCAGTGCAATACGCTGTTCACGATGCGTCTTGCCAACGAGCGCGACCAGGCGCTGCTGCGCGCCGCGGTGTCGGACGCCGCCGCGAACCTGCTCTCCTTCGTGCCCTCGCTCGGCACGCGTGAAGTGCTGGCCTTCGGCGAAGGCGTCGCACTACCGACCCGGTTGCGCTTCAAGGAGGTGCCACCGCACCAATTGCCGCGCGGCGAGGCTACCATCAGCAGCGTGCCTTCGGTCACCTCCGGCCACGACATGCATTTCGTCAGCGCCGTGCTCGAACGCTGGCGCGGCGCCACCTCGCAGCGCGACGTGCCGAATGACCCTGTGTTCTCGGCTCCGCCCGCCAAGACGCTCTCCAATGTCGAGGCCCCGATGCTGCAGCCCTCGATGGGGCTCGATCCGGACCGCTTCTCGCTGCTGAAGAAGCCGCTGCGGTAAGGACTCGCGTGTCCCGGACGCGCGGCAGCGTGAAACGCTGCTGCGCAGAGCCGGGACCCACGCCGCGCACACCCTCCTCTCCGACATTCTGGGCCCCGGCTCAGCAGCGCACCGCAACGGACGATGCTTGGAGCGCTGCGCTGCGTCCGGGGCACGAGACCTAACGACTCCTCTGGAGCCTCTCGCCCGCATCGACTATGTTTTGCCGGTACGAAGCCGGCGTTCTACACATGACGAACCCTCGCTCGAACGCATGGGACGCGTGCCGAAGAAGTGACTAGATGACCGAAATGGACTGGCCCGAAATCCTGCTGCGCCTCGGCACCGCGACGCTCGCCGGTAGCGCGATCGGCTTGAACCGCGACCTGCACGGCAAGCCGATCGGGCTGAAGACGCTCGGCATCGTCGGGCTCTCCACCGCGGCCGTCGTGCTGCTCGCGGTCCAGTTCGCCGAGCCCGGCAAGATCACCGATGCGACGAGCCGTGTGATCCAGGGCATCCTGACCGGCATCGGCTTCCTCGGAGCCGGCGTCATCGTCCACGAGAGCGACCGTTTTCGCGTGCGCGGCCTGACCAGCGCGGCCTGCACCTTCCTCGCCGCCTGTCTCGGCATTGCGTGCGGCGCCGGGCAATGGAAAATCGTCATGGTCGCGCTGGCGTTCACTTTCGTGCTGCTCACGATCGGCCGCCGCGTCGAACGCTGGCTGCATCGGATGCTTGGCGGCAAGGATGAGAGACATGACATCGGCCACGACATCGAAGCACGCGATTTGTCAGAGCCCGATCGGCATCCATAGACCTCAGCGCGGTTGATCCGCGCGACGCCAGCAGAAGATGGCCAGAACGACCGGCAGCGACAATGCCAGCCACGAAAGCGCGTCCCAGACACCGTCTCCGACGAGCGCAAGGCCGAGCCCTGCGCCGCAGATGACGCCGACAAGGACAGGCCAGCGGAAGACATCCCATGCGCTTCTGTGGACCCGAGGCTGGTTCCGGGAGGGAATGGCCATAGGACTAGACGCCGACTGCCGCGGTCCGGCCCGCGTCGAGCCGCTTGCGGCGGGCCGGTGACTTTCGCCGCGCCGCCCAGAGATAGATCCCGCTGACGAGAATGATGATCGTGATGATGTCCAGCAGCGCCCAGATGATCTTCAGCGGAAGCCCACCATAGTCGCCGAAATGCAGCGGGCGGGAGACCTGAAGCGTCTTCAGATACCAGGGCACCTCGGGGGCCACGATGGTCTTGCCGTCATTGGCGTCGACGAGCATCGGCTGGAGCATGCGCGCCGTGAAGGGCGTCGCGCCCTTGGTCCAGACGACCAGATGCTGCGGGCTGCCGAAGCGTGCCGATGTCGGCATCGTCACCGAGGTGACCAGACGATCCGGAAATCTTGCGCGGACGAGCTCGACGGCAGTCTGAACCGACGGGATCGGAGCCACGGGCTTGCCGAGATGAGGCGCCAGCAAGACCGGGATCAACTGCGCGCGCCACAGGTCGAACAGCGGCGTCGCCAGCGTGTTGATCATGCCGGTGAGACCCACAACCATCGCCCAGGTCACGGTGACGATGCCGAAGAGATTATGGGTATCGAGCCATTTGGCGCGCGGAGACGATCGCCGGCGGATCGTGCCGAAATCGAGCCGCCGCATGAACGGCCAATAGACGACCACACCGGACATGATCGACGCGGCGAACACGAGACCCATCGCGCCGAGAAACAATTCGCCCGGCAGGCCTGCGAACATGTCCTTGTGAATCCGCAACACGAAATCCATGACGCTCTGATGTGGAGCCTCCTCCCCGAGCATTTCGGCCGTCCGCGCATCGAACGTTAGACGATGGAAGTTACCCGGCGCCGGGACAGCGGTCGGAGACACCGCAACCGTCACCAGCGGCTCCGTCTGCTTGAGATTGAGAAGCAGGACGTAGTGCCTCGGAAAGCGCGCTTGAGCCGCAGCGATCATCCGGTCGAGCGAGAGACGCGGCGTTCCCTCCGGCATGGCGGGCGCCGCGATCTCATCCTCGAGCAGATCGTCGATCTCGTCGTGGAAGACCAGCGGAAGCCCGGTCACGCACAGCATCAGCAGGAACAGCATGCACACCAGCGACGTCCAGGTGTGAATGCGCGACCATAGCCGGATCGTGCGTGCCTGAACCATGATCTCTACCAGCGATAGCTGACGGTGCCCGTGATGGTGCGCGGGCTGGTATATTGGCAGCCGCCGTTCGCCGTGCAGGCAAGCGTGACGCGATCGGCGATGTTCTTCACGTTGAGCGCCAGGTTGACGCCCTTCGGCTGGCGATAATGCAGGCCGGCATCGAACACGACGTAGCCCTCGTTGACGATGGTGTTGGTGATATCGGCGAAGGTCGGCCCGTTGTAGCGGACGCCGCCGCCAAGACCCCAGCCGTCCCATGTGCCGCCCTGAACAGTGTAGTCGAGATAGGCCGACGCCATCTGGCGGGCGACCAGCGTCGGCACCTTGCCGAGGTCGGTGCCAGTGCTCTGCGTCACCTTCACATCCTGGTTGGTGTAGGTCGCCACCAGGTTCAGCCCGGGAATGATCTGCGCCAGCGTCTCGAACTCGAAGCCGCGCGATTTCACCTCGCCGAGCTGGACCGAGAAGCCGAGATGCGATGGATCGCTCGTGAGCGAGTTTTGACGCGTCAAGTCATACAGCGCCACCGTCATCAACAAGGTCCGCGACGGTTGGTACTTGACGCCGACCTCATGCTGCTGCGCCCTCGTCGGCTTGAACGGGCTGCCCGCAAAGTCCGTGCCCGGCGTCGGCAGAAACGATTCCGAATAGCTGTAGTAAGGCGCCACTCCGGAATCGAACACGTAGGAGACGGCTCCTCGCTTGGTGAAGGCCGTGTCCTTGGTGTCGGTGGTCTTGTTGGTCGCCAAGGCGTAGGTATTCTGTTCCGAGGCGTCGTAACGTCCGCCCAACGTGAAGATCCAGCTCTGGATCTTCATCTGGTCCTGCGCATAGACGCCGACTTGGTCGATCGTCTGGTTCGCTGAGGGGGCAGTGAGCGCAGTCGGAACCGCAATGGCCTGGTCATAGACGGGATTGATCTTGCTCAGCGGCGGTGCAGCTCCGAAATAGGTCCGGTCCGTCATGTTGAACGTCAGATAGTCGACGCCGGAGACCACCGTATGTAGGAGCGGCCCGGTGCTGAACTTGCTGATCAGGTGGTTGTCGGTCGACAGGGTGTCGATCTGCTCCTGGATACGCATCGAACGTCGCGGAAAAACCGAGGTCGTATCGAGCGGAGTTCCGATGAACGTCAGATACCGATAGTCGAGCTCGGTGTGACCATAACGAGCCTTGGATTCGAAGATCAGGTTGTTGCTGAAGCGGTGCTCGAGCTGGTAGCCGACGCGCTCCTGCTCCTGCTCGAATTTGTTGTAGCTGGGGTCGCCGAGAAACACCGGCAACGCCGTGATGCCGGTGACCTTCCCGCCCGTCACATGGACCATCGACAGCGGAAAGGCATTTCCAGTCACATCGTGCGTGTAGTCGGCGAGAATGGTCAGCGTCGTATCGTTGGTCGGCTTCCAGGTCACGGCCGGAGCGATATAGGTCCGGTTGTCCTTCACGAAATTCGAGAAGTTCGCGATCTGCGCATCGGAATCCCTGAACACGCCGGTCAGCCGGTAGAGCAATGTGCCATCCTTGGTCGCAGGACCGCCGAAATCGAAAGCGCCCTGGAAGCGGTCGTAATTGCCGAACTGGCCGACGATCTCGCCGAAGGCCCGTTCGGGCGGCCGCTTGCTGATGACGTCAACGAGGCCGCCCGGCGCGCCCTGCCCGTACATGACCGAGCTCGGTCCCTTGATAACGTCGATGCGTTCGAAGCCGTAGGGCTCGTTGCGGAACAGCGACAAGAAGTTGGGATCGCCGACCTCACGAAGCCCGTCGCGATAGGCACCGTAGCCATTGTTGTCGAAGCCGCGGATGAAGACGTTGTCGAAGCGCGGGTCTTTGCCGCCCGGCTGGATGGCGAGACCTGCGACATACTGCAATCCTTCGACAAGCGTCGTGGCCGAGCGCGCATCGAGCTGATCGCGGCTGACCACCGAAACGGATTGAGGTGTCTCAAGAATAGGTGTGTCGGACTTCATCGCAGCCGAGCTGACGACGGGCACAAACCCCTTCACCGGATCCGTACCGCGTTCCACCGCAGCGGAGGCCGGCTGAGAACCGGCCTCGGCAGCCTGTCCTGCCACGTGTGATCGCGCACGTCGGACACTCGCAGATCGCGAGCTGCGCGATGTCGTGACCTGACGCTTGTTCGCGCGGCCTTGCTCGACCACGACGGGCGGAAGATCCGATGCTCCACGCACGCCCTGGGCTTGCGCGTTGCCGCCAAAGGCGATGGCCGGAGGAAGCACGAGAAGACCGCACAACGTCGACACGCATCCGCGCTTCGTTGCGCGTGCGTGAAACACAAATTCCAGCATTCCCAGTCCCCGAATTTACGGGGACGACCATGCAAAGACTCCGAACGCACAATCAAAGTCTTTCGGACATTCACGTCGTAGAATCTATGTAGACTAGACCTGTTCTAATGAAACGACGTCAGCATCTCGCAGGCGTCTTCCGTTGGCTGCACGAATTCCCGACGCTGAACGAATTCCGCCGCGCGCCGCGATGAGCGATCGACCTGCCGCGTCACGATCTAGAATCGCAAGCGTCGTGCCCATATGGGTTTCAGCAGTTCGAGCACCGTGAGCACCAGCAATCCCGCGCCGAGCGTGACCATCAGATCGTCCAGGTGCAGAGGGCCGAAACGAAACAGACTGGACGCAGGCGGCCAGAACAGGGCCGCGGCGAGAACGAGCGCGATCGACAGGAATATCCAGAGCAAAGCCGGGTTCGGACGGAAGAAGGCTGACAAGAACGACGCGCTGAAGGACCGGTTGACCAGCACCAGCGCGACGACGCAGACGACCAGCGCGATGAAAGCCAGCGTGCGCGCCTCGTCGGGTGGAATACCGGAACGAAGCGCAACGACGAAGATCATGGCGATCAAGGCAAATGCCATGACGCCTTGAAGGATGCTCCAGCCGACCAACGCCCACGAGAACAATTCCGCATCGGCACGCCGCGGCGGGCGCGTCATCACATCGCGCTCCTCCCGCTCGGCTTCGAACACGAGCGAGCAGACCGGATCGATGATCAGCTCCAGAAACGCAATGTGAACGGGTCCGAGAATCAGAGGCAGCCCGAAAACCAGCGGAAGCAGGGCGAGCCCCGCGATCGGAACGTGGACGGCGAAAATGAAGGCCATCGCCTTGCGGAGATTGTCGTAGATCCGGCGCCCCAGCCGGATGGATGCGACGATGGAGCCGAAATCGTCGTCGAGCAGGACGATCGAGGATGCCTCGCGGGCGACATCGGTGCCGCGGCCGCCCATCGCGATCCCGATATGGGCCGCCTTCAGGGACGGCGCGTCGTTGACGCCGTCGCCGGTCATCGCGACGATCTCGCCGTTGCGCTTCATCGCCTGAACGATCCGCAGCTTCTGCTCCGGCAGGACCCGCGCGAACACGTTCACGTTCCTGACGAGGGCCTCCAGCCCGCTCTCGTCCGCGAGCCTGATCTGCTCGCCGGTCGTGACCTCATTGACGTCGAGCCCGGCTTGCCCGGCGATCGCCATGGCGGTCGCCGGATAGTCGCCCGTGATCATGACGACGCGGATGCCGGCCGAACGACATTCGGCCACCGCCTCGGGGACGTGCGGACGCAGCGGATCGGCCAACCCGACCAGACCGAGGAAGCGAAACGAAAAACCTTCCTGCGAGCTCGGCAGGATCTCAGCCTCGCAGGTCGCTGCGGCCACGCCGAGCACGCGAAGACCGTCCTTCGCCATCGCCGCGACCGCATCCCGCAGCGCGTCCTGGTCCGCACCGTCCAATTTACAGAGGCGCGCAATCGCTTCGGGAGCACCTTTGGCCGAGGCGAACAATCCCTGGGACGATTGCCAAACCTGGGTCATCGCCAGCAGCTCGGGACGCAGGCCGTAGGTGCGGATCAAGGTTCGAGCACCCGGGAATTCATCACCCTCCGGCAGGCTCGCCTGCGCGAACGCGTGCAGGGCCTTCTCCATTGGATCGAATGGTTGGGGCGAGCTCGCCAGAGCACTGCAACGCGCCAGCTCGAAAAACTCCGCTCCGACGGACGCCGGTTGCGAAGACACGAGGCGCACGCTCGTCCCGTCGCGTAGCCTCAGCTCCGCAACCGACATACGGTTCTGCGTCAGCGTGCCGGTCTTGTCGGTGCACAGCACTGTAGCGGAGCCGAGCACCTCGATCGCGGCCGCGCGCCGCGTCAGCACCCGCGCCTTCGAGATCCGCCAGGCGCCCATGGCCATGAACACCGTGAGGACGACGGCGAACTCCTCAGGCAGCATGGACATGCCGATCGCGATGCCTCCGAGCATCGCCTGCAGCCAATCCCCGCGCAGCGTTCCGTAAAGCAGGACGGCCGCCAGGCTGATCATCGCGCCGCCGAGAAAGCAAAGCCGGACGAGCCGTGCGGTCTGCTGCTGCAGCCGCGGCGGCTCCGGCTGCAAGCCATGCAGCGACAGTCCGATCTTCCCGATCTCGCTGCGAGGGCCGGTGGCCTTGACCTCGGCGAGGCCCTCGCCTCGCACGACCAGCGAGCCCGAATACACGAAAGGCAGGTCATCGCCGCCCGGGCGATGCTCAGCCAAGCCGTCCTTTTCAGTCAAGGAAGCTTTGGCGACCGGCGTCTTGAGGGCCTGCTTGCGAACCGGAAACGATTCTCCGGTCAGCAGGGACTCATCGACCGCCAGATCACGCGCGCTGACGAGCACCGCATCCGCCGGAATCCGATCGCCCTCGGCCAGGACGAGGAGATCGCCGCGGACGACGTCCCGGCCGGCGATGCGCCGGCGCTCCCCGTCCCTGACCACGAGCGCTCGCGGACTGGTCAACTCTCGCAACGCCTCCAGCACGCGCTCGGTGCGGGTTTCTTGCACGATCGTGATCACGACGGATATGGCGCCGAATGCCAGCAGAAGCAGCGCCTCGCGGAGGTCGCCGAGCAGCAGGTAGACCAGCCCGCCGCACATAAGGAGTGCGAGCATCGGCTCGCGCAGCACCTCGAGAACGATGCGCAGCGGCGTGCGCCGTTCGGGCCGAGGCAGTTCGTTGTAACCTTCCTGCTGCAGCCGCAGCCCGGCCTCGGTTTCGCTGAGCCCGGGCGAACCGCCGCTTTCTGTCTTTCTCACGTCTTCCGCCGCATGCTCCAGAGACTTCCAGCCCCCACGACGGCTGTCACCAGCAGGACGGCGACGAAGGTCTGGATGATGGTGAAGTTCAGGGCATCTCGCGCGACGAACAGCGCGGTGACCGCGCCGGCGACGATAAAGACGATGCGAAAGATGATGCTCACGGCCGTGCCTCCAGTCCTGCATGACTTGGAGCCCGGGCCCGCGACGTCGGGGCACAACGCTGCTTCTGCAACCATGCAGGCAGACTTTAGCCGGTCGGAGCGACGCAGATTTGCGGCAGGTCAAACCTCACTCGGCCATCGCCGCACCCGGCCGGTCGACGGGTGCGACCTGATGTCCGCGTCGAAGTGATCAGCCGCTAACGCTTCGCCATCAACTCGAGCGCCGGAGCAAAGCGCTCCGCGAACGTCAACGACTTCGCGTGATGAACTGCGGCAAACGATGCCGAAATGCCGACCGAAGCGACCGCGAGCAAAGCAATTACGAAAACCAGACGGCGCATGTTCGCCTCCTGTGTGAGCTCGACTACCGCATACAGATGGGACGGCTCTGTTTCAGGACGGTTTCATGGGCGCGGAAATTGATTTCACTCAAGCGCCTGTGATGGGATCCGGCTTATCTGGACGCATTCCCTAACCAACTAACAATGGTCGACGTATTTTGCAGAGGAGCGCGGCCGTGTTGGGAATTCTACATCCGCGGACACGATCCTGAGCACTGCGGCGACCAGCAGCATTCGCTGGAATGGGAGTCATCAAGGACTATTCAAATGAATATCGTGATCCAGAAGCTCAATGGCCTGTGGCACCTCATCGTCGGGTCGTACCAGATCCGAACGCCCTTCCTGGACACCCAGGACCGCGCGCTGGTGGTCACTTACGCCCGCCGCGCCTATCCCGGCGCCAGGATCTTTCAGCGCGACTGACGGGAGCGCAGGCGCCTATTCCGTTCAGAGGCACGGGGTATATCCGGTCGCCTGGAGCCCCACGATCTTTCCATCTGGATTGGCCGACCATTTCACTGAGACGCGCGTAGATCCGCAGACGAAATTGACCGGCCCGCGGTACTCGTAAGTCATCTCCCGTGAACCCGCAGGGCATGATCCGTAGCGGCGCATCGATCCCGGCCGTATCTCCGGCAACCTGCACAACGGGCGCGGCTGCGCGACGTCCGAAAAACCATCTTGTAGCAAGGATGCTCTCAACACTGCCTCGTCGGTCCCTTCCGGGAACTGCGCATTCAGGGTCGCCGTCATTGGACCATCACGGTCATTCAGAGGCGAGGCAAGCGGCTCCGCCAGGATTCTTGGAGGCGCACACTTGTAGCTGAGGAATAGATTCAGCGCATATCCGGTGATGGCGAAGAACAGCGAATAGAGCGCTATGGTCCGTATCCAGAGAGACGTCTCCGCTGAGACGGCCGGCAGGCGCAAGCTCAATCCGCCGCACGCCAATCCGAACGACGCAATGATGAGCAGGATCGCAACTGGCACCAAGTATGGATAGCTGGCCAGCCAGCACACCAGAACGACGGCCAGCAAGCTCCGGCCCAGCGCCCGTCCATCCCGACGGAGAAGGGCAATGAGCGGCGCGATTGCCGCCATCATCGTGAAGATGAAAACGCCCTGCTGAGGCATCACAGCACGCAATGCCCGCTGCCCTAATCATCGTCCTCCGGACCGCACCAGCCGGGCAGGTAAATCGCATCCTTGCTCCTGGCCGCCGACATCGCCTTCTCGATCGCCTTGTCGAAATCAGCCTCCACCGCCTTGCGCGAGACTTTTCGGCGCAGGAAATCGGCCCACAGGAACTCGGAGAACGGCGTGGTGTCCTTGGCGAAGCCGCCCAGGCGGCGCAATTCGCCGGCAAGGCTGCGGAACGGATCGTCCTTGAGATCGGCAACCGATTTCGGCAGGTCGCGGAACTGTCGCCGTTCGCCCTTGGCATCGTAAGGATAGACCCAACGCTTGTTGTCCATCACGCCCCAGAAAGCCTCGCGCTCGACCATGCGGAGATCGCCGACGATGGTGACCAGCACCTCCTTGACGCCTTCGTCGTGCAGTGCGCGGCCGAGATGATGATGGTCGATCACATAGTACCGCGCGTCGGGGCCGTAGACGACGGGGATCATGTGCTTGCCGAGAAGATCGGCCTGCTTCTTCTTGTCATGCTCGCGCCAGCGCTTGCGCTTCTCCTTGACCTCGCGCATGCCGACCGTCATCTGCGTCGGCCGCAGCGACAGGATCGGGACCGGGTGCACTCTCGGCTCACGCGCGTTGGTCGTGGTCATGATCGAAGGCCCCTCGCATGGATGCAACTGACGGATCAGGTTCCCCCGACTATGACATGGGCCTTGCGGCGGCAAAACGTGTTCGGAAGGACGCGGAGATCACAAGCCGATGTAGAGAGGGGAACGAAGGCGTGAAGTCCTTGGCCCTAGCTACCTCCGTTGTTGCAACGCAACCCTTGCATCCCTGCCGCCGACACGACGGCCGGTTCCGCGGTCGCTTCCCACCGTCCATGCACAAATAGTGCGAGCGTACAAATGCACGCGGGCATTGCGAAGATTTTCTGCAACACGTTCATCCCGTGTGCTATCTAAAATCGCTGCTTCGGAGTGATCCCCGCCCCATGACTACCCAGCGGCCCATAAGCTCTGACGACGAGCACCGGGTGCTCCAGTTCAGGCCGCGCACCTCGCCTTCCCCGACGGTCCACCGCGGTAGCGGCACCGTGCAGCCGTTGCGAGTCGCCCCCGAACCACTCGACCTGTCGCGCTACGAGAAGCCCCGCGCCGAGCCGGACGATTTCCGCCATCGCATGCTCGCCAACATCGCGGCGCTGGCCTTCACCATCGCGCTGACCGCAATCGGAATTTGGCTCGCGGTCAGCATCGCCGACCTGCGCCGGACCCAGGATTGCGTGCTGATGGGCCGTCGCGACTGCGTCAAGATCACGACGCCACATATCTAGGCCCGCCTCGCCCCGGCCCCGGCGGGCAAGGGACTCCCGCGGGGCATCCCCAGCCCTCTCTCGCCGCCTGCCCGGCTCCATTGAACTCAGGGCGGCGCTCCGATATACGGGCTTTCGACCCGGCCAGAGGGGGGTTTGAGGGCGTCATCAGGGGCGCGATGCCCACCCACCGTGCCACTCTGGATAATCTGACAAATATCCGCAATATATCAAAGGCTTAGTGATGTCTTCCACATTCGATCAGGTCGCCACGATCATCGCTGAAACCTGCGACATCCCGCGCGACACGATCACGCCGGATAGTCATGCCATTGACGATCTCGGCATCGACAGCCTCGATTTCCTCGATATCGCGTTTGCGATCGACAAGCAGTTCGGCATCAAGCTCCCGCTGGAAAAGTGGACCCAGGAGGTCAACGACGGCAAGGCGACCACCGAGCAGTATTTCGTGCTGAAGAATCTGTGCGCCCGCATCGACGAACTGGTTGCGGCCAAGGGCGCGAGCGCCTAAGCGCGCGGTCATGCAACTCGAATACTTCCACATGATCGATCGCATCGTCGACCTCAAGGTCGACGAGAAGACGATCGTCGTCGAAGCGCAGGTCCCGCAGGAGAGCACCATCTTCGAGGGGCACTTCCCGGGTTACCCCTTGATGCCCGGCGTGCTCCTGATCGAATCGATGGCGCAGGCCTCGGGCTGGCTTCAACTCGGCGTGTTCAAGTTCGAGCGCATGCCGATCCTTGCCGCCGTGAAGGAGGCCAAGGTCCGCGGCTCGGTCTTCCCAGGCGATCTCATGAGCATCGAGGCGAGCCTCGTCCATGAAGGCTCCGGCTATGCCATGACCGAAGCCAAGATCAGGGTCGGCGGCAAGCTGCGCGCGAACTCGGCGCTGACCTTCACGCTGATCCCCTTCCCCAATGCGGATATGCGCGGCTACATGGCGAAAGTCGCCGAGCGCGTCGGCTTTCCGCAACAGGCCGTATCGCCATGACTGACACTGCTTCGAAGCCCGGCCAGACCGAAGTCTGGATCACCGGCATTGGACTCGCGACCTCGCTCGGCGAGGGCCTGGACGCCAACTGGGCCGCGCTTGCCGAGAAGCGCATCAATGTCGACGAGAAGGGCTTTGCGCCCTACGTCGTGCATCCCTTGACGCCTGTTAGCTTCGACAGCCAGATCCCGAAGAAGGGCGACCAGCGCCAGATGGAAGCCTGGCAGCGCATCGGCACCTACGCCGCCGGCCTTGCGCTCGATTCCGCCGGGATCAAGGGCAACAAGGACATCCTGTCGAAGATCGACATGGTGGTGGCCGCCGGCGGTGGCGAGCGCGATCTCAACGTCGACACCGGCGTCTTGACGGCCGAGGCCAAGGGGGCGAACGCGCCCGGCTTCCTCAACGAGCGCCTGATGAGCGATCTCAGGCCGACGCTGTTCCTGGCGCAGCTCTCCAACCTGCTCGCAGGCAACATCGCCATCGTGCACGGACTTGGCGGCACCTCGCGCACTTTCATGGGCGAAGAGGTCGCCGGCGCCGATGCCGCCCGCATCGCGCTGGCACGCATCGCCTCGGGCGAGAGCGACATCGCGCTGGTCGGCGGCTCGCACAATGGCGAGCGCAAGGATTTGCTCGTCCTCTACGAATTCGGCGATTTCAACCTCAAGGACAAGTTCGCTCCGGTCTGGGCGCGCAAGGACCACGCCGGCTTCGCGCTGGGGTCTGCCGGCGCCTTCCTGGTGCTGGAGTCGAAAGCGCATGCGCAAGCGCGCGGCGCAAAGCCGTTCGCAAGACTGTCGAGCGTGGTCGCCGACCTCGCCCGGCGCAAGCAGCCCGGCGACATGGCCGCGACGCTGGAGCAGCTGTGGGCCAAGCTGCCCAGGCGCGAAGGCAAGGGCGCGATCATCTCAGGCGCGACCGGTGCAGAGCCCGCGACAAGCGAAGAGCGCGACTTCCTGAAAGGCCATGCCGACTTTCCTGTGCGTTCGACCGGCACGATGTTCGGCCACACCATGGAGACGCAATTCCCGCTCGGCATCGCGCTCGCCGCGCTGTCGATCTCGCGCGGTGCGCTGTTCCCGCCGAACGATTCCACCGGCACCGAGATTGAAATGCAGGGAGCGCCCACCCAGATTGTGGTGGTGGGAGCCGGACACTGGCGCGGCGAAGGCATGGCGCTGGTCGAGGCAGTTAGCTAGCTCACCCGGGGGATCGACATGACTGCACCACGCGATAAACTCGGGCGCCCCGTCATCGTCGTCACCGGCATGGGCATCATGACCTCGCTCGGTGCCGGCAAGGCCGACAATTGGGCCAAGCTCGTTGCCGGCGAATCCGGCATCCGCACCATCACGCGCTTTCCGGTCGACGGACTGAAGACCACGATGGCCGGCACCGTCGATTTCGTCAGCGTCGATCCGTTCTCCTCCACCGGCCTGTCCGAGCGGATGGCTGAGCTCGTGACGGAGGAAGCGCTCGAGCAGGCCGGCATCGGCGCCAAGGCCGATTTTCCGGGACCCCTCTTCCTCGCGGTTGCGCCGGTCGAGGTCGAATGGCCGCAGCGCCGCGAGCTCGGCCGCGCCGTCGGTGCGCTCGACTTCAACTATGACGATCTCTTGCGCATCTCCGGTGGCGGCAAGTACAGCGCCTATCATCACCGCTTCATGTTCGGCTCGGTAGCCGCACATCTCGCCGAGACCTTCGGCACCAAGGGCTCGCCGATCTCGCTGTCGACGGCCTGCGCGTCCGGAGCCACCTCGATCCAGCTCGGCGTCGAGGCGATCCGCCGCGGCGAGACCGACGCTGCGCTGTGCGTTGCGACCGACGGCACCGTGAATCCGGAAGCCCTGGTACGCTTCTCGCTGCTTTCGGCGCTGTCGACCCAGAACGATCCGCCGCAAGCCGCCTCCCGCCCCTTCTCCAAGAACCGCGACGGCTTCGTCATGGCCGAAGGCGCCGGCGCGCTCGTGCTGGAAAGCTTTGAGGCCGCCACCGCGCGCGGCGCAAAGATTCTCGGCGTCATCGCCGGCTGCGGCGAGCTCACCGATTCCTTCCATCGCACCCGCTCTTCGCCCGACGGCAAGCCGATCATCGGCTGCATGAACAAGACGCTGGCCGATGCCGGCATGACGCCGGACCAGATCGACCACATCAACGCGCACGGCACCGCGACGCCCGAGAACGACAAGATGGAGTTCAACACGACATCGGCCGTGTTCGGCGAGCTCGCGCAGAAGATTCCGGTGACGTCCAACAAGTCGATGGTCGGCCACACCATCTCGGCGGCCGGCGCGGTGGAGGCGATCTTCTCGCTGCTGACGCTCGAGCATCAGCGCATCCCGCCGACGATCAATTACGAGACGCCGGATCCCACGATCCTGTTCAACGTCGTCGGCAACAAGGCGCGCGACGCCCGCGTCACCGCGGTGATGTCGAACTCGTTCGGCTTCGGCGGCCAGAACGCCTCGCTGATCCTGACCCGCGAACCGGCCTGACCGGACGCATGGCGCTGCTTCCTGCGAGGACGAAGGCCCGCGCGCGGGAGGCTGCAAAATCGATCGGCGGCAGCCTGATCGGCGCCGCCACCGTGGGCATGCTGCGCACCACGCGCTATTTCGATCCGGCCAAGACCTCGGACTTTTTCGCGCGCGTCGTGAAGATGATCGGACCGCGCCTGCGCGAGCACCGCATCGGCCGCGCCAACCTCACCGCGGCGTTTCCCGAGAAGTCGCCCGAGGAGATCGAAGCCATCCTGATGGGCGTCTGGGACAATCTCGGCCGCGTCGGCGCCGAATTCGCCCATATCGACCATGTCTGGGATTACGATCGCGACCACCCGGAAAAAAGCCGGATCGAATTGTCGCCGCGCAGCATCGAGCTGTTCGACCAGATTCGCGACGACGGCAAGCCGGCGCTGATCTTTGCCGCGCATCTCGCCAATTGGGAGCTGCCGGCGCTCGCTGCCGTCGCGCATGAGCTGGATACCGCGATCCTCTATCGCCGGCCGAACATCGCCTCCGCCGACCGCATCATCCAGGAGATGCGCCAGGTCAACATGGGCACGCTGATCCCGGCGGGCCGCGACGCGCCGCTGCGGCTCGCGCAGGCGCTCAAGGACGGCAAGCATGTCGCCATGCTGATCGACCAGTATCTGACCGCCGGCGTCGAGGTCACCTTCTTCGGCCGCAAGACCCGCGCCAACCCGATGCTGGCCCGCCTCTTGCGCCAGGTCGAATGCCCGATCCACGGCGTCCGCATCATCCGCCTGCCCGATGGCCGCTTTCGAGGCGAGCTCACCGAAGAGGTCAAGCCGGTGCGCGACGCCGACGGCAAGATCGACATCCAGGGCACGACCCAGGCAATCACCAGCGTCGTGGAGAGCTGGGTGCGCGAGCATCCCGAGCAGTGGCTCTGGCTGCATCGCAGGTGGCGGTAGTTACGCCGTCATTGCGAAGAGCGGAGCGACGAATGCCCCTCACCGCCCCGTCTTCACCTTGGTCCAGAGCCGGTTGATGATCCGCTGGGTCGCCGGCTCGCGCGCCGTGATGACGAACAGTTTTGCGAGCGTCGCCTCGTCCGGATAGATGTTCTTGTCGTTCAAAATCTTCGGATCGACCAGCTTCTGGCTGGCGAGGTTGCCGTTGGCATAGGACAAGAAGTCCGAGTTCTTGGCGGCGACATCGGGCCGATAGAGATAGTTGATCAGCTCGTAGGCTTCGTTGACGTTATTGGCATCCGCGGGGATCGCGAGATTGTCGAAGAACATCTGCGCGCCCTCCTTCGGAATGGCGTAGCCGATCTCGATGCCACTCTTCGCCTCAGCGGCACGCGCGCGGGCCTGCATGATGTCGCCGGACCAGCCGACCACGAAGCAGATCTCGCCGGTCGCGAGCGCGGTTAAGTATTCGGAGGAGTGGAATTTGCGCACGGAGGGGCGGACTTTTGCGACGACATCGGCGGCCTTCTCGAGATCGGCCTGCTTGGTCGAGTTCGGATCGAGCCCGAGATAATTCAGCGCCGCCGGAAAGATGTCGTCGGCGGAATCGAGCATGTGCACGCCGCAGTCTTTGAACCTCGCGAGGTTCTCCGGCTTGAAGACGATGTCCCAGCTGTCGATCTTGGCATCCGGCCCCAGGATCTGCTTCACCTTGGCGACGTTGTAGCCGATGCCCGTCGTGCCCCACATGTAGTTGGCGGCGTAGTTGTTGCCGGGATCGTAGGTCGCAAGGTTCTTGGTCACCATCGGCCAGGCATTTTCCAGGTTCGGCAGCTTCGCCTTGTCGAGCTTCTGGAAGATGTTGGCCTTGATCTGGCGCTGCAGGAAATAGGCCGTGGGCACGACGACGTCGTAGCCGGACTTGCCGGCCATCAGGCGCGTCTCCAGCGTCTCGTTGGCATCGAAGGTGTCGTAGACCACCTTGATGCCGGTCTCCTTGGTGAAGGCCTCGAGGACATCCGGCGCCATATAGTTGGACCAGTTGTAGAAATTGACGACCCGCTCCTCGGCCCTAACGGGAGCGGAAAGCAACGTCAGCGCGGCGGCGATTGCAAAAGCACGGCAAAGCCCGGAGCGGCCGACATTGGTCATCTCTACCTCTTGCGTCCACGCACCGCGTCCGACAGCCGCTCCAGCGCGGTGTCGAGCGTCTCGTCCTTCTTGGCAAAGCAGAAGCGCACCACTGAGGTCACGGGGTCCTGCTCGTAGAAGGCCGACACCGGGATCGCCGCCACCTTGTAGTCCTTGACGATCCGCCAGCAGAATTCGGTGTCGCTCTCATTGAGCCCGAGCGGCGACAGGTCGACGGTGAGGAAGTAGGTGCCTTGCGACTTCAGCACGGGGAAGCCGAGGCTCTCCAGCCCCTTGGTCAGGCGGTCCCTGCTCCGCGTCAAGTCCTTCCGCATCGACAGGAAATATTCGTCCGGCTTGCCGAGGCCGTAGGCGACGGCGGCCTGCAGGTTCGGCGCCGTGGTGAAGGTCAGGAACTGATGCACCTTGGCGGCGACGCGCAGCAGCGGCGGCGCGGCGCAGACGAAGCCGATCTTCCAGCCCGTCAGCGAGAAGATCTTGCCGGCCGAGCCGACCTTGATGGTGCGCTCGCGCATGCCGGGAATGGTGATCAGCGGGATGTGCTTGTGCTCGTCGAAGGTGACGTGCTCCCAGACCTCGTCGCAGATCGCGATGACGTCGAACTCCTGACAGTAGCGCGCAAGCAGCTCGAGGTCCTCGCGCGGATAGACCACCGCCGACGGATTCAAGGGGTTGTTGAAGAGCACCGCCTTGGTCTTTGAATTAAAGACGCTTTTCAGCATGTCCTCATTCAGCCGCCAGTGCGGCGGCTCCAGACGAACCAGGCGCGGAATGCCGCCGGCCTGGCGGATGATCGGCAGATAGGAATCGTAGACCGGCTGGAAGCAGACCACCTCGTCGCCGGGCTGGACCACCGCGAGGATGGCCGAGGTCAGCGCCTCGGTGCCGCCGGAGGTGACCATCACCTCGCTCATCGGATCGAGCTTGAGCCCGTGCCAATGACCGTAATGGGTCGCGATCGCCTGGCGCAGTTCCGGCAGGCCCATCATCGAGGGATACTGGTTGTAGCCGTTCAGCGAGGCCTCGGCCGCGGCGCGGCGGATGTCCTCGGGGCCCGGATCATCGGGAAAGCCCTGGCCGAGATTGATGGCAGCATTGTCGCGCGCGGCCTGCGACATCGCCTCAAAGATGGTGACGGGAAGGTCGGCGAAGACCTTGTTCAGCGAAGAGCTCTTGGACGTCATCGCGAGGTCAGCCACCGACCTTGCTGGGAAGACCCGCCGCCTTCCAGCCGAGCATGCCGCCGGCCAGATGCTTGTCGTAAGGCAGGCCCGCCGCCTGCGCCGCGAGCGAGGCCGTCACCGAGCGTTTGCCCGAGCGGCAGGCAAACACGACCTCCTTGCCCTGGGGATCGGGGATCGCCTTGGGATCGAAGGTCGAGAGCGGCACCACGACGCCGTAGGGATAGGCCTCGGCTTCGACCTCGTTCGGCTCGCGCACGTCGACGAGGAGATAGCGGCCCTCCGCAACACCCTTGGAGACCTCGTCCGGGGTCAGATCCTGCACCTGGTTTGCCACATCATCCTCCAACGTCGCGCGTGCCAGCCGGACCTATCCCGGCCGGCGGCAACCTCGCCTCTCGGCTCACGAAAATCAAGCGCTACAAAGGCTTGAGCCGCGCGGCGCAAGTTAAAGCTAAATCGCAGCGACTTGAAGTGCGGCGTTGGTTCGGCCGCCTAGATCGTCACCTGCGTTCCGACCTCGACCACGCGGCCTGAGGGGATCTGGAAATAGTCCGTGGCGTCGTTGGCCGAGCGGCTGAGCGAGATGAACAGCCGGTCCTGCCAGCGCGGCATGCCGGAATGGACGGCAGGCTTCAACGCTCTGCGCGACAGGAAGAACGAGGTCGACATGATGTCGAACTGCCAGCCGAGCTTGCGGGCGATCGCCAGCGCCTTCGGCACGTTGGGCGATTCCATGAAGCCAAACTTCAGCGTCACCTTGGAGAAGGTCGGGCTGATCTGCTCCAGCTTGACGCGCTCGGCTGGATCGATCCGTGGGGTCTGCGCCGTCTCGATGGTGAGAATGACGTTCTTCTCATGCAGCACTTTGTAGTGCTTCAGACTATGCATCAGCGCCGTCGGCGCGCTGAGCGGGTCGGAGGTCAGGAACACGGCGGTTCCCGGCACCCGCTGCGGCGGCCGCTTCTCCAGCATCGCCACGAGATCGGCGAGCGGGAACTCGAGCTTGCGCGACTTCTCGAACAGCAGCCGGCTGCCGCGCCGCCACGTGTACATCAGGATGATCATGACCGCGCCGAGCGCCAGCGGCACCCAGCCGCCCTCGAACACCTTGAGCAGGTTGGCGGCCAGGAACGTGAGGTCGAGGAACAGGAACGGCGCAATCAGCGCCCCGGCCGCGAGCGGCGACCAGCGCCAGACCTTCCAGATCACGACGAAGCCCATCATCGCCGTGACCACCATGGTCCCGGTGACGGAGATGCCGTAGGCCGAGGCGAGCGCGCTGGACGAGCGGAACAGGAGCACCAGCAGCACCACCGCGACCAGCAGCAGCTGGTTGATGCGCGGGATGAAGATCTGGCCGGAATGGGCTTCCGACGTATGGCGAATTTCGAAGCGCGGCAACAGACCCAGCTGGATCGCCTGGCGCGTCAGCGAATAGGCGCCGGTAATGACCGCCTGGCTGGCGATGACGGTTGCCATGGTGGCGAGCACGACCATGCAGCCGCGGAAAAAGCCCTGCGGGAAGAGCTGGAAAAACGGGCTGACGATCGCGCCGGGATCGCCGAGCACGAGCGCGCCCTGCCCGAGATAGTTCAGCGCCAGCGACGGCAGCACGATGAACAGCCACGCGGTCTGGATCGGCCGCTTGCCGAAATGGCCGAGATCGGCATAGAGCGCCTCGGCCCCGGTGACCGCGAGGAACACGGCGCCCAGCGTCACGAAACCGATGATGCCGTGGTGGAACATGAAGGACACGGCGTAGAGCGGGTTCAGCGCATACAGCACTTGCGGCTGCTGGATGATCGGATGGATCGCCGCCGCCGCGAGGACCGCAAACCAGACGCACATGATCGGGCCGAAGAAGGCGGCGACGCGGGCGGTTCCGCGCGACTGCACGGCGAACAGGCAGACCAGGATCACCACCGTCAACGGCACGATGTAAGGCTCGAACCGCAGCGTGACGTCCTTCATGCCCTCGATCGCCGACAGCACCGACAGCGCAGGCGTAATCACGGCATCGCCGTAGAACAGCGCGCCGGAAATGATGCCGAGCAGGACGACGGTCGCCCCGCCGGTGCCGACCGCGCGTTGGGCCAGCGCCATCAGCGCCAGCGTGCCGCCCTCGCCATTGTTGTCGGCCCGGAGCAGGATCACGACGTATTTGAGCGTCACCACGACGATGAGTGCCCACAGGATCAGCGAGACCACGCCGAGCACCGCCGCCGGCGTCGGCAGCCCCTCTGCGCCAGAGGCGGCCATCACCGCTTCGCGGAACGCGTAGAGCGGGCTGGTGCCGATATCGCCGTAGACGACGCCGATGCTGCCGAGGGTCAGCGCACCGAAACGGGCGGTGGTGTGGGCCTCGCCATGGCCATTGGCCGCCGCCGTTTCCGGGGCGGAAATCACTACATCACTTGTCATGGGAGAGCCCAGTGGCCTCTAAAATGCTTCACTGCACAACGGCGGAAGAGCGCGCGGCTTATAGTCCTGCGCTACCGGCATAGCCTAGCCCGATTCCGGGGCCTAGACATGCAAATTTGCATGACTGAGGCAGTTGCGTTCTAGATGGTGACTTGGGTTCCGACTTCAACCACCCGTCCCGTGGGGATCTGGAAGTAATCGGTGGCGTCGTTGGCGGACCGGCTCAGCGCGATGAACAAATGGTCCTGCCACAGCGGCATGCCCGACTGCGCCGACGCCTTCAGCGACCTCCGGGACACGAAGAATGACGTCGACATGATGTCGAACTGCCAGCCCTGCTTGCGCGCGATCGCAAGTGCCTTGGGCACGTTCGGCTGCTCCATGTAGCCGAAGCGCAGGCGGACTTTCGAGAACTTGTCGCTGATCTTCTCCATACGGAAACGCTCCGCCAGATCGACCCGGGGCGTATGCGCGGTCTCGATGGTCAGGATCACGTTGTGCTCGTGCAGCACCTTGTTGTGCTTGAGATTGTGCAACAGCGCGGTCGGCACAAAGGAGGGATCGCTGGTCAGGAACACCGCGGTGCCCTTGACGATGTGCGGGGGCCGCTTCTCCAGGCTGCGGATCAGATCGTCCAGCGGCACCTCGATCCGGCGCGTTTTCTGGATCAGGATTCCGGAGCCCTTCCGCCAGGTCCAGATCGTTCCCGCCATGGCCACGCCGAACAGCAGCGGCACCCAGGCGCCCTCAAGCAGCTTCAGGAGATTGGCGCTGAAGAAGCTCAGATCGACGATGACGAAGGGCATGATCACGGCCGCAGCCGTGGCAGCGCGCCAGTTCCACAATTTCCAGATCACGATGAAGCCCATGATGCCGTCGGCGACCATGGTGGTGGAGACCGCAATGCCGTAGGCCGAGGCCAGGTTGCTGGGGGTGTGGAACAGCAGCACCAGCAGCATCACGCCGATCAGCAGCAGCCGGTTCACCCGCGGCAGGTAGATCTGGCCGGCGTGAGTCTCGGAGGTGTAGCGGACCTCGAAGCGCGGCAAGAGGCCGAGCTGTACCGCCTGATAGACCAGCGAATAGGCGCCGGTGATCACCGCCTGGCTCGCGATCACCGTCGCGGCGGTCGCAAGCCCGACCAGCGGCAGCACCAGGCTCTCGGGCACCATGCGATAGAACGAGTGCTCGATCGCGCTGGGATCGGACAGCACCAGCGCGCCCTGCCCGAAATAATTGATCAAGAGCGCGGGCAGCACGAAGAACATCCAGGCCGACTGGATCGGCTTGCGGCCGAAATGGCCGAGATCGGCATAGAGCGCCTCGCCCCCGGTCACCGCCAGGAACACCGCGCCGAGGGTGACAAGGCCAATCGTGCCGTGCGACAGCACGAACTGCACGGCGTAATAGGGATTGATCGCCGCCAGCACGGACGGATCGTCGGCGATGTGGACGGCTCCCATCACGGCGATGACGGTGAACCAGATCACCATCACCGGCCCGAAGGCCGAGGCGACCAGCGCGGTCCCCTTGCTTTGGACCGCGAACAGCAACGCCAGAATAAGGACCGTGAGCGGCACGACGTAATGCTCGAACGCAGGGGTTGCGAGCTTCAGGCCTTCGACCGCCGATAGCACTGAGATTGCCGGCGTGATCATGGAATCGCCGATGAACATGGAAGCGCCGACCACGCCGAGGGCGAGCAGGAACCAGCTCCGCCGCCCGAGCGCGCGCTGCCCGAGCGCCATCAGCGAGAGCGTGCCGCCCTCCCCGTTGTTGTCGGCGCGCAGCAGCAGCAGCACGTATTTGGCGGTGACGACGATCAGCAGCGCCCACAGGATCAGGGAGAGCACGCCGAGAACCATGACCCGCGAGACCGGCTCGCCATGGGCGGCGCCCCTGACAGCCTCGTGGAATGCGTAGAGCGGCGAAGTGCCGATATCGCCGAAGACGACGCCGATGCTCCCGAGCGTAAGGGACCAAAAGCCTGAAGTGACCGGCCCGTCCTGGGTCTCGGCCTGTGTGATGCTCGCCGTCATGAAGGTGGAAAACGCTTCTTCCCTGGAATTGATCCGGCGCCTTTTGACGCTTCCGGCGCGCCTGTCAATCGGCGCACCACCATAGCAGGCGCCGAGCTGGATGCTGTGACGCCGCAGCCACGCTCATCGCCAGCGCGACGACATGCCTCAGGTAAGATGGTAGCGCAAGGGGGTTAGGGCTTCAGATTCGGCGGCAGCGGCGGATCTTCGCGCATCAGGGTGATGGTCACCCGCCGGTTGGCCGCGAGCGAAGGATCGTCCGGAAACAGCGGCTGGGTGTCCGCCTTGCCGGAGACGGCGAAGATGTGCGACGGCGGCAGGCCCTCGCGTTCGAGGATCTGGCGCACGGCATTGGCACGGTCGGCCGACAGATCGAAGGCGCCGTAGTCGCTGCGGGTCGGCACGAAGCCGGCCGCGGTATGGCCGGCGATGGAGACGCGCAGCGGCGTGGCCTTGAGCGGGATCGCGAGCTTCTCGACCAGGCGGCGGGTGCGATCATAGGGCACCTTGGAGCCGTCGGCGAACATCGAGCGGCCGTCCTGGTCGACGATCTCCAGGTTGAGACCCTGCTTGGTCTCCTCGAACATGATGTGCTTGGACATCTCGGTCAGCTCCGGCATGTCCTGCAACGCCTGGCGCAGCGAGGCTGCGGCGAGCGCGAAATTGCGGTCGACCTTGATCTTCGCGCCCGACGTGCGGTCGCGATCCTCCTGGTCCGGCGTCGGCGTGTTGGAGGCATCCTCGGGCTGGATATGGTCGACGTTCTTCAGCCGCGGGCGGGTCGGCAAACCGTCTGACTCGACGATGCCGGCATAGCGCGCTTCGCTCTGCACGCCGAAGGCGTCCCGCATCGATCCCGCGACGATCTTCAGCTTGTTGGCGTCCTGCGTCGAGAACGCCACGAGCATCACGAAGAAGCTCATCATCAGGCCCATGAGGTCGGCGAAGGTCACGAACCAGCCGTGACCGCCTCCATGGGCATCGCCGCGTTTCTTCTTGGCCATGTCTCAAATCCCGGCGGGCGTGCTTACGCCGGCACCGGCTCGCCCTCGGCGTGGCGATGCTTCTCCGGCAGGTAGGCCAGCAGCATTTCGCGCACCAGGGTCGGGCTCTTGGAGTCGCGGATCATCAGGATGCCGTCGATGATCAGCGTGCGGTTGGTCTCCTCGTCCAGCAGCTTGCCGTGCAGCTTGTCGGCGATCGGCAGACAGAACAGGTTCGCGACCAGCGCGCCGTAGAGCGTGGCGAGCAGCGCGGTCGCCATGAACGGGCCGAGCTTGGAAGGGTCGGTCATGTTGGCGAACATCTGCACCATGCCGATCAGGGTGCCGATCATGCCGAAGGCCGGAGCGCAGTCGCCGATGGCGCGATAGATCTTGCTGCCCTCGTCAAGGTGCATGAGGAAGTTGTCGCGGTCGCGCTCGAGATTGTCGCGGATGAAGTCGAGGTCGTAGCCGTCGGCGACGTAGCGGATGCCCTTGGCGAGGAAGGGCTCATCGGTCTCGACCTTTTCCAGACCCACCGGGCCCTGCTTGCGGGCGATCTCGGCGATGCGGGCGAGCTCGTCGACGAGGTCGTGCGCCGACAGGCGGCTCATGGTGAAGGCGAACTTGGCGCCGAGCGGAAGGCCGTGCAGGAGTGCCGAGAGCGGAAAGCGGATCATGGTGGCGGAGATCGAGCCGCCGAAGATGATGATCATGGCATGTTCGGAGATGAACATGTGAAGGTCGCCGCCCATGAAGATCATCATCGTGATGACGATGATGCCCGCAATGAGCCCGACGCTCGTCATGATATCCATGGGATACTCCAACGCGTACGCAACAACGGCCGTCCTGGCCGCTGGCGCGGCCCAACCCCGAACCGCATCGGAAACCCTAGAGTGCCGCCCTTAAAGCCGCGTAAAGGTTAAGTTGATCCGGCACGCCAGACCGGCGCAGCGCATCGGGATGAGGCCGGCTTTGCCGATGGCCGACACGAATTTCAACGCTTTGCTAACCATGATTGCGGCGCGCTAGCGTGCCAGACCCGTCAGCTTCAGGCTCAGTTCGCGCAGGCGCTTGCGGGCAGCTGCATCGTAGGCCTGCGGATTGGCGCGCGCCTCGTTCATGCCGTTGAAGAACAGCCCGCTCTTGCCTGCGACATCGTCACCCTCGACGAGGCGCAGGATCGCCGCGCCGCCCTGCTCCACCGTCGAGATCGGCGTGACGCCGCCGGCGCGCACCATCGTGGTGTTCATGTAGGTCGCCGGATGCAGCGCATTCACGGTGATGCCCGCGCCCTTCAGTTCGTCAGCGAGATCGATGGTGAACATGATCTGGGAGAGCTTGCTCTGTGCATAGGCACGCGAACCGCTGTAGCCCTGCGTGATCATGACGTCATCGAAATCGATCGGATGCTGGCCGAGGGAGGCGACGTTGACGATCCGCGACGGCGCCGCGGACCTCAGCAGCGGCAGCAATAGATGGACGAGCAAGAAACCCGAGAGATAGTTCACTGCAAAACGCAGCTCGTGACCGTCGGCGCTAACTTGCCGCTGCGGGCCGTCGTTCTGCGAACCGATGCCGGCGTTGCTGACGAAGACGTCGAGACGCTGGTGATCGCGGATGACCGCTTCGGCGAGCGCACGCGTACCCGACATCGACGACAGATCGGCCTGATAGAAGGTCGGCGCGGCACCGCCGGCTTTCGCGATCTCGTCGCTCAACACCTTCGCACGCGCCGCATCGCGGCCATGGATCAGGACCCTTGCACCGTCTTCGGCCAGCCGGCGCGCGACGTAGCGGCCGACGCCGTCGGTCGAGCCGGTTACCAGGATCGTCTTGCCATTCATCTTCATCGTGCGTCCTCCGGCTGCGGCCCTGCGCCACGGGGGCGGAACCAGGGATGACTGCTATTCTAGCCCTGCAGCATGCTCCATCGCGGGAGCCGTTTTGCAATGTTGACGCTGTTCAGTCTTCTCACCGCGCTGCCTGCGGTGTTGGCGCTCCACCTGCTCGAGCCGGAACTCGTTCTACCGGCCTTCAGCCTCGTGCTCTTTGCCGAGGCCGCCTTCGCGGTGATCGCAGCGCGCTTGATCCACCTTCCGGACAATGCGGAGGACATCACGCTGTGGGACCTTGCAGGCGGCTTCACCCTGATCGGGTGCGCCGCTGCAGTGTTCGGCGAGCCGGATCAGGCCGCCCTGTTTCTGACGGAACAGGGGGGCCCACGGCCGGTGTCGCAGCCTTAGGCGGCCCATCCCCCCTCAGTGAATCTCCGCCGAGCGCTTCAGCGCGGCCTTCAGCTTCTCGAGCGAGAAGTCGGGACTGCGGGCGATCTCCAGGATCGGCGTCTCGCGGCGGCCGCAGAGTTCGGCGGCCTCCGGCAGCTTCGCGGCGATGTCGAGCGGGATCACAATCGCACCGTGCTGGTCGGCATGGATCAGGTCGTCGGACTTCACGGTCATGCCGGCAACGCGAACCTCGCCGCCAAAGCTCTCCGCATGCACCCAGGCATGCGACGGGCCGATCGAGCCGGCCAGCGCCTGGAAGCCCGGCGCCCATTGCGGGATGTCGCGGATCGAGCCGTCGGTGATGACGCCGAGGCAGCCGAGCGCCTTGTGCACGTTGCTCTGCACCTCACCCCAGAACGCGCCGTAGCCGACGTCGGGACCGTCGATGTCCTGGATCACCGAGATGCGCGGACCATGGCCGGTGCCGACATATTCGTAATATTCGATGCGGCGCCTGGACTGCTCTTCGGCCGGAAGCGAGGATTTCAGCACCGAGCGGATCGCGACCGTGCGGGCATAGCCGACGATCGGCGGCAGGTCGGGAAACGGGCAGACCAGTTGCTTGGTGGTGTAGCCGATCAGTCGGCGCTCGGGCGCCACGATCTCCATGGCATTGCAGATCGTCGGCGTGTCGTAGCGGCCCAGCGCTTCGAGGACGGAAGCGGGCAGCGGCCCGGTCGCTTTATCAGTCACGGCGTTCTCTCCCAGATTGGCGGTCGCTGTTGGCGCGATGCCGCCGGCACAAGGCGATATAGCCGAGATCAGGTCTCAACCCAACTCGGGGGGCCTCATGGCAGATATCCGCGCGTGGCCGCTCAGTGCAGTCGTCCGGGCCGGTCGTCGTCGTCGTTGGGCGGCTCCGACAAATTCGCCAGCGTCGGCGCCGACGGCGGCGAGGTGACCTCGCCTCCCGACGGCGCGGTGGCGTCCATCGCGCGGGCCTGGTCGCGATAGGATTTGTAGCCGAGCGGCAAAGCGAGAAGATACAGCACCGTGCCAATCGATAGTACGTGCCAGGGATAGGCGATCAGCAGCGCGATGAAGACGATCACCGCGACGAACGCCGGCAGCACCAGCTCCGGCGGCACGCGCATGCGCTTGGTCTTGCCGGAGAACACCGGCAGGCGCGACACCATCAGGAAGGCGATCAGCAGTGTGTAGGCGGCGGTCAACCCTGCGGGCCAGCGGCCGAGATCGAGGAACGCGACATAGATCGGCAGCAGCACGGTGATCGCGCCGGCCGGCGCCGGCACGCCGGTGAAGAAATTGGCAGCGAAGGCCGGCTTGTTCGGGTCGTCCATGGTGGCATTGAAGCGCGCCAGGCGCAGGCCGCCGGAAATCGCGAACACCATGGCTGCGATCCAGCCGGCATTGCCGAGCTCGTGCAGCTGCCAGAAATACAGCATCAGGCCCGGCGCGACGCCGAAATTGACGAAATCGGCGAGGCTGTCGAGCTCGGCGCCGAACTTTGACTGGCCCTTGATCATGCGCGCGATGCGGCCGTCGATGCCGTCGAGCGCGGCCGCGAACACGATGGCATAGACCGCGAGCGACATCCGCCCCTCGATCGACAGCCGGATTGAGGTCAGGCCGGCGCAGATCGCCAGCAGCGTGATGACGTTGGGCACCAGCATCCGCACCGGAATCGGGCGGAACCGCCGGCGGCGCGTATCGGGGTATTTGAAGTCATAGGGCGTCATCGCGGGTCCTCACCTCAAGGCGAGATATAGCAAGCCGCGTCCCCCTCCGCCATTGCGGCGGAAGGCCCCCACAGACCGACTTATTGGTTAATTGGCGCGGAAGGCGCGGCTGGGGTCGTCTCCGGAAAGGTCGGCCAAAATCGTCTCGCCGGCGATCGCGGTCTGCCCTTCCGAGACCAGCGCTTTGCTCCCCACGGGCAGATAGACATCGAGCCGGGAGCCGAAGCGAATCAGGCCGAAGCGCTCGCCGGCGCCGATCGCCTGGCCCTCCCTGACGAAGCAGACGATGCGCTTGGCGACGAGCCCTGCGATCTGCACCACGCCGATCCGCGCCGTCGCTGTCGAGATGACCAGCGAGTTGCGCTCATTGTCCTCGCTGGCCTTGTCGAGCTCGGCATTGATGAAAAGGCCAGGCCGGTAGGCGATGCGGTCCACCCTGCCCGCTACGGGAGCGCGGTTCACGTGGCAGTTGAACACGCTCATGAACACCGAGATGCGCGGCAGCGGCCGGTCGCCGAGCCCGAGCTCGGCCGGCGGCAGCGCCATGGTGATCATCGAGACGCGGCCGTCGGCCGGCGACACCACAAGCCCCTCGCGCACCGGCGTCACGCGCACCGGGTCGCGGAAGAACAGCGCGCACCACACGGTCAGGATCGTGCCGATCCACCCCAAAGGCGACCACAGCCAGAACAGGACGAGGCTTGCCAGCGCAAAGCCGCCGATGAAGGGATAGCCCTCCTTGTGGATCGGCGGGATCTGACGCTGGATCGAATCGAGAATGGACATCGGTATCTGCCGCTCGGGGGTTAATGGCACGGGTCGTCGCGCGGGCTTGTTTAGGCCAGAGTTGGGACCGGAGACAAGGTCACTCCGCCGCCGCGGGCGCCGTCAGGGCGTCGTTGACCGGTGGCGGCTCCCGGTTGGGTGCCTCGCTGGTATCGGCCATCTTGGCCAGCTTCTCGCGTGCCGCCTCGGCCTCACGCTGCCTGTTCCACATGCTGGCATAGAGACCGCCATGCGCGAGCAACTGGCCATGGGTCCCCCGCTCGGCAATGCGGCCCTGATCCAGCACGATGATCTCGTCGGCCCCGACGATGGTCGAAAGCCGGTGCGCGATCACCAGCGAGGTGCGGTTCTTCGCCACGCGGTCGAGCGCGCCCTGGATCTCGTGCTCGGTATGGGTATCGAGCGCCGAGGTCGCCTCGTCCAGCACCAGGATCGGCGGCGCCTTCAGGACGGTGCGCGCGATCGCGACGCGCTGCTTCTCGCCGCCGGACAGTTTGAGCCCGCGCTCGCCGACCTGGGTCTCGTAGCCCATCGGCGCCATGCGGATGAAATGGTCGATCTGGGCCAGCTGCGCCGCCTCTTCGACTTCAGCGTCATCGGCGTCCCAGCGACCGTAGCGGATGTTGTAGCGGATGGTGTCGTTGAACAGCACGGTGTCCTGAGGCACCATGCCGATCGAGGCCCGAAGCGAATCCTGCGTCACCGCGCGGATGTCCTGGCCGTCGATCAGGATCCTGCCGCCGGAGACATCATAGAGGCGAAACAGAAGCCGCGAGATGGTCGACTTGCCTGCGCCCGACGGTCCGACGATGGCAACGGTCTTGCCGGCCGGGACCTCGAAGCTGATGCCCTTGAGGATCGGGCGGGTCGGCTCATAGGCAAAGCGCACATCCTCGAAACGCACGGTGCCGGCGGAGATGACCAGAGGCGTTGCATCGGGCGCGTCCTTGATCTCGGCCTCGCGGCCGATCACGCCGAACATCTTCTCGATGTCGATGATCGCCTGCTTGATCTCGCGATAGACCATGCCCATGAAGTTGAGCGGCTGGTAGAGCTGGATCATCATGGCGTTGACCAGCACGAAATCGCCGACCGTGTTGGTGCCATTGCGCACGCCGATCGCGCACATCAGCATGGTCGCGGTCAGCCCCAGCGTGAAGATCACGGCCTGGCCGGTGTTGAGCACCGCGAGCGAGGTGTAGGTGTGGACGCTCGCCTCCTCGTAGCGCGCGACCGACTTGTCGTAGCGCTGCGCCTCGCGGGCCTCGGCGCCGAAATACTTCACGGTTTCGTAGTTGAGCAGCGAGTCGATCGCCTTGGTGTTCGCCTCGGTGTCGGAATCGTTCATCCGGCGGCGGATGCCGATCCGCCACTCGGTCGCGATGTAGGTGTAGTACATGTAGAGCGTGACCGTGATCAGGGTGGCGACCACGTAACGCCAGTCGAACTGCCAGAGCAGCACGGCCATCAGCAGCGAGACCTCGACGATGGTCGGGATCAGCTGCAGGATCACCATGCGCACGATGACCTCGATGCCCTCGCGCCCGCGCTCGAGCACGCGCGTCAGACCGCCGGTCTTGCGCTCGAGGTGGAAGCGCAATGAGAGCTCGTGCATGTGGACGAAGGTGATGGTGGCGAGCTTGCGCACCGCATGCATGGCGACGCGCGCGAAAATGCCGTCGCGCCATTGCGTCAGCAGCGCCATCAAGATGCGCATCACGCCGTAGCTCACGGTCAGCAACAGCGGCGAGGCGATCACCCAGAGGTGCCAATTGTCCGCCTGCACCGGCGCCGTGTTGGCGCCGGTCAGCGCGTCCGTCGCCCATTTGAAGCTAAACGGCACCGTCAGCGTGATCAGCTTGGCAGCGAGCAGCAGCACAAGCGACCACATCACGCGCATCTTCAGGTCGAAGCGGTCGCCCGGCCAGATATAGGGCCACAGATGCGCCAGCGTGCCCATCAGCGTCGCCCGCTCCGGTGCGCCGCCGGGAGGAGGATCGGGAACGTCGGCGCCGTCGAACGATTGAGGTTGGTCCATCAAAAAGCCTGAAAGCCCGCCGGATGCGGGCGTCGCTGCGATTAACGATTTTCGCACGTCATATAGAGCCTTCCCGATGCCAGCGCACCCCGCCAGATGGCGAATCTTCGATTGTTTGCCGCCATTTACCGGTAGATTTCCGGGTGATCCGAATCACCGATTGGGCTTGACGCCTCTTCGCTGCAATGCATCATGGCACCAATGAGCACTATTAAAACCGTCTGTGTCTATTGCGGCTCCGGCCCCGGAACCAATCCCCGCTTCACCGAAGGCGCCAAGGCGTTCGGCAAGGCGCTCGCCGAGAACAACGTTCGGCTCGTCTATGGCGGCGGCTCGCTCGGCCTGATGGGCTCGGTCGCGACCTCCGTGCTCGATCACGGCGGCACCGTCACCGGCATCATCCCGGAATTCCTGCGGATGCGCGAGAACGCGCTGACACGCGTGCAGGAGATGATCGTCACCCCCGACATGCACGAGCGCAAGCGCTTGATGTTCGAACGCTCCGACGCCTTCGTGGCGTTGCCCGGCGGCGTCGGCACGCTGGAAGAGCTGGTCGAGCAATTGACCTGGAAACAGCTCGGCCGTCACGCCAAGCCGGTCCTGCTGGCCAACATCGACAATTTCTGGGAGCCGCTGTTCTCGCTGCTGTCGCACATGCGCCAGACGGAGTTCATCCGCGCCGGCCTTTCGGTCGACATCCTCAAGGCCGATCGGGTCGAGGACATCTTGCCGAAGCTGAAGGCGGCCGCGGCCCAGATCGACGAGGCCGAGAAGAAGCTCGCCCCGGAAGTCGCCCGCAAGCTCTGACGTCCTACTCGCTCGGAAACGTCACCGCCTCGATCCGGTTACCATCGGGGTCGGTGACGAAGGCCGCGTAGTAGCGTACGCGGTCATGCGGACGGATGCCGGGCGCACCGTCCGAGACGCCGCCGGCGGACAGCGCTGCGGCGTGAAACGCATCGACCTCGCTTGTCGTCTTCGCCCGCAGGCAGATATGGACGCCGCTTTCGGGGGCTACGGGCGGCATGGTCTCGCGTAGATTGATCCAGAATTCCGGATAGGCCTTGCCGAAACCGACCGTGCGCGGCCGCGTGACGAGGCGCGAAAGGCCGAGGGCGGCGAGCGTTGCCTCGTAGAATTTCGCGGCGCGCTCGAGATCGCTGACGCCGACGGAGATGTGGTCGATCATGCCCTGCCCTTTCCTCACCCACTGTCATCGCCCGGCTTGACCGGGCGATCCAGTACTCCGAGCCGCGCGAGAGCTACCGAGAAGCCGCGGCGTACTGGATACCCCGCCTTCGCGGGGTATGACAGTCATCGAGGGACTACGCCGGCGCGCCCGACTTCACGAGCTTGTAGATCACCGAATCCATCAGCGCCTGGAACGAGGCGTCGATGATGTTGGGGGAGACGCCGACCGTGGTCCAGCTGTCGCCGTTCTCGTCCTCGCTCTCGATCAGGACGCGCGTGACCGCGCCGGTGCCGCCGTTGAGGATACGCACGCGGTAGTCGATCAGCTTCAGCCCCTCGATGTATTTCTGGTACTTGCCGAGGTCCTTGCGCAGGGCAACGTCGAGCGCGTTGACGGGACCGTTGCCTTCGGCAGCCGAGATCAGGTGCTCGCCGGCGACGTCGACCTTCACCACGGCCAAAGCGACGGTGACACGTTCGCCGTGCGAATTGTAGCGCTGCTCGACATTGACGTCGAACTGCTCGACCTCGAAATAATGCGGCACCTTGCCGAGCGTGCGGCGCGCCAGCAGCTCGAACGAGGCGTTGGCGGATTCATAGGCGTAGCCGGCCGCCTCGCGCTCCTTCAATTCCTCGACGAGGCGCGTCAGCTTCGGATCGCTCTTCTCGTAGGGAATGCCGGCACGGTCGAGCTCGGCGATGACGTTGGATCGTCCGGCCTGGTCCGAGACCAGGACCTTGCGGTGATTGCCGACCGTCTCCGGCAGTACGTGCTCGTATGTCTGCGGGTCCTTCAGCACCGCGGACGCATGGATGCCGGTCTTGGTGACGAAGGCGCTCTCGCCGACGTAAGGAGCATGCCGGTTCGGCACCCGGTTGAGCATGTCGTCGAGCGTGCGCGAGACCTTGACCAGAGTTGCCAGCTTCTCGGCCGTGACGCCGATCTCGAAGGCGTCCGAAAACTCCGGCTTCAGCTTCAGCGTGGGGATCAGCGAGCAGAGATTGGCGTTGCCGCAGCGCTCGCCAAGGCCGTTCAGCGTGCCCTGGATCTGCCGCGCGCCGGCACGCACCGCGGCGAGTGAATTGGCCACCGCCTGCTCGGTGTCGTTATGGGCGTGGATGCCGACGTGGTCGCCGGGGACGTGCTTAGTAACTTCGGTGACGATGGCCTCGACCTCGTGCGGCATGGTGCCGCCATTGGTGTCGCACAGCACCACCCAGCGCGCGCCGGCCTCGAAGGCGGCCTTGGCGCAGGCGAGCGCGAAGCTCGCATCTTCCTTGTAGCCGTCGAAGAAATGCTCGCAGTCGAGCATGACCTCGCGACCGGCGGCCTTCGCGGCCGCGACGCTGTCGCGGATCGAGGCGAGGTTTTCCTCCTTCGTCGTCTCGAGCGCGACGCGCACCTGATAGGCGGATGCCTTCGCGACGAAGCAGATCGCGTCGGCCTTCGCTGCCAAAAGCCCGGCCACACCCGGATCGTTCGAGACCGAGCGCCCGGCCCGTCGCGTCATGCCGAACGCCGTGAAGCGCGCATGGGCGAGCTTGGGCTTGCTGCCGAAGAACTCGGTGTCAAGCGGATTGGCGCCGGGATAGCCGCCTTCGACATAATCGATGCCGAGGTCATCGAGCATCGCGGCGATAACCTGCTTGTCGGTGAGCGTGAAATCGACGCCGTTGGTCTGCGCGCCATCGCGCAGCGTGGTGTCGAACAGATAAAGGCGCTCTTTGCTCATTGCCCCGCTCCGAGCGTCTTCTTCATGGTGGTGTTGGCAAGCCATTCGTCATTGATGGTGACGCTATTGCGCTGCTGGGCAGTGTAGCCGCGCTTGGCGAAAAAGCCCTGCGCGGTGTCGCTGGCATCGACGTTGAGGCTCTGCGCGCCGCGGCCGCCGGCAAGCTTTTCCAGCGCATCGACCAGCATGGTGGCGATGCCCTGCCCGCTGACGGCCGGATGCACATAGAGCATGCGGATGTGGTCATTGCCGCGCAGCGAGGCAAAGCCAACCGGCGAGCCATCGAGCGTCGCGATCAGCGTCAGGTCTGACGCGAGGTGCTTGCCGAACTCTTCGCTGTCCGCCACCTCCATCCAGGCCTGCTGCTGCGCCTCGCTATAGTCGTCGCCAGTCAGCTCCTCGATGCTGGCGGTGAAGATCGCAGCAAGAATTGGCACGTCCGCCGGCAGGAACGGCCGCAAGCCGGGCTTTGGCAAAGTCTGTCCCATCGTCCTCACCACATCCCATAGAGCTTGAGAACCAGCGCCACGGCACCCGCGAGCAGCGCGATCTTCAGCGCGATGTAATAGAGCCAGTGCCGCGGGAAAGGCGTGTCGGGCCGTTTCATCGCGCGACCTCCCACGTCGTTCCTTCCTTGGAGTCCTTGATCGCGACGCCCATTGCAGCGAGCAGATCGCGAATGCGATCGGATTCCCTAAAGTCCTTGCGGCTACGGGCCGCCGTCCGCTCCGCGATCAGGCGCTCGACTTCCCCGGCATCGACGCCGCTCGCCTGCTGCTTGCGTCCTTCCCACTGCGCTGCGCTCTCGGACAAGAAGCCGAGCAGGCGCAACGAGCCCGCCAGAGCACCCACGTCACCTCCACGCAGGCCATGCAACGCCGCGATCGCCAGCGGCGTGTTGAGATCGTCGAGCAGCGGCTCGACCACGGACGCAGCCGGCTCGCCGGGCGCGACGTCGGCGGCAACGCGATACCAGTCGTCGAGCGTCTTGGCGCTCTCCTCCAGCGACTTCATGGTCCAGTCGATCGGCGAGCGGTAGTGCGTCTTGAGCATGTTCAAGCGCAGTACCTCGCCGGGCCAGTCCGCGAGCAGCTCATGGATCGTGATGAAGTTGCCGAGGCTCTTCGACATCTTCTCGCTTTCGACCTGCAGGAAGCCGTTGTGCATCCAATAATTCGCCATGCGCTCTCGGTGGAAGGCGCAGCAGGTCTGTGCGACCTCGTTCTCGTGATGCGGAAAGACGAGATCGATGCCACCGCCATGGATGTCGAAATGCTCGCCGAGATGCTTCCAGGCCATGGCCGAGCACTCGATGTGCCAGCCGGGACGCCCCTCGGCCTTGATGCCGGCCGGTGACGGCCATGACGGCTCGCCCGGCTTGGACGGCTTCCACAGCACGAAATCGGTGGCATCGCGCTTGTAGGGCGCGACATCGACGCGGGCGCCGGCGATCATCTCGTCGAGCGATCGCTTCGACAGCGCACCGTAGCGGGGCAGCGAGGAATTTGCTGCGTTCATCGCCTGCGGCGAGAACAGAACATGGTCCTCGGCGGCATAGGCAAAGCCGCCCTTGATCAGCCGCTCGATGATCTCGCGCATCTCGCCGATATGCTCGGTCGCGCGCGGCTCGACGCTCGGCCGAAGCGCTCGAAGCGCATCGACGTCGGCGTGAAACTGCTTGCCGGTCTGCTCGGTGACCTTGCGAATGGCCTCGTTCAGCGGCAGGCCCGGGAAATCGCGCGCGGCGCGGTCGTTGATCTTGTCGTCGACGTCGGTGATGTTACGGACATATTTGACGTGCGCCTCGCCATAGAGATGGCGCAGCAGCCGAAACAGCACGTCGAACACGATCACCGGCCGTGCATTGCCGATATGGGCGAAGTCATAGACGGTCGGCCCGCAGACATACATGCGGACGTCTTTCGCATCGAGCGGCGCGAAGATGCGTTTTTCCTTCGTCAGCGTATCGTAAAGGCGCAATTCCATATGGATACCCGTCGGCTGTTGGCCGGGCGTCCAAGGCTCTCAATGTTTTTGAGAAAAGACGGCTCCAGCCAGCGAATCGCTAGCTCATAATCTCGCGGCAAATGGCGCAAATGGCGAGGAGACCGTTCATGCGGCCACATATGGGCTATGAGGCGGCCCCGCGTCAAGGGAGCCGCGGAAATGCCGTTTTATGTCCGCAAAGCGCGCAGCCCGCCGGGGTGGTTCGTGATCCTTAACTATTTGAGCCCATTCTGGAACCAGATTGTTCCCTTTTTTGCCTCCCGGTATTTTCATGCGATCCTTGCTCGCGCTCATTTTCAGCGCCTCGATCCTCGCGGCATCCGGTGCCCGCGCCGAGACCCGCGTCTTCATCATCGCCAACCAGGCTGACGGCTACGGCGTCGATCAGTGCCTGGCCAAGGGCGAGAAATGCGGCGCCTCCGTCGCCCGCACCTACTGCCAGTCACGAGATTTTGCCCAGGCATCAAGCTATCGCCGGGTCGATCCCGACGAAATTACCGGCTCTGTCCCCAAATCCGGCGCAAACTGCTCCCATGGCCATTGCGACGAATATGTCGCAATCACTTGCCAGCGCTGAATTCGCTCGGAGCTGGCGCAGCTTAGGCCCGGTCCATTGGCCCCCAAAACGACGTGACGATGCCGCAGGAAGCGGCTATTGGGAGGGCGCGCTTCGGCGCCCAAATCGCTTCGGCGTCCAAGTCGCCTCAGTCCAAGTCGCTTCAGTCCAAGTCACATTGGGCCATGACCTCGCTAGAATGGCGGATATGCCTGAATTCTTGTCCCTCTCTCGTGCTCGCTTGCTTCTTGCCTGCACCGTGCTCATGAGCACGGCCGTGCTCGTCACCGGCGCCCTCGCGCAGGCCGGTCCGCCCGGACCGCCGCCTCAGCCCGGCCAGAACGGACTTGGGCCCAATCCGATGTGCGTGCGGTTGGAAGGCCAGCTCGCGGCGCTGGACCGCGGCGGCGGTGGTGACCCCGCGCGCGAAGACCAGATCCGCCGTTACCAGGATTCCCAGGCCAAGCAGCAGGCCGAGCTGGACCGCGTCACCATGCAGGCCAAGCGCATGGGCTGCGATTCCTCCGGCTTCTTCTCGCTGTTCAACGGCCAGTCGGCCCAATGCGGACCGGTCAACACCCAGATCCAGCAGATGCGCGCCAATCTGGACCAGATCACCGGCAATCTCGAGCGTTTGCGCGGCGGTGGCGGCTTCAGCGCGGAACGCGACAGTCAGCGCCGCTCGGTGCTGGTTGCGCTGGCGCAGAACAATTGCGGCCCGCAATATGCCAACGCCGTGCAGTCGCAAGGCGGCGGCAACTTCCTCAGCAATCTGTTCGGCGGCAACAACGCGGGCAATCCGCAAGGCGTGCCGCCCTCCGATCTCGGCCCGCAATCCGGCACCTATCGCACCGTGTGCGTGCGCACCTGCGACGGCGCCTATTTCCCGGTCTCGTTTGCGACGGTGCCGGCGCGCTTCCCCGACGACGAGAAGACCTGCAAGGCACTCTGCCCGGCCGCGGAAGCCGTGCTCTACACCCATCGCAATCCCGGCGAAGACATGAACTCCGCGGTCTCCGTCAGTGGCCAACCCTACACGGCGCTGCCGACCGCTTTCAAATTCCGCAGCGAGTTCAACCCTTCCTGCTCCTGCAAGGCCGCAGGACAGACCTGGGCGGACGCATTGAAATCGGCCGACGACAAGGCGGCAGCCGAGCAGCAGGGCGACATCATCGTCACCGAGGAGAGCGCCAAGAAGATGCAGCAGCAGCGGCTCAACAAGGGTGCGCCTGCGAATGCCAAGAAGGGCGCAGCTCCCGCGCCGACCACGGCGAATTCACCAGCCGCGACGCCGCCGGCAGATACCGCCCCCCCTGCGAGCTCCGAGAACAAGCCGATCCGGTCGGTCGGGCCGACCTTCCTGCCGCAGCAGCAAAAGTAAATCATCTTTTGCTCAACTGTCATGCCCCGCGACCCGGCTACGCCAAGGCTTCGCCGGGGTTTGAGGTCTTGGCTCGCCGAAGCTTCAGCGTAGGCGGCAAGCGGGGCATCCAGTACTCCGTGTCGACAGTTGGCGCGCACCGGCAGCGCCGCGGAGTATTGGATCATCCGCTTTCGCGGATGATGCCAACAATCAATGGGGCGCGATCGCCCGTCTCACTCACCCTCGCGGCTCCACGGGAAGAGATTGGCCGGAAAGTCCGCCGCGTAGCGCCTTCCCTTCCTGGGCGGCGGCGGCGCGTCCGGTGGATTCGGATTTGGCTCGACCACCCGCCGATAGAGGTGCCAGGTGGCATGGCCAAGCACCGGCAGAACGACAGCGAGACCGACGAAGAGCGGTAACGAGCCGATCACGAGCAGCACCGCGACGATGACGCCCCATCCGGCCATCGCAACCGGGTTCGCCGCTACTGCTCGGAGCGAGGTGCGGATCGCGTCGATCGCAGTCGCATGCCGGTCGAGCATCAACGGAAACGACACGACGCTGACACACAAGGCCACAACCGCAAACAGGAAGCCGACACCGCAACCGACGATGATGAGCGACCAGCCTTCCGGTGTCGTCAGCACGCGCGTTGCGAAGTCGGGAATGCTTGCGGCCGCCGCATGACCGAAGATTGAGACATAGATTGCGTTCGCGACACCGATCCAGGCCCCGAACAGGACCAGCAGGAGCACGCCGAGTTCGACCATGGCGCCCAACGACGGTGCGCGCAGCACCTTGACCGCATCCCATGCATCGACCTCCTCGCCGCGCTCACGACGCCGGCTGAGTTCGTAGAGACCGATCGCGGCAAACGGGCCAATCAGGGCAAAGCCGGCGGCCAGTGGAAATAGTAGCGGCAGCACCGAATAGCCGAGAACCATCCTGAACAGGACGAGACCGAGAACGGGATAAATCACGCACACGACGATCGCGTGACTCGGCATCGCCTGGAAATCCTCCCAACCCAGGCGCAGGGCCTCGGTCAGATCGGACAGGCTGATCTTGCGAACGGGATAAGAGGCCGCTTCGCCGAATACGTGCCGCCTGATGATGTCGTGGGAGTACAGAGTGGCCATGAACGGACCCTCCCGTGCTGAAAATCGCGGTTTCGATAACACGCGCTTTCCAGCCACGCGTGTCCGCCTGATGAGCAGGAAACGCGATGGGTCGAGTACGGCAACCCAGGTTCAACGAACGAGCCTGGCCGGACGGAACCCGTCGCGACCTGCCTCGCAAACTTTAGCGCTTGCGGCGCAAGGCTGCACTCACGGTTGGGTGAATTGTGCACCAGCACGGATTTGTGCGTTGCATCACCCAGACCCAACCTGCGCGCCTGATGCTCTGTCGGCTTTGCCAGCACGGCGATCAACCACGTCGGGGCACCTACATTGCGCTATTGACGCCGGGTTGGGCTGGTATCATTTTAGACGCAGACGCCCTTAGAGTTGATGGTCGCGAATATTCTCTTGATTTCGCGGCCAGTGGAATGGGCGAGGCAAGAGGCCGGCGATGGCATAAGTGCCAACCGAAAAAGGCCAGCCATCGCGACAGACATGAGCTCCGCCCTGGATTCGTATCCGTAGCCTTCGATGGCAAGGATGGATCAGGATGGCTGTCGCACTGATACTGCTTCTGGTCGCGATCGGCTCGGTGCTGTTTCACCTCTACAGCCCATGGTGGTGGACGCCGATCGCCACGAACTGGGCCTATATCGATCACACCATCAACATCACGTTCTGGATCACGGGCTTCGTTTTCGTCGCGGTCATCGCCTTCATGGCCTATTGCGTCTTCCGCTTTCACCACAAGGAGGGAAGACGGGCTGACTACAATCCTGAAAACAAAAAGCTCGAATGGTGGCTGAGCGTGGGAACCGGAATCGGCGTCGCGGCGATGCTCGCCCCTGGCCTCGTGGTCTGGCACCAGTTCGTGACGGTGCCTGCGGATGCCACCGAGGTCGAGGTGATGGGCCAGCAATGGCAATGGAGCTTCCGCCTTCCGGGCAAGGATGGGCGGTTGGGCACATCCGATGTCCGCAACATCGCGTCCGAAAATCCGATGGGGCTCAATCGCGATGATCCGCATGCGCAGGACGACGTCGTGATCGAGAACGGCGACCTTCACCTTCAACTGGGAAAGCCGGTCAAGGTTCTGCTCCGCTCGGTTGATGTCCTGCACGATTTCTACGTGCCCGAATTCCGGGCCAAGATGGACATGGTTCCGGGCATGGTGACTTATTTCTGGATCACGCCGATCCGAACCGGAACGTTCGACGTTCTCTGTGCGGAGCTTTGTGGCGCGGCTCACTATCAGATGCGGGCCAAGGTCATCGTCGACGAAGAGCGTGAATATCACGCCTGGCTGGAGCAACAGAAAACGTTTGCAGGATTGCCGCCGGCAAGCACCGTCGTGAAGGCGACATATCAATCCGGCGGCAAGTAGCAAGGCGCCGCCGCGAAGATGGATCGGGTGCGTGAGACCAACTCGTCGCCCCCGATGGAAACGACCGAGGAGGTTTTCTATGGTCGATATTCCATATGAAGGGATCGCAGGCACTCCGCCTGCCGAAGTACCTGATGTCGAGCTCTATCATCCGAGGAGCTGGTGGACACGGTATGTCTTCTCGCAGGACGCCAAGGTGATCGCCATTCAGTACTCGCTGACGGCCTCGGCCATCGGGCTGGTGGCCCTGGTGCTCTCGTGGCTGATGCGACTGCAGCTGGGATTCCCCGGCACCTTCTCCTTCATCGATGCCAACCAGTACCTTCAGTTCATCACTATGCACGGCATGATCATGGTGATCTACCTGCTCACCGCATTGTTCCTGGGCGGCTTCGGCAACTACCTGATCCCGCTGATGGTCGGCGCCCGGGACATGGTTTTCCCCTATGTGAACATGCTGAGCTATTGGGTCTACCTGCTCGCAGTCCTCGTGCTGGCCTCGACATTCTTCGTGCCCGGCGGCCCGACCGGCGCCGGCTGGACGCTGTACCCGCCGCAAGCAATCCTCTCCGGAACGCCCGGGCAGGATTGGGGCATCATTCTCATGATGTCGTCCCTGATCCTGTTCATCATCGGCTTCACCATGGGCGGGCTGAATTACGTGGTGACGGTGCTCCAGGCACGCACCCGCGGCATGACGTTGATGCGCCTGCCCCTGACGGTGTGGGGCATTTTCACGGCAACCGTGATGGCGTTGCTGGCATTCCCTGCACTTTTCGTTGCCTCGGTCATGCTGCTGCTCGACCGCCTGCTGGGAACCAGTTTCTTCATGCCCTCCCTCGTCGAGATGGGCCAGCTATCGAAATATGGCGGGGGCAGCCCGCTGCTCTTCCAGCACCTGTTCTGGTTCTTCGGCCACCCCGAGGTCTACATCGTTGCCCTGCCCGCCTTCGGCATCGTTTCCGATCTGATCAGCACGCATGCACGCAAGAACATCTTCGGTTACCGCATGATGGTCTGGGCGATCGTGGCCATCGGCGCGCTCAGCTTCATCGTATGGGCGCACCACATGTATGTGAGCGGCATGTTCCCGCAATTCGGGTACTTCTTCGCCACCACGACGCTCATCATCGCCATCCCCACTGCGATCAAGGTCTACAACTGGGTGCTGACCCTGTGGCGCGGCGACATTCATCTCAGGGTGCCGATGCTGTTCGCCCTCGGCTTCATCATCACCTTCGTGAACGGCGGGCTCACCGGCCTCTTCCTCGGCAACGTCGTCGTCGACGTGCCCCTCTCGGATACCATGTTCGTGGTCGCGCATTTCCACATGGTGATGGGCGTGGCGCCGATCATGGTCGTGCTCGGCGCGATCTATCACTGGTACCCCAAGGTCACGGGGCGAATGTACAATGACGCACTCGGCAAGTTTCACTTCTGGGTCACTTTCCTCGGCGCCTACCTGATCTTCTTCCCCATGCACTATCTTGGACTGCTCGGGGTTCCGCGCCGGTATTTCGAACTTGGAGATACGTCGTTCATCCCGTCCTCGGCCCATTCACTGAACGCCTTCATCTCCGTGGTGGCCTTGACCGTCGGCTTCAGCCAGATGGTGTTCCTGTTCAATCTTGCCTGGAGCCTGTTCAAAGGTGAGGCCTCAGGCGGCAATCCGTGGCGGGCGACGACGCTGGAATGGCAGACGCCGGAGACGCCTCCGGGGCACGGCAACTGGGGCAAGGAGCTCCCGGTCGTGTACCGCTGGGCCTATGATTACAGTGTGCCTGGCGCCGCGGAGGACTTCATTCCGCAGAACCAGCCGCCGCACGCGACGCAGCTCATTCAGGGAGCTGCTTCGTGAGCGCCATCATCCTTTTCCTGGCTGTGCTTGCGGTGATCGCCGGGTGGTGGCTGTCGCAGCAGCGGCTGACGGCCAAGCCCTGGCTGGAGGAAGGCCCGGCTGGTGACTTCCCCGGCGGCGATGCCATGACCTGGCCGGCAGCAAAGGTCGGACTTGGGGTGTTTCTCGCCGTCGCGAGCGCATTGTTCGTCCTCTTCATCAGCGCCTACTCGATGCGCATGGACGTGGCGGACTGGCGGACGCTGCCCGTGCCGCGGCTGCTGTGGTTCAACACGGGCGTCCTGATCCTGAGCAGCGTCGCGCTGCAATGGTCCTACGTGGCCGCGCACCGAGACGACGCTGAAGGCGTCATGATCGGCCTGCTCGCGGGCGGCGCAGCTGCCGTGATCTTCCTCGGCGGACAGCTTCTGGCCTGGCAACAGCTCGGCGCGGCCGGATATTTCGTGGCGTCCAATCCGGCGAACTCCTTCTTCTACCTGTTGACCGCAGTGCACGGGCTGCATCTGACCGGCGGTCTGGTGGCTTTGGGCCGAACCTCGACCAAGATGTGGCGCGGCGCCGGGATCGCCGACATGCGCTTGAGCGTGGAGCTGTGCGCCATCTATTGGCATTTCCTGCTGCTGGTCTGGCTTGTGCTGCTCGGGCTTCTCACGGGCTGGACCGACGATTTCGTCAACATCTGTCGCCGATTGCTGAGCTAGGGAGGCGAGACCAGATGGCAGAGACCGTGCTGACAAATCCGGGCCATTCGACTGCGCGGCTTGAGGGCTGGCGCGGCATCGCCGCCGACTGGGCGTCTGATCAGCGCGCCTTCAAGAACGTGTCCTGGGGCAAGGCCATGATGTGGATCTTCCTCCTCAGCGACACCTTCATCTTCAGTTGCTTCCTGCTTTCCTACATGACGGCGCGCATGTCGACGACCGTGCCGTGGCCCAATCCCAGCGAAGTCTTCGCCCTCAATATCGGCGGCAACCACATCCCCCTGATCCTGATCGCCATCATGACCTTCGTGCTGATCAGCAGCAGCGGGACGATGGCGATGGCCGTCAATTTCGGCTACCGCCGCGATCGCGTGAGAACCGCAGCCTTGATGTTGGCCACGGCGGCGTTCGGCGCAACCTTCGTCGGCATGCAGGCCTTCGAATGGACCAAGCTGATCATGGAGGGCGTCCGGCCCTGGGGCAATCCGTGGGGCGCACCGCAGTTCGGCGCGAGCTTCTTCATGATCACGGGCTTCCACGGCACCCACGTGACGATCGGCGTGATCTTCCTGATCGCCATTGCGCGGAAGGTCTTGCGCGGCGACTTCGACGTCGAGAGGCGTGGCTTCTTCACGAGCCGCAAGGGGTATTACGAGATCGTCGAGATCACGGGCCTGTACTGGCACTTCGTCGATCTCGTGTGGGTATTCATCTTTGCATTCTTCTATCTTTGGTGAGGTCGGCGCATGACAAACGCGGCGGTACACATGGAAGGACAGCTCCACGCTCCGGCGCATGGCGCAGTCGCAACGGGAGCCGTTCACGCCAAGGGTCAACAGCACCCGATCAAGCTCTACCTCGTGGTCTGGGGCTGGTTGTTTGTCCTCAGCACGTGCTCCTACCTCGTCGACTATTTTGGCCTGCATGGCTATCTGAGGTGGTCGCTGATCCTGCTGTTCATGATGTTGAAGGCCGGCCTGATCGTCGCCGTCTTCATGCACATGGCCTGGGAGCGACTGGCCTTGGCCTATGCCATCCTACTGCCGCCGATCGCGGTGTTGGTCTTTGTGTCGATCATGGTGCTCGAATCCGAATACACGCACTTCCTGCGGGTGCTGTTTTTCGCAACCCCGTCGTAGCACCGGCAGGCCAGTCTCTACCCTCACCCCTCGAACGCGTCGATCGACGCCTTGCTGCCGCGCGAGACCAACGTTTCGTCGACGGCGGGCAGCCCCTCCCCCTTGTCGCGAAAGCGGTTGGTGATGGGATAGCGGCGATCGCGGCCGAAATTCCTGGGCGTCACCTTCACGCCGGGCGCGGCCTGGCGGCGCTTATATTCGGCGACGTTGAGCAGATGATCGATCCGGGTGACCGTTTCGCGATCGAAACCGGCGGCGATGATCTGATCCAGCGGCTGCTCGCGCTCGACAAGACGCTCCAGGATGGCATCGAGCACCTCATAGGGCGGCAGCGAATCCTGGTCGGTCTGGTTCTCGCGCAGCTCCGCGCTCGGCGGCCGCGTGATGATGTCGGGCGGGATCACCTCGCCCGCCGGCCCGAGCGCGCCATCGGGCTTCCAGCCGTTGCGCAGGCTTGCCAGCCGAAACACCTGGGTCTTGTAGATATCCTTGATCGGGTTGAAGCCGCCGTTCATGTCGCCATAGAGCGTGGCGTAGCCGACCGACATTTCCGACTTGTTGCCTGTCGTCACCACCATCAACCCGGTCTTGTTGGAGATCGCCATCAGAAGCGTACCGCGGCTGCGGGCCTGGAGGTTTTCCTCGGTGATATCGGGCGGCAGATTCTTGAAGAGGCCCGAGAGGATGGTCTCGAAGCCGGTCACGGCCTCCGCGATCGGCAGCACCTCATAGCGGATGCCGAGATGGCCGGCGAGCTCGCCCGCATCGGCGATCGAGTGTGCTGCAGTGTAGCGGTACGGCAGCATCACGCCATGCACCTGATCGGCGCCGAGCGCATCGACCGCGATCGCCGCGCAGAGGGCCGAATCGATACCGCCGGAAATGCCGAGCAGCACGCCGGGAAAGCCGTTCTTGGTGACGTAGTCGCGCAGGCCCAGCACGCAGGCGGCGTAATCGGCCTTGTCGCCCTCGGGTTGCTCGGCGACCGGGCCCGTGCAGCGCCAGTCGTCGCCATTTCTCACAAAGCGCAGCGTGACGATGCTCTCCTCGAACGCCGGCAATTGCGCCGCAAGCGAAAGATCGCCGTTGAGCGCGAAGGAGGCGCCGTCGAACACCAGCTCATCCTGGCCGCCGATCTGGTTGAGATAGACCAGCGGCAGGCCGCTCTCGGTGACGCGGGCGACCGCGACCGACAGGCGCACGTCGTTCTTGTCGCGGGCGTAAGGCGAGCCGTTCGGCACCAGGATGATCTCGGCGCCGGTCTCGGCCAGCGTCTCGACCACGTTCTCGTAATCCTGGGACTCTTCCAGCCAGATGTCCTCGCAGATGGGAACGCCGATGCGCACGCCGCGCACGGTCACAGGGCCCGCCGCAGGGCCGCGCGAAAACAGCCGCTTCTCGTCGAACACGCCGTAATTCGGCAGATTGCATTTGAAACGCAAGCCAGCGATGCGGCCGCCGTCGAGCAGCGCGCACGCATTGTAGAGCTTGCCGTCCTCGACCCAGGGCGTGCCGACCAGCATGGCCGGCCCGCCGTCGGCGGTCTCGCGGGCCAGTGCCTCGATCGCAGCGCGGCAGGCCGCCTGGAAGGCCGGCTTCTGCACGAGGTCTTCCGGCGGATAGCCGGCGATGAACAATTCCGGAAACAGCACGAGATCGGCGCCGTCGGCGATGGCTCTCGCGCGCGCACTGCGCGCCTTGACGGCGTTGCCCTCGATGTCGCCCAGGGTCGGATTGAGCTGGGCGAGCGTGACCGCGAATGCTTTGAGACGTTCGGTCATGGCCGCCGCGCTCCGATCAGATAAATCCCAGTCGCTCGATGATGGCGATGATCCAGAACGCGCCTGCCATCAGCAGCGCGACGCCGACGGCCGCCGAGCCCATGTCCTTGACCCGCCCGATCTGCTTGTCGTGATCCATCGTCAGCCGGTCGGCCAGCTTTTCGATCGCGGTGTTGAGCAGCTCGACTGTCAGCACGAACGCAACCGAACAGACCAGCTCGACCGCGCGCATCGCGGTCGCGCCGACCAACCAGGCCAGCGGCAGCGACACCAGGAGCGCAAATATCTCCTCGCGGACGGCCTGCTCCGATCGGAACGCAAAGGCCAGACCGTTACGGGAATTGATCGTGGCCTTCCAGATCCGCAGCAAGATCCTAGAGCCCCGCTGCGGCCGGCATCGGCGTGGCCTTGCCCGCGCGTTCCTGCTTGAGGAGCTCGGCGATCAGGAAAGCCATGTCGATGGATTGCTCGGCATTGAGGCGGGGATCGCAGACCGTGTGATAGCGGTCGTTGAGGTCCTCGTCCGTGATGGCGCGGGCGCCGCCGATACACTCCGTGACGTCCTGCCCGGTCATCTCCAGATGCACGCCGCCGGCATGGGTGCCTTCGGCGGCATGGATCGTGAAGAAAGACTTCACCTCCGACAGGACGCGGTCGAACGGGCGCGTCTTGTAGCCCGAGGTCGAGGTGATGGTGTTGCCGTGCATGGGATCGCACGACCAGACCACCACTTTGCCCTCGCGCTTCACGGCGCGGATCATGTTCGGCAGATGCTCGCCGACCTTGTCGGAGCCGAAGCGGCCGATCAGCGTCAGCCGTCCCGGCTCGTTGTCGGGATTGAGCACGTCGATCAGCTTCAAAAGCTCGTCGGACTTGAGCGACGGGCCGCATTTCAGCCCGATCGGATTCTTGATGCCCCGGAAATATTCGATATGGCCGTGATCGAGCTGGCGGGTGCGGTCGCCGATCCAGATCATGTGGCCCGAGGTCGCGTACCAGTCGCCGGTGGTGGAATCGACGCGGGTCATGGCCTGCTCGTAGCCGAGCAGCAGCGCCTCGTGGCTGGTGTAGAAATCGGTGGCGCGCAGCTCGGGATGGCTCTCGAGATCGAGGCCGCAGGCGCGCATGAAGTTGAGCGCGTCCGAGATGCGGTCGGCCAATTCCTTGTAGCGGCGGGACTGCGGCGAATCCTTGAGGAAGCCGAGCATCCACTCATGCACGCTGCCGAGATTGGCGTAGCCGCCGGTCGCAAACGCGCGCAGCAGGTTCAGCGTCGCGGCCGACTGGCGATAGGCCATCAGCTGGCGCTGCGGATCCGGCACGCGCGCTTCCCTGGTGAAGGCGATGTCGTTGACGATGTCGCCGCGATAGCTCGGCAGCTCGACGCCATTGAGCTTCTCGGTCGGCGACGAGCGCGGCTTTGCAAACTGGCCGGCGATGCGGCCGACCTTCACCACCGGCACCGCGCCGGCGTAGGTCAGCACCACCGCCATCTGCAGCAGCACGCGGAAAAAATCGCGGATGTTGTTGGCGCCGTGCTCGGCAAAGCTCTCGGCGCAGTCGCCGCCCTGGAGCAGGAAGGCCTCGCCGGCCGCAACGCGGGCCAGCGCCTTCTTCAGGTTGCGCGCCTCGCCCGCGAACACCAGCGGCGGAAAGGTCGCAAGCTGCGCCTCCACGTCGGCCAGGGCCTTGGCGTCGGGATAGTCGGGCACCTGTAGCACCGGCTTGCTGCGCCAGGACTCGGGCGTCCACCGCTCGGACATCGCAATCTCTCCGTGAAGCAAAAAGCACAACCTGATCTAGGGGTTGCGAGGGCCGCCTTATACACAGGCTGGCCCCGCCCCGCCAGTTGTAAATCCATCCGGCACTGCAAACCCTTGCGGGGAAAGCCAAATTCGCATTTGCTGGGAGGGCGAGGCAAACTGGTAGGATACCTTGCGCCCATGGACGCGGCACTGGACGACGTTTTCATCGACGAGATCAACTTCCCGGCGACCGACGGGTATGCCCTGGCCGGCACCCTGTTCTTGCCGCGCGGCACCAAACGCCATGCCGTCCTGATCAATTCGGCGACCGCCGTGCCGCGCAAGATTTATCGGGGCTTTGCCTCCTATCTCGCCCATCGCGGCTGCGCGGTGCTCACTTACGATTATCGCGGCATCGGCGATTCCCGGCAGCCGGCGATGGTCGGCTACAACCAGCCGAAATCGCTGGTCGGCTTCAAGGCCTCGATGTCGGATTGGGCCGCGCTCGACGTCACCGCCGCGGTCAGCTGGATGCGGGAGCGCTACAACACCCTGCCGCTGGCCTATGTCGGCCATTCCTTCGGCGGTCAGGCGCTGGGGCTGATCGCCAACAACAGCGAAATCTCGCGCGCCGCGTTCGTGGCCTCGCAGGCCGCGACGTGGCGGCTGATGACATCGCCGGAGAAATACCGCGTATTCGCCTTCATGAACCTCATCGGCGTACCGCTCACCCACACGCTCGGCTACGCCCCGGGCTGGGCCGGCGTCGGCGAGGATTTGCCCAAGGGCGTCTTCCTGCAATGGGCCGAATGGGTCTCGAGCCCCCGCTATCTCTTCGATTCCAAGCTGCCGGCGCTGGAGAATTTTGCGAAGTTCGAGGGCGAGCTGCGGGCGCTGTGCTTCTCCGACGATCCCTGGGCGACGCGGCCGGCGGTCGAACTGCTCGCGAGCGGGTTCACCGCGATCAAGCCGGAGGTGCTCAACGTCAAGCCGTCCGACGTCGGCGCCAAGACGATCGGCCATTTCGGCTTTTTCCGGCCCGAGCATCGCGACACGCTGTGGCGCGGCGTCGCCGAATGGATCCAGGGGGACTGAGACACAGCTTCGCGTTCTCGCGGCTTTTCTCGCCCGAGCTTTGACCAGTACCTCACCCTCTCATGAAAGAGGGCGCAGGGAAGGCCGGGAGCCGGTTGGCTCCCATCGACCGCCATGCGAAGAGCAGATTGCGTGTGCTTCATGCATAGCGGGTAACAGGGCAACCGGAGCATCCCGGCCTTCCCTGCGCAGTGGCTTTACGGCTTATGTCGTACTCTCCCCGGGGAGCGTTGCACTATTGCCCCCGTCGCCTTGTGGATGACTGATGCGCGTGCCCGGTTGGACCGCCACATCACCGCAAGACTTGGCGCACAGACCCCGGGCGCCAGGACCACACGATTTTGCCGTACGCGGATCCCACCGGTCGTGTGCGCCAGGTGTTTCGCTCACGGTTGCCCGCCCTGCAAAACCCTCAGCGCCGATGTGACCCACGTCCACCGCCACCCCGCCCGCGTTCGTGACGATCGCGATACGCCCCTATTCGTTGGGCCGGGATGCCGCGACACATACGCGATTTCCGAATTTCGGTAAAGTGGAATATTTTTGGCAGCGCGCGTTGACCCAGGGCTCGCGTGTTTTGCCTGTCGGGCAACACAAGGCCTTGTGGATATCGTGCGGCCGCGGCTGGAGCGTTTCCGTGGAAACGCTGAAAGGCGTGCGATTCCCGGCGCGCAGCCGCATCTTCACCGACGAGGAAGCCTCTGAGCTGAAGGCCGTGGGACCGCCGGCGTCCGCCTTGAATTAGGGCGTGAACCCATAAATGTCGGCTCACCACCGTAAAGCGGAAGTCGCCACCTTGATCTACTGTTCGTAACCCAGAGCGGACACTACAACTACAAATTTACCGCCGCTTGGCCCAGATAACTCGGACTTTCGATCGTTTGCGGCTGCTTCTCTCGCAGGTCTTCAATACCCGAGCGCGGAGGTTCCGAAGTTCTGCAAGTTGAGAGTTGAGCAACCAGACCCGTTGATTCAAAATGATCATACGGTCGCAAATCCGACCACGACTATTCATTACGAGCTCCAAGAGCTGCAACTGCTGAAAATTACCGACATTTGTAAAAGGCGTTCACCGGAGATCTTAGCGTTGCTTCACGTAAAAGATGTGAAACGGCACATGCGCGGCAGGAAAGGTATTTCACCTATCGAGTTTCTGAAGGCGTGCCTTAGGCACTAGTTGGCACAGAAAGGGCCACGACCGTGATGCAGGAGCAAGGTGATGTCACGAGCCTGTGGCATGTTCGTTGCACATTGGCGTCAACTGAGATTTCAGTGCTCAGTTAGAGAATAGGGCGCCGCCGGGACGCATATTTCAAGCCCGGCCGCGCCTCTTTTAACTGCTGCCCTGCTCTCGCGCCGTCATAAATCCGTAATTTTCAGGCATCGAACCTTGGCGCTGTCGCCCGATTTGCTTAGGAGTAAGGCCGCGAGAGGACCTGATCATGACCGACAATACGCAATACGACGACGCTAAGCGAAATCGCCTGCTCGAAGCAGCTCAGCAGGAGATGATCAAGTTCGAACGCAAAGAGAACGAGTTCCGCAAGAGGGATCGTGCCGAGAGAGCGGCGGAACTGCAATTGCCTCTGGAAAAGCTCAATATTCATTGATCACGTTGCCGGCAGTTTCCAGCCATGGTCCATCTAGCTCGGGTCGCGCCGTCGGATTCTGGCTACTGGTCGGATTCGACAAGCTCATTAGCGGTTGAACTGCCAGCGCCCTGGCTGGCGGTAAACCGGACGTCAGGCGGACAGCCGATTAATGAGTACAGGCCCTAACGGATAATCGTCGTCAGGGACGAGTAGCGCCTGTTGGGCTTGGCCTCGCCCGGCGCGAACTGCGAGAACGCGTCGCTGACGCGGACCGCCGGCGGCGTGTCGGTCGCAAACCGAAACTCCTTCGGCCGCGGTGCGTAGAAGCTGGCGTGATAATAGGCGTCGTCGAAGCGCGCCTCGCCGACCCCGAACAATGCGTCACAGACGAGCAGGAGCGCGTAGACTCCCGCGACCGATGCGACGATCTCCCTTAGAATTGACATGCCGATAGCCCTGCCCTTTTGCGAGCAGGATGCAGATCGGTTCCAAAGGCCTGGTTTAAGGCACCAGGCTTCTTGTCCGCAGGGTTTGCTGCTGCTGAGCGGTTTGCAGACAATTTTATCGATTGAAAAAGGAGCCCGCCGGATCGGACGATCAGGCGGGCTCAGGATTGGCCGCTCGGGAGGTTGTCAGGCGGCCAGGTTCGTCAGCCGTGGGCGGCCTCCTTGCGATGGCCGTTGTCGCTGAGGCGGTCGACCCAGGCGATTCCGATCGCCGAGACGATGAAGGTCATGTGGATCAGCACCTGCCACATCACGCCGGTCTCGGTGAAATTGCTGCGCGTGGTGCCGAGATTGCCGGCCTCGATGAAGGTCCTGAGCAACGAGATCGAGGAGATGCCGATGATCGCCATAGCGAGCTTGATCTTGAGCACGCTGGCATTGACATGGCTCAGCCATTCCGGCTCGTCGGGATGACCGGTCAGGTTCAGGCGGGACACGAAGGTCTCGTAGCCGCCGACGATCACCATGATCAGAAGGTTCGAGATCATGACGACGTCGATCAGCCCGAGCACGACCAGCATGATCTGCTGCTCGCTGGCGTCGAACGAGTGGGCGACCAGATGCCAGAGCTCTTTCAGGAACAGCAGCACATAGACGGCCTGCGCGACGATCAGGCCGACATAGAGCGGCACTTGCAGCCAACGCGAGCCAAAGATGAGCTGCGCAAACAGGCCTAGGCGCGGCGGCTCGCCTTGCGCCGAAGGTGCTTTGGGTTCGGACGTCATGAATTACTCCGGATTGCGGAAAGAGTTGTCGCCTCAGAGACTCGCGATGACAGGCGCGAGCTCGAGCGAGCCCCGATAGATCATCTCGAAGGCGACGTAAATGATGATGGCAAGGCCGACATAGGCGACCCAGCGATGCTTCTGGAGCACGCGGCCAAGCAGATCGGCGGCAACGCCCATCATAGCGACCGACAGCAACAGCCCGAAGACGAGAATGTAGGGATGCTCGCGCGCGGCGCCCGCGACCGCGAGCACGTTGTCCAGCGACATCGAGACGTCGGCGGCGACGATCTGCACCGCAGCCTGACCGAAGGTCTTTCGCTGCACGGTCGCACCATCCGCGCCGCCGCCGTGGCTGAACGCCAGCTGCCCCCCATGCGACTGCTCGCGCAGCTCGCGCCACATCTTCCAGCACACCCAGAGCAGCAGCACGCCGCCGGCAAGCAACAGGCCAATGACCTGCAGCAACTGGGTCGCGACGCCGGCGAAGACGATGCGCAGTACCGTGGCGGCGGCGATACCGACGATGATGGCGCGGCGGCGCTGTTTGGCCGGAAGTCCCGCTGCGGCGAGGCCGATGACGACGGCATTGTCGCCGGCGAGAACGAGGTCGATCAGGACGACTTGAAGCAGCGCAGTGAGCGCTTCGGGCGTGATGAATTCAGTCATGATTGATCATTTTTCGATGCGGATGGATCGAGCCAATGCGGCTTCTTCCGCTCGACCCAATCCAGGACCTTCGAACGTGAGGAGCGCAACGCAGGCACGTCCTCGGCAAGCAGCGCGAGACCGAGCGGCAGCATCCAGACGCCGAGGATCGGAAGGAAGGAAAGCACGCCCCCCACAATGAGGAGCGCGCCCGATGGAATTCTGACCCAGCGGTTCGACGGCTTGAGCAGATAGGTGACCGTGTCACCCATACGGGGCGGCAGCCGATCGACGAGCTTTTCGAGGCGCGGGTCGCCGCCGGCCATTTCGCTGGCGGGACTTGCGGCTTCACTCGTACGCTCGTGCGATGCTGCGCTCATGCCTACTCCTCTGTGGCCATCTGCCGTTCGGTGCGCCCTTGACCCGACGTGACCGGCTTCGCGCGCGGCAGCACCAGCGTCAGCAAGCGCAACAATTTGATCGCCTGCACTTCGTGGGGATGGACGTCCTCATCCGCCGCAGCCACCCGCTCCGACAGCTCAATCAAATGGGACGACAGCGGCAGGTTCGAAACCGGCCGCAGCGTGTCGATCACGACATTGGCAAAATCCGGTTCCTCGAGCCGTTCGGCGAGCTCATCGAACATCGCATAGAGCCGTTCGTCCGAGATGTGCGGCGCCAGCTTGCGATCCTTGATGAAACGGATCACCTCGTCGCGCTCGACCGGCGAAACCCGCCGGTCGGCAACCGCAACCAGCGCGCCCACGATCACCAGCGCGACCGCGGCCTGCTCGTTCAGGCTGGACGGTTCCGTGATTTCGATTTCGATCGGATTTGAATGCTTGGCGTCAGTCATCGTTGCTCCTCAATGTTGCGAAATGGCCGCACGGAGCTGCGATGGGGACGAATGGTCGGAGAGAACGTACAGAGGCCCGACGATCGGCCGATCCATCGCATTCGCGCGGGACAGGTCATCCGACATCACGAGGTTTGCCGACGAACGTCGGCGTCCTCGCCAGAGGGGCCCGGATTCTTGTTCGTGTCAGAGATAAAGGTGGGTCCGTCGGAATCAAGGCGAGATGACTGCGACCAGCGGCCGCATCGGTTCCGCGGTCGTGCATTTCGTTAAGCACGTCGCGCTCCGTGTCCCGGACGCGATGCAACGCGTAGCGCTGCTGCGCAGAGCCGGGACCCAGATGGCGCACCCAATCTTGTGGGCCCCGGCTCAGCAGTGCGCCGCCAAGAGGCGCTGCACTGCGTCCGGGGCAAGCCCTCGGCGCCGGGAACATCGCCTCGGCGGGTGTGTCGGTGCAACTCAGCACGCATTGTCTGACAGGAAGCCGCAAGGAACTCCCATGTGCCGCTGGATCGCATACCGGGGCGAGACCACCTCGTTTGAGCCTTACGTCACCGAGCCCGAACATTCGCTGGTCGCGCAGAGCATCCGCTCGCTGCAATCCACGGCGGGCTCGAATGGCGACGGCTTTGGTCTCGGCTGGTACGGCGAGCATCCGGAGCCCGGCCTTTATCGCGAGACCCGCCCAGCCTGGTCGGACGAAAACCTGCGCTATCTCTGCCGACATCTGCGCTCGCATTTGTTCTTTGCCCATGTGCGCGCCGCCACCGGCACGGCGGTGACGCGGCAGAATTGCCATCCCTTTGCCTGCGGCCACTGGATGTTCATGCACAACGGATTCGTCGGGAGCTGGAATCGGCTGCGGCGCAAGGTCGAGGCGCTGATCCCCGATGCCTATTATCCATCGCGGCTGGGCACGACCGATTCGGAGGCTGTGTTCCTGGCGATGATGGGTGCCGGGCTCGACAGCGATCCGCTTCAAGCGACGCGGCGCGTGCTGCACGCCCTCGTCGGCCTCGTCAACGAGGGGCAGCTGCGCGAACGGCTGCGCTTCACCAGTGCGATCGCGAACGGCCGGGATCTCTATGCGTTTCGCGTTGCGGTCAACGACGCCGCAAACACGCTGTATTACCGGGAGGACGGCGGCCAGGTCATCGTCGTGTCCGAACCCTTCGACAAGGAATCGGATTGGTCCGAAGTGCCGCCAAATCACGCGCTGATCGCGCGCGCGTCCGAAAACGTGAAGATTGTTCCGTTCGACGTTGCAATTTCCGGTAAGTGCGACGCGGAACCCGCCCCCGTCAGACGGATTATCGCCCGCAGGTAATGCCTTTGCCGGGTGGCCAATGACATCTACTTCAGACGTTTTGAAACTGCTGCGCCTCGATTCCTCGGGTGATAGGCAGCACCTGGTCATTCGCTCTGCCGGCGGCGGGGCCAAGGCGGCTGAATATTCCTTCGGCATCGAGGAGGAGTACTTCCTGGCGGACCGCCGCAGCTTCGAGGTCGCCATTCAAACTCCGAACGAGCTGTTCGAATCGGCGAATTGGTCGACCGGCGGCCAGGCCATGCGGGAGATGCTGCAATCGCAGCTCGAGGTCGCCACCAACGTTCACGTCGACGTCAACGACGCCCGCGAAGAGCTTCGCTTCCTGCGGCGCGAAGTCGCGAACGTCGCCGCGCAATATGGTTTCGTGATCATGGCCTGCGGCACGCACCCGACCGCGGTCTGGCGCATGTCGCAGCCAAGCCCGAAACCGCGCTATGAGGAGATGATCGAGGATCTGCGCAGCATCGGCCATCGCAACATGATGTGCGGCATGCATGTGCACGTCCAGCTGCCTGATCCCGAGAAGCGCATGGCGGTGATGCGGGCGATGCTGCCGCATCTGCCGCTGTTCATCGCGCTGTCCGCGTCCTCCCCGTTCTGGAATTCGCACAAGACCGGGCTGAAGGGCTACCGTCTCGCCGCCTATTCCGAGCTGCCGCGCACCGGCCTGCCCGAACTGTTCGAGAGCCGGCAGGACTACGACGACTATGTCGGCGCGTTGCAGCGCTCCGGCGTGATTCCCGACGAGAGCCACATCTGGTGGGCGATGCGCCCGTCGATGCGGCATCCGACCCTCGAGCTTCGGGCGCCCGATACCTGCACCTTCGTCGACGATGCCGTCGCCATCGCCTCGCTCTATCGCTGCCTGACGCGCCGCCTCTATCTGCGACCGGATCTGTCCAAAGGGGTCACCGCGGTCGAACGCGCAATTGCGGTTGAGAATAAATGGCGCGCCCAGCGCTACGGCACCGATTGCATCTTCGCCTCCAGAGACGGACCGGTCACGATCTCGGAGATGCTCTCCCGAATCATCGACGACACCACCGAGGACGCCGACGCACTGGGCTGCGCCGCCGAGATCGAGCATTCCCGGGTCATTGTAGACCGCGGCAGCTCGGCCGAATTCCAGCTTCGCGCCTATCGCGAAAACGGCGACGACATCGCAGCCGTGTCACGATGGATCGCTACATCGACGATCTCAGGAACCAGCGCGCCGATCGGGCGCAGCGCTCCAGCGCCGTCATAGCGCCCGCGCAAGCTTCCCGGACGAGAACGTCATTTCTGAATTTGCTACGCCGTGGGGGAATGCATGACTGACATCGCCTGGTGCGCCGGTTGCGGCCACAGCCTGGTCCCGATCCTGTCCGAGAACGGCCGCGCGCGGCCAAGCTGCTTCTGGTGCGAGGGCGTCGACGCCCGGACCATGGAGATGGCAAAGTGGGCTGACAGCCCGGCCGGCAAGCCGGATCGGGCCGCGCCTCACGCCTTTGATTGAGCCGCCCTCTGCGTCAAACCCGCGCCACCACGCGCGGACGGAACACGGAATCCGCGGTCGGCGAAAGAGCCGTGACCGGCTCTCGCGTCGGCCGGCGCCGCGGGATGAAGAAATTGTTCACGACGATCGGCTCGTGATCGCCGAGCGCGATCCGCTCCTTCGCGAGCAGGCTCATGACCGAGCGCATCTTGATGACTTCCTGCGCCACGAAGCTGCAATCCTCGTCGCGGTTGATCTGCTCATGCATGATCGCTTCGGCTTCGCGCATGCTGACGCGGAGCGCTCTGATGGTTCTGCGAATTTCGTTGATACGGTTGTCCATGGCTGCCTCCATCTCGGTCGCAGCATAAGAACAAAACGTGAACAATCTGTCAATCGCCGCCCTGCCCGGTCGCGACGTTTTCGCTAAATCCCGAAGGCGCCATCGGACCGATCCGGCACCGCCACCGCTGCACGCGCACTCGCGGGGCTTGCCGACAAATTAGACAGGTCCCCTCACTGCGCCGGACGCGCGCATCCCCAGCACGCGTCCGACCAGCAGAACGAGCCGTCGATCTAACCTCCCGTGCCGCCACCGGATTTTTCCTGAACGGGCACGCCGGCATCGCGGCGCCAGGCCCGCTTGCTGCTTCGCAAACCAACTGGCCCAAAATTCGCAGTGACGGTGCAAGCGAAGCAACGGCGCAGAGCGGAGAACGTCATGAACGTGCATGCTGCGGGCGATCTCAAGACGACCGGCCTCACCCATCCGAATGGCGCGCCGCTCCGCCTCAACACGCAGGACTTCATCGCGATCGATCGCGATCGGAATGCGAAGTTCGAGGCGACGTATCGCCCGCAAGCGCTCTACAATCGCGCCAATGAAGGCTTTCACGCCAACAACGAAACCTTCCTGCTCCACGAAGTCGCGACCAATCTGCCGATCTACCGTCCCGACACCGGTCCCACCGACTTCCATCTGCATCTGCCGCCCGGCGGCTTTCAGCTCGTGCTGGTCACCTCGGGCGCTTTCACCTTCGACTATGACGGGCGCTTCTACAATGTCGGACCCGGCGCGGTGATGCTGCAAAGCGCGATCGTGCATCGCCAGCTGTTCTACACCTGGTCGGGTTTGCCAACCGAAGAGAATTTGAAGACGCCGCAGACGGTGGTGCCGGATCCGGTCTCGATGGGCTATTCGGGCAAATTCCTCGAAGCCTTCATCACCGATCCCACCACCTTTCCGAATCCCACCATCGTCGGCCCCGATCAGATCAACGAAGCCGAAACGCCGCGCGTGGCCTGGAGCCATCCGTTGCACGATCGCCCGGCCAATGCCGGCTTCTGGCTTCAGGATCCGCTGGCGCTGGATGCACTGTTCAAGCCGCTTGGCGACGGCTCGATCAAATCGGCGCTGCCGGTTTACGTGCGCGATATCGGCATCGAGGCGCCGAGCGGCCAGCTCGTCACCGGCCACATCATCGCAACAGATCCGCGCGGCCGGTCGCTCCTGCCGAAGAGCACATCGGCATCCGCGGACGCCGCCTCGTTCGCCAAGGGCGAGGTCGTGATCTATCGCGTCATTCGCGGCACGGCCGAATTCAGGAACAAGGCCGGCGAGACCTTCGAGCTCGCGGCCGGCGACGTCGTGACCGCAGGCAAGAGCTCGATCAGCCTCATTGCGGTCGGCGAGAACACGCAGGTGCTGCGGCTCGGCCTTCTCAAGGGTATCGACGACCTTCGCGGCTGGACGCCGACGCAGCGCGACGAGATCGACGGTCTCGCCGGCCAGATCATCACGCAGAAAGACATTCGTCCGCTGCGCACCGAAGGCAAGCCTGTCGGATATCTCTACGCTTAGGAGACGCCCTACTCCGCGGCCTGGCGCACGTGGCGCGCGGTCGGGGTGCGCATGGTGACGAGCTCTTCGGCCGCGGTCGGATGCAGCGCGATGGTCGCGTCGAAATCAGCCTTGGTCGCCTTCATCTTCACCGCGATCGCGACGGCTTGCGTGATCTCGGCCGCGGCATCGCCGACGATGTGGCAGCCGAGCACGCGATCGGTCGAGCCGTCGACCACGAGCTTCATCAGCACGCGGGTGTCGCGGCCGGACATCGTCGCCTTGATCGGGCGGAACGAGGTCTTGTAGATGTCGACGTGACTGAACTGCGCCCGCGCTTCAGTCTCGGTGAGACCAACGGTGCCGACCTCTGGCTGCGAGAACACCGCGGTCGGGATATTGGCGTGGTCGACCTTCACCTCGCGCTTGCCGAACACGGTGTCGGCGAAGGCGTGGCCTTCGCGGATCGCGACCGGCGTCAGGTTGAAGCGATGGGTGACGTCGCCGATCGCATAGATGCTGTCGACCGAGCTCCTGGAGAAATGGTCGACCGCGATGCCGCCATTCGCTGGGTTGATGGCGACGCCCGCGTTCTCCAGCCCGAGATTGGCCACCGCCGGATGGCGGCCGATGGCGAACATCACCTGCTCCGAGGCGATGCTCGATCCGTTCGACAGATGCGTGGTGAATTCATCGCCGTGGCGGTCGACCTTGCTCACCGTGCAGCCGGTGAGAATGGTGATGCCCTGCTTCTCCATCTCGGCACGAACGTGGGTCCGGACATCCTCGTCAAAACCGCGGAGGATGTTGTCGCCGCGATAGATCACGGTGACGTCGGAGCCGAAGCCGGCGAAGATGCCGGCGAATTCCAGCGCGATGTAGCCGCCGCCCTGGATCACGATCCGCTTCGGCAGCCTCGCAAGGTGGAACGCCTCGTTGGAGGAGATCACGTGCTCGATGCCGGGAATCGATGCGCCGTGGTTGGGCGCGCCGCCGGTGGCGATCAGGATGTATCTTGCGGTGATCTTGCGGTCGTTTTCGAGCAGACGCACGGTGTGCTTGTCCTCGATCACCGCGCGGCTCTTGACGATCTGCGCGCCTGACTTCTCGACATTGGCGGTGTAGGCCGCCTCCAGCCGCGCGATCTCCTTGTCCTTGTTGGCGATCAGCGTCGGCCAGTCGAAGCTGGCAGGCGGAACGGTCCAGCCGAAACCTGCGGCGTCCTCGAGCTCGTGGCGAAAATGCGAGCCGATCACGAACAGCTTCTTCGGCACGCAGCCGCGGATCACGCAGGTCCCGCCCATGCGGTACTCTTCCGCGATCGTCACGCGGGCGCCGTAGCCCGCCGCGATGCGGGCGGCACGCACGCCGCCCGAACCGCCACCGATGACGAAGAGGTCGACGTCGAATTCAGCCATTGTCCACTCCGACCCCGGTCAGGAATTTCTGATCAGATAGTGTCTGTCAGATCTCCTTGCCACGCTTGCGCATCTCGGCGCGGAAGGCTCCCATCACGGTCTCGGCGAAGTTCTGGGCCCAGGAGTTCATGAAGGCCATGGACAGGCCGATGGCGCGCGGCTCGGCGTCGATCAGCTTCTTGCCCAGCGGCGACTTGTAGAAGGTGACGAGATCCTTCAGCTCCTGCTCGGTGAACTCGCTGGCGTAGATCTGCGCCATGCCTTCGCCAATCTCGTTCTGGCGGCCTTGCAGCTGCTGGGCGACGATCGGGGCGACCTCGTTGAGGTCCTTCTGGTAGTTGAGGTTCTGCTGGGTCAGCGCAATCTTGGTCTTCTCGACCAGACCAGGCACCGCGCCCGCGTACATCGCGGTGGCGTTCTTGATCTGCAGGATCTCCCTCGCCGCCGCGATCGCCGCAGGCGAGGCCTTGGGCTGGGCGGGTGCGGCGCCAGCCTTCGGCGCCGGCTGCTGCGCGGCGGCCGGGACGACCGCGAGGGCCAGTCCCACAGCGAGGGTCGCAGCCGGCAAAAATCTCAAAACGCTCTTCATTCCTAGTCTCCTTTCGGCTTACGCCGTTCAATCACGCGAATTCCCTCGCCGCCCGCCAGAACAGCCGAGCTGGCCAAGCCGATGAACAACCCATGCTCGACCACGCCGGGAATCGCGCTCAACGCGCTGGCGAGGCCGGCAGGATCCCCGATCTGTCCGAGCTGGGCATCGACGATCCAGTGGCCGCCGTCGGTGACGAAAACGTGGCCTTCCTTGGCCTTGCGGACCGCCATTTGCCCGGAAACGCCGCATTCGGCAAATGCCTTCTCGATCGCCCGGCGCGTCGCGCCGAGCCCGAACGGGATGACCTCGACCGGCAGCGGAAAGCGGCCGAGCGTCGGCACCCATTTGGTGTCATCTGCAATCACGATCATGCGATCCGAGGCCGCGGCCACGATCTTCTCGCGCAACAGCGCACCGCCGCCGCCCTTGATCAGGTTGAGCGCCGGATCGATTTCGTCGGCGCCGTCGATGGTGATGTCGAGATGGTCGATCTCGTCGAGCGTGGTCAGCGGCACGCCGCACCGCACAGCATCGAGGCGAGTCGCCTCGGAGGTCGGCACGCCGATCACCTTGAGCCCGGCGGCGACGCGCTCGCCGAGCAGCTCGACGAAATGCTTGGCGGTCGAGCCGGTGCCGAGCCCGAGCTGCATGCCGTCCCGCACCTCCTCGAGCGCGCGCGCCGCGGCCTGTCGCTTCAACTGGTCCATATTCACGTTTGCGCCCGCCTCTGAAGTCTCGAACATGCCGCCGATCGTGGCCGCTTTCGGCGGCCTATGTAGCCTCGTTTTCCGCCGGAGAACAGGGTCTGGGAACCAGGCTATAAGCTGAACTTATGGCGCCGCCCCTTGCACTGACCTGACCGGGCCGGTAGCGCTTGGACCATGACCTCCCCTCACACCATCGTCTTCGATCTCGACGGCACGCTTGTGGATACGGCGCCCGACCTGATCACCGCGCTGAACCACGTGCTCGACCGCGAAGGGCTGCCGCCCGTGCCGATGGCCACGGCCCGCAACATGATCGGCGCCGGCGCCCGCAAGCTGATCGAGCGGGGGCTGGAGGCCGAGGGCCGCACCGTCACCCCCGCCGACATGGACCGGATGACCGCGGATTTCATCGCCTATTACGCCGATCACATCGCCGTCGAATCCCGCCCCTTCGAGGGGCTCGAGGCCGCGCTGGACCATTTTTCCGCGCAAGGCCATCGCCTCGCCGTCTGCACCAACAAGCTGGAATGGCTGTCGAAGCGGCTGCTGGACGAGCTCGACCTCAGTCGCCGCTTCGCGGCGATCTGCGGCGCGGACACCTTTGGCGTCCAGAAGCCCGACCCGACCATCTTTCGTGAAACGGTGGCGCGCGCCGGCGGAGCGGTCAAAGCCAGCATCATGGTCGGCGATGCCGGAACCGATGTCGGGGTGGCCCGCCGGGCCGGGGTGCCGGTGATCGGAGTCAGTTTTGGCTATACCGACGTGCCGATCGCCGAGCTGAAGCCGGACCGGCTGATCCATCACATGCGCGACCTGCCAGCCGCCGCCAGCAGCCTGATGACGGCATGACGCAACCAAGATACTGATATCGCTACGGTATTTCGCGAGACCCCGCACCTAACCATCCATTATCTATGCGCAGCCGGCCGGTTGCCTTCCCCAGACGACGCCTCCTAAGGTCCGCCCGGGGTTATGTGGCGGTTTGTCGCAGACGAAGTGGATGGCTCATGCGTCGTGTCATCGCGGTTGCGCTAGCCGGAGCCAGCCTATTGGGAGCGGCAAGTCTTGGTGGCTGCTCCGGCAGGCGTTGATCTACGTATACCACCCGATTGTCCTCGTCGCGTCCGATGCTTAGATTGGGTGCCGAGCACCGCTGAAGCCAGGTGCACCCGTCGCCGTTAGTGACAAGGCCTCTCGCATGAACGGATCCGCCGCGCTGTCCACCCCGATGACCGATCCGTTCGGGCGGACCATCAGCTATTTGCGCGTTTCCGTCACCGATCGCTGCGACCTGCGCTGCTTCTACTGCATGTCGGAAGACATGACGTTCCTGCCCAAGGCGAACCTGTTGACGCTGGAGGAACTCGACCGGCTCTGCTCGGCCTTCATCGCCAAGGGCGTCAAGAAGCTGCGGCTCACCGGTGGCGAGCCGCTGGTCCGGCGCAACGTGATGACGCTGGTCCGCTCGCTCTCGCGGCATCTGTCGAGCGGCGCCCTGAACGAGCTGACGCTGACCACCAACGGCACCCAGCTTGCGAAACACGCAAGCGAGCTCGCCGATTGTGGCGTGCGCCGCATCAACGTCTCGCTCGATACGCTCGATTCCAAGAAGTTTCGCGAGATCACCCGCTGGGGCGAGATCGACAAGGTGCTGGAAGGCATCGAGGCCGCGCGCGCCGCAGGACTCGCCGTGAAGATCAACGCGGTGGCGCTGAAGAACCTCAACGAGGACGAGCTTCCCGACCTGATGCGCTGGGCCCACGGCAAGGGCATGGGCCTGACGCTGATCGAGGTCATGCCGATGGGCGAGATCGGCTCGGGCCGCATCGACCAGTATCTGCCGCTCTCGCTGGTGCGCGCGCGCCTCGCCCAGCAATTCACGCTGACGGATTTAGCGGAGAGCACCGGAGGTCCGGCCCGCTATGTCAGCGTCACCGAGACCGGCGGCAAGCTCGGCTTCATCACGCCGATGACGCATAATTTCTGCGAATCCTGCAACCGGGTTCGTATTACCTGCACGGGAACGCTGCACACCTGTCTCGGCCACGAGGATGCCTCCGATCTGCGTAAACCTCTGCGTGCATCCGATGACGACATGCTGCTTGCGGATGCGATCGACCGCGCCATCGGCCTGAAACCCAAGGGCCACGATTTCATCATCGACCGCCGCCACGACCGTCCCAGCGTCTCCAGGCACATGAGCGTCACCGGCGGCTGACACCACCCGGCTGCGGCCTTATTTCCCTGAACTATCAACCAAGTTCCAATTGACGGCCTGCGCGCCCGCTGTTTTGGTGCGGCAGCCTCATGCCTGCGCGGCCAGACAAGCCGACGCGCCCCGCCCGGGCAGTCAAGGCGACCGCGGCACCATTGGGGAGGACCTTTCGTTGCAAGCGCTCCTGAAGCTGAGCCAGAGAATCGACGCCTTCACGCGCTGGACGGGCAAGCGCCTGGCGTGGCTGATCGTGGCCGCCGTCATCATCTCGGCGGTCAATGCGATCGTCCGCAAGACGTTCGACACGTCCTCCAATTCGTGGCTCGAGCTGCAATGGGTGCTGTTCAGCATCGTGTTCCTGCTGTGCTCGCCCTGGACGCTGCTCGACAACGAGCATATCCGCATCGACATCGTGAACAACACGCTGCCGAAGACGGTCCGCAACCTCATCGACGTGGTTGGTCACCTGTTCTTCCTCATTCCGCTGTGCATCGTCATGATCATCACCGGCGTGCCGTTCTTCCAGCGCTCATTCCATATCAACGAGCAATCCGGCAACGCCGGCGGTCTGCCGCAATGGCCCGCCAAATCCCTGATCATGATCGGGTTCGCCTTCCTGCTCGTTCAAGCCATCTCCGAGCTGATCAAGCGAATTGCCGTCATGCGCGGAATGATTCCGGACCCGCATGAATCCCAGGTGTCGGCGCTGGAGGCGGAAGTCGAGCATCTCGTCGAAGCGATCGAGAAGAAGTAGCCGTTGGCGACGGTTTAGGGGAAATCATGACCGCGTTTATCATCGCCAATATGGCGCCCATCATGTTCGCGTCGCTGGTCGTCATGCTGTTGCTTGGCTATCCCGCGGCATTCTCGCTCGGCGCCGTCGGCCTGTTCTACGCCATCGTCGGCATCCAGCTCGGCGAGTTCCGCCCGGACTTCCTCCAGGCTCTTCCCGAGCGCGTCTACGGCGTGATGAACAACGACACGCTGCTCGCCATTCCCTTCTTCACCTTCATGGGGTTGGTGCTGGAACGGTCTGGCATGGCCGAGGACCTGCTCGACACCATCGGCCAATTGTTCGGGACCATCCGCGGCGGCCTTGCCTATGCCGTGATCTTCGTCGGCGCGCTGCTCGCCGCGACCACCGGCGTGGTCGCCGCTTCCGTGATCTCGATGGGTCTGATCTCGCTGCCGATCATGCTGCGCTACGGCTATGACCGCCGCGTGGCCGCCGGCGTCATCGCGGCGTCCGGCACGCTCGCGCAGATCATTCCGCCCTCGCTCGTTCTGATCGTCATGGCCGACCAACTCGGCAAGTCCGTCGGCGACATGTACGAAGGCGCCTTCATCCCCGGCCTCGTGCTCGCCGGCCTCTACGCCCTCTACGCCTTCCTCGTCAGCATGTTCTTCCCGAAGGCCACCCCGGGCCTGCCGAAGGAAGCCATCGGCTTCCGCGAGGAGAGTGGCAGCCGCGGCCTGGTCTCGCTCGGTATGCTGTTCCTCGCGAGCTGCGTGTTCGGTTGGTTCATGATGCGCAATTCGACCGTGCATGGTGCCGATTACGTCGTGCTCAGCATGTTCTGCGGCATCATCTTCGCCTTCGCCGTCGCCGTGGTGAACTGGGTCATCGACAAGCTCACCGGCTTCCGCTTCCTCTCGAAGATGGCGCAGCAGACCACCTTCGTCATGGTGCCGCCGCTGTTCCTGATCTTCCTGGTGCTGGGCACGATCTTCATCGGCATCGCGACCCCGACCGAAGGCGGCGCGATGGGTGCCGCCGGCGCCCTCATCCTCGGTGCCGCGAAGCGGCGGCTGAGCTGGGACCTGATCCGGCAGGCCACGGAATCGACCGCCAAGCTGTCGGCTTTCGTCGTGTTCATCCTGGTCGGCGCCCGCGTGTTCTCGCTCACCTTCTACGGCGTCAACGGGCACGTCTGGGTCGAGCATCTGCTCACCTCGCTGCCCGGCGGCCAGATCGGCTTCCTGATCTTCGTCAACGTCTTCGTGTTCGTGCTGGCCTTCTTCCTGGATTTCTTCGAGCTGGCCTTCATCGTGATCCCGCTGCTCGGACCTGCCGCCGAGCATCTCGGCATCGACCTGATCTGGTTCGGCGTCATCCTCGGCGTCAACATGCAGACCTCGTTCATGCATCCGCCGTTCGGCTTTGCGCTGTTCTATCTCCGCTCGGTCGCGCCGAAGGAGCGATACACCGATCGCGTCACCGGCAAGCGGATGGAACCGGTCACCACGGGCCAGATCTATTGGGGCGCGGTGCCATTCGTCGTCATCCAGATGATCATGGTCGGCCTGGTGATCGCGTTCCCGTCGATGGTCATGCACTACAAGGGCGTGCAGACCAACATCGATCCCAGCACGATCAAGATCGAGGTGCCGCAGATCGAGCTGCCGCCGCTGGATCTCGGACCGCCGTCGAAGTAGCGGCGGATGCGCTTTCTTCCTTCTCCCCTGTGGGAGAAGGTGGCGCCAAGCGCCGGATGAGGGGGTTCTCTCCGTCGCGAGACCGCTCGTGGGGATAGATACCCCTCACCCGGCTTCGCTTTCGCGAAGCCACCCTCTCCCACAAGGGGAGAGGGTACACCGCGCGTGACAAGCACCGGAAACGGAGGCATACCGGGCCATCCTCAGCCTATGGATGCCGCTCATGCCCCGATTGCACCCTGCTCCCTCGGTCCTTGGCCCGTTGATCGCCTCACTCTGGCTGACCTGTGCCGCAACGATGGTGCGGGCCGAGCCGGTCACCGATGTTCACGCGCTGGCGCAGAAAGAGCAGCAGCCGCTGCTCGACACGCTGCGCGATCTCGTCAACATCGAATCCGGCAGCAAGGACGTCGAAGGCCTGAACCAGATCGCCGAGCGCGTTGCCGGTCAGCTCAAGCAGCTCGGCGGCACGGTGGAGATCCTGCAACCCACCGACATCTATCGCCTCGACGACACGCCCGAGAAGATCGGGCCGGCCGTGCACGCCGTGTTCAAGGGCACGGGAACTAAAAAGATCATGCTGATCGCCCATATGGACACGGTGTACCTGAAGGGCATGCTGAAGGATCAGCCGTTCCGCATCGACGGCGACAAGGCCTACGGCCTCGGCATCGCCGACGACAAGCAGGGCGTCGCCCTCATTCTCCATACCGTGGCGCTACTGCAAAAGCTGAGCTTCCGTGATTACGGCACGCTCACGGTGCTCACGAACGGCGACGAGGAGATCTCCTCGCCCGGCTGGCGCAGCACCATCACCAAATTCGCCTCGGATCAGGACGCGGTATTCTCGTTCGAAGGCGGCGGAATGGATGGCACGCTGCGCCTCGCCACCAGCGGCATCGGCTCGGCCTATCTCAGCGTGCAAGGCAAGTCGTCACATGCCGGCGCAAGGCCCGAGGGCGGCGTGAATGCGCTGTACGAGCTCTCGCACCAGGTTCTGCAGATGAAGGACCTTTCCAAGCCGGAGCAGGGCCTGAAGCTGAACTGGACGGTCTCCAAATCAGGCACCAACCGCAACGTGATCCCTGCCGACGCCACCGCCCAGGCCGATGCGCGTGCGCTCAAGGTGTCCGACTTCGACGAGTTGGAGAAGGCGCTGCAGGACAAGATCAAGAATCGCCTGCTGCCGGACTCCAAGGTCGCCCTCAAGTTCGAGGTGCGTCGCCCGCCGTTAGAGGCGAATGAGGCCTCGCGCCGCGTGGCGGCCTACGGCAAGACGATCTATGGGGAGATCGGCATGTCCCTCAAGGTCGACGAGAAGGCGACCGGCGGCGGCACCGACGCGGCATTTGCCGCGCTGAAGACCAGCGGAGCCGTGGTGGAGGGCATGGGCCTGTCGGGCTTCGGTGCGCACTCCAACGACGCCGAATATGTGCAGGTGGGCAGCATCGTGCCGCGGCTGTATCTCGCCACACGCATGATCATGGACCTGTCCACGGGCAAGCTGAAATAGGGGCGCGCTTTCTTCCTTCTCCCCTCATGTCCGCCGAAGCCTTGGCGAAGGCGGATGTGGGAGAAGGTGGCATAGGCGGCCTACGGCCGCCGTCTTAAGCATACGCCGACGCGCAGCGTCGGCTACGGCGCCGGATGAGGGGTTCTCTCCATGCGCTCGATTGAGAGTGGGACTCGTGGAGAGAACCCCTCACCCGTCTCGCCGCTTATCGCGGCGAGCCACCCTCTCCCACATCCGCCTTCGCCAAGGCTTCGGCGGACATGAGGGGAGAGGGGAAAGAAGCAGCCTCCTGCGCCAGCCGAAACCGCAGCGTGAACTCAGCCCCGCCCCCCGGAAGATTCTCCACCGCGACCGTGGCCGCGTGGTCGTCCGCCACCGCGCGCACGATGGAAAGCCCCAGTCCCGCGCCGTCGCTGCGCCGGCGGTCGGCGCGCCAGAAGCGCTGGAAGATCAGCTCGCGCTCGGCCTCTGCGATCCCCGGGCCGCTATCGCGCACGCGCACCGAACCGTCCTCGCGCACCTCGACGTCGACGGTGGTGTCCTTGGCCGTGAACTTGATGGCGTTTTCCGCGAGGTTGAAGACAGCGCGCTGCAGCATCTCCGAATTGCCGTGGATCCTGACAGGCGCGTCGGTACCCCGGAGCGCGATGTCCTTGTGCTGCGCGATCGCGAACGGGGCAATCGAGGCGACCACTTCGGCGCAGACGGCGCGCAAATCCGCAGTCTCGCCGGGATCGAGCACCAGGGTATCGAGCTCGGCGATCTCCAGCAATTGCGCGACGAGGCGGCTCATGGTTTCGATGTCGGCATGCAGCGCCTGCCGTGCCGCGCGATCGTCGAGCGTCTCGATCCGCGTGCGCAGGATCGCGAGCGGCGTGCGCAATTGATGCGCGGCATCCGCCGTGAACTGCCGCTGCACCCGAAAGCCGCCTTCGAGGCGGTCGAGCGCCTGGTTGACGGCGGTGACGAGCGGCAAGATCTCGCGCGGGATCTGCTCCGTCGGCAGGCGGATGTCGGTGCGCGCCGGCCCGATATTGCTGGCTTCCTCGGAGGCCTTCCACAGCGGCGCGATCGCGCGGCGGAAGATGATGATGTCGGTGGCGAGCAGGACCAGCAGAATCGGGATGGTGATCCATCCCACGCGCCGGAAGAAATTCGACACGATGTCGTCGATGATGACGTCTCGGTGTGCGAGGTCCTCGGCGACCTGGATGCGCACCGTCTTGCCGTCGAGGTCGCGGGTGACGGCGGCGCCGGAAATGCTCTCCGACGAGCGCGGTGCCGCGGTGGCGGCAGAGCGCCGATGCGAGGAGAACAGCAGCCGGCCCTCGGCATCGCGAATATCGTACTGATAGCGGCCATACGCTTCAGAATAGAGGCCCTTGAGACTGTCGGGCAGATTGAACGTCAGCAGGCCGCCCGGCTGGACAACGATGCGCTCCGCCAGCACCTCGGCCTGGGCGCGCATGGCATCGCGATGCAGCTGGTCGATCTCGGAATTGAGCAGCCAGAACAGCACCAGCGGCAGGAAGATCGCGACCACCGCGACCGCCAGGATGTGCAGGAACACGATGCGCCAGATCAGCGATTTGAACGTCGGAGACCTGCCATAGGACCCGGCATAGGATCCGACGTTGGATCCGGGCTGGGCCACGCTATTTCTCCACATCCATGAGATAGCCGACGCCGCGGATGGTATGGATCACGACCTTGGCGCCGTGTTCGGCGAGCTGCTTGCGCAGCCGCGAGACATAGACCTCGACCGCGTTGGAGGCGACCTCGCCGTCCAGCCCGAAGATGTGGTCCTCGACGTTCTTCTTCGGCACCACCCGCCCCTGCCGGCGCAGCAAAATCTCCAGCACCGAGGTCTCGCGCGCCGAGATGATCCGCGGCTGGTCGTCGACGAAGATCTGGCGGCTCTCGGTGTCGTAGACGAGGTTGGCGAGACTGAGCGAGCGGCCGAGCAGCTGGCCCGGCCGGCGCAGGATCGCCTCCAGCCGTGCCACCAGTTCCTCCATCGCGAACGGCTTGGCGAGATAGTCGTCGGCGCCGCTGCGCAGGCCGCTGACGCGGTCCTGCAGGCCGCCGCGGGCGGTCAGCACCAGCACGGGGAGCGGTTCCATCTTGATGCGCAACTCGCGCAGCACCGACAGGCCGTCGCCGTCGGGCAGCCCGAGATCGAGGATCATCGCGGCATAGCTGACGCTGCTCACCGCCTCGCGCGCCTCGGCCGCGCTGCCCACGATGTCGCTCTGGTAGCCGGCCGCCGCCAGCCCGCCAGCGACGAGGCGCGACAGCTCGGCATTGTCCTCGACGATCAGAAGACGCATCGCATATCCGCCGGATACTCAGGTCACCGCACGCCTCGCGCGGCATCTTCGCTGTCTTCCATCATTCCGGACGCCTCGGCCAGCGAAAAAGCGTCCGGCCGAACCAGTCGTCTGTCAGGTTTGTGTAAGCCGACCAGGTGTGCCCCAAAAGGTGACCCAAAGGCAGGGGCCTGCGGACGTTCGTAGCAGCTATCCTAGCCTCGTCCCTCGAAATAGGCGCAAAGCAGGGTCGTATCCTTTGGAGCTAAGGATTTCCGGAACAGCCGGCACTTGAAGTGACGATCCCTCCCCTCTCCGCTCTCGATCAGGAACATGCACCTGCCGCAGACGTCGGCGTTGTGACGGCGCTTGGCAACATCGAGCCCATCGAGGACGCGGCGAAGCGTATCGCGCAGCTGAGATCGATCGGGGAGTTCAAGTGTCACGAGCTGATCTCGAAGGACGTTAATTGGATCGCGCTCGAGGAACTTTTCGCCTTCGCCCGTGATGCAGAGTGCAATCGAGCGCTTGTCTTCTGCAGATGGCTTGCGAACCATCAACCCCTTGCTCTCGAGCACGGCGGCGATCTGCGATGCGACGCTGCGGGTCGTGCCCAGAAAGCTGGCAAGAGCCGTGGGCGTCCGCGAGAACCTGTTAGCGCGGGCGAGGAAGCGCAAGGCCATCCATTCCCGATCGCTCAGCCCCGCAAGGCTCCCTTCAAAAAGCCAGCTGTCGGCCGACTGGACCAGGAGTTGTAGAATTTCAATTGCCAGTTTCATTTGAGAAGTCCCGCGGGAAACGGCCGCCCTTGCATCTCGATCAACGATCGAGAACCGCCGTATTCGGTGAATGCTGCATTCCCGTCGGGACTGGTTGAGTCCGGTATACCGTACCGTGAAGCGCGACCGGCGTGATGACACGCCGCGACTTCAGCCCGATTGCCGGATTCCGATAACTCGACCGTTCCGTAAAAGGAACACCGAAAAATTACGCAGCGCGTGGGCGTTGAATGACACGAAATCTCTCGCGTCCGAACGCGATGGTCGCTCCCGGCGCACCGCTGGTGAGCAGGCATCAGAGAAGGGCGCGCTTGTCAGGTTCGTGTAAGCAATGGCGCTTCAGCGTGAAGGATGGAGAGAGCGCAGCGAAGAACCGCCTTATGGATTGAACGCTCCGAACAGACACCTCCGGCAAATCTCAACGGAAGGCAACGCATGCAATGTTGTCAGACTCGCATTCGTCTTCCACCTGGTGGCGCTAGCCTGACTTGGTATGGCTCTGCTGAAATGCTGCCCTGAGTTCGGCTAATTGATCGCTCGTTGCTCCCAGCAACGCGTCGGCCCCATCTGCAGGCAAGTCCGCATAAGCGATCGGCCGGTCGAACTGGCTCGCCGTGAAGTCGTACCTCTTGCCTTCGATCCGATTGTAAAAATGGTCGCCGGCCGGCAGTGGCGTCTTCAGCAGGTCGCCGCCGAAGAGTTCATGAACGAGCAGCGACGTGACGTTGCATTGTCCTGCGGCCGGATTGTCAGCCGTCCATTGGCTCGCGGTCGACCGCGACCACGCCTTGAGCAGCGCGCTTTGAACGGGCTCGGGATCGAAACTCATCGTCACGTCCAACGGCTGCCGACTATATTTCGGTTTATTCGATTTTTACATTTTGCCACTGCTTCGAGCCGCTGGCTACTGTGCATGGGGTTGTTTTTCAAATTTTGCGTCCGGCGCCGGCCAGGACGCACAAGAAAACGCCCCGGAGCTTTCGCTCCGGGGCGCTGCATCCAACGGTGTTGAGCTCAGCTCTGCGAGCGCCGCGCCATGAAGATGTCGTAGCCGACCTCTGCGACCTGGAACCAGGCGTAGCCGTCGCTCGTGAACTTGGCGAGGGAGTCGTGCACCTTCTTGAAATTGGCGTTGGTCGCGCCGACTTCGGCATGCAGCTCCTTGGCGGCCTTGTAGCAGGCATCCATGATCGACGGCGAGAAGGCGTGCAGCTTGGTGCCACCCGCGAGCAGCTTCTTCAGCGCCAGCGGATTGGCGGTGTCGTAGCGCGCCATCATGTAGTTGTTGGCGTAGTGGCCGGCCTGCTCCAGCACGCTCTGGTAATATTTCGGCAGCGCGTTCCACTTGTCGAGGTTGACGAAGGCCAGCAGCATCGGCCCGCCTTCCCACCAGCCGGGATAGTAGTAGTGCGGCGCGATCTTGTAGAAGCCGAGCTTCTCGTCGTCATAGGGGCCGACCCATTCGGCCGCATCGATGGTGCCCTTCTCCAGCGCGGGATAGATGTCGCCGCCGGCGAGCTGCTGCGGCACCACGCCGAGCTTCTGGAGCACGCGGCCGGTGAAGCCGCCGATGCGGAATTTCATGCCCTTGAGATCGTCGGGCGTGTTGACCTCCTTCCTGAACCAGCCGCCCATCTGGCAGCCGGTGTTGCCCGCGAGCAGCGAGGTGACGTTGTAGCTCTTGTAGAACTCGTTGAGGACATCGCGCCCGCCGCCCTGCATGTACCAGGCCTGGTTGATGCGCATGTTGGGGCCGAACGGCACGGCCGAACCGAAGGTGAAGGTCGGATCCTTGCCGAAATAATAGTAGGACGCGGTATGACCGATTTCGCAGGTGCCGTTCTGAACGGCGTCGAGCACCTGGAGGCCCGGCACGATCTCGCCGGCCGCGAAGATCTGGATCTGGAATTTGTTGTCGGTCGCCTCGGCGACCATCTTGCACATCATCTCGGCGCCGCCAAACAGCGTGTCGAGCGACTTCGGCCAGCTCGTCGGCATGCGCCATTTGATTTCCGGCATCGACTGCGCGATCGCGGGAGCCGCGAGCGTGGCGGCGCCGGCCGCGCCAAGTCCTGTGACCTTGATGAAGTCTCTTCTCTTCATGATTTCCTGCCCTGATGTACCAGTGATTGTGGGCCTTCTTGCCGAGGCTTGGCACCACCATGACGCAAGCCGCCGCCTAATTCCATCCCGATCGCACTGCGGCAAAGAAAAAGCCCGGCCTCCACTGGAGGCCGGGCTTTCCGGTCTTGCGACTTTAGGCCTAGGCGATCAGCCGCGCGTGCGCGAGCGGATCATGAAGCTGTCGTAGGTATATTCGGCAACCTGCCACCACAGGTATTCGTCGGAGCGGTAGGCCTGCATGGCGTCGATCGACTTCTTGAAGTCGGGGTTCTTGGCCGAGATCTCCGCCCAGAGCTCGTTGGTCGCCTTGAGGCAGGCTTCCAGCACCTCGTTGGTGAAGGGACGAAGCTGGGTGCCGCCGGCAACCAGGCGCTTCAGCGCCGCCGGGTTCTGCATGTCGTAGCGTGCGGCCATCCAGGCGTTGGCGTTGGCCGTCGCGTTGGTGAGGATCGCCTGATAGTTTTTCGGCAGCGAATTCCACTTATCCAGGTTGGTGAAGGCGTGGACGGTCGGACCACCTTCCCAGAAGCCGGGGTAATAATAGTACTTGGCGACCTTGGCGAAGCCGAGCTTCTCGTCATCGTAAGGCCCGACCCACTCGGCGGCGTCGATGGTGCCCTTCTCCAGCGCCGGATAGATGTCGCCGCCGGCGAGCTGCTGCGGCACCACGCCGACCTTCTGGAGCACCTGGCCGGCAATGCCGCCGATGCGCATCTTGAGGCCCGAGAGGTCGGCAACGGTCTTGATCTCCTTGCGGAACCAGCCGCCCATCTGGGTGCCGGTATTGCCGCACGGGAAGCCGACGACGTTCGACTTCTTGAAGAACTCGTTGGCGAGCTCGTTGCCGCCGCCCTGATAGAGCCACGAATTCTGCTGGCGCGCGTTGAGGCCGAACGGCACCGAGGCGAAGATCGCGAAGGTCGGATCCTTGCCGACGTAGTAATAGGACACCGTGTGGCACATCTCGACGGTGCCGCTGGAGGTCGCATCGAGCGCCTGCAGGCCGGGAACGAGTTCACCGGCGGCGAACACCTGGATCTGGAATTTGTTGTCGGTCATCTCGGCGACGTACTTCGCCAACTGCTCGGCACCGCCATAAATGGTATCGAGCGACTTCGGGAAGCTCGAAGTCAAGCGCCACTTCACCTCGGGCGAGGACTGTGCGATCGCCGGCGAGGCCACAGCGGTTGCCGCCGCGCCTGCTGCCGACACTTTCAGAAAATCACGACGCTTCATCTTCAGGTCTCTCCTTGCTGGGGCGTTTCCCCTTAACTTCTCTTCTTGCCGCCGCTCATTCCGGCGACGCGTTAGGGCCGCGTCGAACCGAAGGGGCTTGACTGCCGTGGGCCTTTACCACGGAAGCCCCGCTTGCGGAACGCGACAATGGCATGACGGGGCTCTACGAAAGTCGCATGTCCCCCAAAAGGACGAGAAGGCGGGCCGCGGGCGGCCGGCTCAGGCGGCCGCGATGACGCCCTTGAGCTGGTCGCGCACCTGCCCTGCAATGGCGCGGTAGATCGCCGCATGAGGACCGTCCGGCTCGCTGTCGACGACGGGATTGCCGGCATCCGAGCTGGCCCGAATCGCCATGTGCAGCGGGATCTCGCCGAGGAAGGGTACCTTGAGCTTCTCGGCCTCGTGCCGCGCCCCGCCATGGCCGAAAATGTCCGACCGCGTGCCGCAATGCGGGCACTGGAAGTAGCTCATGTTCTCGACGATGCCGAGCACGGGCACGTTGACCTTCTTGAACATGGCAAGCCCCCGCCGCGCGTCGATCAGGGACAGATCCTGCGGGGTCGAGACGATCACGGCGCCCTTCAGCGGCACGTTCTGCGCCAGCGTGAGCTGGGCATCGCCGGTGCCCGGCGGCATGTCGACGACCAGCACGTCGAGCTTGCCCCATTCGACGTCACGCAGCATCTGCGTCACCGCCGACATCACCATGGGACCGCGCCAGATCATCGCGGTCTCTTCCTCGACCAGGAAGCCGATCGACATGATGGCGAGACCGAAGCGCCGAAGCGGAATCATTTTTCGCTCGTCGTTCAGCTCCGGCTTGTCGTGCAGGCCGGTCAGCCGCGGCACCGAGGGGCCGTAGATGTCGGCATCGAGCAGCCCGACCCTGAGGCCGAGGTCGCGCAGGCCCAGCGCCAAGTTCAGCGCGGTGGTCGACTTGCCGACGCCGCCCTTGCCGGAGGCGACCGCGATCACGGCGGCAACGCCGGGGATTTCCGACTGCCGCGCCATGGGCGATTGGGCGCCACCCTGCGGCGGCGGCTTGTGGGCATGGACGGGCTGCACGCCCGGCGCGCCGCGGCTGGGCTGCGGGGGTGGCGGCGGCGCGGAGCCCGGCTTGCGCTCGGCGGTCAGCGCCACCATGACGGTGGTGACGCCGGGAATGGTGCGCACAGCGGCCTCGGCTTCGGCCCGGATGGACTCCCAGGCCCTCGCCTCGGCGGCATCGACATTGATTGAGAAGAACACCTTGCCGTCGGACGCGCTGATCGCGCTCAGCACATTGGCATTGGTGAGCGCGACCCCGCGGGGGGATTTGATCCGGGCGAGGCTGTCGAGAACCTGTTGCTGCGTCACGCTCAAAGCGCATCTCCTGAACGGAGCATGATCCGGACCGGGAGGACGGCACCAGCGCCAAGCGTGGCACGGCTTTCCGGCAAGGTCATGCTCGAGACTTTAGGATGCCCCATTAGAGCGGAAACGCCCAAAAGGCTACTGCCTGCCGATATCGTCAGCCTTTTCGGCGGGCGCTGCCCCCTGCTCCCTGGCCGCCTCGTAATTCAGCTCGATCATGACCCCGTTGGGGTCGTTGACGAAGATCTGCCAGAGGTCGCCGCCGGGCACCTGGCGGGACTCGAACTTCATGTCCTTGAATGCCAGCCGCTGCTTCATGCCGGCGAAGCCGCGACTGGCGAAGGCGACATGATGGACAACGCCGGAATCCGGCTTTTGTGGCTCGGCCGTCGCAGAAATATCGACGAGGTGCACCACCGCCTTGCCCTCGCTGTACATCCAGGCGCCAGGGAAGGCGAAATTCGGCCGGGCACCTTTTTCCAGGCCCAGCACATCCTCGTAGAAGCGGACGGTCTCGGCCAGATTCCGGGTCCGGATGTTGAAATGATCGAGGACGCCAACGCTCACGCCGCCCATGCTTTCGCTCCCTTTTTTGAAGTCCTTAGGTCCGCCATCTTAGCACAGGGGACCGCCAAACGAAGCCGTTGCCCTCCGCCCTTAACGGTTTATGGTGCGCCTCCGATCCGCCCTCGCGGCGGAACTTCGAGGACGCCGCCCTGGCGCCCTCGCCCGGCTGCAACCGTAAAACTCAAGCTACGGACAAGGTACCACACATGGCTAAAGTCGCTTTCCTCGGTCTCGGCGTCATGGGCTACCCCATGGCCGGCCACCTCGTGAAAAAAGGGGGCCATGAGGTCACCGTCTACAACCGCACCGCGGCCAAGGCGAAGGAATGGGCGGACAAGTTCGGCGGCAAGACCGCACCGACCCCGAAGGCGGCCGCCGAAGGTCAGGATTTCGTGATGTGCTGCGTCGGCAACGACAATGATCTGCGCGCGGTCACGATCGGCCCCGATGGCGCCTTCGCCGGCATGAAGAAGGGTGCGACCTTCGTCGACCACACCACCGCCTCCGCCGAAGTCGCACGTGAGCTGGATGCGGCCGCGACCAAGGCCAGCTTCAAGTTCATCGACGCCCCTGTCTCCGGCGGCCAGGCCGGCGCCGAGAACGGCGTTCTGACGGTGATGTGCGGCGGCGCGCAGGACGCCTATTCCGGCGCCGAGCCGATCATCACAGGCGCCTATGCGCGGATGTGCAAACTGCTCGGGCCCGCCGGCAGCGGCCAGCTGACGAAGATGGTCAACCAGATCTGCATCGCCGGTCTGGTGCAGGGTCTCTCCGAGGGGGTCCACTTCGCCAAGAAGAGCGGCCTCGACGTCGCCGCAGTGATCGAGACCATCTCCAAGGGCGCGGCGCAGTCCTGGCAGATGGAAAATCGCTACAAGACCATGAACGAGGACAAGTACGATTTCGGCTTCGCGGTCGAATGGATGCGTAAGGACCTCTCGATCTCGCTGGCTGAAGCCCGCCGCAACGGCGCCAACCTGCCGGTCACCGCGCTGGTCGATCAGTTCTATTCCGAGGTCGAGAAGATGGGCGGCAAGCGCTGGGATACGTCGAGCCTGCTCGCGCGCCTGCAACGCTGAGGAACGCATTGACGGCCGCAGCCGGGGCAGCTGCGGCCCTCGCGGGTCTCGACGCGGCGCCCGTCGCGACGAGGCTCGCATTGAGCCGAAGAACGGATTCCGGGGGGAATTGACTTGCTGAGCGTGATAGCCGCCGTTTTCATCGTTGCGTATGCTGCCATCGCGCTCGAACATCCGCTCGGCGTCAACAAAAGCGCTTCGGCTCTCCTGGGAGCCGGCCTGCTCTGGACCATCTACGCGCTGTCCGTCGGCGACCCCTCGCTCGTCAACCACCAGCTCGACGAATCCGTCGCCTCGACCGCGCAGATCGTCTTCTTCCTGATCGGTGCCATGACGATCGTCGAGGTGATCGACGCCCATAACGGCTTCGAAGTCATCACCTCGGTCATCCGCACCACGAAGCAGACCACGCTGATGTGGATCATCGGCTTCGTGACGTTCTTCCTGAGCGCGATCCTCGACAATCTCACCACCACCATCGTGATGATCTCGCTGATCCAGAAGCTGATCGGCAACAAGAGCGATCGCCTGCTGTTCGCCTCCATCATCGTCATCGCGGCCAATGCCGGCGGCGCCTGGACCGTGATCGGCGACGTCACCACGACGATGCTCTGGATCGGAGGGCAGATCACTCCCCTCAGCATCATGAAGTCGGTGTTCTTGCCCTCACTGCTCAACTTGCTGATACCGCTGCTCATCATCGGCTATTCGCTCAAGGGAAAGGAGATCGTCCCTCCGCTGCAAGGCCAAGCACAGGCCCTCAGGGTCGAGGTGTTCGAGCGCAACTTGATGTTCTACCTCGGCCTCGGCACCCTGGTTGCCGTTCCGGTTTTCAAGGCCGTGACGCACCTTGCGCCTTTCATGGGTATTCTTTTCGGGCTGGGCATCCTCTGGCTGGTCGGCGAGATCGTTCACCGCCACAAGGACGAGGACGCGCGCCGTCCCCTCACCCTCGTCCATGCGCTGACGCGCATCGACATGAGCTCGATCGTGTTCTTCGTCGGCATCCTCATGGCCGTCGCGTGCCTGGAGCATGCTCGCGTGCTGGAACTGTTGGCGAAATGGCTCGACGCCACGGTCGGGCGTCTCGACGTCATCGTCATCCTGCTCGGCCTCTTGAGCGCCATCATCGACAACGTGCCGCTCGTCGCGGCCACGATGGGCATGTACAGTCTAGTGCAACATCCGCCCGATAGCTTCATCTGGGAGTTCATCGCCTATTGCGCCGGCACCGGCGGCTCGATCCTGATCATCGGTTCGGCCGCGGGCGTTGCCGCCATGGGACTCGAGAAGATCGAATTCTTCTGGTACGCCCGCCGCATCGCAGGCCCCGCGCTGGTGGGGTATCTGGCGGGTGCGATGGTCTACATCGCGCAGTACGCGGCGCTGCATTGACGGCGCAGGCGATCTCCAAAATTAACGCCGGGTTAACGTAATTCTTTAGCTCCTTAAGGCACCTCTTAAGGATTTCTTGCCAGAGATAGACAATGCAGAAGGCCCGCGTCCGGCGTGGGCAGGAATCGTTGTTGCTTGATGAGTAACCCCGCTGAAAAGCCTGAGGTTGTGCAGCTTCCGGCCGAGCCGGTGAGCGCTCCATCGGCGAGCAGCCGAAGGGCTGCGGCGCAGCGGGTGCGCGAGGCGCGGGACAAGTTAACGTCGACCAGCGGAACCCGGCCGGCCTTCGACGCCGAGATGCTGCGTCAATACGCTCAGACGCGGCTGTCGGCTTCCTATGTCGTGATGCTGCTGGTGGTCGCGACCGGCGTGCTGTTCGGCCTGTGGATGCAGCCGATCCCGGCCGCGGCCTGGACCGCCGGCATGCTCTGCATCCACAGCGCCATGACCCGCAGTTGCCGGCGCTTCCTGACCGAGCCCGCCTCGCCCGCGGCCACGCGCGCCTGGCGGACGCGCTTCGTCGTGCTCGACCTGCTCTATGGCCTGTGCTGGATGGCGATCCTGATCCATCCCGTGCTCGACATGGTCACGGAAACGCTGATGATGTTCCTGATGCTGCTGGTGATCGCAGTGTCGAGCATGCTCGCCGCCAATCTGCCGATCGCAGCCCTCGCCGCCACCGCGCCGGTCGCGGTCGCCATGGCGCTGAGCTTCGTGATGACCGGCTCGCTGGACAATTACATTCTGGCCGCGCTTGCGCTCGCCGCCGAAGGCTATTTTGTGCTGCTGGCGCACCGCCTGCACTCCTCCACCTTCGCCACGCTGGAAGCGCGCGCGGAGAAGGACGCGCTGATCGGCGAGCTCGAACAGGCCAAGGCGATCTCGGACGAGGCGCGCCACCGCGCCGAATCCGCCAACGTCGCCAAGTCGCGCTTCCTTGCGCAGATGAGCCACGAGCTGCGCACGCCGCTGAACGCCATCCTCGGCTTCTCCGAGGTGATGAAGAGCGAGATTTTTGGCGCGCATGCCGTGCCGGTCTACAAGGAATATTCCGCCGACATCCATAATTCCGGCGTGCACCTGCTCAACCTCATCAACGAGATCCTCGACTTGTCGCGGATCGAGGCCGGCCGCTACGAGCTCAACGAGGAAGCGGTGTCGCTGGTCGGCATCGTCGCCGACTGCCATCACCTGATGAAGCTGCGCGCCTCCAGCCGTGGCATCACCATCCACGAGGTGTTCGAGCAGGCCATGCCGCGGCTGTGGGCCGACGAGCGCGCGATCCGCCAGGTCGTGCTCAACCTGCTCTCCAACTCGATCAAGTTCACCCCGCAAGGCGGCGAGATCTGGCTCAAGGCGGGATGGACCGCCTCGGGCGGACAATATCTCTCGGTGCGGGATTCCGGCTCCGGAATCCCTGAGGACGAGATCCCGGTCGTGCTCGCCTCGTTCGGCCAGGGCTCCAACTCGATCAAGTCCGCCGAACAGGGCGCCGGTCTCGGCCTGCCGATCGCCAAGAATCTAATCGACCTCCATGGCGGCACGTTCACGCTGAAATCGAAGTTGCGCATCGGCACCGAGGTGATCGTCACCTTCCCGCCGGAGCGCGTGATGAGCGCGCTGGCGCCGCTGTCGGATGATTCCCCGCCGCTCCAGCCCGATAGTTCCGTACTGCCCGAGGAGAAGCGCCGGCCGCGCCACAAGCCGATCATGAGCGCAGGCACAGGCTCTTAAACCAGATGCTTGCAGACATGCCCGACAATCCCCCACTATGTCCGAATGAGCAAAGAAACGCCGTGCGTCGCCGTCTGCATGATCGATCCCAGGACCAAGCTGTGCTTCGGCTGCGGCCGGACCTTGCCCGAGATCGCGCGCTGGCACGCCATGGAAAGCGCAGACCGGCTCGCGGTCATGGCGCTGTTGCCGGCACGCATGACGGAAGCCGGACTGGCGCCGATCGCGGCATCGCCGAAACGCACCTGACCGGCCTGCCCGCCTGCGGAGGCGCGCGATGATCCGCTTCCTGCTTGTTCTCGTCATGCTTGCCGGCACGGCGGGCGCGGTCGTCGCCTATGGCGATCCCGATCAGATCGCGCGCGCCAGCCACAAGGTCTCGCACATCTTTCGCGCGCAGACGGCAACGCCCGCTCCTGCCGTGCAGATCCCGCGCGGCCAGGGCGGCGAATTCGCGCTGCGTGCGAAGATCAACGGTGTCGCGGCGCCAATGGTGATCGATACCGGCGCGACGTCGGTGGTGCTGACCTGGGAGACCGCGAAAGCCATCGGGCTGCCGCTCGAGATGCTCGAATACGATGTCGACCTCGAAACCGCGGGCGGCCATACCAAGGCAGCCCGCCTCACGCTCGACCGTCTCTCCGTCGGCCATCTCGTCGAAAAATCGGTGCCGGCCCTCGTCGTCCAGCGCGGGCAGATGAAGACCAATCTGCTTGGCATGAGCTTCCTCGACCGCCTGGAGAGCTGGGGGGTTCGCGCCGACAAGCTGATGCTGACCGGCTATCCCGAGCTTCAGAGCAGCCATCGCCGCTCGCGTACGGCGCTCGACTAGACCATCCGCAAGAACCGTCGCGCAGGCGCCAACGACCTCGCTTCACACGGGCCGCGACTTAATCCCTGCGCGATGCGTGCATGCCGGTTGGTGCGGCGAACAGAAAACGCGAAAACAACCCCATGCACAGTAGCCGATGCTTGTGCGATCAAGGACTTACGCGGGACAACGATGGGCGCCTCCCCGGAGTTATTGGATGCGTCGGGGCAAGGATATTGGTGACACGTCGGGCAAAACACCGGCAGAAGGGCAACATCGCGCAATCCGCCAGAGTCGGTCCGGCCGTCCGTCGCGTCAACTCATCGGCCTCTGAAACATTACATCGGCCCGCAGGAATGCGACTAGGCCGCGGCTTCCTCCGCAGGAGCGCGCGCACCGACGCGCGCGATCGCATCGCGCAGCACCTCGGGACCGGCGCCTGCTTTCACCCCCTGCTCGGCCAGATGGCGGCGGAAGGCCCGCGCGCCGGGCACGGCATGGAATGCGCCGACGAAATGCCGTGTGATCGCATGCAGCCGCGAGCCGCGCGCGAGCTGCTGCTCGATATAGGGCATCATCGCCTCGAGCGCGTCCTGCATGGTCGCGTGCGACGTCGCCTCGCCGAAGATTTCGTGATCGACGCCGAGCAGCCGCCACGGGTCCTGATAGGCGGCGCGGCCGAGCATCACGCCATCGACATGTTCGAGATGCGCTCTCGCTTCGTCGAGGCCTCGAATGCCGCCGTTGATGATGACAGGCACGTCAGGCATTGCGCGCTTGAGCCGATAGACGCGCTCATAGTCGAGCGGCGGGATGTCGCGGTTCTCCTTCGGAGACAACCCGTTGAGCCAGGCCTTGCGGGCATGCACGATCAGTGCGTCGCAGCCGGAGGCGACCACCGCGCGCGCAAGCGCATCAAGGGCGACTTCCGGATCCTGGTCGTCGATGCCGATGCGGCACTTCACCGTGACGGGAACCGCGACAGCGCGTTTCATCGCCTCGACGCACCTCGCTACCAGCTCTGGTTCCGCCATCAGGCAGGCGCCGAAGCGGCCATCCTTCACGCGGTCCGACGGGCAGCCGACATTGAGGTTGATCTCGTCATAGCCGAACGTCTCGCCGATCCGCGCAGCTTGCGCCAGTTCGCGCGGATCCGAGCCGCCAAGCTGAAGCGCCACCGGATGCTCGCTCGCATCGAACCCAAGCAGCCGCTCACGGTCGCCATGAATCACAGCGCCGGTCGTCACCATTTCCGTATAGAGCAGCGCCCGCCGCGTCAGGTGGCGGTGGAACACCCGGCAGTGCCGGTCGCTCCAATCCATCATGGGGGCGACGGAAAAGCGATAGTCTTGCGATTTCAATCTGTTACCTGGTCCTCTTGCGGTCCATTCCCGTTATACTATTTCCGTGAGAATAGTATAGCCGCGAGGCGCGTGCGAAGCTGTCCGCGACGTTGGGAAATTCGGCTTCCGTCTTGTACCCGCACAAGCGCCGGAATTCGCTCGACCAGGTCCACCGCGCCTTGGCGTGCATCGCATCCCCCTCATATAGGATCGCATCCCACAATCCGATGCCACAATGCAGCGACAGCGTCTCGAGCCACTCGGCCTTGTGGACGAGTTCGTTGTCCCGAATAAGCCCCTTCAACATGCTGCCCCCTTGACCCTTCGATTAGATTTCGCGTGCAGTTAGATGACCTGTCACTGCGTTGTTGCGCTACTCTCGAAAGGCTTGTTTTCGGCGATGAACCTCGCCGCCAACACCAAGGCCCCCATCGAAAACTCCTTTCCGTGCGCGGCAATCATGCGCTCGGAGAGCTCCGCCAGTTCCTTGAAGAAGTGATCCTTGCTTGTGGCTTCGCTTCGCGCTTCGGTGGCTGTCATGAACTTGCTCCTGGAGCTCGCGGCAAGGCTCGTCGCCCAGCTCGCCGTTACTTGAAGATTTGCGGCGGAAACGTCACGATCGCCGCCTCGCCGCCATATGTCCCGATGGCAAGATGCTGGCCGTCGTCGGACCAGCAGACGGTTTGGACCGGGCTCCGGCCCGGCGGTTTGACGACCAGTTCGTCGGGTTCGCCGATCCTGGCAACGACGACCCTGCCGTCGCTGTATCCTGCCGCAGCCAACGGACGTCCCGGATGCATGTCCACTGCCTCGACAAGGACGAAGCCACCGCGGCCGGTGCCAACGCTCTTCGGCTGTTCGCCACCGTCGTCGAGACTGGAAACGTCCCATGCGATCATGCGGTAGGCTCCGCTCGTCACAAGAACGCGGGAGTCTGCACTCCACGAAAGAGACCGGACGCTTGCAGGATAGCTCGGAATCCGAACGGCGCGCGCATCGGAAAGGCGCAGCAATACGATACCTCCTTCTGCGACGGACATTGCCAGCCAGCTTCCATCGGGACTCCATGCCAAGCTGGAGATGAAGCCGAAAGCCATTGTAGCGGTGGGCTCAGGTCGGGGTCCGAAGGCACGCACAAGCAGACAACCGTCAGCTCCTATCGCGAAGCTCCGACCGTCTGGCGAGACGGCGATCGCGGATGAACGCCCTCCCGCACGCTCCTGAAGCCATCCGACGTCGCCGTTGGAATCGCAGTATATGACCGACCCGTCGGAAGCCGCCAGAATACCGCCGGCATGCACCGGGGCAACGAGATCAATCGGGGCCGCTAATTTTGCGGCCTGTCGCGTGACGCCGGATGCCGACACGTGCAGCAACTGACTGCCATCGCTTGCGATGAAGCCCTCCGGCTCGATCGAGGCGAGATGAAGTGAAGCATCGCTGATGACGACTTTCGTCAATGGCGGGACCGGATTCCGCCGCGGTGAGATCGTCGATCGGCCGCCGTCCAAGGCCATACGATAACGGTCTTTCGGCGGTTCGCTGTCGGCCAGCGGAGCGATGGCCAGAGAGCCATCGGCAAGCCCGAACGCCACTGCCTGTCCCGCAGCGTCGAACGCCGCGTTCGTAACCGGCGCCCCCATGGTCCAATGCCGACCAAGCAAGTCATAGAGCGTAGCCGTCTCAGCTTCCATCGTGTCCATCGGTCGTCTCACCTGCCGGTCGCAATACACCTGTCGAGTTCTTCAAGGCGTCGTTCCAGCGCGGCGCATTGGGCGTCGCATGTTGCCATTCCGGCCCTTGCTTCCTTCAAGCGCTCGTGCGCTTCCTCGATAACGTGGCCGAATGCATGCGAATCGCCCGTCGCCGCGATCTCCTGCTCAATCCTCTGAATCTCGAATTCTGCTCCACCGGCAAGCTGACGGTTCAGAAGGTTCCACGATTGAGCGGCCGACATCTGCTGAACGACGAGCAACCGCTCCTTCAGCATCTCGACAAGAACCTCCGGATCGACACTCATGCGCTCGGCTCGATTTGATCAAGGATCCGCTGGAGACCCCGGGCATCGGATACGAAGTGTTGCTGCGCGTCGTTGACGTAAGATTGGAGCGAGTCCCACAGATCGACCCTCAGCAACCGCGCCGGATCGCCCCTCATCGTCTCGATGGCCTGAAGACCGAACTGATGCCGCAAGCCGATCCCCTGCAATACGAAATCCGACAGCTCGCGTGCATGCGTTTCGACGAACGGCCGCAGCAGCGGATGTACGCCGTAGCTCATGCCGCGCTTTGCGAGCTCGGTCTCGATGAACAAGATGAAATGCCGCACCAGCAAACTCTGGCTTTCGCCAACCAGGTGCACCACGAAAGTGACGTCGCGGTCAGCGCGCGCAAGGATCTGCGAGGCCAGCGTCGCCGCGGGGGCCGGACCTTTCCCGCCCTTTTGCTCATCCCAGACAGCCGCCATGAAAGGCTCTCCGATCGCTAGGTCCGGGACCGGTATTGGTGCAATTTGCGGTACAGCGTAGCGCGCGAGAGCCCGAGCTTTTCCGCGGCAGCCGCAATATTGCCGCCGGCGTTTGCGACGGCCCTCTCGATGGCACGCCGCTCCATCTCGTCAAAGCGCGCGATCTCGTCGCCCTCCGATCCCGTCGCGCCGTTCTCCGACTGCACCGACATCGAGGGAGGTTGAGCCGGCGTGACCTCCACGAAATCCTCTGGCAGGTCCCTGGGCGTGACGATGCCGGTTATCGTCATCAGCACCAGGTTCTCAATCAGATTGCGCAGCTCGCGAACGTTTCCCGGCCAGGAATAGCGGCGCAGCAGCTCCATCGTGGCCGCCTCGAAGCGCAGCGGCTGGGTGCTGTAGATCGTAGCGAATTGCCTGTTGAAGTGATCGATCAGGATCTCGACATCGCCCAGCCGGTCGCGGAGCGGCGGAATGGTGAACTTGACGACGCCAATCCGGAAGTACAGATCTTTCCGGAAACGTCCCTCGGCCACTTCCTGCTTCAGGTTCCGATTGGTCGACGCCACCAGCCTGACGTCCACCGGGCGCGCCTTGCTGTCACCCAGTCTGTACACCGCGCGCTCTTCCAGCACACGGAGCAGGTAAGGTTGCAGGTCCATCGGCATCTCGCCGATCTCGTCCAAGCTGAGCACGCCGCCATTGGCAAATTCGAACCGCCCGGGCCTTCCCTCGCGCGTAGCGCCGGTATAGGCGCCCGGCGCATGCCCGAACAATTCGCCGCCGAGCAACTCTTTCGAAACCGCACCGCAATTGAAGGCAACGAAAGGCTCCTTGCCGGTCTTCTGACTGGCGGCATGAACCAAGCGGGCGAAGAGTTCCTTGCCGACGCCCGTCTCGCCCTCGAGCAGGATTGCTGTCCGGCCAAGCGCCGCCCGCTCGATTTTCTGCACCACCTCAAGCAATGCCTCGCTACATCCGACGATTGCTTCCTTTGCCGACATCAGGGCGGCGCGGGTTGTCGGCGACATCTCGGATGCAGCAGGATTTGTCCGCGGCTTCGAAGCAAGCACGAGCATTGCGCCCTTCACGACCCCGTCGACGATTAGTGGCTCGATCCGCTGCTCACGCAGCTCCTCGGGCAACCCCTCGGCCAGGTCTTTTCCCAACAGGCCTTCGCGACTTGGAAGAATCTGTGACCCAATGCTCAACTCACGAGACTGCGCGAGCCGACGCCAGCGAGCCGACGCCATGTCGTTGTGATGGACGACCCGACCAAAGCGATCCAGGATCACCACGCCGTCGGCACTGCCCATCCCCGGCATTCGAGAGATGCTCGCCTCGAGGAGCATTATTCTCTCGAGCCGGATCTTTTCCGAAAGGGCAAGCTCGATATGGTTGGCCGCGATCACCGCCAATGCGACGTTGTGTCGGTGAAAGATCGCCTGGGGTCCGGAAAAATCGATGATGCCGATGATGCTGCCGTCGATCGGGCTGCGAATGGGACTGCCGACGCAGGTCCAGGCCTTGATGCCTTCGGAGAAGTGCTCCGCCGCGTGGACATGGACCGGCTTGCCCGTGACGAGCGCCGTGCCAATGCCGTTGGTGCCGGTCACCGTCTCTCCCCAGTCGGCGCCGACTTCGAGGCGAATATCGTGTCCCGCATCGATCGTCCGCTGGTCGCCCCCGACATCGAGCACGACGCCGTTCCTGTCGGTGATGACCAACATCGTGGCCGCATCGCCGAGGACATCCGCCACCCGGCGAAAGGTCTGAGCGCTGGAGCCGAGCAGGTCGTCGTTCTTCAGACGCAGCTCATAGAGATCGTCCGGCGAGGCGATGAGACCGCTACCCTTGCAACGGGCATCGACGCCCGATTGGATGCTGCGCTGCCACGACTCCTCGATGACGCCTCGCACCAGCGCGTTCTCGCGCTTCGCGTCCCCGAACGTCAGGAAGTTTTCCCACGCCCTGTTGGTCTCTCGTTCATCGTAGGGCCGCCCCTGCTCCGCATCAGTCGCGTCCGGAACTTTGTAGCCTTCCAGGGAAAACGGCGGCTTAGCCATGAACGTTTCCGTCAGCATTGGGGCACCAAATCTGAATGGGCAAACAGCAGCTTGATCGGCAGAAACGACATGAGCCGGACCCGATCGAGATCGATATCCCGCAAGGTCCAGGTCGTGAAGACTATTCGATGCTTCTGGCGATCGCGTCCAAGCCGAGACGATTTGAGATGACCTGCTCCAGCTGCGCCTCCGACGTCTCATCGGGGACGCTCACGCCTTCCAGGTCGACCAGGACCTTGTACAACTCGTCGTCCAGCGGATCGAAGATCCCGTTCTCGCGCGTCGCCAGCGCGAAGCGGCGCGATCGGCCGCTGCCGCGCAGCTCGCCGACAAAATGGAGTTGCCGGCCCGAAGCGAGATCGGCGATCACGACGCGGCCATTAAAGCTGATCCGCACATAGGGCTCGAGCTCCTTTGGCCGCGCCGGAGACGTGGACCAGAGCTTGCCGGATGGCTCAGGCTGTGAAGGAGGCTTCGGATTGCGCAACTCCTGCCAACGCCCGAGCGTCAGATGATTGGCGAGCGAGTTGATGGTGGTGCGGTTCTTCTGAAGGAAGTCCTTCGCCGCCACCTCTTCGCGGTGCGGACCGTCGCGTTTGGAGATGATGTAGGCCATGTCCCGCTTCCTCCTGCCCGGCTAGTCGGATGTCCGTGGAGGCTTGTTACACGCCTCCTTCGGCTCATGCCGGAGCTTCCAAGATTGTACCGCGTTCCGGATCGTTGTCACCTAAGATATCCCGACCGCTCGAGCCTGAAGCGGTGCGGCGGAACACAAGGTGCGTGCACACGCCTCATGCGCGGCCAAGCTTCTCTGCTCCGCCGCCGAGCGCCGGTCCCTGCGTCGGATCGGTGTATTGCGGCACGTCCGCAACCAGCGTGTTGGTGGTCAGGACCAGCGTGGCGACGGAGGCTGCGTTTCGAAGCGCGGTATACGTCACCCTGACGGGGTCGACGATGCCGGCCGAAACCATGTCGATGAAAACGCCGTTTGCGGCGTCGAATCCGACACCCGTACGCGAGCTTTGCAGCTCGGCCACGACCTTCTGCGCATCATGCCCCGCATTTCGCGCGATGAAGGCGGCAGGACGCGACAAGGTCTCACGTACCAGCCTGATGCCTTCACCCAGATCGCCATTGATGTTGCCGAGCGTGCGCGCCACCACCGGCGCGCACTGCGCCAATGCCGTGCCACCACCGGGCACGATGCCCTCCTCGGCCGCGGCCCGCGCTGCGCTCAGCGCATCGTCGATCAGCTGGATCGTGCGCTTCTGCTCGACCGGCGTGACGCCCCCCGCAAAGATAACCGCGGTTCCGCCCGACAATTTGGCGAGGCGCTCCTTGAGCTTGTCCTGCTCGATGTTGGGCGGTGCCAGATCGTGCTGCTTGGCCACCTGCTGGCGCCGCGCCGCAATCGCCGCATCGTCGCCACCGCCCCTGATGATGACCGTTTCACGCGCACTTGCCCGCACCTGCCGCGCGGTGCCGAGATCGCCGATGCCGATCTCCTCCAGCCTGCCGCCGAGCTCGCGGGCAATGACCTGCCCGCCGGTGATGATGGCGAGGTCGTCCATCATCGCCTTGCGCCAGTGGCCGTAGTCTGGTGGATTGACCACGAGCACCTTGCCGCGGTTGCCATCACCCAGCAGCGTAACGACGACCTCCGGCGCGATCTCCTCAGCGACGATGACGAGCGGCCGTCCGGCCGCGGCCACCATCGCGCGGACCGGTGACAGTTCGCTCGGCGTCCTGATCTTCAGATCGGTCAGGAGAATGTAGGGCTGATCCAGCACCACTTCCATCTTCTCGACGTCCGTCACCATATGGTGGGAAATGTAACCGCGGTCGAACGACATGCCTTCGACGACCTCGAGCGTCGTGCTCGTCGTCAGCCCGTATTCGGAACTGATGATGCCGTCCTTGCCAACGCGCTCGACCGCCTCGGCGATCAGACCGCCCAGGTGAGCGTCGGTCGATGCGATCGTCGCCACCGCCTGCAGGGTCTTGCGATCCGTTACGGCGACCGCCGCACCCTTCAGGGTCTCGACCACGACATCGACGGCCCGGTCGATCCCCTTGCAGAGATCGACGGCCTTGGCGCCTCGCTCCAGGGCCACAACGCCGCCTTGAATGAGGCCGTTCGCGAGCACCATCGCCGTCGTCGTACCGTCGCCGGCGACTTCGTTGGTCTGCATCGAGACCTCGCGCACCACCTGTGCGCCCATGTTCTCGAACCGGTCCGGCAGTTCGATCTCGGAGGCGATGGTCACGCCGTCTCGCGATACGATGGGCGTGCCGATCGGCCTATCCACCATCGCGTTCATGCCCTTCGGACCGAGCGTCGATTCGACCGCGGCGGCGAGCTTCTGGACCCCGCGCGCGAGAGCACGGCGAGCTTCGATGTCATGCAGCAGAACTTTTGGCATTGCGCTTCACTCCCACGTGGTCGTCTCTTGGTTATCAGCTCGGGCGGGCTTGCTGTCCGCTCCGTCTATTGGCGCTCGCAGGCGCTTCGTGTAGCGGCCCAGCCTCACACAAGCGCGGCAGAATTTGTCTTTGTGACCGCCGGCCCGACTGACTGTGCGGCACAACCACTGCGGCAGCCGCCGCATGGCCCGGGCGTCTGGCTCGGCCGATCCCCATCGACGTCGCGATAGCGGACCGCAAGAAGCCCTCTGCACAAGGAGCTGTTGAACTCCATGTTGATACGCACGCCTCGCAACCGCTGCAGATACGGGACCATTTCGTGTCGCTTGATGGTGCATCCATCGTAGGTGACAAAGGCGCGATCGCCGGCGAGATTGGCGAGGTTCCGCTCGACCAGAAGCTCTCGATAACGCGGCTTCTGGCGGGCAATCTCCTCCGAGTCGAAGTTGATCGCGTCAAAGGTGCTCAGATCCATCCGGCAGATCGCCGGATCCTCATAACCCAGCCCTCGCAATGCCAGTATCATGGTCTCCTGGCGCCGTTCGAATGCCTTGCGGCGAAATTTCTCCCGCAGCTCGTCAAGCGACCCGCCGGCCGCGAAGTCCTTGAGTGCATCACCAAACGACATGCCCTCGCGGACACCCTTGTTGATCTCCTCGGCGACCATGTGATCCCGAAGCTGCGGACGGGCCTCGCGAACCCACGGCAGCGAGGATACCGCCCGGCGCATGTCATCGGCCATCAGGAAGGCGAAGTTCGCCGAACACCAATAGGTCGGCAGACGAAAGACGATCTCGACGCCGTCGTCATGATCGACGGAGACTTGCTCGACAAATCCGAGCTCGGTAACCGACTCGTCCAGCTCGGGATCCGTCACCATCGCAAGGCGCTCCCACACCTCGCCGGTCTTACGATCATGCTGATGTTGGAGCGCGCTCATGATGTCTACTCCGCCGCAGTCGCATGAACCTGCTGCGCAAGCTTCGCCTTCTGTGCCTCGACGTCGACGCCATAGAGGCGCGCCGCATTGAGGCCCAGAATCTTCCGCTTCGCCTGGGGAGTGAGGTCGACGCCGTGCTCCTGCTTCAGGTCTTCCGGCAGCTCGAAGTTCCAGAACTTCTCGACCAGCCAGCGAGGCGTCCAGATCGCGTAGTCGCTGCCGAAGAGAATCTTGTCCTCACCGACCCAGAACAGCAATTCGCTGATCACCTCGGCAAAGTAGCGCGGACGGCCGTGGATGAACGGCAGCGCCACCGCCAGGCCGCCATAGACGTTGGTCTCCTGCACGGCGATCCAGCAGAAATCGTCGAGTCGCGGCAGGCCGCAATGCTCGATGATGAAATTCAGCCCCTGGAAATCGGTCGCGGCATGGTCGACGTCGTGAACATCGAAGGCATCCTTGTCCAACGGAATGATCGTCGGCCCCTTGTGGACGTGGATGTTGGTGATCCCCAGCTTCTGGCAAAGCTCGAAGCAGCGATAGGCGTTGGGATCCGTAAGCTTCCACCCGCGCGAGTCGCCCTTCCACTCGGCCGTATAGAGCTTGACGCCCTTGATGCCGAACGTCTCCTTCATGTAGTGGATGTACTCGAGAGCCTTCTCGCCATCCCGCGGGTCGAAGGCGCCGTTGACGATGAAGCGGTCCTTGTACCTCTTCGCCATCTCGGCATTGCGATCGATGGTGTTGAACCCGTTCTTGTAGAACTCGGTCAGGTAGGTCGACTGAACGACGGCCATGTCGTCCGGACCATCGACGAACAGATCGTGGTACATCTGATCGGCACTGTATTTCTCGAACTGCTCCTTCGGCCAGAGCTTGTCCTTCGGACTGAGCGAGGTGTGATAAGCGTAGAAGCAGTCGATGAACTGCTTGCCGTGGATGTTGAGCTGGTTTGCCGGACTACCGTCCCAGAAATGGGTGTGGCCGTCGATAACGAAAACTTCCTCGCCGCTGGGAGTGATAAACATGGTGATCTCCAGGAATCCTTGGTTAGCTCTATTCGATCAATCGATGCGCAGTCGTCGCGCTGGAACGGTTCGAGAAGAGGTGGGGCCACGAAGCGGCCCCACCCAGTCAGGGAGAATGGAGCTCACTCGATGTATTCGAAGACCTCGTCCATGTTGCCGAACAGCGTCACCGTATTGTCGTCGATGCGCACCATCCGGCCGTAGTGGGTCGAGGTATTCACCTCGAAGATCTCGGCCGTCATTTCCTTCCCTAGGATTTCGCTGATCTCGTCCATCTTGAAGATCAGCTTGCCCTCGCCGTCGATGCGGATCAGCGCGGGCTGGTAGGTCACGGTGACGTTCGGCTTCTTTCCCATGAACTCGGCAATGGCTCGCGCCTCGACGCTGTCGTTCATGGTGACGCCGCACTGATGGGAAATCGTTTGCTCGAAACGAAGATCTCCCATCTTCTGGAAGATGTTCTGGTTGGTCGCAGATCTGGAGACGACGGACATTGCAATTTACTCCTTGGGAAGGGTGAGGCCGAGCTCGCCGAGAATCTTCTTGATGCGTTCGACCGACTGCGCACGGGCATCGGCGTATTGCACCGGCTTCGAGTGCGGTTGCGACCAGATCGGCTGAAGGCCGGCCGCCGCCTTGTTCGCCAGCGCCACATGCTTGTTCACCCACCCCTGGAACAGCTTCTTGTTGTGGGCGGCATGCTGATTGTCGGTCACCAGGAGGTGCATCAGATCGATCGTGTTGGCGAGATTTCGCTCGTAATCCGCCTCCGCAGACGAAATCACCGGCGGCGTGATGAAATCGCCGTTCGACGAGGCCACCTGCATCAGGAAACCGCTGCGGAACAATTCGCCGACGAGTGGCTCGAACACGATGTTCGTGGCGAAGTACTGCTCGAGATAGTCAGGCGAGCCCATGATCGATTCGATCGCTTCCCGGGTACCTTGCCAGCCCTTGTCTTCGAGCCAGGCGCGCTTGCCTGCCGCGTCGTCGAAGCCCGGAATGTCCATTCCGATTTCGGCCAGATAGAGCGTGATGTCCTGGGAAAGGCGGAGCTTGTACGACGAGTTGGTCAGCGTCGCGTTGTTGATCATCTGGGTGTAGCCGTAGCGCTGAGCCTGCATCAGCGACGTGCCGAGACCGAACTCGGCATGCTTCCAGGCGCCCAGATGGTTTTGCAGGATCTTGATCCAGGCCTTGTCGAAGCTCTTCGGTGCGCCGGACTTGCGGCCGTTGGCGATCACCGCCTGGACCATCGCCTCGATCCTGGACTGCCGCTGGTAGTGAGTGCGCTCCCACTCCTGGTCGGGGGCGCGGAAGGCGTGCCAGTTCGAGCTGAGCGCCGCCGTGTTGTCCTTGGTGTAGGCACCCTTGCCGTTCGGAAAGGCGATGATCCAGTCCTGCAACAGGTAGCGTTCCGGGTCGGGTTGGACGTCGACCGTCACGTCCTCGTAGTGCGTGGCTCGCTTGCTGCGCGGCTCGAAATACCGATATTTTCGGCTATCCGAGTCCGGGAACACCGCAGAACCTGCTGCACCGGATTTGGCTGATTCAGTTTGAACGGCAGTCATGGTCGTCTTCCTCCTCCTGTTGTCGGGCCTTAAGATGGGTCGCTCGGCGGTCAAAGCCGCCCTAGTTGTTGGCTGGCGTAAACTTGTCGAAGAAGGTTCGGTCTGACTCGACGTCGTTCATCTGCAGTACCGGCGTCAACGCCTCGATCATCGGCGATGGTCCGCAAGCGTAAACGTCGACGTCTTCGCCATATCCGGCGCTGCGAAGGTGCGATCCGACCGCTTCGTGCACGAAGCCCTTCGCTCCACTCCAGGCCGTATCGTCCGCTGCATGGGAAAGAACGGGGACGAAGGTGAACTCCGGATGGTTGGCTGCGAGCTCGGCGAAGCGATCGAGATAGAAAAGGTCGCCCTGCGTCCTGGCTCCGTAGAAGAAGCGCACCGGACGAACTTCCCCGGAGCTGATGTGATCATGCAGGATGGACCACAGCGGCGACATTCCGGATCCGCCACCGACCAGGATCATGGCTCCCGTTTTGTTTTCTCGTCGGAAGCAGGTCCCGTAGGGTCCTTTGATTCCGACTTCGGTTCCGACGGCGAGATCTCCGTCAAGTCGTGAGGAGAAGCGCCCGTTGGGATACTTCTTGATGATGAACGCGAGTTTTTGGCTTTCGCCCGGCGAATTTGCCATGGAAAACGAGCGCGTAATCGTCTCTGGTCCCGGGAGCGTGATGTCGACATATTGACCCGCCCAGAACTTCAGAGGTTGCTCCAGTGTGATTTCGAGGCGGCGGATGTCATGGGTCAGCGCAGAGACGTTCGTAACGGTGCCCGTGAAATCCTTGACGGGAATCGATTTCGACAGCACTTCCTCGTCATAGTTGAGGAGCTCCACCTCCAGATCCGAGTACGCCAAGGTCCGACAGAGCAAAATGTAGTCCTGGCCACGCTCCATCTCGTTCAGGGCAAACGTCGAGTATTTCTTCAGCTCCACGTCCCCCCCAGTAAGAACGCACTTGCACGCCGAGCACTGCCCCTCCTTGCAACCATGCGGCAGCGCGATCCCTTGACGAAACGCAGCGTCGAGAACCGTTTCGTTCTCCTCGACCTCGAACTCTATGCCTACCGGTTGCAGGCGAACGACATTAGCGGGCGCGCCCATAGGGGCCTCCTCAAACGAACGCTTTCATTTCTTCCGGGGAGCGATCTGGAAGGAGCCGGCCGCAGCCGGCCCCTTCCGTCTCACTTAGTTGCAGGGATTGATCGTGAACCCCTTGCGGTAGTCGGCGAGATGCTTCTCGCGGTCGGCCGGGCTCATCTCCCGCAGCGTCTGCAGCGGGCTCTTGAGGATGTGGCCGCGGACATCGTCGAGCGTCCACATTTCCTTCTGGTCGAACCGCAGATGCGGCTGGGCGACCAGCGTCTTGCCGTCCGTGCGCACGAAGCCGAGATCCTTGATGGCGTCGGCGATATCCACGTTGTGGTAGACGCTCTCCCACTCGCGACGGCCGCTGAACCGTCCCATCGCCGGGGTCGGACGACCCTGGTACTCGCCGGCGAAGGCTTCGACGGCCGTCCAGCGGTCAAGTTCATGGGCGAAGGTGTGCAGCTTGCCGTCGATCTCGTCGGTGACCATGTCCTCACGGATCAGGCACGGAACGAGGCACGACCAGCAACGATGCGGATAGACGTAGCCGACATCGCTGTTGAACAGGATGTTGGTCTGGCCGCGATGCGACAGCTTCTCGTACCATTTCCAGAACTCGCCGAACTGCGCGTACCAGCCCGGATATTTGTGCTCGAACCACTCGAAGTCCTTGTCGGTCTGGGCCTCGATGCGCCAGAAGTTCGCCGACCAGCCGACTGCGAAGAATTGCGCGACCTTGTGGACGTAGTGCTTCTCGGTCAGCCGCTTCCAGGCGGTCTGCACGTCGTCATGATGGATCTTGATGCCGTACTTCTCGAGGGGCAGCATATAGGTCCGGTAATAGTCCTCGAAGATCCAGCGGTGCCACATCTCCGCATACGACTCCTTGTTCTTGTCGCGGTTCGTGGTGCCGTATTCGATGAACGTCCCGATCGCCGCGTCGACGATGGCATGGTTCTGCCAGAAGGCATACCGCATGTCGCGTTCGAGCAGCAGGTGGTTCTCCGGCTCCTTCAGCATGGACATCAGCATCGAGTGGCCGTTGCCGATATGGCGGCTCTCGTCCGACTGAACCGAAAGGAACACGGTTGGCAGCGCATAGTCGCCGTTGCGCGCCGCCTCCGACGGCATGGCGACGAACAGCGTGTTGGTGAACGCCGTCTCGGCGACGACGGTCAGGTAGACGTTCGCCGACGTGATGGCGTCACCGGTGATGAAGCCTTCACCGAACTGGCGACCGATCGTGGTGGCGTAGCACTTGCCGAACGCCTCCTCCGTGATATCGAAACCGGCCGGGTCGATGTAATTCTCCATGTACCATTTCTTCAGGTTCATCTGGATGGTCGAGTGACGGAATTCGTCGACCATCTGCATGGTGAAGCCAGTACGGAGATCTTCGCCGGGTGCAAGGCGCCCGACCATGGCCATGGACCGCGCGGCGGAGATTTCCGGGAACGGGATGATCGCCAGGAACAGCTTCATCCACTCGACCCAACGTGGCTCGACGTTGCGGAACATGTCGCCGCGAAGCGCGGCATCGAGGGCGCCGTAGACGCGGTTGTCCTTTTCCTCCTGCATCGGGAAATAGGAGCGAAGGACCTGCTTCATCGGATCCTTCGGCGCCTTCGTGATCTTGTAGTCGGTGGGGAAGGTCATCGCTTCCTGGACGTAGGACGGATTCCATCCGAGATCTGCAATCTTCTTTGCAGCCTCACCGACAGAAATGCCGCGCTGGGCGGTGATCTTGTTGAGTGTTAGCGTTCCAGACATCTCGTCTTTCCTCCTGATCGGGTCAGAAACCACATCGATATTCCGCCTGCCTGGACCTTCGCGGACCGAGCAGTGCTTACCCGTGCGTTACGGGCCACCTCGCGACCGTTTGCACGGCCGGACGTTTGATATCGGCAAGGGTCTTAGGATGACTGTGGAACGCCTCAGGGATGATCAGGAGCGATCTTCGGACCCAGCCGTCTTCCGATCGCAATTGAGTCAGCCCGCGCGAGGTTCGCCCTCAGCTTGACATCCCCTTCCCTCGTTCTTTTCGCGGCTCGCCCCGGACGGAGCAGTCAGCGTTGTTGTGCCAAACAGCTTTGCAATGGGCGTGCCAGCGCTCTCTTGCCCCGCCAAATCGATTTCTGACTGCCGGAGGTGAGGATCAGCACTGACGGAGACGTCGCGGCTCCCGGTTGGCGAGCCGCGGAAATGCAAACTGCGACAAGAGTTGCAAAATGAGAATCGGAGCAACGCGGAGACCGCCACTTCGCGGCGCAATGTTTGCGCTGCAGCAGCGCCAGAATTTCCCCGGGCAATACGTTGGGCGCTTTGGGAATTGAACACAGCTCCTCGATGCGACAGACTCTTTCGCGTTGAAGGCCGCGCATTGCCGAGACCGGCTCGTTGCCCGCCCACTCGGACTAGCGATAGCCCTCGAAACCGGCCGCCTGGTTTGATTGCCGGACCTTCTCGATCCAGCGTTCCGTATACTGGGCGTAGCAATCATGATCGCAGAAAGGGAGCCCGGTGCTGAATTCTCTCAGATAGTGAGCGTGAATGGGCTCTGAGCAAGACATGCAGAACGTCTTCAGCCACGGTGTTCTGCCATTGACGAGGACGAACCTCATACGGCGTTCCTAAGCGATCATATCGATATGAGATTGACAACGATGCAGATTGAGACGATGGCGCACAATGAGACTCCGGAGATCAGACCACTGTCCACCTTTGCGGTGTTTGCACTGCGATATGAGCTTGTGTGAGCCCGATCTGATTGGACTGCTGCAGCGCGTGACGCGGCCGGGGCTCCGGTGACGGCGTCAGACGACACCACGCGAGCATGACGATGGCCGCTCGCTCGATCCATCGCGAGGAAATGCATGCTCGCGATGGATGATGCAGCTATCCTTCAAGGGATCAACACGGCCCGTCCATGAATTTTGCCGGCATTGAGATCGTGCAAGGCCTTATTGGCGTCCGCAAGGCGATACTCGGCCGTGGCAAGCTCAACCAGACCTCGGTCCGCAAGGGCCATCAGCTCGGTTAGTTCGGCCCATGTGCCGACCAGATTGCCGATAATGTTCTTCTCGGTTATCACCATGTCAACTGTCGGCACCCGAATGTCCTCGCCGTAACCGACGACGTAGTAGCTGCCCATCGGACGGGTCATTGCCAGGCCCTTCGACGTCGTGCCCTTCTCGCCGACGAAGTCGATCACTGCTTCCGCACCGTTTCCACCGGTCAGGCCCAGAACGGCTTCCACTTCGTGGCCGTCAGCTTTCACGAGATGATCGGCGCCTGATTTTTCGGCCAGTTGTAGCGAAGCTTCGGACTTGTCGACGACAATAATGTCGGCCGCACACATCGCTTTGAGGCACTGGATTCCGATGTGGCCCAACCCTCCCGCACCGATAACAACGCAAGATTCGCCTGGCAAAAGGTGACGCGTGGCCTTCTTGACAGCGCGATAGGCGGTGAGGCCTGCATCAGCGTATGGCGCGACATCCTTTGGCGCCAAAGTCCGTGGCAGCGGGACGATGTTGCGTTCTGAGGTGCAAAGGAACTCTGCATAGCCGCCGTTGCAATCGAGGCCTGGGAACGTTCCAGGACCGTGCATGTCGAATCCTCGGCGACAGGCGAGACACGTCCCGCCGCTGATCTTCGGATGGACGATGACAGGATCGCCCTTCTTTAGTCCCTCGACTTCCTTGCCAACCTCTTCGATCCAGCCTGCATTTTCGTGCCCCATAATGAGGGGAAGCAGCTTGTCACCGCTCGGATCCATGTGCGGCTTCCACACGCCTTCGACGATGTGAAGGTCGGTTCGGCATACGCCCGCACCACCGATGCGGACGATGACGTCCGTTGATTTTGTCAGCTTCGGATCAGGCACCTTCTCTTCCCCGACCCAAAGGTCGTTGGAAAGTTTCTCGTCGTAGGCTCTCAATACTTGGGCTCTCATTTTCTCCTCCGTGCCCCCGGCGAACTTCGGTGCGCCGTCGGGTCATTCGAGCCTCAGCATTTTTTGTGCCAGTAGATTCATGTCGCGGCGCCAACAGCCATTGTCCGGGCCGCGGGTGGACTTTGCTGCGCGGTTGTTTCATCATGGATGAAAAGTGACGTCCGCGCTGCAACGCAGAAAGGCTATCGCGCTGAGCGCGATCTATTTCGGCTTCGTCGGCGCTCTCTACGGCATGCAGTTCTGGCTGCCGCAGATCGTCAAGGCGTTCGGGTTGACCAACGCCCAGACCGGCTTCGTCACCGCGATCCCGTATCTGTTCGGCACCATCGCGATGATCCTGTGGGCGCGGCATTCGGATGCCACCCGTGAGCGCGTGATGCATGTCGGCGCGCCGCTGATCCTGACCGCAATTGCGCTCGCCGTTTCCTCCTATCTCACCGATCCCACCATGACGATGGTGGCGCTGACGGTGGCTGCCGTCGGCGTATTCTGCTGCTTTGGAGTGTTCTGGACCCTGCCGACAGCCTGGCTTTCGGGAACGGCGGCGGCCGGCGCGATCGCGCTGATCAACTCGATCGGCAATCTCGCCGGCTTTGGCGGTCCTTATCTGATCGGCTGGGTCAAGGAAGCGACAGGGCAAACCTCGACAGGGCTGCTCGTGCTCGCGATCCTGCCCTTGATCGCCGGCATCCTGGTCTTCGTCGGCGGGCACGAGAGCAAGCACGAGTTCGCCGAGCCGGGGCGATAAGCCTTTCCAGCATCGCCGTGGCAAATGCGAGGCCCATTTCCCAACTTGGGGTATGGGGGACTCAGCGTCAGAAGCGATTAGGTGCGACGGAGTGCCCTGATCCCTTACTAGACCTGGACCGAGGTCAGCTTCTTCAGGCAGCGCAGCGCAAACGACGACCGGCTGTGGCGGATGCCAGGGATGCGATAGAGCTTTTCGCGCAGGAAGCGTTCATAGCCGGCGGTGCTTTCGACCGCGACCTTCACGATGTAATCGTAATCGCCGGTGGTGAGATAGGCCTCGATCACCTCCGGCAAATTCGTAAGCAATTGGCCAAAGCGCTCGAGCATCTCCTCGTCGTGGCGGTCGAGCGTCAGCTCTATGATGACCGTTTCGGGCAGGCCAAGCTTGTCCTGATTGAGCAGCGCGACGTAGCCATCGATATAGCCCTGCGTCTCCAAACGCTTCAGCCTGTTCCAGCATGGCGTGGCGGAGAGCCCGATTCTGTCGGCGAGTTGCGCCGTCGTCAGGCGCGCATCCTGCTGCAAGGCACGCAGGATCTTGCGATCGATCTCGTCGAGCCGAAGTGCATCCTTGCGCGGAGCTTTGACAGGCCCTCTGGCACGTCCGGTCGATGCCATACCAAGAATCCTATTCTCGCTTTGCTATACTTATTTAGAAAATTCTTACCGCATTTTTAGACTACACCCAGATCAAAAGAACGACAATCCCGGCTTTTGCCAGTACGATGTGCTTACCAAAATGAGACGCATGCGGTGTTTGTTCTCGAACTGCAGACCAGCAATATGCACGCCGCACTCGGCCGCCTGCTCGACCAGACCCGTGTCGCAGGGCTGCCGCTTGCTGCTCTCAGTGCGCGGGCGGATGCGGATGCCTGCCGCATCTCGGCTTCCATAGACATCAATGACCGCGACGTCATCGACCGGCTCGTTCGGCGCGTTGGTGCGTTATTCTGCGTCGATGCAATCGAGGTGAGAGGTGAAAGCCAATGCCCGACCCCAACCTCATCCGTGACATGATCCCGCAAGACGGGGCGGCTCCATCCGCCGAGCATCCGCCACTGAGGCTGCACGTGCCGGAGCCCGCGGTTCGCCCGGGTGGCACGCCCGATTTCTCCAACATCCGCATTCCGCGCGCAGGCCAGGTCAATCGTCCCGACGTCGACGTGGATGCCGAGACGATTCGTGATCTCGCCTTCTCGGTTATCCGCGTGCTCAATCGCGACGGCGAGGCCGTCGGTCCCTGGGCAGGTGCGCTCTCCGACAACGAACTGCTTGAGGGCCTGCGTCACATGATGACGCTGCGTGCGTTCGATGCGCGCATGCAGATGGCGCAGCGTCAGGGCAAGACCTCGTTCTATATGCAGCACATGGGCGAAGAGGCCGTGAGCTGCGCCTTCCGCAAGGCGCTCAATCCGGGAGACATGAATTTTCCAACCTATCGCCAGGCCGGACTTTTGATCGCCGGCGGCTACTCCCTGGTCGAGATGGCCTGCCAGATCTATTCCAACACAAACGATCCCCTGAAGGGGCGCCAGCTGCCCGTGATGTATTCCTCAAGGGAGCACGGCTTCTTCACGATCTCGGGAAATCTTGCCACCCAATACATTCAGGCGGTCGGCTGGGCGATGGCCTCGGCAATCAAGAACGACACGAAGATCGCGGTCGCCTGGATCGGCGATGGCGCAACCGCTGAATCCGACTTCCACGCGGCCCTCGTGTTCGCTTCGACCTATCGCGCGCCGGTCGTACTCAACATCGTCAACAATCAATGGGCCATCTCGACCTTCCAGGGCATCGCGCGAGGTGGCTCCGGCACGTTCGCGGCGCGCGGCCTCGGCTTCGGCATTCCGGCCCTACGCGTCGACGGCAACGACTACCTCGCCGTCCACGCCGTCGCGAAATGGGCGTGCGAGCGTGCACGCCGCAATCTTGGCCCCACCCTGATCGAGCACGTGACCTATCGCGTCGGCGCGCACTCCACCTCGGACGATCCCGCGGGCTATCGGCCGAAGACGGAGTCCGAAGCGTGGCCCCTCGGAGATCCCGTGATCAGGCTGAAGAATCATTTAATCGTGCGCGGCGCCTGGTCGGAGGAACGGCACAAGCAGGCCGAGGCGGAGATCATGGACACAGTGATCGCGGCGCAGAAGGAGGCCGAGGGCTACGGCACGCTGCATTCACCTCAGCATGCCTCGGCGCGTGACATGTTCGAAGGCGTGTTCTCGGAGATGCCGCCGCACCTGCGACGGCAACGCCAGGAAGCGGGAGTCTGAGCGATGCCGCGCAAAACCATGATCGAGGCGATTCGCGAGGCCATGGATGTGATGATGTCGCGCGATGACGACGTCGTCGTGTTCGGCGAGGACGTCGGCTATTTCGGGGGCGTGTTTCGCGCCAGCCAGGGCCTGCAAGCGAAATACGGAACGAGCCGTTGCTTCGATACCCCGATCAGCGAGCTCGGTATCGTCGGCATCGCAGTGGGCATGGCGGCTTACGGCCTGAAACCCTGTGTCGAAATACAGTTCGCCGACTACATGTATCCGGCTTACGACCAGATCGTCTCCGAGGCCGCGCGGTTGCGCTATCGCTCCAACGGTCAATTCACCTGCCCGCTCGTGGTGCGCATGCCGACCGGCGGCGGCATTTTTGGCGGCCAGACACACAGCCAGAGCCCGGAAGCTCTGTTCACGCATGTCTGCGGTATCAAGACGGTCGTGCCGTCGAACCCACGGGACGCCAAGGGCTTGCTGATCTCTGCGATCGAGGATCCCGATCCCGTGATCTTCCTCGAACCGAAGCGGCTCTATAACGGTCCATTCGACGGTCATCACGACCGGCCGGTAACGCCGTGGTCGAAGCATGATCTCGGCGAAGTCGACGACGGGCATTTTGCAATTCCGCTCGGCAGCGCCGCGATCCGCAGGCCGGGTGAGGCCGTCACCATCCTCGCCTACGGGACGATGGTGCACGTCGCCGAGACCGCCGCGACCGAATCCGGCATCGATGCCGAGATCATCGATCTTCGCTCGCTGCTGCCTCTCGATCTCGACACCATCGAAGCCTCGGTCAAGAAGACCGGACGCTGCGTCATCGTGCACGAGGCGACGCTGACCTCTGGCTTCGGTGCTGAGCTCTGCGCATTGGTCCAGACACGATGCTTCTATCATCTGGAAGCCCCGATCGTGCGTGTCGCCGGATGGGACACGCCCTACCCGCATGCCCAGGAATGGGACTACTTTCCGGGCCCTGCGCGTGTCGGCCGCGCATTGATCGAAACGCTGGAGGCTTGAGATGGCCGAGCGCGTGGTCAGGCTGCCCGACGTCGGCGAAGGCATTGCGGAAGCAGAGCTGGTGGAATGGCACGTGAAGGTCGGCGATGTCGTGCGCGAAGACGCCGTGCTCGGTGCCGTCATGACCGACAAGGCGACGGTTGAAATTCCCTCGCCGACGGACGGACGGGTCATCTGGCTCGCCGGCAGTGTGGGCGACGTTCTCGCCATCGGCTCGGACTTTGTTCGGCTGGAGGTGGACGGCAAAAGCGCGCCAGCGGCGGAGGCAGTGAAGTCGGCCTCGTCCACGGCAAGCACTTTGGCCAAAAAGCCTGACGTTGCCGCAAGCGCCCCGCGCATGGCGCGCGAGCCGCCCAACATGCTGAAGTCGCAGCCCTCTGCGGCGCCACCCCACCACGCAGGCGATCGGCCTCTCGCCGCCCCCGCGGTTCGGCTCCGCGCGCGGGAGGCAGGCGTCGACTTGCGTCAGATCCGCGGCACGGGTCCCGCCGGGCGGATCACCCATGATGATCTCGACGCCCATCTCGCGCGCGGCCGCACCGGAACGACGGCGACGCCGTATCCAACGCAAACCGCGGTCACCGACATCAAGATCGTCGGCTTGCGACGCAAGATCGCCGAGAAGATGTCCGTTGCGAGCTCGCGCATTCCGCACATCACTTATGTCGAAGAGGTCGACGTCACCGCGCTCGAGGATTTGCGCGCGAAGCTCAACAGCCAGAAGCAGCCGGGTAGACCCAAACTGACAATGTTGCCCTTCCTGATGCGCGCCATGGTGCGCGCGATCGCCGAGCAGCAGCATCTCAATGCCCATTTCGACGACGAGGCCGGGATCGTTCACCAGCACGCAGGCGTTCATATCGGGATCGCCACGCAAACGCCGGCCGGCCTCGTGGTCCCCGTCGTCCGGCATGCGGAAGCGCGCGACCTCTGGAGTTGCGCCGCCGAGGTGGCACGGCTCGCGGAAGCGGCTCGGAACGGCAGCGCCACCCGTGACGAGCTCACCGGCTCGACCATCACCATCACATCGCTCGGCGCGCTGGGCGGGCTCGCGACGACGCCCATCATCAATCATCCGGAGGTCGCGATCATCGGCGTCAACCGTATCGCGATCCGTCCGCATTGGGATGGCGTCGCCTTCGTGCCGCGTCAGATGATGAACCTGTCGTCCAGCTTCGACCACCGGGTCATCGATGGGTTCGATGCAGCCCAGTTCGTGCAGCGGATCAAGACACAGTTGGAGACACCCGCCATGATCTTCATTGACGGGTAGGATGATGACCGAAATCACGTGCAAGCTCCTTGTCATCGGCGCGGGCCCCGGCGGCTACACCTGCGCGATCCGTGCCGGCCAGCTCGGCATCGATACGATCATTGTCGAGGCCGAGAAGCCGGGTGGAACCTGCCTCAATGTCGGCTGCATTCCTTCCAAAGCCTTGATCCATGCGGCCGGTGAGTATGAAACCATTGCGCGCGCCGCGGCGGGCGAGAGCGCACTGGGCATCACCACCGCGAAGCCGTCTCTCGACTTCGCCAAGACCATCGCCTGGAAGGACAATATCGTCCGACGTCTGAACGGCGGTGTGGCTGGTCTCTTGAGAAGGGCCGGTGTCAGGCTCGTGGCCGGCTACGCTCGCTTCCGCGACGGCAAGACCGTCGAGGTCGAAACGCAATCCGGCCGGCAGGTGATCCATGCCGAAACGGTGGTGATTGCGACAGGCTCCGAGCCGGTCGCCCTACCGTTTCTCCCCTTCGGCGGGCGGGTGATCTCTTCGACCGAGGCATTAGCGCTCACCGAAATCCCGAAGACGCTTGTCGTGGTCGGCGGCGGGTACATCGGTCTCGAGCTCGGTACTGCATTCGCGAAAATCGGCACGGCCGTCACGGTCGTCGAGGCCGCGCCACGCATTCTCCCGCAATATGATCGCGACCTGAGCGAGCCCGTCGCAAGACGCTTGACCGCGCTCGGGGTCACGGTTCTGACGGACGCAAAGGTGAAAGCACTCACCACCGACGGAACGGCGCTGGCGGTCGAGACCGCCAATGGTGAGCAGGCTTCGCTCGCAGCCGACAAGATTCTTGTTACGGTCGGCCGCAGACCCGTGACGAGTGGCTTTGGCCTCGAGCAGCTCGATCTCGATATGGACGGACCTTTCATTCGAATTGACGACCGATGTCGCACCTCGATGCACGGCATCTGCGCGATCGGAGACGTCACGGGAGAGCCAATGCTGGCGCATCGCGCCATGGCGCAAGGCGAGATGGTAGCCGAGATCGTTGCCGGCCGCCGTCGCGCCTGGGACCGGGTTTCGATCCCGGCGATCTGCTTCACTGACCCCGAGCTCGTCACGGTCGGCCTGTCACCCAACGAGGCGAGCAGCAGGGGATTCGACGTCAAGACGGACCTCTTCCCGTTCAAGGCCAACGGCCGCGCATTGACGCTGGATCGGGAAGACGGCTTCATCCGGACGGTCGTGCGAGCCGACAACCACCTCCTGTTGGGTATCCAGGGCGTCGGCGCCGGCATCGCCGAGCTTTCGGCAGCCTTCACTCTTGCGCTGGAGATGGGCGCGCGGCTGGAGGATATCGCCATGACCATCCATGCGCATCCAACCCAAAGCGAAGCCTTTCAGGAAGCTGCGCTGAAGTCGCTAGGGCATGCGATTCATATCTAAGCACAGGCGCCACCTGCGCAGTAGAGCTGCCAACTGGCGCCACAACGTACGTCCGGTCACTGGTCATCGAGGGAGACCAAGGACGATCAAGCATCAGAGAACATGGTCCGATGTCTCAACAGATTGTGAGCTGCCGCTACCACGATGTTGCTGCGGCAGGACCGGTTTCCTCGATTGTCGTCCTATCGCAGAGAGATCGTGATCTGACTGATATTGGCCGCCAGCTCGAGTCCCGCCTTGGGGCCTTGCAGCACGATCGTCACGCCCTTTTCGTTGCGGAGGTGGGCGCCGCTGACGCCGCCGACCAGAGCAAAGCCACCGCCGACCGAACTGTAGGTGCCGGCAAAGTCGCCGACCTCGCGGATCCCGGAGGCCCAGCCATCGAGCCGGCCGACCGTCGCGCCGACCGTGATGCCGAAACTCAGGCCGCTGATCCTGAACGGATAGGACTTGCCACGATAGGTCAGCACGCCATTCCCGGCGCCGCCGCCGACCAGAAGGCCGGCCTTGACGATCTTGGCCCTGACGTGACCGGACGCCTGCGCCAAGGCTGGGGTCGCCGGCATGGTCAGTCCGATTGCCAACAGGAGGAACGCTATCAGGCCGAGCCGGCGCCGGCGCATGGACATGCGCCATTCAGGGTTTTGCGGCATCGACCTTCTTCCAAGTCTCATCGGGATCGAACAGCGTGGTGCGCTCGGCGACAAACGCCGTGCGCTTGCCAAGATCCTTCTGGTAGACGGTGCCGGCGTGATTGACCAGGAAGGTCATGATGCCCGAATTGCCGTACTCCGCGGGCCACGCGATCAGGGCGAAACCACCAATCATCTTGCCCTTGACCACATAGTCGAGCGCGCCGCCGGGCGCATCGCGGCCCTGCCCCTTGAGGATGCGGAAATAGTAGCCGTGATAGGGCGCAGGTCCGACGTCGCCCGCGCGATAGCCCTCCTTCGAGGCCTCGGCCGCCAGCGCGCCAAGCGGGCTCGGGTCGCTGTCGTCGCGCCAGAACAAGCCGTCCTTCTTGCCGGGCGATGAGACGATGCGCTGCGCATAGACGCCGGCGCCCTCACCGCGGTCCTTGTCGGCGTATTCGTTCTGCGCGTCGACAAAGGCGAGCGCGGTCTGGATCGCGTCGAGCTCGTTACGGCCGATGCGCCGGCGCAGCACCTCGATGCGTCCCTCGTCGGTGTCGAACTCCCAGCCGGCCTTGGTATTGACCAGCGGAATCGGGAACGGGAAGTCATCGGGCCCCAGCATCAGGGTCGCCGTCTTGTTGCCCTCCGCCTTGATGCCGTGCTTGGCGTCATACATCGACGTGAAGCGCTGGCGGATGTCGTTGTCGGCGATCTCGTCGCCGGACGAGACGATGTCGTCTGCGGCGCGGCCCAGCACTTTCAGGATATCGTCTGGTCCGTTCTTGACCGCGGCGGCAAGCGCGGCCGCTGCATCTTCCGGCGTCTTGAAGGATTGCTGCGCCTGCGATGCTGAGCCGAGCAGCGCCAGCGCCACGAGTCCCGGCAACATCGCGCGACGGAATGATTTCAAGCCGGTCATGGCGTCACCTCCGCAGGGATCTTCGCGCCGCCGGCGAGCCAGTCGCCATAGCTGCGGAATGTCAGTCCGAGTTTTTCGTAGCGAACCCGCAGATATCCATCGCTGCCGCGGATCACGGCGGCAGGCATCACCTGCTCGACCTCCTGCGCCATGACGCCGACATAGGCCTTGTCGTTGCCGATGTAGCTGAAGCGATAATAGCCGAGGCCGTTCGCGAGATGACCGAGCAGGACGATGTCATGCTTCAACGCGATATCGGAGCGCCGGCCACCGCCGCCACCGCCACGGAAGCCGCCACCGCCGCCTCCGCGGAATCCGCCACCGCCACCGCCCCGCATTGCCATTCCGCCACCGCCGCCGCGGCCGGCCATGCTCGGTCCGCCGCCGCCACCGCGCGGCATGCTTGCCATGCTGGATCGTCCGCGCGCGGACGCCGCCGCGGCCGAGCGGCCGGAGGAGACGTTCATCGCACCGCCGCGATTGCCGCCACCACGGTTGGCTGCCGCGCCGCCGCCGGCGCGGTTGGCGGCCTTGGCGCGATCTCCGCCACCCTTGTTTGCAGCCTTGGCACGGTCGCCGCCGCCCTTGGCACGATCCGCGGCTCCAGCGCGATCGCCACCGCCGGGCCGATCGCCGCGGTTGCCCGCACGATCACCCGCACGATCGCCTGCGCGATCACCGGGACCACCACGATCACCAGCACGGTCACCGGCGCGATCGCCGGCGCGATCTCCAGCACCTTGGTTGGGCCGCAGCACCTGGTTGCCGTCACGGCCGCGGAAATCCATCCGGTCCGACACGCCGGCCTTCAGGTTGTTGTTGCCGAAACGCTGCTGAACGTTGCTGTTGTTGTAGCGCACGCCACCGCGATGCGCCGGATTATGCTGCCAGCCGTTACCGATGTTGGTGGTGCGATGATTGACGTAGACATTGCGGTTGCCCCAATTGCAGCCGCCGCCCCAGTAATTGCCCCAGCGCCCGATCGCCCAAGCCGTGCCGAAAGCGAGGCCCGCCGCAACCACGCCGGCGCCGATATAGGACGGGTAGCCCCAATAATACGGCGGATACTCTGCATAGGGCCAGCTGCCATAGACCGTCGCCGGATCGTAATACGGCACGTACATCTCCGCGGGATTGGCCTGCTGGATCACAACGACCTGCTTGCCTTCCTGCGACTGGACACTGACCTTCTGCTGCTTGGTCGTGACCAGCTTCTTGTTGTCATAGGCCTTGTTGCGCAAGCGCTGGATCGCATCCATCACGTCAGGCTGCTGGGCGAGAAAGGCATCGCCGAGCTTCTTGGTCCAGTCGAGCTGATCGCTCATCATGGTCAGGACATCGGCAGTGCTGGCCAGCGCCTTGATGCTGTCGTCCCAGGCCTGCTTCTCGACCTCCGTCTTCAGCGCATCGCCCTTCAGGGTCTTGCGTTCCTTCAGCCAGCGGTCGGCCTGCACCACCTCCAACGGATAGGTTGAGGCGGCAAGCACATTGGCAAGGAGCTCGTCTGGGTACAGTGCGATCGGCGCCACCAAGGCCTCGAGCTGCTCCGGCTTCAGAAGCTCGGCCGTCGGCGCAGGCGGAGGACCCGGCTGCGCTTGCGGAGACGGGGCCGCAGGCGTCGTGTTGGTTTGCGCCGATGCGGCGAACGATGTCGCCATGACGACCGCAAGCGCCATCAGGGTCTTGCCGCAGCGAAACATTGCATCCTCCCTTGCACTTCCAGGGTGGGACGATCGGGCCGGGACGCAGACGTTTGTTGATCGAGATCAACGAAACGAGGCCCTCGTGGCTGCTGCAGCGCGAGAGCCACGCGTCATTCGATCAGTTCGGCGTCCATCAGCAGGCGGGCCGGCACCGTCAGCCCGAGGGCATTGGCCGCCTTCATGTTGATGACGAGCTCGAACCTGGTGGCGAATTGCACCGGGAGCGATCGAATCTCGGCGCCGCGCAGGACGCGATCGACGTAGCCGGCGCCGTCGCGAAATTGCTGGGTGAGATCGGCGCCATAGGACATCAGCCCACCGTTCACCGCGTAGAAGCGGACCGCGAAAATCGCGGGCACGCGGCGCTGCGTCAGCAGCGCGATCGTCATCGCGCTCTGGGCCCCAAAGAAGCCGCCATCAGGGAGCACGACGAGGCCGCCGCCGTCGCGTGTCGCGGTCTCGATGGCCGCCGCGATCTCGGCCCCGCTCCGGACACTGGCACCGGTGACCTTGAGACCGAGCCGGTTTTCCATCTGGTGCGCCGCCTGAAGATAGAACGGCGCATAGGGCGACGATTCCGGATTGAACAGCAGCGCCGCGTGGCTCATTCCCGGCACCATATCCTTCAGCAGACCGAGCCATTTCCCGCTCATCGAGTGCTCATAGAGCGAGAAGCCGGTGAGATTGCCGGTCGGCCGCGCCAGATTGGCGACGAGGCCGGTCCCGACGGGATCGGAGAGCCCGACGAAGACGATCGGAATTCGCTGCGTGGCATCGCGCAGCGTCCGGGTCGTGCCCGTGCTGGTCGAAAGCAGTACGTCCGGCCCGGCGGCAATGAGCTCGAGCGCCTCCAATTGCTGGCGTGCCGGACTGGGACCCGGCCAGCGCACCTCGAGGCGATAGTTCTGGTTGGCGATCCAGCCACGATCGGTGAGCCCCTGCTGAAAGGCATCGACACGCATCTGCGCGCCGGGATCGCCGGCGACATTGCCGGTCAGCACGCCGACGAACGGCGCTCTGTCCTGGGCCCGCGCCAAGACCGGGAACGCCGCCGCGGCACCAACCAGCGACATGAACTCACGGCGTCTCATGGCCACCGACACTCCCCACATGCGCACCCATCCCGGTCATCGCGCAATTGCGAGAAGGAAACGGCTTCGCCGATCCCGTGAGCTTGATCAAAATCAAGACACCGGCGATCAGTGAAGGATCGGAAGACGGATCGTGAAGAGCGCGCCGCCCGCGGCCTGGTTTTCGGCAGAGATCGTGCCGTGATGGGCCTCGATGATGGTTTTGGCGATCGCGAGCCCCATACCCATGCCCTGGGGCTTGGTCGTGAAGAACGGATTGAACACGTTCGCAAGGTCGGAAGCGGCAATCCCGGGACCAGTATCGAAGACCCGGATCTCCGCTTCGTTGCCGACGCGCAGGGTCGAGACGCTGACCTGGCGTTTTCCGGGATCTGCGTCGAAGATCGCATCCATCGCGTTGATGATCAGGTTGAGAACGACCTGCTGAAGCTGGATCGGATCGCCTCTGACATGCAGGTCGGCCAGGACAGGCGTGTAGATCAATGTGATCCGGCGTCCATCGGCGACGGCCCGCACAAGGCCGATCGCTTCGCGGACCATATCGTTGAGCTCGATGTCCTTGACCTCGAACGGCGTCTTTTTCAGAATACTGCGTAGCCTGCGGATGACTTCGCTGGCCCGCTGATCGTCACGCCGGATGTCGGCGAGGATCTGCCGGATCTCGTCGATGTCGGGCGAAGCGGCCTTCAGCATCAGCTCCGCAGTCTCGGCGTTGGTCAGGATGGAGCCGAGCGGCTGGTTCAGTTCATGGGCGATCGACGTGGTCAACTCGCCAACGGCCGAATAGCGGTTGGCGTGAGCAAGCTCGGCCAGACGCTGGCGTGACTCGACTTCGGCGATCTGGCGCCGACGGCGCTCATGCAGCATCCCGCTGATCAGGCCGGCCTGCACCAGAATGACGGACGCGATCAGCAGCATCTGCCAACGATAGCGCTCCCAGATGCTCTGTTCGCGAAACATGATTTCGCTGCCGGGAGGCAAACGGCTCTCGCTGATGCCCCAATGCTGCAATTGGCGCCAATCATATCTCGGCGCGGCGAATCCGATCGGCTCGTAACTGATGCTCGCTGGTTTCGCGCCGCCGAGAATGCCAATCGCCGCACTGACGGTCCTGGAACTCGTTTCCGCGATCATATGCATCGGTCCACCGACGGTGCCGTCACCGAAGAACGGCTCCTGGTAGGAGAAGATCGGGGCATTCGCGGCCGCGTACAGGCTGCGCAAGGCGATGTCGCTCTCGTGGACGACCCCGGCCGCATCGACCGACATCAGCCCCCAGAACAGCGCGGTGTGCGGCGGCAGCTTTGAAGCGCGCTTCAGGATTTCGTCGAATGACAAGTCCGAGTACCAGACCAGCTCGACCTCCTCGCCCAAGGGTTGCAGTTCCCGCTTGACCTCCTCCACCCAGAACTTCTCGAGCGGCGAGGCACCGATCACGACCACAATCGACTTTGTGTCAGGCAAAATCTGGAGAACGTTGCGGAACGCGGCCATGAAATCGTTGCGGATCGCCACGACGACGTCGTTGTCGCTGAGATCGGCGCGATTGATCAGCCGATGCTCGACCGCGGAGAGAATCAATGGCACATCAGGGAATAATCTTCCGCGGTATTTCTGCGCAAACCGGGCCGCAGGCGCGCCGATGCTCAATACGATGTCGGGCATCGCTCCCTGGTATAGCGATTGCAGATAGTCGACGAAAGGTGCCTCAGGACCGGGATTGTTGAAGCGCGCGGTGAGCAGCGCGTGCTCCTGTATATCGAGTGGCCAGGGCGATTGCCGTTCGAGCTTGGCCTTGATGTCGCGCGCATACTCGCTCCACGGCCGAAAATCACGGCCGAATGAATGCAATACCAGGACGCGCTTCAGCTCGCCACGGAGACTCCGCTCGACTGCACCAACTCGCCCAGCGGACAGGCACACGGCGAAAAGCAGCGCGAGACAGTATAGCGCCGTCACGGCCCCTGGCCTGACCTTGGAGATGGACGTGCGCCCGCTCATGCTCCATCCTTGCAGCTCCAGCAACTGCTGTCGCGGCAATTCTAGCGGGAATTGCACCGCTGCGACAGGCCCCGGGGGCGGCTTCACAGCTCAATGCCCGCTCAGCACCAGCGTCTGGATCGGCAGCAGCAGCGCCTGGATGCGCAGCAGCAGCGCGTGCACCAGGCCGACACCGTCGACCACGTGCAAGGCGATCTTCCGGCTGGTCGAAGTCCCCTTGGCCGAGATCTCCTCGTGGTTGCTGGTATAGGCATTGACGACGCAGCTGCTGCCCGGCGTCACGCCTTCGAGGCCACCTTTGTAAAGCGGCTCCAGGAACACCAGGATGGTGCCGGGGCGGACGGCGTTCTGCGGATCGACCAATTGCTCCCCGGATCGGAATTGTCCGGCCGCGATGTAGTCCTGGACTGTCGTGATCACCATGGGGATGATCACCCATGGCCTGGAGATGCAGGTCGCTTCCGCCACCATGCCCTCTTTCATCACCTGTGCCTCGATCTGGCCGAACCCGGCCTGCAGCATCTTGCGGCCGGCCCCCTCCGGGATGAGAACGCCTGCGGGCCGCATGAGTTGATTGACGACGTCGCCGGGACGGATCAGGAATTGCTCGACGCGCCCATCGACACCGGCGCGGACCAAGGTCTTGTCGATATCCACCTGGGCCTGGTCGAGCGCGGCCTCCGCGCTGGCCTTCTGCGCCGGTAGCAGGATGGAGACCTGCATTGATACGGATTGCTTCGCGGCGGTCGCGGCATCGATCCCGGACTGACGTTGATCGACCAAAACCTGGAGCTTGTCGATATCACGCTGCGGAACGATGCCGGGATTGCGGCGCTGGAGCTCGGTCTTGACCTCGAGCTCGTCCTTGGCCTGCTGATAGTTCGCCTTCGCCTCCCCGATCTGCGCCTCGGCCTTGACCACGTCGGCCTGCGCCGTCTGCATGGCGGCATCGACCTCCGCAACCTTCCGCCTGGCGGTTTCGAGCGCGGCCTGCTGCTTCGAGGCGTCGAGCGTGAACAGCACGTCGCCCTTCTTCACCGGCTCGCTGAAGCCAACCTTGACCTCGGCAACGCGGCCGGAGCCTTCGGGCAGGATCGGCACGGTGCGAAAATAGAGCGTCGCCGATGACGTCGAAGGATGGAAGTAGAAGATCATGGTGATCAGCGACACCGTAAGCATCAGGCAGCCGGTGATGCCCCAGCGCAGCTCGTACCAGACCGAGAAGAAGGTGATCTCCCTGCCGAAACGCTTGCCCTGGGCGTAGCGGCGATAGAGATAGTCTGGCAGGATCGTCAGCAGCGAGCAGAACATCAGCTCAAACATGGCTGTGCTCCTTCTTTGCGGCTTCCGGCTTCTGTGCGGGAGGCGTCGCGGCCTCCGTCCGCATCTCTTCGCCACCGGCGGCAGGCGCCGCCTCTGCAATCTTCTCGACCGACCCGGCGATGCTACGCAGCGGGGTGCCGAAATCGGGAAGATCGATCAACGCGAGCAGGAGGCCGGCGACCCAGAAAATATGCATGTGCGTGAACAACGAGATCAGGCCGAGCACCGCGACGAGCTCGAACTGCAATTTTTGTGATTTGTGCGCCATCCGCTCGGGCAGGCTGTGCAGCTTCCAATAGAGCGTACCGACCCAGAGCACGGTGCCGATCAGGAACAGCCCCATCACAACCATCAGCGTATCGGTCCCGCTCCCCGGCGCCAGATAAAACGGCAAATGGTGCGGAGCCATCGGATGAAGCTGGTCGCTCAAAGCGTCTCTCCCGATCAAATGCGCATGTGCGATATTGTGTTCGGCAGGCCGCGGTTTGCTTGATTTGAATCAAGGGAACACCCTCCGCCCGACCTAGCCTTTCCTGGATGCTGATTGGATAACCATCAGGAGCCGCAAGCCATGCCCGGCCTCGACGATCTCATCCCCAACGCCGCCCAGATTCGGAAGGAAGCCGCCCTCAAGGAGGCCGAGAAAGCCGAGGAGTATGTCCGCCTCGCCGCAGCGGTCGAAGCCGAGAAGCGCGCGCTGATCGAGCGGCTCAGCAAACCCTCCGGCAAGAGCGAGGAGGAGAAGATCAAACTCGCCTCGACCATCATCCAGCGTGCGGTGCGAAACGGCCTGACGGAGGTGCTGGTCTATCGCTTCCCCAACTCGCTTTGCACCGACAGGGGGCGCGCCATCAACCAGATGGAAAAGGGTTGGGAGACCACGCTGACCGGCATCCCCAAGGAGATCTTCCAGCTCTGGACCGATTATCTGAAACCGCGCGGCTATCGCATCGCCTACCAGATCATCGAATTCCCGGGCGGCGTGCCCGGCGATATCGGCGTGACCATCTCCTGGGACGATTAGTTCTGGGGCGATTGACAAGCTCAGCAGCGAGAGGACCGGCATGGCCAAGGATGCGCCCGCGGAGCGAATGAAGCGGAAGGACTATGAGAAGGAGCTGGAAAAGCTCCAGGTCGAGCTCTGTCACCTCCAGGACTACGTGCGGGCGAACAAGCTCCGGGTGATCATCGTGTTCGAAGGCCGTGACGCTGCCGGCAAAGGCGGCACGATCAAGGCGATCACCGAGAAGGTCAGCCCGCGCGTGTTCCGCGTCGTGGCGCTGCCGGCGCCGTCGGACCGCGAAAAGACACAGCTCTTCTTCCAGCGCTACATGGAGCAGTTTCCGGCGGGCGGCGAGATCGTGATCTTCGACCGGAGCTGGTACAACCGCGCCGGCGTCGAATATGTCATGGGCTTTGCTACGCCCGCCGAGCACCAGCGCTTCCTCTCCCTCTGCCCGCAGATGGAGAGATACGTCATCGACGGTGGTATCATCCTGATCAAGATCTGGCTCGAGGTCGGAATGGACGAGCAGGAGCGTCGCTTCCACGCCCGGATCGATGATCCCGTGCGGCAATGGAAGCTGAGCCCGATGGACCTGGAGTCCTACCGGCGCTGGTACGACTATTCGCGAGCTCGCGATCTGATGCTCAAGCAGACCAGTACGAAGGAAGCGCCGTGGTACATCATCCGCTCCGATGACAAGCGCAAGGCGCGGCTGAACTGCATCGCACATCTCCTCGGCGCGATTCCCTACAAGCGCATCAAGAAGGACAAAATCAAGCTGCCGAAGCGCTCCGAGAAGGGCCGCTACAACGACCAGGCCGGCCTGAAGGGGATGAACTTCGTCGCCGAGCGGTATTGAGACGCGAAAAGGGCTGCCGGTGAGGCAGCCCGATTGCCCTGATTGCCCTCAGGATCACTTCAGGCGGATCGTGACACCGCCGACGGCAGCCGACACTTCCGCGCCAACCCTCGGACCGCTGAGCTGAAGGATCACGCCATTGGCGTTCTGCAGCTGAACGGCGCCAGCGCCTGCGGCCACGGCTCCGCCCGCTCCTCCCACCGCATAGGAGCCTTCGATGGATGCTGGCCCCTTCAGATTGAGCGCCCGACCGACGAACTTCGTGGTCGAGGCCCCGACGGTGAGGCCGACGCTCATGCCGGAGACGGTGAAGGGATATTTCTTGCCCCTGAGGAGCAGAACGCCCTCACCGCCCCCGACACCGACGATGAAGCCGCCCTTGGTGAAGACGACGGCGACCTCGCCGGTCTCGGCACGCGACGGCGTGCTGAGACCGGTCAGGGCCGCAATCGAGGCAACCAGGGCGACGCCAACGGCAAGTTTCTTCATGACTTTCTTCCCCCTCTTGATCATTGCGCAAGGATCATTGCGAAGTAGCCGAACACGGTGAGCAGGATGCCCGAGACGGCATAACCGACCGGGAAGCCGATCCAGGGCACGGAGCTCTGGATCTCGACCGCAGCCTCGCGGGCGGGGCCGGAGTGCGACCGCGCGCCGGCAACGCCGCCCATCAGCACGGCCGGGTTGATCTTGAAGACGTGGTAGCCGATCGCCCAGACGATGAACGGCGGGATCGTGCACGCAATGAAGCCGACCAGGAATATCTTCAAGGCGACTGCACCCGTGAGCTGGGACAGCAGTCCCGCGCCGGCATTGACGCCGACGATGGCCACGAAGACCACGAGGCCGAGATCCTCCAGCACGTTGCGCGCCGCGTTCGGCGTATTGCCGAAGAATCGCAGACGCGACACGATCGACGATACGATCACACCCGATAGCAGCAGACCGCCGGCGTTGCCGAGGCCGACCTTGGCGCCGAATGCCGGGAATTCGATCTTGCCGATCAGGAAGCCAATGATCATGCCGACAGCCAGCGTCAGCAGATCGGTCGAGGTGTTGGACCGGGCGATGCGGCCCCACATCTCGCCGAGCTCGTTGACGGCAGACTTCAAGCCGACCACGGAAACGATGTCCATCCGCTCCAGCTTGGTCTTGAGACCGGCCGGAATCTGCACACCGCCGCGCTCGACCTTGGTGACCTGCAGCTGGCCGGCAATCGCGGTGTCGCGGAAGGACTCGAAGGTACGTCCCACCATCTCCTTGTTGGTGATGAGGATGTCCGCCTGGTCCATGGGAATGCCGAGCGTCTTGGCATCCGAGACCTCCGGACCGATCAGGCCCATCTTCTCGGTGAGGTGCTCGGTCGAGCCGCCGAGGGCGACGATGTCGCCCTTCTGCAGCACGAGGTCGGCATCCGCGCCTTGCGGCTCGCCGTTCCGCCCGACATTGACGATCCGGTATTCCGGATTTATCGCGCGGAACTTTGCGATGCTCATGCCGACCGTCGCCGGGTTCTCCAGCCGGTAGGCCCGCAGACCGAACTGACGATAGCCGGTCAGGCCGCCGCCTTCGAGATCCTTGACGCCGAATTCCCGCTCGTACTGCTTCGCGGCGGCCCTGGCGTCGACGCCCCACCAGCGCGGCAGGTATTTGCAGATCAGGATGATGCCGACGGTGCCCCAGATGTAGGTGATACCGTAGGACAGCGCGATCATGCCTGAGGCATCCTCAGGCTTCATTCCCTCGGGCAGCTTGACGACGCCCGACGTGACGGCCTGCTCGGCCGAGCCGATCGCCGCCGACATGGTCTGCGATCCCGCCAACATGCCGCCGGCTGCGCCCGGCGGGAGAGAGAACATCTTGGCGCCGATCACCACCAGCGCCAGTCCGATCACGCTCGATATCACGGCCAGGATGCAAAACTTCAAGCCGTCGCCCTTCAGGCTGTTGATGAAGGACGGCCCGACACGCAACCCGACGCCATACATGAAGAGATAGTAGAACAGGCTCTTGGCGAAATTGTTCAGCTCGAGCTTCACGCCGTAGGTCGACGACCACACCGAGACGCCGGCGCCGACCACGATGGCGCCGGCGACCATGCCGAGGCCATACCCCTTGATGCTGGCCCGGCCGATATAGACGGCGAGGCCGACGACGAAGAACAGCAGCAGGTACGGATTCTGCTGCAGGAACGTGAAAAAGCCCTGCATGTTCGATCCCCTCTAAGATGCCGCTTTCAACTTCGGTGTCGCGGCGGGCCTGGGCTTGCCGATCTTCGCCAAGGCTTCGGAGCGGACGAGCTTCAGCCCTTCCTTAGCGTCGTAGCCATGGATCTCCTTCACATCGAGCTTGCGCATGAAGTCGATGGTCTCCTGCGTGATGACCTGACCGGGCACCATGATCGGGAAGCCCGGCGGATACGGGATCACGAAATTGGCCGAGACGAGCTCTGGTCCCGACTTGAGCCGGCGATCGATCTCGGGATCGTTGAGGCGGATGTGCTCGCAACCCGCCACGTCGTAGGCAGCGTAAAAGCCGCTGCGAATGTCGCCTTCATTGGTCTTGCTGCCGGCATCGCCGCGGAAGCTCGGGTGGAAATGCGAGAAGTTGGGCAGATCAGGTACGTCGGTCATCAGGCTCTTGACCCGTGCCTCGAACGTCTTCTTCGCATTAACGCCGCCCTGCGCCAACCCGCGATCGACCTCGCCCGCGATCTCGGCGAGGACGCGGATGAGATGCGCGACGTCGCTGCGGGTGTTGTTGATGTTGGACTGGACCAGGACCGAGTTGCGCGAGGTCTTGTTGACCTGGATGTTATACTCATTGGCGAGGATACCCTTGAACTGGGTGCCGTCATAACCGGCCATGCCGCACACCAATGTCATACGGGTCGGATCGAGGCAGAACTCGTCCTCATCCAGGCTCTTGAGGGTGTTGACCCAATTCACGCCCGCGGCGAGATAATCGGTAAAGCCGCTCTGGCGATACTGGGCTGGCACCATGGCGTCGGCGCCGAGGATGCGGAAATATTTCGAGATCAGCGGGTTGTTGTTGACCGCCTGGCGAATGGCAAGCGCGATCTCCATCGCATTGGCCACGAGGCCGTAACCTTCCAGCTCCATCTGCCGCCTGGAGATATCGAGGCTGGCGATGAGTTGCTGGTTCGGGCTGGTGGAAGCGTGGGTGAACACGGCCTCCTTGAACTGCTGCTCGACCGTGTGGAATTCGACGTCCTTGACCGAGAGCATGGAGCCCTGCCGGATCGCCGACATCGACTTGTGGGTCGAGTTGGTCTGGTAGACGCGCAGGCGGATCTGCCTGGGATCGGGAATCAGCCGGGTCTTGAGCAGCATCTCATCCGACGGGTTCTTGCCGAGCTCGGCCTGCTGCTTCTCATAGGCCGCGACCGACTTCGGGTCGTGCATCCACGCCTCGATCTCGTTGGCCGCCCCCATCGCTGTGCGCCGGCGCAGGAACGGCGAGAAGCGCGCGAAGCCGAACCAGGCCTCGTCCCAGAGGAAGATCAGGTCCGGCTTGATAGCGAGACATTCCTCCATCACCCGGCGGGTGTTGTAGATGTGGCCGTCGAAGGTGCAGTTGGTGAGGTCGATCATCTTGACGCGGTCGAGCCGGCCGTCGGCCCTGGCGCCGAGCAGCGCCTGTTTGATCGTCTTCAGCGGCACCGCGCCGTACATCGAGTATTCCGTCATCGGGAAGGCTTCGACATAAAGCGGCTGCGCACCCGCCAGAACCATTCCATAGTGGTGCGACTTGTGGCAGTTGCGATCGACGATCGCGATGTCGCCCGGCGCGAGCAGCGCCTGCACCGCCATCTTGTTCGATGTCGACGTGCCGTTGGTGACGAAGAAGACGCGGTCAGCGCCGAGCGCCCTCGCCGCTTTCTCCTGCGCCTTCTTGATGTTGCCGGTCGGCTCCAGCATGCTGTCGAGGCCGCCCGTGGTGGCGCTGCTCTCGGCCAGGAACAGGTTCGGCCCGTAGAATTCGCCCATGTCGCGGATCCAGTCGGACTTGAAGATCGACTTTCCACGGGCGATCGGCAAAGCATGGAACGTGCCGATCGGACGCTGCGCATATTTCTTCAGATTGTCGAAGAACGGGGTGTCGTAGCGATCCTGAATGCCTTCGAGGATGGACAGATGCAGCTCGAGAAGCTCCTCGACGGAGTAGAAGATGCGGCGAACGACGTTGGCTTCAGGGTTTCCAGCCAACTCCTCGACGTCGCGGTTCGAGATCATGTAGAGGTCGAGCTCGGGACGGACGCGCTTGATGATCTGGGCGAGCCGGAGCGCAGAGGCGTCGGACTCGTCGTTGAGGCCGGCCGAAGCCGTGATCGAGCGCAGCACGGGTGCATTGTGGCGCGAGCGCAGCCCGAAGCCTTCGTTGATGATGACGGCCGCGATATTGGGATTGAGCATGGTCGCGCAGAACGCGTCTTCCAGGCTGCCGACGATGACGGGCTCATAGATGAAGCCATCGATTGGACGCCGCAACTTGCGCCATTCGGCGGCGAGCGCCGGCCACTGACTGGATGACACGCCGGTCACGATCAGGGTTTCGAAATACGGCCGGCGAGCCGTATGCGCACCGAATGTCGGTGGCACCAGCTCGGGCGCATCCCCATTGCCGTCATCCTTCGCGCTCCAGTCGCCGGCATGCTGGCGGAAAGACCGGGTCGCGAGGGCCTGGGTAATCCGCGTCGCAAGGGCGAGCGTCGTTGCCCCATCTCCCGCGGACGCGGCCTCCCGCAATGCCGCCATCAGATGCAGCCCGGGATAGCCGTAGAATTCCTCGGTTACCGAGAGCTCGGCCAGTGCCGCATCGTAGACAGCGCGATTGCCGACACGGGCCCACGCCTTCGCGGCCTCCACGAGGTCGCGCCAGTCATCCGCCCGGGCGCCCGGCCCGGAAAAGAACTGATCGATCCGCTTTTGCGCCTGCTTGGTGTCCTTGGACATGCGTCTCTCCCGATCCTCGGCGGTGCCTTGACGGTCACTCGATGGTCATTTGATGCCAGTTGGGGCGAAGATGAGCGTGATCGTGAGTTCGGCGCCGGTCGCTCCATTGATCCAAGTCAACGGTCGGGCGCATTCTGGCGAGACCGTCGGCCGCAGCCGTCGTTCGCATTGCAACACGCCCGCTCAGGCCGTCAGCTGCGCCGTCACGGCCTGCTCGTCACCGAGAACGCTGTCAAGCGATCGCAGCCACTGGCCGCTATCCGTCCTCTCCGCCAGCCCTTCCGCGCGCAAGAGGTCGCGGAGCTGCGCGTGCGCGCCGACGATGGCGAAAATGACCTTTCGCGCGGCGAGCTCGTCGTAGAGGTCGTGCAGCATGCCCGCGCCGGCGAGATCGATATACGGCGAGGCCGAGAGATCGCACACCACCAGCCGGATCTCGGGCGAGCGCCGAAGCGCGATCAGGACGGTTTCGAGGATCGTCTCGGCATTGATATAGAGCAGCGAGGCCTCGGGCCGGAACGCGATGACGCCGGTCAAGGGCTCGACGTCTGCGTGCCTTGAACTGTCCGAATAACGGCCGCTGCCGGGCAAGCGGCCGAGGAACGCGATGTTTGGCCGCGAGGCCCGGGCCAGCAGCAAAAAGATCGAAGCGATCGAGGCCAGCAGCACGCCTTGCAGGATTCCGAGCAATAGCACGGAGACCAGCGCAATCGTTGCGGCGTAGAAGTCGATCCGGCTGACCTGCCACATCCGCACCAGCGCGCGAACGTCGACGAGCTTGTAGACGGCGGCAAAGACGATGGCTGCAAGCACGGCCTTGGGCAGGTTGGTCAAGAGTCCCGTGAAGAACAGAAGGCACAGCCCGAGCGTCACCGAGCAGATCACCAAAGCGAGCGGCGTCCGTGCGCCGGCGCTGTCATTGACGGCCGATTGCGACAGCCCGCCGGCAACCGGATAGCCATGGCCGAAGGCGACGACGAGGTTCGCGGCGCCCAGCCCCAGGAACTCCTGCCGGACGTCGAGGGGATAGCCGTGCTTGGCGGCGAAGCTGCGGGCGGCCGAAACGCCCTCGATATAGGCCAGCAGGATACACCCTGCGGCGAGCGGGAAGAGATCGTCAAAGTCCAGCAGGCCGAGCGTCGGAATGCCCAGGGCCGGCAGACCTTCCGGTATCTTCCCGGTGACGGGCACGCCGAGAGCCGGCAGGCCGAGGAGCGTCGCCGTCCCGATCGCGAGCGCGACGATGGTGATGCCGACCGGCTTTCCCGGAAGGAGCCGCTCGCCAAACAGGAGCAGCAAGAGCGCGACAGCGCCAACCGCGAGCACGAGCAGGTTGACGGTCCCGAGCTGGCCGGCCAGCGTGATGGCGCGGTCAAAGAAATTGTGGCCGCCGCCGGCAACGCCGAGCAAGCTCGGCAGCTGGCTCATGATGATCGTGAGCCCGGCACCGGCCTTGAAGCCGACCAGGATGCTGTCGCTGACGAGGCGGACCAGCACGCTCAGCTTGAACAACCACGCGATGAAGCACAGCACCGCCACTGCAAAGGCCGCAAGGCTCGCGATCTGCGCATAGCGGATCGCATCGCCTCCGGCCAGCGCGCCGACGGTGCCCGCGATCATCAGGGAAATCGCCGAAGTCGGTCCGATCGCAAGTTGCCGCGACGCCCCCAACAGCGCGTAGCCGAGGCCGCCGAGCATATAGCCGTAAACGCCGATCTGAGGCGGCAGGCCGGCCAGCGCGGCATAGGCGAGCGAGACCGGGATGGCGTAAGCAGCCAGCGTGACACCAGCGACGGCGTCGGAGGAAAACCACTCTCGCCGGTAGGCGCCAAGCCAGCCGGCCGGCGGGAAGAACCGTATCCATCCAGGTTCGGACGGCGCACTCATTGGACCGCCCTCTGATGCGACGCTTCGCAGCGCAGCAAGACGACCAACAGCGCGACCACGGGAATGCCGAGCGCGAGGTCCGGAATAGCCTTGGTGGCGAAGGCGCCCAGCGCGGCGCCCAAGCCGAACACGGCGCACAGGGCGAAGAAGATGCCCGACCGACGCAGCGTCCCCAGCGGCGCGCCTCCGGCGGCGGCCAAAAAGACAGCCTCGATCGCCTGGCGCATGTTGCCCGTGATCATCACCGTGCTGCAAACAACGCCCTCGACCCTGGTGAAGATCGCGGTCTGCATCGCGGCGACGAACGAGATGCCGAGCGTTCCAGCCAGATCCGGCAGCCTGTTGTGCAGGATGCTGATCGCGATCAGCAGCAATATCTCGAGCAGGGTGCTGATTGCGCTGGCCCGCTCGCCCGCAGCGCGGCGCAGCCATGCGGCAATCACGATACCGGCGGCAAAGGCGAGAAGCGGCGGCACGAAGTGAAACGCCTTCGTCCAATCGCCGGCCGTCGCGTAAACCCAGAGGAAGATCAGGTTAGCCGTCTGGGCATTCGCCATGACGCCGTGGACGATCCAGGTATAGGCGTCGATATAGCCGCCGACGAAGGCGAGCAGCAGGACGATCTCCACGGTTTCGTCGCGGCGGATGGCGCCGGCCGCGAGGTCGAGAGCGCTCATGTTGATGATGCCGGCTGTCGCGAATTCCGCATCATCCGATAGGCGGTGCCTTGCCGCTCGCAGGGCTTGATCTGGATCAAGCAATGCCCGCGATTTCCCGACTGAGATCTCGGCAAAGCGCCGGGGGAGATGCGACATGGATACCGTCAGGTGGATCATCTCCACCGCTCCCGAAATCTTTCTGCTGCTGGCCGTCGCCATCGGCACGATCCTCGGCCGAGTCCGGATCCGCGGCTTTGCCGTCGGGACCACAGCCTGCATCCTGATCGTTTCCGTGCTGCTCGGACAGCTCGGCAGTTTTGCGTTCCCGTCGCTGCTCCGCGTCATCCTGTTCAGCCTGTTCGTGTTCACCATCGGCTACCGGTCCGGGCCCGAGTTCTTCGCCTCCTTGAGCGTCCGCACGCTCGCGCAGGTCGCCATGGCGCTGGTGCTGGGCGGCACCGGACTGGTCGTCGTCCTGTTGTTTGCTCACGGCTTCCGGCTCGATCCCGGCACCGCCTCCGGGATCGCGGCCGGAGCCTTGACGCAATCGTCGGTCATCGGGACCGCCTCAGGCGCATTGGCCCAGCTCGGCCTGCCCAAGGATGTGCTGAGCCAGCAGGAGGCGAACATCGCGGCGGGCTACGCGGTGACCTACGTGCTCGGCTATATCCTGACGCTGCTGTTCGTCCCCTTCGTCGCGCCGAAATTGATGCGGATAGACCTGAAGGCTGAGGCAAAGAAGCTCGAGGCGGAGCTTGCCGGCGGCGAACCGCCCAAAACCGAAAATCTCTCTTATCGCAAGTTCCAGGCCCGCGCCTATCGCGTGACCGCGGGCGCCGGGCGCACCGTCAAGTCGATCGAGGAGGAACTTGGCAGCCGCACGGTCGTCGAGCGCATCGTCCGCCAAAGCGCGGACATCGAGCCACGTTTGGAGACCGTGCTCGAGGCCGGCGACGACATCGTCATCGCCGGCCGCACTGCGGTCATCGTCGCCGCCAAGCCGATCATCGGCACCGAGATCGACGCCGACGAAATCTTGAAGGCCGTCCCGGGCAACGTGCTGGAGGTGCTCGTGGACAATCGCCATCTCCACGGCCGCTCGATCCAGGAGATCGCGGCGCGCGTCGGCACCGACGCCCGGGGCGTTTTTCTACGTGCCCTCACCCGCATGGGCCGCGAGGTTCCCTTGAGCGCGGACACTCGGATCTATGTCGGCGACGTCATGACGCTTGTCGGCAGCACGCACAATATCGAACGTGCAGCAAAGGCCATCGGCCAGATCCTGCGGTCGGGTGATCGTGCCGACATCGCCTTTCTTGCCGCCGGCATCGCCGCCGGCCTGCTCGCGGGGCTCGTCAGCTTCAGGATCGGCGGCGTCGCGCTCACGCTTGGCGGTGGCGGCGGCGCGCTGATCGCGGGCCTCGTCTGCGGCTGGCTACGGTCGCGCAAGCCGACCATGGGCGCATTGCCGCCGGCGGCGCAACAGACCCTGAGCGATCTCGGACTCGGCGGCTTCATCGCGGCGATCGGGCTCGGCAACGGCGCCGCGGCCTGGGCCGCGATCCAGGCCCACGGGCTGCTTCTGGTCGGCATGGGTCTCGTCATCACGCTCGTGCCGCTGATCGTCGCGACGCTGTTTGCCTTCTATGTGCTGCGCATGAACCCGGTCGTGACCTGCGGCGCACTGGCCGGCGCCATGACCGTCGATGCCGCGGTGACCGGCGCGTGCGAGGTGGCCGAGAGCCAGACGCCGGTTCTCGGCGTCGCCGTGCCCTATGCGGTCGGAAACGTGGTGCTCACCGTCCTCGGGCCGATCATCGTAGCGGCAACCTACAGCGGATGACGGAGACCCATGATGCGGCGACCGGCCAGATCGGTGCTGGGGTGTTTCGCGGCCGTATTGTTCGCGTGGGTCGCCTTCGCCGCGGCCGCGCGCGCGGCGGATGACCTCCGCATTCAGGAAGAGATCTGGGCGTTGCCACTGCCGCTTCCGATGTTTGCCTATCTGGTGCGTCCAGTCGGCGACGGCCCATTCCCGCTCGTGATCATGAACCACGGCGTCTCGCTCAACCCGACCGACCGCAGCTTCTTTCCGTTGGTCCAATTTCGCGACGCCGCCCAATGGTTCGCAAGGCGCGGCTACCTCGTGGTGGCGCCGGTCGGCTCCGGCTATGGCGCAGTCGCCATCGACATTCCCGAGCGCGCGATCTACGGACCGTTCTTCTCCAAGATCGGCAAGTGCAGCAATCCCAATTTCCGCGACGCCGGGCTCGCGGTCGCCAAGGTCGACCTCGATATCATCGACTATCTGGCCGCCGAGAAGCGCATCATCCCCAAGGACGTGATCGTGATCGGGCAGTCCGCCGGTGGCTGGGCCTCGATCGCCTTGTCGAGCATGAACCCGCCGCAGGTGAAGGCCATCATCACCTTCGCTGCGGGTCGTGGTGGACGCGTCGGCGGCAAGCCGAACAACAACTGCGGCCCCGACAGGCTGGTTGAGGCCACCGCGGATTTCGGCCGCACATCGCGTGTGCCGATGCTGTGGATCTATATCGAGAACGACACTTTCTTCGGCCCCGAACTGTCGAAGCGCATGCATGCGGCTTTCACCGCCGCCGGCGGCCGGGCCGAGTATCACCTGATGCCGCCGTTCGGCAATGAGGGCCATTTCTTCATCGGCTCGAGGGATGCCATCCCGCTCTGGTCGCCACTGGTAACGACGTTCCTCGACGCGCTGAAATAGATGCCGGATCCGTAGGTGAAATCATGCCCAATGCCCGCGACTGCCTTGCCATTCTTCTGCTTATCACCATCGCCGGCGCCACGGCAGCGCCCGGCCATGCCGCACCGAAGGGCGCCCAGGGCGAGAAGCCGGCGGCCGAAGTCGCCACACGTGGTCAGCGTGAAGCAAAGGACATCAGCTACGGCGGTTGGCAGAAGCTCTGCTTCAAGGCCGGCGGCGCGCCCACGCTGTGCCGGACCTCGATCACCGGCCAATTCGCGACCGGACAGACGGCCGTGCGCGTCGATCTGATCGAACGCGAAGACGCCGCCACGGCCCGGCTGCAACTGTTCGTGCCTGTCGGCATGTACCTGCAACATGCACCCAGGTTGAGCGTCGACCAGGGCGCGCCTTTCCGCCTGCCCTACACCTGGTGTCTCACCAATCTGTGCATCGCCGCCGATGTGGCGGCGCCGAAGATCATCAGGAAAATGGAATCCGGCAAGACCCTGACGCTCGAACTCGTCGATTCGAACCTCCTGGCCCTGACGACTTCGATTCCGCTGGCGCAATTCGCCTCAGTCCACAAGGGAACGCCAGCCAGGACGCTCGAGCAGCAGATCGACGAATAACGGCCGGAGTCGATCTTACGAGGTGCCGGCGCGTTCGACGGACTCGATCAGTGACTCGCCCGTAAAGGGCTTGATCAGATAGGCGATGCAGCCGGACCCAAGCGCCGCAGCGCGGTTCGCGTGGCTGTCGTTGCCGGTAATGTAGATAACCGGTGCGGTGACGCCCTGCTCAGCCAGTCTTCGCCGTACGTCGATGCCGGATTTTCCACCAAGATCGATGTCGAGGACGATGCAGATCGCGGTGTAGAATTTGCCGTGCTGGAGCAAGGCCCTCGCGGAGTCGAACAGCGTGGCGTCGAAACCGTGCCCACGCAGCAACCTGCTCAGGCTGGTCCGCATGGACTGATCGTCATCGACGACAAAAACGGACGGGCATAGCGGCAAGGCGATCTGCCTTTCGGGAGATGAACGAACTGCGAGCGCTGTGACGGCGGTGGGATACTGCACACGCTTGCTTTGCGTTGCCGACCCGGCGCCTGTGCATCATTGCGCACGCCTCGCCGTGCACTGTCAACACGCCTCGATATTGTCCTTTAGGGCAATCACACCGTGGGAACCGGGCTTGCGGTGACGAAGCAGCTAATGCTCGTTCGTACCGAGCATTCCGAGCCGTTCCGCGATCGAAACGAGTTCGGCAAGCGAATGAACCTGCATCTTCTCCATCACCTGATGGCGGTGAGCTTTCACGGTTCGTTCGGTCGTCCCGAGTTCATGCGCAATCTGCTTGTTGATCCGGCCGCGCACGATCAGATTGAACACCTGTCCCTCGCGTTGCGTCAGCGTGGCCAGATGAGTCCGAAACGTCTCCAGCTTGCTGCGCTGGGCGCGCGCCGTCCGCTGACCCGCCAGAGCGCGCTCGATCGCATCGATCAACTGCTCGGAGGATATCGGCTTGGTCAGAAAGTCTTCCGCACCTGCCTTGATCGCCCGCACGGTAGTCGGCGTGTCTGCATGCCCCGTCAGGAAGATGATCGGCAGCGTCGAGCCGGACGCGATCAATCGCGCCTGCAAATCGGGGCCGCTCAATCCTGGTATGCGCACGTCGAGCAGAATGCATCCGGCCTGCTCGGGATCCAGCGCAGACTCCTCCAACTCCAGCGCCGACGCATAGGTCGCGACCTCATAGCCCGCGAGCTTCAGACGCCGTGCGATCGCGGTCCGAAAGGACTCGTCGTCATCAACCACGTGAACGAGACCCGGCACCTTCAACCTCTCGCCCAGTTCCAGCGAGGACCATTGACGTCCTCTCGCTCGACAAAGTCAGCTTCAACAGTTTGAGAACCGAAATATCTGCTTGCAATGAGCCAAATCCCCGCAGCGGCAGCGCTTTCTCATTCTGCGCACCAAGCGCCAGAAGCTGTCCCTTGGTACAATGAACCTAGGGACAATGGATTGAAATACTGCCTTGGGCGTAAATCAACCCGGCGGGAGCGGGACAGCGCGGCGCATTCCCAGCAGCGAAAATTCTCGTCGAACGGACCAAATTCGGCGATGAGCTGAGGACTTGGCCTATGTTTGTTCGCATCACAACCGATTCCGCACTGCGTCCCAATTCCCTCCGTGACCTCGGCATGACCAGCGATTCAAATGCGCTCGTCAGTTTAAGCGAATTTTCGTACAGAAAAGGCACCGAGATTTACGGTGAGAAAGAGCCCGCCGAATATGTCTATCAGGTCAAGGCGGGCGCGGTGCGAAGCTACAAGCTGTTGTCCGATGGTCGCCGGCAGATCGGCGCATTCCACCTCATCGGCGACATCTTTGGGCTCGAGAACGGTGGGGAGCATCGATTCACGACGGAAGCGGTCATCGACACCACGGTGCGCCTGATCAAGCGGCAAAGTCTTGAAACGGTGGCCGAGAGCGATGCCATGGTAGCCAGAAACCTGCTCAGCATGACCACGAACAACCTCCAGCATGCGGAAGACCACATGCTGTTGCTCGGCCGCAAGACCTCGCTGGAGCGGGTCGCGGCGTTCCTGCTCGAAATGGACAAGCGGCTGACGGCGGCGGGCGTCATCGCGCTCCCGATGTCGCGACGCGATATTGCCGACTATCTCGGCCTGACGCTGGAGACCGTCTCACGCGCTCTGTCGCGCCTGCACGAACTCGGCATCCTCGGCTTCATCGGCAACACCCAACGGCAGATCGTGTTGCTCGACCGGAACCAGCTCGCCAGCCTCGATCTGCAGCCTTGATCTTGGTTCGACTTGCACCCGGATCAGCGTCTACTAGACGGCGCGTGACGCGTCGTCGATAGAGATCGCGCGACCTCCAATACGCCGGTGACGATGATTTGAACGCCCATGCAAAGCAGCAGGAATGCTGACAGTTTCGTCACCGGTGCTTCCTCGCCGAACAGCCGCGCCATGAAAGCGAGCCCGTACGGGTTGATGATCACGAACAGATCGCCCAAGCCGAACAGGAAATCGGCGATGAGTCCCGATCCCGTCACATCATCCACGCCGCTCCGTTGCGGCGCTCGGATTACCCCCGAACCGCTCCAGATGCCTTGACGACTTCGAGATGGTCGAGCGTCTTGCGCAGGACCTCGAACAGCACGGCCGCCGACCATCCAAACAGCAGCACCCCGTTCATAGCTGTCAGTGGGCCAATGAGCCGCCACTCGCGAACGGGCGTGACATCACCGTAGCCGAGAGTTGTATAATTGACGAAGGCAAAATAGAGCAGTCCGTTTTCGACACTTGCCGCGCCGACAATGCCGTAAGTCGCAGCCCACACGAGGACTTCGAGTGTGTGCGCGACCATCAGCACCACGGCGGTGGCCATCATCACGCCCATCAAGTGCGATCCCGGCCGCGTCGTGTGACGCAAACCTGCGCTGCGGGCTATACCGACCGCGACGACGGTCACCAGTGCGTGCAGCCCGATACCGACCAGGCTAACAAGCGTGCCGACGAGAAACTGAAGCATCATAGCGCCCACCGCATTGCAACTGGCTGGTCCTGGTCTTCGATCACCGAGTTCCGAAACGACTGCGTCGCCACAGCTGCATCAGGTCAGCTGCTCGGCCATGCGTAGCTGGGCGCCGCCGGCAAGCGTCGCGATTGATCCACGTCAATGGTGGATCGCATCATGGGGGCCACGGAAAAGCGGTGAGATAACATGCGGACCCTATAGTCGTTCAAGTCCACCCCGGGAATAGCAGATTTCATGACTGCGCCGGGCCCCGGTGACAGCTTCGCGAAGCATCCAAAGCAGCTCCGCCGTGGGAATCTGATTGCTTCGTCAGCAAACCGTCGCGAGAGCTGAGACGCTCTCGGAGCACGATTCCGCTAACAGGCCTTGGATCCCTTCATCGATGCCCGATCGGCGAGGAGAACACCGGCGGCGGCGGCCGGTAGGGAGTGACGGAAACTCCGAAGTTCCGGCCATATTGCTGCTGAACACCGGGGATGTTGACGACCCCGAGCTTGGGATCAGGCGACCTGGCATCGATGGGCGGCAGATTGATGCTCGGATTGACTCGATCGACCTCCCTCCTGAGCTTCTGGTTGAGACAGTCCATCGATCGGCTGGAACCGATTTCCACCTCTACGCATCTGTCGGGCAAGGCCGGCGCGCGGCTGCCGGTGGGCGAGGCCGACATGCGGCCATCAGGAGCGATCCTGGGGGCGCTGTTTCCGATTACGATCGGCGGAAGAACGTTGACCTGCTCTTCGGCCACGGCTTGTGACAGGAGACAGGCTGTCAGAACGAACGAAGGCGCTACCAGCCGCATCGCGATCTCCTCTTCCAAAGAGTGGGCGCGAACTGGCTCACCCCGGACAATCCGTTCGTTCGCACGGCCCCTATCGCCCTGCCCGCGCCTGCGCAACGAGCGCGCTGAGCTGGGTGTTGAGCGCAACAATATTCACCGTGCCCGTTCGCGACAGGCCCAGACATTTCCGCCCGCAGCCGCGGCCCGATGGAGCCGGCTCGCCAAACGTCGGCACGGGAACACTGCCGGTCACGCGAAAGCCGCGAGCGGTGAGCTTGGAACGCACCGCCATGCAGTAGTTCACCGAAAGGAATGAGAAGCGCGTTTCGCCATGGCCGGCGCGATATTTCATCGCGGCGGTACAGAGGTCGCCACCGGCGAGGCGCCAGGCCTTCGCAAGATAGACGACACCGTAATGGATGTTGATCTCGGGCACGGCCAGATCGGCCAGCGTGCCGGAGAAACCGAGCATGCGTGCCGTCGAGGGCAGGATTTGCATCAAGCCGACTTCGCCGACCCCGCCGACGGCCCGGGGATCATACCCGCTCTCCACAGCCATCACTGCCTCGGCGATCTCGGGCGCGAGACCGGCCTGCGCGGCCTCCTTTTCAATCAGGGCGCGATAACGCGAACCCGCATCGGGGGCTCGCGGTGGCAGCGCTTCGACCGCAGCGTGACGAGCGTCGACCGTTTTCGGTGCCGAGGTCGCCTCGGCGCGAGCGCCTGCCGGCAACAATTGGGCGAGCAGAAGCAATCCCGGGACCAAAGCCGTCGACGGCAACGACATCATTGACCGCGCCAAGCCAGCGCTCCCGTTGCGGGCCGACATTTTCTATTTCTCCTGCTGCAATCGATCCGTCGCCCGCAGCGAGAACCGCAAGTGCAGCGGTTGCAGCATCTCGGGCGGTGGCACACCAACATTTCCTCCGGTCAGCAAGGCCCGAAGCTCGACGGAAGCCTTGGGGTCATCGAGTCCGTCAAACTCGACGCGATGCAGCCGACCGTCCGACGATACCCAAGCTCGCAGAACGAATGTCACAGGCGGCGCATCGCCGCCTGTGACGCGGCGGTCCAGGTACTCCTGGAAATGTCGTGCCCTTACGTCGTCGGACGCCAGTCGCTGCTCGATCTTCTCCTTCAATCGCCCTGCGAAAGCCTGCCAAGCCGGCGGAGCTGCATCGGCCGCACGGTAGTCGCTCCTGTCCGCGGCAACGGGCGATGCGTCGACGCCAGCTCCGGCGGCAAGCAAACCGGCCGCCGCAGCCAGCGAGCCCGCGATTCTATTCCACCACGTTGCGCGGGATTCGCGGTCGGCCATCGTCAACATGTCTCGTTGGACTTGCGCGCGAACTCTTTCCGAAGCCTCGGGGACATCGCAACGAGCTACTGAAGAGCGGCCGCCTGGCCGCTGACGTCGGCGTTCTCGTATCCGGCTGCCTGTTCGACCGGCGCAGTCGTTCCCTTCCTCGCCGACAGCTCGCGAAGTTCATCGCGCAAATAAACGATCAGCTCCTGGACCAGGCGATCCCAGATGTCGATCTGCGCGCGCAGATGGTCCGCGGTCACGCCGCCCGCGACCGAGACATCCAGGGAAAGCACGAGGAACTGCTGGCTGAGTTGAAGACGCGCAAACCGGCGCGTCGCGTTCCAGCGATTGACCAGATCGAGCGGAAGCTCGCCCTGAACCTGGAGCACCGCAGTAAGGGCTGCATCGACGAAACTCTCCGGGTCCGCGAGCCAATTCCCCGGACGAATGTCGAAGGTCAGACCGCCAGTTGCCGAGCGGAGATAGGTCAGATTGACCACGGGATCGGTGAGTTCCTCCACGCGGTAGCCGACCTGTTGCAGTGCTGAACGCAGATCATTGAGCGTGAGCTTGACGATAATTGTATTGGACATTGCTAACTCCACTGCGACTCATTTCCGGGAATTGTCGAGCAAACCCGAAAGGGCAAGCTCGTTGAGAATGGGCGGGTTCTGCTTGAGCAATTCAGCGAGATAGGCCCGCCGCAGCGCGGTGGCCCGCTCGCTGCGCATCTGCTGCACCAGCTGATCGCGCACTTCGGGCAAGGTCCGGGTGTACGCCGCCTTGGTGTCGATCAGCTTGACGATGTGCCAGCCATCGTCGAGCCGGACGGGCTCTGAGATCGTATTCCTGGCCAGTCCCTGCACCTGCGCCTTGATCTCAGGCCGGATCTGGTTTTCAGCCACCCAGCCGAGATCGCCGCCGCCTTTTGAATCGCTATCCGCCTGTGCAATCGTGCCGAAATCGGCGCCTGGCGCCTTCAGCTTCGCCTGGATTACCTCGATCGCCTTCTTCGCTTTGTCGTCAGCTGCCTTGTCGCCCTCGGCCGCTGCGACGAAAATCTGCGCGAGGTGGAACTGACGAGGCACCAGCAAGGCGCCGCGGTTGGCGTCGTAGACCTTTTGGACCTCGTCCTCGCTCGGGAAGCTCTCTGGAGGCGTCGAGACCGATTGCAGATAGATCTCGACCACGGCGTTCTCGCGCACGCGATCGAGCTGCGCCGCGACTTTGGGCTGCTGATCCCACTTCTTGGCGATCACCTCCTGCAAGACCAGCCGGTTGGCGAGCAGCATGCGAACCGCCTGACTCAGCAGCGCCGGGTCTTTTGCGAGCGCCGCCTGCTCGCGCGGTCCCAGCGCGCCGACATAAGCGCGGAGCTCCTCCGCCGAAATATTGGCCTCGCCGACCCGGGCGATGACGTCATCGCCGCCGGTCGTCCTGGCGGAAGCAAACCCCTGGGTCGACGGTGCGGGGGTCGCCGACGTCGGCGCTGTTGCGGCGGGAGCCGCCGGCTTCGGCTTCACCGCGGGTTGAGCCGGACGTTGAGGCGCCGGCGCGGTCTGGGCAAATGCCGTCTCCACCGACAGGCCCAAGATCGCCACGGCAGCTCCGACAACAAGGGTCGATCTCGACGATCGGATAACGTTGGGACGGTTCATGGTGTTGCCTTCTGGTCAAGCAGCTTGTCGACACTTTCCTGGACGAAATTCTGCGCGCCGACGCGGCCTAGACCCGTCAGCGGCTCGCTCGCGACTGCGGCGTCGCCCAGTGTCAGGCTGCGATATCGATTGAGAATGTCGCGGCCGACATTGACGAGTTGTACGTTCTTGGCCTGGCAACTCTTGGTGCTGGCCTTGAACGCTGCCGCCTCGCTCTCGAACTTGGCACGCTCGGCGTCCTTGGTGCGGGCGACGGTGGCGGCCTCCTCGTAAGCGACCTTCCACTTCTCCAGCGTCTGGTTGCGCTCCTCCAGACGCTGATTGAATTCATCGACTGCTTCGCGATGCTGCTTCTGAAGCTGCTTCGCTTCCGCCTTGGCCGCATCGATCTGCGCCTTCAGGGCCGCCTTCTCGCGGTCAGCGTCCGCGATCTTCGCCTGCAGCGCCGTGCGCTGGTCCTCCATCTGCCGCGCCTGTGCGATGGCGCTGCGCAGCGCCTCGCGCAAGCGGTCGGTCTCGCTTTCGGCATGAACCTCGCCACAGAACATCGCGGTCGCGATTGCGGCCGCCACGAGACCGGGAATCCGGGAAAGCATGATCAGAACCTCGCGTTCAGATCGACTTGCAGGACATCGACGGCGTAAGGCACGCCCGCGATGTTGTTCGCGCTCAGCCAGCGGACGCTGGCCCACACGTCATCGCTGAGTCCGACATTGCCACCGACGAAGTAGCCCTTGAGATTGGTGCCGCCGAGCCCGAAATCGGAATCGACGAACGCGTCGATGGTGGCGTCGGATTGCAGATATTTGTAACCCGCATGCACGTTCCAATCCCAGAGATGCTTGATCTGCCTATGGCCGACGGTGACGCGGCCGAGCCATCCCTGATTTCCGCCGTTGAAGGCACCTGGCACACCGGCCGCGACATCGGGCCCGCGGTTGTTGACGGCATATCGATTCATCAGATTGCGGTCGAACGCGCTGTTCCAGACGTACTCGCCGTCGAGCACGATATGCACCGGGTGGAAATGGCCGAGATCGAACTGCACGCTGCCGACGACAGGCCGATACTGCCCGACCAGACCAAAATATTGAAAGAGCGGCGGCACGGCCACCGCCGGGTCGGAGACGATATTGCGCAGCGTCGTATAGGTGTTGCCCTTCTGGGCGAACGAGGGCCGGGTCACATCGCTGTCGCACAGATCCGACGATGATTGCACCAGACAGGGGCTGGAGAAGCGTCCCTGGACATTGGAGAAATCGTAATAGGCGGCGGCGACGCGCATCGACGTTTCGGAGCTGAGGCGCGCCGCCACGCCCGCCTGGCCGCCGAACAGCCATTTGTCGTGGCTGGCGAACTTCGTGACCCCGCCGGTGTTCGCATCGAAATTGGTACCGAGGTTGAAGTCGGTATTGTAGATCGGGAACGCACCGGCTACCGCGAACGGCGTGACGTCCTTGGCGATCTCATACTTTCCTTGCACGGCGAGGCCGTCGAAGCCGAGATCCTTGTGCCAGACGAGATCGGTCGGCGACCAGAACGGATTGTCGAAGCGGCCGACGGACACCGACAGGTTTCCATCCCAGGATTGATGCTTGAGATAGCCCCGATCGAGCCACAGCGCGTATTTCGAGAAGTTGCCGCCGTTCGCGCCAAGCGACTGATTGGTGGAGACGGGCGAACTGTTCTCTCCCGTCGCGATGCGTATGCCCGCGGTAAACCCATTGAAGATGTCGGCCTCCATGCCCAGGCGGGCGCGAAGCCGGGCCTGGTGCCGGTCCTGCGTGGCGTTGTAGGTCGGCGCGAAGCTGTTGCTATTGAGATCGTACGGGGAGCCCGTGTTGATCGCGTTGAAATTATAAGCGTGAAGCTGATCGTTGCCTTCCGGAAAGAAGCTGCCTTGATAGCGCGAGCGTATTTCGCCCGTGAATCGGATCCGCTGCGCCCACTCCGGATAGGCGCCGGGCGAAGCCCAGTTTTCCTTTTGCGCCTTGGCCATCACTTCCTTCTTGATCTCCTCGCGCAGCTGCCGTTTGACCACCTCCGGCACGTACGTGACGTGCCGGGTGCCGGGCGGCGAGGCAGCCGCAGTTGCAGCGGTCGCGGCCTTTGCCGCTTCATCGGCCTTGGCGGCGGCGTCCTTCGTGGCCTGGCGCGACACATAGGCTTCGTCGTCGGCCTGCTTGATCAGCGCCTGGGCCTGCTCCTCCTTGATCACGCCTTGCTTCACCAGCAAGTTGACCAGGTTGATCGTCGTGTTCGACGACAGCGGCTTTGCGTCGGACACGGTGGGACGCTTGGCTTCGGACTTCTTCGCCGCCATCGGGCTCTGATCCGGTGCGGCCTGGCCAAAAGCGGGCGCCGCGACGGCAAGCGCACACAGCGATATGGCGGTCGACGACGTCAGGCGGCGTACGTCGCGTTTCTTCTTGAACATAAGTCCCCAGTCCTCTGCTAGTCACTCGACTCGAACGAATTGGTTGCGGCGGATCAGCTTGGCCGGCGCGCCGTGACGCGCGTCACCATCGGCATCGGCATGTCCCTGGGTGGCGGCTCCCGCAACACGAGACTGCCAAGCACGTCGTTGCGGATAGCGGCGTCGAGCTCGGCGTCGCCGGTCGACGAGACCAGCTGAATGCGACTGACGCGGCCGGTCGCATCCGCCCACAGCCGGATTTGCACCTGCATCGTCGCATTGCGCGTCTTGCCGTTGGCGCGCAGCGCCGCCTCGATCTGCGACTGCACGATGGAGGCATACCAGCCCCAACGACTGCCGCCGCCTCCTCCGCCGCCATAGGGGCTGCCGCCCACCTTGCTGCCGAGATTGAACAGGTCGCCGGGCCCGACGGCCTTGGCATCGAGCGCCAGCGGCCCCGGCGGCTCTTCGTTCTTGGCGTCCTTGATCGGCTCGTCCTTCGGCTTCTCGACCGGCTTGTCTTCCTTGAATTCGGGCTCCGCCATCTTCGGCTGCTCGACCATCTTCTGCTCGGCCGGCGGTGGAGGTGGCGGCGGAGGCGGCGGCGGCGTGATCGTGACGACGGTCAGCTCGCGCACCTGGCGCGGCGGCGGCATATCGTCGTGGCCGACGAGCAGGAATATCATGACGCCAAGGACGCCAATGACGGCCAGGGCAGCACCGTAACGCAGCCATGATTTCGCTCGCGGCAAGGTTGGCGGCCGCGGACCGCCCTGCTCATTCGGTGTCGTCATGACACCGCCTCGAGCGCTACCGGTTCGGAATTCCTGCCGGTGACGTACTGCACGACGAAATTCACGACCGTATCGAAGTCGGTCGTATCCAGCGTGATCGTGGCATCGGGAGCCGCCTCGATGACGACGTGATAGGTTGCCTGATCGGGCAGGAAGTCGACATAGGCAACGCGATCGATCGACAGGCGCGAGCCTGGGCAGCGCGACATCGCCAGAAGCAACGGATCGCGCTCGGGCGCGCGGCTCGCGACTTGCGTGCGCAGCAGGTCCGCAAGCTTGACCAGCAGGGCTTCACCGCGGATCGGGAAATGAAGCACCGTGCCGGTATCGGGCGCGCTTCGTCCGACGCCGGCTTGCTCGACCTCCCGCATTCCAGCAGTCGGTGCCCGCGGCTCGAGCGAATGCGCGCTTACGAGGGTCGATGGCACGTCGACGGCGGCCTGGTCCGCACCGGACGATATCCCGCGAAGCCATGCCCACAAGGCCCTGGCTCCCCTTCGCGGATCGGCGCGCATAACCATGGAGGTGCCCATTCGTTTCGTCACTTCACAAGCGGCTTGGTCGCGAGCCCGACCTGCGTCAGGCCGACACGGCCAAGCAGGTCGAGCACGTCCATCACGCTCTGATATTGGGCTTGCGCATCGCCGCGCAGCACCACGGGGAATTCCGGCGTCAACGCCTTCTGCTGCACCAGGCGCTGCTCGAGCTCCGGCAGCGTCACCGGGATCGTATCGAGGAAGATCTTGCCGTCGTTGGCGACCGTGATCGCCTTGGTGGTCTGGGTAGCGAGGCTCGGCGCAGCTGACGCTTTCGGCAGATTGACCTTCTGGCCCTGCACAGTCGCCGTCGTCATGATGATGAAAATCACCAGCAGAACGTAGGCGAGATCCAGCATCGGCGTGATGTTGATGTCGTCATACGGCTTGGAGTCGTTCTGGACCTGCATCGTCGTTACTCCGCGGCGATGCTGCGTTCGATCTGGTCGGCGGAGTAGAACTCCGCCATCTTCGTCACGAACTCGTCGACGAAGACCTGGATGTCGGTGGTCAGATCCTTGATGCGGGAGATCAGGTAGTTGTAGCCGAACAGCGCCGGGATCGCGACGCCGAGGCCGGCGACCGTCGCGACCAACGCGGCGGCGATGCCCGGGGCGATCGCATTGACGTTGACGTCTCCGCTGGCTGCGATGGCGGCGAAGGTGATCATGACGCCAACGACGGTGCCGAGCAGGCCGAGGAACGGTCCGCCCGAGATCGCGATGGTCAGCACCACCATGAGCCGGTTGAGCCGTTGCGTCTCCTTCACCGAGCCGCCGTCCAGCGCGGCGCGGATGGCGGCAATCGACGCGGCCGAGAGCACCGGCATACGCTCGCCCTTCCCGGCGAAGCGATGGCGGATCTCCGAGGCCCCGATATGGTAGATGCGATAGAGCGACGACGCCTGCATCATCTTTGCATCGACTTCGTCGATACGGCCACCCAGGGTCCAGATCTCGTCGGCGTCGCCGCGATCGAGCATGGTGAGATCGACCGCGAGCTCGCGGAAGCTCTTCATGAAGCGCGCGTTGGCCTTGGCTTGCTTGTTCAGGTAGGAAGCCCTGTCGTACATCACGACCCAGCTGACGACCGCGAGGATCAACAGGATGCCGATCACGATCCAGCCGTCGAGCGTCACCGATTTCAGGATCACTGCGAAGTAACCCGACAGCCAGCTCGCGGTCTCCTCGTCGACGCTGAAAGTCACGAGCTTGGCCTGGTTCGGTCCCTGCCCGGTGGCGACGAACTTGATGAAACCCGGCGACCGCGCAACCTTTGCGAACTGCAGTTCGTCGATGTCGCCGACGAAGGCGGCCATGGCCGCGGCGGCAACAGTTGCGGCCTCCGGTGCCGGGGCTGACGCATCCGGAGCTACCGCACCGTCCGCTGCAGACGATGGCTGTGCCGCCGCGGCACTGGCCACGGGTGATGCAGGCGCTGCATCGCCCCCGACCGTGGCATTCGTGCTAAGCGCCGGCAGCGTTGCCGCGAGCGACGCATAGGGTGCACCATCAAGATAGAGCACGACCTGGCCGCCGTTCGCGACGACGGCGACATGATGCCAGCCATTCGGCGCCAGCGGCGCAGCGGCGCCGCTGCGTTGCGCGGACCCCGCGTTCGTGACCTCCACGAACGGCACGCCATTATCCAGCCCGATAACGAGACCGTTGGCGCCGTCACGGCGGCTATACAGGGCTGCGTTGGGCTGCATCGCTCCTGGCTTGATCCAGGCAGACCATGTGAATGCAGCGTTGTCGCTCAAGGCGAGCGACGATGCAGCCGGCAGAGTCAGCACGCCGCGACCGTCGAGGCGCAAGCCGGTGCCGATCAGCGAGCCGTCTGCGGGCTGGCCGACGCTTTGCGCATTGTTGGCCCAGACCGACGCATCCAGCGCCGGCGTGCCCCGTTCGCTGAAGTGATAGACCAGCAGCGTATCCGGATCGTAAGTCCCCTTCGGATCGCTGGTCGCGACCGCCTTCTTGTTGCCCGAATAGAGCCAGATGTCGGTCTTGGCGCCGGGCTGAAGGTTGGGCACGGCCACCCAGAGCAGCGCCTCGCCGAGCAGCGAGTCGTACTTCTCGATGTGGTGCTTCAGCGGTGTCTTATCGTCGCCGGCCACGAAGCGCAGGTCGCTGCCGTCATCCTTAGCGGATGCAAAGCGGAAATTTCCGACATGTAGCCGAACCAGGACGGGCGCAGTCCCGATCGGATCGGTAATGCCGGCACCCGATGCGCTGGCGTCGATCGTGATCTTCTTGCGGAGCTGCCACTCGTCGTTCCACCACGCCTTGGCAGGCGACGGACACAACATTGCGGCCGCAACCAACGCCAGCACCAGTCCTGTCAGAGCTCGCCGAAGCGCCGATCGGCACACGCCAGCCATATGATCCCATCCCGCAGTCATCAGAATTCACCCCAGATTCGGAAATTGACGCGCGGACTCCTCGCGCTCGAGTAGGTCTGACTGACCATCGGCACCGAATAAACCAGCGTGCCGTTCAGGTAGTCGAACATCTTGAAACGGCTGCCGACGCCGTAACTCCACAGATTGAATTGCGATTGCTGGTCGGGAAGTGCATTCAGCATGGTCGCCATGCCGGCGTCCGCAAATGCGAACGCCCGCCATTCGTTGAAGATCGTGAAGCGCGCCTTGCCCTGCCCGGTCTCGTCCTTCATCCGGCTTTGCAGCATCTCGCCCACATTGGGGCTGCGCAGCTCGAGATTGCCGACAACGCCGTTGTCGCCGAGCGTCTCCGACTCGAGATAGCCGCGCACGGTGTCGAGGCCGCCGACGCTGAATTGCTCGCTCGAGACCAGCGGTCCGTCCGCGACCTGTCCCTGCACCTTGCCGTAGAGCTGGAAGCCTTCCGGCAATTCCTGGGTATGCGCGACATCGACGTTGAAATGGGTGAAACTGGGGGAAGCCGCGTAGCGCTTGTTGTCGAACGGCACCACGCCATCGCCCAGCGGCCGCAGATTGTAGGTGACGGCGGCATTGAACTGGGTCGTGAACCCCTCGTCCTGGAATGTCGCGCCATAACTTGCGACAAACGGATAATAGGTGACCGGAGATGAGAAGCCGACACCGCCGAGCTTTACGGTCTGATCGAAATGCTTGTAGTCGACCCCGGCCGAAAGCGTATGGAACAGGTTTTCCCGCGTCGGCAGCGTCATCACCGCGCGACTGCCGATGATCTCTCCGGGCCCGATCACGTTCGTGCCGCCCACGGTCGCGACATCGCTGCTCGATTTCACGCCGTAGAACAGGACGCTCAGCCAATCGACGTTCTGCACCCGCGCCAGATAGGAGCCGGAAAACACTTCCGCGTCGCCCGGACGCTCCGGCGCGACCTGATAGCTGAAATTGACGGAGTGGCCGAGCTGCCAGAGATTGTCGTAGTGCACCGTGCTGCTGACGCGCAGCGCCGTCGTATTGGGGGACTTGCGGTTATTCACTTCGACGTTGGCATGTATCGGGACCTTGTCCTCGACATTCAGGTCGACGTCGACCGTGCCCGGCGTCACACCGGCGCGCAGGGCGGGAGTTACGCGTCGATCGGGCCACTGGTTGAGCGCGACGATATCCTTGGTAACTTCGTTGAAGTTCGGGACCGTCCCCTCCTTGAGAGAGCCCGCGCCCTCGGCGATCTTGTCGAGCCGGAAATAGCGCGCGTTCTTGACCCGCAGACGGCCGACCTTCAGCTCCGTCACCTTGAGGGTGATCATCCTGGCCTGCGCGTTCTGCTGCGGAACGGAGACGCTGACGGTCTGATAACCCCTGTCGTGATATGCTTTCTCGAGTGCCGTTCGCGCCTTTTCGACGTCGTCGGCACTCTTGTTCGGCCCGAGATATGGATACACCGCCTCTTCGATGTCGATCTGCGGGAGCGTCTCGGCGCCCTGGATCGCGAAATCGTCGATGTCGAACCGCTGCACGGCGGCGGCCGGCTTTTGCGCGGCAGCAGCTTCACTTGCCGGGGGAGCGGACGGGTTGTTAGTCTTCGGCGCTCCGGCTGCGGAGACCTTGGCCGCATGGGCCGGAAGCGCGGCAACGAGGCCGCCGGCCAACATGCCCGCCGTCAGACAAAGCAACGCCGTGCCCGCCGACGCATGCCGGCGGTGCTCGCAATCAATTCCACTTTTCACAGATGCCCCGCCCGACTCCCGAACCAGCTAAACGAGGTCACGGCCGGACACCGTGATCACGTCCCCTCGCTCTAAAGACGATTGGGCCGCGCCCAACCCGCAAAACTTTTTTGCGAGATCGGGAAACGTTAGCGATTATTTTAGGAGCAGCATCTGGCGTGATGTGCCGGCATCGATTCGCGCGCAGTAACGAGAATGGGCGCGGCAACGAGTCTGCGCATATTCGAACCCGGCCGGATGAGGCTCAACCGAGCAGCACAACTCCGCCCGGCAGCGACCGCGCCTGGGCTCCGAACAGCTGCTGAACCTGGGGCACGAAATCCCCGAGCTTGTCGATCTGAAACGTGCCGTTGACCACGCGGCGTTTGAGATCCGCATTGGTGATGATGATCTTGCCGGAACGATAACGATTGACCTCTTCCACGACGTCCGCAAGCGGCCGATCGCGGAAGATCAGGAGCCCTGATTGCCAGGCTGTCACCTGCCCCGTGTCGACCTGCACCGAGGCTTCGATGCCGCCCGGCGCATAGGACACCTGCTGTGCCCTGCCAAGTCGCACCGTTCTCTCGCCTTGCGCAACATCAACGCTGCCGCTCAGGCAGGTCACCGACACGGCGCCATCGAGGCAACGCGCGTTGAAATCCGCTTCCACCGCGGAGATCTGACCATTCGCCGCCAGCAGCACAAAGGGGGTGGCGGCGGACGTCGCCGCTACAGAGGCTTCGCCCGATATCAGTTCAATCCGGGTTTCGTTTGACGCCGAACGCAGCGCGATGCTGGTCTGCGTATTCAGCTCCAGAGACACGTTCGGCGCGACCGCGATTTTGCGCAACTCGCCCTTTCCGGTCCGGTAATCGGCGGAGAGTTCTCCGAGCGACGGCCAAAGGCCAAGCGGCGGACGAACGATTGCGTACCCCACCGCGGCCGCTGCCGCGGCGCCCGCACCTCCCAGAAAGGCGCGCCGTCCAATGGGCCGGGACACCGGTCTTCGTGTCAGCCGTGCGACGTCTCCTGTCACCGGCCGATCCGCCAACTCCTGCGCAGCGACGCCCGCATGACGAAAGATCCGGGCCGCGTTCCTGAAGGCGGCTTCGTGCGCGCCGCTTTGCTGACGCCACGCCTGCAGCGCCTCGACGTCTGCCCTGGTCGGTTCACCCGTCTTGAGGCGAACGACGAAGTCCAGGGCTTCGTGCAGAAGCGCATCCGGCTCACTTGTTTCGTTGGTCGCGGTCAAGATCCCTAGCCCATCTATCGCACTCGCCAGACCGGTACCCACACCAGGCCAAAGACGGTCAGAGGCGATATGTTATCGATTCCCCTCAATTTCGAACAGCACCCTCCGGACCGGGACATCGGCCGCAACGCCCCGGCAATCAACGGCAAGACACATCCGCGGTCGGGGAAGCGAGCGGCCGCGACTGCCGGCTTAGCCCACCTTGCAATCGCTGTCACTGCCGTCACCTGCGTCATTCCCCCCGGAAGTCCTCTGTTTAGCTCGCGGCCTGAGACGCCTGCCGGTGCATCTATTCGATAGACGAATGGCGCCCGGCTATCCCGAAGAAAAACCGTGCAAGGATAGCCTATCGATCAAACCTTCTGCCTGCGCCAGGCGAAAAAAGCCCTCCGATGCGCCGGGTTGCAATATCGACGCGCTCAGGATCGCGGACGCGGGCCGCCGAGACGGCGTCGCAATGTATGTTCGAGGCTGTCGGCACAATGGCCAAGCGCCAGCTTCAGATCGCTCTCGACGGTCCGGATGCTGACATTGAGACGTGCTGCGACCTGGTGCGCTGGTTGCCCCTCGATCGAAATACTCCGAAGAACCTCGCGGGGCCGTGGCGGCAACTCGGCAAGCGCGCGCTTGAATGCCTCGATTTCCGAACGCGCCTCGACCACTCTGGCCGGATCGGGTTCGTCATCACGTATATCGAGAAGCGCATCTATCTCCGACGCGCTGACACGATAGTTCTGCGCTTTCTGGCGATCCTTCGCGATATTGATGGCGGTACGAAAGATGTAATCGGCAGGACTGCGTACGGGCTCGGCATCCGTGACTCGGTCGAGACGCAGAAACGTTTCGTGCAAGGCTTCGTGGGCGAAATCGGCCGATCCTAACCGGCGCGTAAGCTTCCGGATCAGGCCTTCATAGTTCTCGACCAACTGCCCCCGCAGCCGTATTCGATTGCTATCAGCCACGTTTCACGTGCCCAACATACTCTGGTATTTCCGGCGCAAACATTGCCTACGCAACTACTGCAAAAGGTTCGGAAGGTCGTAGCGTTGCCGGGCTACACATTTATGACACAAGGCGCGAGCGACGACATCGCGTCCGGCCCGCCACTGCACGAATGCCTGTCCATCGCCCAAGCACGGACTTCATGACGGGTCAAAACTCGAGCTCCAGATGAATATTGAGCCGATCCGGCAGCTCGGGCGGAATCGGCGGCAGCGGCTGGGCTCGCCGGATGGTCTCGATCGCCTCCTTGTCGAGCAGCAATTGACCCGAGCTCGTCCGAACCCAGACGCCGAGTAGCGTACCATCCCTGGCCATGGCGAACTGCGTGACGACCGTTCCTTCAAGGTGCATCGCGCGCGCCGCGTTGGGATAGCGCTGATAGCGCGAAACGTGCCGAAGCAGCGACTGCTGAAATTTGATGGCGGCGCTGCTGGCAGGTCCGCTCACGGCCGACGGCGTCGACATGACATTTGAGGGCGGAGCGTCTCCGGGCGTGAAGCTTCTCGCTTTCGGGACCGGAACGGGATCGTCGGATGGCGTCGGATTTGGGTCCTTCAATGGCGTATCGGCGCTGCTGGCGACATTCTCCTTTTCCGGTTGAGAATCCGAAGCGACTGCTATCGGAACGGCATCGGGCCGCGGAAGCAGCTGAACCTGCACGATCGCAGCCGACTGTTGTCCCGGAGAGCCGGCTGGCACTTGCATCCTGATCCAGTAAACGCCACCAACGAAAAGAACGGCCGCCAGGGCGGGAATACCCAGCAGGCGATAGAACTCTCCCGATGGCGAGGCGGCATCCAGGTCGTCGTCTCGATAGGATCCAAAGACCGCCGCTCGTCCCTTCTCGTTTCCGGGGCGGACATCGCTGTCGCTCATTGCAGGGACTTCACCATGATGACGACGCGGACCGGCTGTGGCGTATTCGCTGGCGCCGGCTTGCTGATCGTCAAGCCCCGAAGCGCCGCCGACACCGCAAGATCCCGTTCATGGTCCCCGGTCGAGCGGAATAACTCGGTGCGTTCGATCGTGCGCGCGGGATCGATCCAGATATCCAGCACCGCGCGATAATTGCCATCGCGCGTCCTTGCGTTCTTTCGAAGCGCATTCTGAATGTCCATCTGCACTCTTTGGCTATAATCCTGCAATCTGGCGGCGTCGTCGGCATCGCCGGTCTGACGCACGCGCAATCTTCCCAGGAACAGGTCCGATGTTGCGAGCGGAGCCGCCGGAGGTGCATAGCCGACACCTTCTGCGCTGGGAAGAGCAAGCGTGATGGCGTCGGGACGAATATAGCGCACCTTCAGCTCCGTGCCCGCGAGCAGCAGGTTCAGCGCTTCATCGGCGGCATACGTTCCTTCAACCGCGACCGACGTTCGACCGACCGCGGAGTTGCTTTCATAGAGCACTTGAATGCCGGTGATCTGTCCATAGGCTTGCAGCGCACCAGCCAGGGACTGTGCCGGAATGCGGAATGCGATCGGCCTTTCCGCACGCGCCACCCGGTCTTCTTCCGCGGCATTGGCGCCGAGGATGACCGTCATCAGCCAGGCGGGCAATAGCACCAGCAAGCGGAACGCGGCGCGGCGACCGCCTCGAGGACCGTCGGCATCCGACGCCGCGACGCCATGCAATGTAACTGCTTTCATCGTGCTGCTCTTGTCGACCAGAAACCGCACTTCGGCTGTTTGGATCGTTGAAGCGCGGGCGATGCCTCCTCTATATCGTTTGCATGACAGTGATCTAACCGGTGCATCCGGCCGGGTGGGGCCCCACCCGGCCGATCGATACGAACCGGCACGACCGGACGTCGGACCCGGATGCCTGCCCGGGCCCTGCCTTAGAGCGACGCCTTGCGCCCCAGCCGCTGCAACAGCACGGCTCGCTCGTCCTCCGTCAGGTTCTTCAACTGCTCGGCCGTGAACTCGCCATTGCCGAGCACGCGGAACATGCCGTTCGGATCGTAGCTCTGCTTGTCGGGCGCCCGCCGCTTCTCATCGTCGCCGGCGTCGGGCTGAGGAGACTGACCGCCGCCGCCACCACCGTACCCGAGAACTTCGACGATGATCACCGACGGCCGATCCGAAGATCCCTGCTTGGTCACGTCCTTCACGGCGTCATTTGCAGCCTTGTCCTTGGTATCGATCGCGAGCGGCGCAGTTTTGACCTCCGCCTTCGGCACTCCTTTGCTCTGGCCCGACACCTGGATGTTGTCCACGTTGACGACGAAGCGCGCCGCAATGAGGATGTCGCCGCTGACGCGGATGCCGGCGTCGCCGGCATTCACGGTACCCTGGGGAGCGATCAGGTTAACGTCACCTTCCGTCACCCCGGTGAAGCCGATGATCGTTCCGATGCCGCTTCCGGAGATATCGGCCTTCTCGAGCACGCGCGTGACGGCATCGAGATCGGTCTGGATCTCCGGTGCCGACGGCACGCGTGCGGTCTTGGCGCCGCGGCCGGCGTCGATGTCGCCCTGCGTCGACCAGATGATCTCGTTGCCGCCGGCAAAGGTCAGGATACGCGAGCGGTTCACGGTGACGCTGTCGCGCGCAAAGAGGTTGATGTCGCCCGGTCCCAGTGTGACGAGGCCGAACTCCACCGGCGCCGGCTTGCCGAGCGCAGCAACTTGCAGGCCGCCACCGGGGGTCAAGACCTCGATGCTGCCGCCCGACATGGTCCGGAACTTGGCATTTCCGGTCCTGACGTCGCCCGCCCAGTCGCTGCCCGGGAACAGCGTCTCGATCGCGGCATAACCGCGATTATAACCGCCATTGCGTGGCTTACCGCTCGTGTCGGGTGTGTTCTGGTCATCGCCTGCGGCCCGTAGCTCCTGCATGTAGACCTGCCGAACGAAGCGTTCACGCACCAGCATCGGCAGGGTCTGGAATTTGGTCCAGGCATCAAGCGGAGACAGCTTCTCGCCGGTCACGTCCTCCACGAAGGAGACGATGCCGGTGCGGGTCCTGTGCGGCCCGGAGGAACGTTGCTCGAATGCGTCGGTGAGATAGAGCGGTACCGCCGTGCCGTCCGCCAACGTGGTCTTGAGATAATCGGGCATCTTCCCGATGTTTGCCGGATCGAGATAGACCGCCAGGAACGCATCATAGGATGGTTGCTTGCCCTTGAGGCCCGCCATCACGGTGATCGCCGCGCTCTGCTGAGGCAGGCCGAGGATCTGCGTGAAATCCTTTGGCCGGTTGTTGGAATCATATTCCTGATTGCCTGTGCTGAAGATCGCCAATTCCGGCGCGTATACGTCACGGCCCGCGCTCACCTGCATTGCGCCCGGTCCCTGGACAAAGATCGAGCCTCGCACCGGGCCGCCGATGATGTCGTTGCCGGCCTCGAGTAACGACACGTCGGTCGGATGAACGTTGCGCAGTGAGTAGTTGATGTTGCGGATATCCGTGCCGGCACGGAACCAGGTCTGCTCGTTGGCCATGACGCCGGCCGTGAGGATCGAGCCGCTCTGGGTTATTAGCGTTCCAACGATCGATCCGTTCAAGGCATAGACACGGCTCGGCTCGTAGTCTGCCTCGTTCGGCAGATGGTCGGGATTGCGAAGGTTGTACAGATGCAGCGTGTGGCCGGCGATATTGCTGGCCGGCGCGGAGAAGGGATTGACCAGGACGTTGTGGAGCCCGCTCAGGGTGTCCGGCGAGGAACCGCCGAGGTTGACCGGAGAGGAAACGGTGCCTCCCACAGGCTCGAACGGTGACGGAATCATCTCAAGTGCAGCGCGGGACATGACGATTTCGCCGACGAGGACGTCGTTTGCGGCGAGAAGCCGCAGCTCCGGATTTCTGCTCGGCATCGTGTACAGCGTGCTGTTCAGCACGGAGCCGTTCAGCGCCGTGACGCGCGTTTTCGACGGATAGATGTTTGCGGCCAACGAGTTCACATTCGCAAACACCTGCAAGGCCGGCGTCGTTATGTCCTTGGACAGATATGTCGCCTGCCCGACCAGGATCACGTCTCCGCCCGTCGATGTCAGGTTGAGCGCGGTGCGCTCGCTTTGACTGCTCATGAACGTCAGTTCGTGGGACATCCCCTTGCCGACCAGAAGCGGATCGAGGACCGTTTGCAGCCGCAGGTCGCCTGCGGTTCGCACGTCCAGGGTTGCGTCACCGAGCGACAGGATCGGGGCGATCGGATAGGTGACGATTTGCGTCCCTACCAGCGCCTTGACATCGCGCCCGACCGCAAATTCACCAGCGGTAATCGTTCCGGCTCCGCGCCCGATGTAGTAATAGCCGGCGCGAACGGCGCCGCCCGCCTCAACGGTCATCGCGCCGCCGTTGCGCAGTTCCAGGAGCTTTGCCTCCGTCGTGGAGCGCCCGCCCCGCACACGGCCATTGGTCGGCAGCGCGACCGTCAGATTGTTGAGATCGCCATCGGCGCGGACCTCGACATTGCCGCCGCCGAGCGCGCCGACCCCGCGCAGGAAGTTAGCGTAGTCAATCCACCAGGAGCTTTGTTGAGCCGGCATCTGGCCGTAGGCGGAATGAGCCCAGGGACCGAAGACGTAGGCGTTATCCGTCGCTCCCTGCCGGTTTAGCCACTCCGAATAGTGCTGCATCTGCGAGCGGTCTGCCGGCAGGGCCACGTCGATATTGCCGCCGACCGCAACGGCGAGATGGCCGCCGCCCACTCCGTAGGTCGCGTTCGCCGGCGCGGTGGTGAAATCGTTGAACGTGGCGAGATCGCGCCGGCCAGCGGTATAGATCGAGGCGCCGCCCTTGAGCTGCAGATCACTACGCGCCGCGATGCTGACGTCGCCGGTGCCGGTGCGAACCATGGTGATCGGATTGACGGTGGTCGTGGTCGGCCCGGGCTTGGTCGTCGCATAGAGCGAAGTGATGGTCGCAAGATTGGGGACGATCTTCGTCAGGTAGAAGTCCTTGAAGGTCGAGTACTTCGTGATGACGTTGAGGCGGCTACCGCCGCTGGCGGCCGTGCTGGTCCATCTGAAGTCGGCCTGCGGTTGCGCCGGATTGGTGTTCAGGCCCTTCGCGGCGGCATAGTTATTCCAGAGGTCGAGCACGTAGCCGTAGGCTGGATCCGTCGGCAGACCGAAAGAAATCTGCGCGCTGGAATTGCTGTTGAGACGGGTGCCAGAGGTGGACTCCAGGCTCGCAGGCCAATCGGCGGGATTCATCGTCGTCGAACCAGGCGCACTGCCCGCGCCAAAGCTGGCAACCGAGTCGACAAAAGCGGTCGCGGCGACGGAATTCAGGCCGCTGACATAGGTGTAACCCGCCTGCTCGCTGAGCGTGATCTTGCCCGTCGCGCCGCTGGCGAGGCGCGTCGGGTCGGCGCTTTCGCCCATCGGCGTGGCGCCCGCGACGAGCCCCAAGCTCCAGGACGGCACCGCCACCCTCGAGCCGTCCGGCTCGGTGATGGAGGGGAACAGGACCGAATAAGCGAGCGCATTCGGCGCACTTGCGCCCGGCGAGTTGGCCTCTGCGCTATAGGGAACACCGACCAGCGTGGGCGGCGCCGTCACGGTTTCGGTCTTCCTCGTGCCGACCGTCGCAAAGGTGATACCGGCATAGACTGAAGGGTTGGTTGTGCTCGCGCTGTCGTAGGGCGAGAGATTGGACGTGGTACTGGTGCGGCCGACGTTGAACACCATGCTCAGGTTCGTCGAGATGGTGCCTTTGGCGGCGACGTATGTCGAATCCAGCGGGTTGGCGAACTGGAAGAAGCCGTCCGTCACGCTGCCCTTCAGATCGATATTGCCCCCGGCGCGCATAGTCAGGACGCCCGGCTCTCCGAGAATGCTGCCGCCGGTGCGATAAGCCATGGTCGTATGGTCACGGAGCAAAGCGCTTTCCTTGCCGGCAACCACATAGGCCTTGCCCAGTACCGGCTCGATCGCCATCACGCCAGCCGCGAGCGCCGAGGCCTGATTGACCACGCCTGCGCCGAGATTCCAGTTACTCTTGAGCACGATGTCGCCGGAAAAATTGAGCTCCATGCCCGCGCGCGCGTGGAAGTTCGACTGGCTCGTCAGTGAGCCAAGATCCGCATAGCCGGCACTGACGTCGAAGTCGCGCACGAATTCGACCAGCGTGCCGGCGCCGTAATCTGCCAGCACATTGAGCTTGCCCGCCGCGGCCTTCGTGAGATCGAGTTCGGCCTGGCCGCCGCTATTGACGGTGACGCCGACGAAGCGCGGATCGGATGCAAGCGTCGCAAGGTCGAAGCGTTTGTAGCCCTCCAGCACGATCTCGCGCGCGCCGTTGATCGTGCCGGCAAAGCTGACATTCACCTTGTCGGCCCCTGGCTGCTCGATGACGGGCGCACGCAGGGTGACCTTGCCGCCTTCGCCGCCCGCCACGTCGATCACGCCGCCCAATACCCGCAGCACGCCGTTCGAGATTCCGAGTGTGACCCGGCCGGAGCCGAGCCCATCCACCGTGTCGGTCGCACCTGCCCGCAGCAGCGCCGCATTCGTCACGGTGAGACCCTGGCCGCCATAGATCGAGATCGAGCCGCCATAGGTCGCACGCGCGTCGATCGAGCCTGCGACGGTCACCGTTCCCTGATCGGCAGCCAGCGCGAATTCCTCGGCCGTGGTCGCACCGTCGAGCGTGACGTCGCCGGAACGAATCCGGAAGCTGCGCGATTTGGTGAAGCCGGCACCATTCAGGCGCTGGTTGAGCCCGCCGAAATCCGACAACGCGGCGATGTCGAGCGAGAAGGAGCCGCCGCGTTTGCCCGCAGCGGCCCTGGCATTGATCGTGCCTTCCAGCGTGACCTGGCTGCTGTCCTGTTCGATCGCGAGCGTGCCCGCACCGCCACCGATGGGACGTCCTTCGGAGTCGCGGGCCGAGCCGAGGTCGAGGGTCGCGCCGGACGCGAGCAGCACCGAGCCGCCGCGGGCCCCCAGCGAGATGGTTCCGGCATCGGCATATTCGGACACGTCGAAGAACGTCTTCTCGAAGCCCCCGACGTCGATCCGCGAACCCGCCGCGAGATTGACGTTGCCATTGGTGGCGTTCAGCTTCACCGTTCCGCCAAGCGCGTCAATGCGTCCGGCGAAATCGACGGCGCGGCCGGTGAGCGTCCAGCGGGAGCCGAGGCTGTCCTGGTCGCGCGCAGGGCTAGCCGTCCCGTAAGCGGCAACCGTGAGGATTCCGGTCGTGGTGACCGACTGCTGGCTGCCGCCCCGGCCGGTCATGACCGGCGCTGACAGAGTCACCGCCGCGCCGGCGACATCGAGCGAGCCCTTGCCTTCGCCGGTAATGCGTGTCGTTCCCGTCAGCACGATGGTGTCGAAACCACGCAGTGCCTTGGCGCCCTCACCCAGGGTCAGCTCGGTTGCCGTGAGCTTCAAACTGCCATGACCGGCGCCAACCGGCTCGCTGAACGTGCTCGCCGTATTTTCCAGCACAACCCGATTGCCGTTCACCGCGATCTCGCTGTTGCCACGGCCCACCAGCCCTGCGGCATCAAGCGTCACGGCCTTGAGGCCCGACAGGTCCACCGCGCTGTGGAAATCGATGGTTGAATAGCTGCGCAAGGTCAGGTGCTGGGTGTTGTTGAGCGCGGCCAGTGCCGCGGCATCGAGCACCAGCCCGCTGCCGCCGCCGAAGCCAATCCGGCCCGAAGCCAGGGACAGCGCTGCGCCCGTCAGGCTGGCCTGGGTGACGAGCGCGTTCCCCGTCGCGTCGATCAGAAGACTCTTGCCGCCGTCGAGGGTGGCACCGGCACCGATCGTCACCCGGCCGCCAACAGTCGTATCGACGTTCTTGCGGCGGACCCGCACCGCGTCGCCGTTGGACAGGCGGATCAAAGCACCCCAGTCGCGATCGGACGCCTGCGGGGCCATCACGAGATCGCCGGCGCCGGTCGGCGCCTCGCCGCGCGCGACGATGACGCTGCCTGCGGAGACATCGATCGTGTCGCTTGCGGCCAGGATGATCTCCGGTCCCGTCAACGCCGAATTTGCACTGTTGCGCACGACGATGTCGTGAGCCTGCACATCAACACGCAGACCGCCGACGTCGCCGCTGCGGAAACCACCGACCAGCAGGCTGCCGGCGCCGAAGCCGGACAGAGCAGCGGCATCGATGACCAGATAACCATCGGCCCGCAAAGTGCCGGCGCTCTGGTCGGCACCCAGGATTGCGATCTTGTTGGCGGCGATATCGACCAGGCCGCCGCGGCCTCCCGCTGCGGCCTGAGAATGCAACTCGCCCTTCAAGATCAGGTCCTGCGTCGCCTTGAACACCACCGAGCCGCCGTCGACCGGCAGACGCGGCGTGACGATCTGCTGACCCGTGAGCCGATACTGCGTCAGCTTGAACGCATCGGAGGCGAAGAAGGTGTTGGCGAAGGCTTCATTGTACTCGCTGTATTGCCTTAGCACAGAGCCCGACATCACGCGCCACGCGGACGACTGCTGGTCGCGGCTGCCGTCGAGCGCATTGGCGCGATAGCCGGACACGACCGCCGTGCCGTCGGCCATTACCGCGGACGTCGTCGCCCGGCCTGTCGAACCGGCGACTGCCTGGATCGCATAAGCGCCCGGAAGCATCGCGTAGGAGGCGGGCAGCAGCGTGTACCAGCCTGCCGGCAATCCGCTGCCGGCGTCGAGCCAGATGCGATCTCCGCTGCGGATCGACGCCGAGCTGGGCGCTGTCGCACCCGCGAAAGCCGGCATGACCGCGAACAGGCCCGGAAGCGCCAGCATGTCGTGTGAGCCGCCCGGTCCCGGCACGTGCTCCCATGCCATCAAGTCGCCGCCACCCTTGATGTTCACCACCGATCCGGGGGCGAGCTCGACCGTCGGCGCCTCGAGCGTCACGCGCTTTTCCGGCAGGCTGGCAATGGTTGTCGGCAACGGCCCGGTCGTCACCGTCCAGTTTTCGTTGTTGCTGAGAGCACCGTAAGGCAGCACGAGGCCGTCGCCGGTCACCGAGGTGACGCTGCCGGCGCCGAGGGTGAGGCGCTGGCTGGCCTTGAGCGTGATCTGGCCGAACGGCGCGCGCAGGGTGCCGTTCTGCTCGATCGTCGGCGCTTCGAGCGTCAGTGTCCCGCCGGCCGACAGTGCCAGACCGGGAGTTCCGTTCTGCTGCACGATCAGCTTGTCGCTGGCCCTGATCGTCGCGTTGATCTGCGAGGTGGGATAGATCTGACCGGCCTTTACGATCAGCGTGCCGTCGACGTCCAGGAACGCGGACTGGCTGACATTACTGTGCGTCAGCCGGATGTCACTCGCCTCGAGCACCGTTCGTTCGAAGCCGCGGATGTTTGCCTGCACGATGTCGATCACGGACCCGGCCAGCGTCAGCGTGCCTGCGCGCACCGGATTGCTCGGCGCCAGGCTGAACAACGAGATGTAAGGCGCAAAGAACCGCGAGCTGGCGCCGTTGCCGTTGACCAGGGATCCGGTGATCGAAATCGAGCCGCTGAAGGCGAGGTCGACACCATCCAGCCGTGTCGTCGACGGGAGAACGAGATCGGCGAAGCCGGCCCCCTGCAGGCTCGAGCTGCGCACGACCAGACCGGACTGGGAAGCCGCCGTTTCGGACAGGATTACGGTCGACAGCGCAGACGCCAACGTCACCTTGCCGCCACGTGCGCCACTGCCCCCGCTCTGGCCGCGCCAGGCTCCCTGCACCAAGCCCTGCTGGGCTTTGACACTGATCGAACCGCCATTGCTGGCGAGGGTGACTGGCGCGAACTGGTGGTCATTCGACTCGATGTCGAATTCGCCACTGACACCCGCGACGTCGACCAGCGAGCCGGCTTCGAGTGCGACCGTGGCCGCCTCAAACGCAACCGAGCCGCCATTGCGTACGACGCCGCTGCGGCGTCCCTTGACGTCGATTTCGCCGACTGCCGTACCGCGCGCGACGATCGCGCCAGTATTTGCCACAACGATCGATCCTGTGCTTGCAGCAAGATTGATCGTGCCAGCCAGGGCCTCCACCCTGCCGGCAACAGACAGTGTACCGGTCGAAGAACCGAGCAGGGACAGCGCGATCGTGCCGCCGGTGTCCGTCCGCACCGTCGCTCCCGTGCCGACCGTCACGGACCTGCCGCTGAGCGAGAGCGACGTCGGCTTGAGCGCCAGGCGCTGCGGCGGCGACAACACGGCGAGCGGGCCCATCTCGCTGATCGACGTGCCCATGCTGAAGCCCGAGACGTCGATGCCCCTGAGATCAACGTTGTATGGGAGCTGCGTGACGCTTGCTCCTTCGGCGATCGTGATATCGCCGCCCGTGGAGATCTGGAGCGAACGGAAACCACGCTCCGAGAACAGGGTTTCCGACAGGCGAACGGTGTTGGGGGACGTCGGCGTACCGCCTCCGATCTGCAGCGACTCCGTAGTCAGATTCATGGCCAGACTGCCGCCGGAGCCAGCCGCATAGGCCCGCATATCGGCGTTCGCCAATTCCGCCACTTCGGTCGTGTTCAGCGTAATCTTGCCGGCATCGCCGAATTTCACTTGCGGCTTGCCGCCGCGCAGCCTGTACCAGCCACCGCCGGATATATCGAGCACGACGCCTGGCTGATAGTGGGCCTGATCGAGCGTGATGCTGCCGCCATTGACGACCGGCGGCAGCGCGGAGGCAGCGCCGCCTTTCACTTGGTTGACCCATTGGCCGCTGACGTCGATGGCCGCACCGGCTCCGAATGATACGTTCTCCGCGCCCAAGAGGTTGACATTGCCGCCGGGTGCGTGAATCACCCCGTCGATCTTGAAATCCTGGCTATATGCAACGGTGGAATTGGCCTTGATCGAAAATGTGCTGCCCGGCGTCAGCTCGAGCTTCGTGCCCTTCTCGATCGTGACGTTATTGGAGACGTAGAGCTCGATCTTCCCCAGTCCGGCATCTGCAAGCGCATCCGAGTCGAGATAGGTCGTTCGCAACCGGAACGAATCCTGGTTGCCGGGAGCGCCCGAATACCAGGTGGACGGAAGCTGCGACGTGGCCGTGAAATTCGTCGGCAGCTGTGTGGGATCCTTGGAGATCACGAGCTTGCCGAGCAGCCAGAGCCGATCTTCGTCGCCGTCGCCGCCGAATGTCAGCGAGCCGGCCTTGGCGGTCTTGCCGCTTACGGCTTGACGCTCGCCGACGATCACGCCGCCCCAGTAGCCGCCCTCCAGCGCAACACCTTCGGTGGCATAGAACTGGATGGCGCCGGCGTCGCGTCCCTCGGTGAAGCCACGTTCGAAGTGGCTCGTCGACCACGGCGTGCTCCAGGACTCCGATTTACCCCAATTGTTGTGCGTGCGATTGAACCCGCCGGCGAAACCGACGTAGATCCTGTCCGGCGTCGCCGAGGCGATGTCGTAGATTTTTCCATCGGCGCCGAGCAACTTCGTCGAGTTGACCATTCCGTCCTGATAGCGGAACGACCCGCCCGAGACATCGAGCAACGAGCCCTGACGGGTGATGATCGAGCCGGCCGATTTGAGGGTGATGTTGCCGCCAATGGTCGACAGCTCGGCGAGATTTGTCTTGCTGTTGCCGATCCAGGCCGAGACGTCGCCCAGCGGCGTCCCGATCCATTCGCCCGCGGCCCCTCCCCAGTTCACGCCGGCCATAGCGCCATCGGCGAAGACGCCGCTGGCGCTGCGATCGACCGTGATCTTCTGGCCCCGCAGCCACGAATTCCGCAGCAGCGGTGAATCACGCAGCTCGTTGATGCGCAATTCGGCCTGCACAAATCTCCGCGACATCGGGATCAGGACGTCCTGCACGCCGGCGGCGCTGACATAGGCATCCTCGCCGATATAGATCCGGCTACCGTCACGGACCGGCGTCTCGCCGTTGATGGGCTCCTCGGTGGGCGCGGGCACGGTGCTGGCCACGATGCTGATGGTGCCGGCGGGAACCAGAATGTTCGCCTGCGCCCCGATATCGATCAGGTTACCGCGTAATTCGACGCGCCCCGGCTTGTAGCGCGTGGCCTTCGCCGTCTCCTCGATCTCACTCGTGTCGGTGGCATCAGGCAGAACGGCGGTGACGCTGCCCGGCGAAAGATGCAGGTCACCCGTCTTCCAATACACGAGCTGGGCGTCGAGGCTGCCGCTCGAGGCCATCATGCCGTTGCTGTAGGCATCCAGTCGGATCGATCCTTCACGGTTGTTGAGCGCGGTTGCCGCCAGCATCACGCCGCCCTGGAAGATCTCGCGCCCCATCACGGTGATGTTGCCGCGATCGGATTGCACGACGCCGGTGTTCACGACCTTGTAGCCGACCGATGCCGCGCGCGCGTACATCTCGGGCAGCAGGATGTCGCGAACGCTTTCGCCCCAGGGTTTCTCCGTGAAGAGATCCCAGCCGGCGATCGCACCCATCAAATGGTTGTAGTTGAACAGCCAGGGCATCGGGGCCGTCACGGCGACGTCCACGCCGCGTACGTCGCTCGGATTGGTTCTCAGATAGACCTGTTCGCCGGCAGCCATGATGATCTGGCCGTCGGGGACGCTGATTTGGCCGGCATTGGAAACGATCGGCGCGAACAGCATTGCCTTGCCGCCGGTCTTTGCGCTGATCTGAGCTCCAGCCTGGATGGTGACGTCACCCGGCACGCCATCCGGCGTGAAGCGCGCAGGCTGGCTCGGATCGGTGGCCGGCTTTTGCGAATTGGCCAGCCGCGGATTGTATTCGCCGAAGGTCGGCAGGTGAATGTCGTTGGTGAGCACTATGGAAGTGTTGATCCCAGCCAGGAACTGCGCGTTCGACAAGGCGAGAGATGTGGCCACGAGGGTGCCGACATCCACCTGGCTGGAGCCACCGAAGATGATCCCGTTCCTGTTGATGATATAAACCTGCCCCTCGCTCCTGATGGTGCCGAGAATCTGGCTGGGAACGAGGCTCGGGTCGAGGACACGGTTGAGCGCGATCCAGCTGGCGGCGCCACCGCCTCCGGCGGACTGGTTGAAGTATAAGTCGGTCTCGCGTCCGACATTGAACTTGTTCCAGGTCAGGATCGCCTTCTGCTGGTTCTGCACGACCTCAACCTGGACCCGCCCATTCGAGCCTGTCGATTGGGTCGGCTGAGCGGCGCCGGTCCAGGCCGGTTGGCCGTCGATCACCGCGGTGGGATTGCTGGTCGGATTGAGACCTCCGGGAGCCAAACCATTCGGCACATTCGGAAGCAGATTTCCGGGATGATTTTTGTTCAGGCCGAGATTATTCGGACCGATCAACGCGCCGGCTCTCGCCGCCGCCTGCACGTCGCGCATCGCACGGAGCGACGCGTTGATCCGGCTCATCGCCTGCGCTGATGCGATCGATGCCGCCTGCCCCGCCGTGTTGGTCGTCACGGCGACGTTTGCCACCGGGCTCGCGCTGCCGCTGCCGAGGTTGCGCGCATCGGCCGCAGCCGACCCCACCAGCAATGCAGCCACACTGGCACCGCTGAGAAACATCGCGTGTCTGACGGACCGGGACGAGCGAAAACGGACGGTGCGGTGGGACAAGACGGCATTCCTTCTGGCAGCACGGCTAAACCCGATGAAGGGTCGTGCCTCGTCATTCCGAGCGATGACGATCTAGCTCTAAGACGGAAGCCTGTAGGCGAACGCGCACGGTTTCTGTGTGAAAGTTTCTTGTCAGCGGGGCGTCAGCCCAGCAGAACCAGGCCGCCCGGCAGCTTTCGGGCCTTGACATCGAAGGCCTGTTCGAGGCGCACGAGGATTTCATCCATCTGATCGATGCGGAAGCGGCCACTGACCGGCCTCTGCGCGAGGCCTGGATTGACAAGGAGAATTCGGCCGGCGCGATAGCGATTGACCTCGTCCACCACATCCGCGAGCGGGGTAGCGCGGAACAGGACGATTCCGCGCTGCCAGGCGGATTCCGCCTCTGCGTCAATCGCGGCAACCCGACCGAGCCCGCTGGCGTCGTAACGCAAGCTCTGCGCCGGGCCGATGACGGCAGAACTGCCGTTGCGCTCGATGCGCACCTGTCCGTCGAAGCAGGCGACGCTCACCACCGTGCCGGCCGGGCCGTTCATGCAACGCACGTCAAAGCGTGCATGGCGGCCGATCGAACGCCCATCCGCCGCCAACACGACGAGCGGACGTACGCTCTCGACCGACTCGAAGAGCGCCTGCCCTGCAAGCAGCTCCAGGCGATCGCCCTCCCCGCCAGCGGGGTGGACCGCAATGCTGGTCTGCGTATTCAACCGGACCGCGACGTTCTTCGCCGGCCTGACTTGCCGCTGCTCGCCAACGGCCGTTCTGTAGTCGGCATTCAGTTCACGGAGGGACGGCCACAGGCCCAGCGGCGGGTTGGTAACAGCGACATAGGCGGCTGCGGCGGCAGCCAGCCCGCCACCGAGAAGTAGCCGGCGATCGAGCACCGGGCGTGGCGTCTGGTGGACCGGCAACGCCTCGATTTGGTTGCGCGGAATGCTCGCGCCGGCCCGGCGGATGTCGCGCCATACACCGCTCGCCGCAGCGAAGGCAGCCGCATGCTCCGGGCTCGCGGCACACCATCGTTGCAAGGTCTCGGCATCAGCAGACGTCGCATGGCCGGAATCGATGCGCTGGACCCACGCGATCGCCTCGCGTTGCAGCAGGTCGAGCCTTTGCGTCTGTCCCTGAATCATGGAGTCATTCAGCCTGGTCATGGTCGCGATCACCGCGCGGCGGCGACAGGTCTCGGTTCAATGACGAATTTCGCGGGTCCGGTGCGCAATCCGCGTCACCCATTTGCCTTTGCCGCGCCAGACAATACTCATGGGCGAGTTGCAGCTCCTTTGAGACAAGGCGCAAGGATACGCCAAGCCGATCCGCGATCTCCTGCCGCGCCATGTTGTCCACCCTGGCCGCGAGCAGGATGGTGCGACGGCGCGGCGGCAGCTCAGCGAGTATGGCGGCCATCGCATCCAGATCCGACCGCGCCTCCGCGACTTCGGCGGGACCAGGCGTCTCGTCGGCGACCTCGAGCAGATGCTCGATGTCGATCTTCGTCAAACGGCGCTTTTCAGCGCGACGATGGTCATGTGCGACGTTGAAGAGTATGCGCAGCAGATAGCTGACCGGATTGTGCAAGGTGCCAATCGTCGTATCCGTGCGGGCAAGGCGCAGCCAAGTGTCGTGCAGGACGTCACCCGCCATCTCGGACGAACCCAGGCGGCGGGTCAAGCCCCGCTTGAGATCGTCATATCGGTCGAGCAGCAGCCGGCGCAGCATCGCCACGGAGGCTTCAGTCACCGCACGCCTCCGACCGCCTGCGGCAACGCCGTCGCACCACAACTCATTGTGACGCCCGAGGCCTGCGGCAGGACCACGATCAATACCGGCTGTGCAAAGCCGAGGGGCACCGGGGCACCCACACTGAACTGTCGAAGCGCGCTGTCGATGCCGCGGTCCAGCTCGGCCGTGCCGGCCGATCCAAGTCGTTCGAACCTGGCTACGGCCCCTGACGGCGCGATCCAGACCAGGGCCGCGACGCGATAGCTTCCCGGCCGCGCCCCGTTGGTCCGGCACAGAGCATCGCGCAGCCGCGCCTGAACGACACCATAGTATTGGCGCGCGAGAGCAGCAGCACTGCCTTCCGGCGGTCCGACGGCTTCGGGCGCCGGGGCTAGAACGAACGAGCCGTCTTTCAGGAAGCGGGCGGTAAGGCCGGTGCCCGCAAGCAGCAGCTGCAGCGCCGTCTCCGGTTCAAAGCTGCCCTTGACGGCTTCTGAGGTGCGGCCCTGCGCAAGCGCCGGACTGTAGAGGACTTCGCGACCGGTCGCATCGCCGTATCGCTCGAGTGCGGAAGCAAGCTGCTGGGCCGGAATGTCGAACGACATAGGCGCGGACATTTCCGAGCTCGCGCGCGGCGACCCGATTGTTGCACCGTTTGGCTCCGCTTCGGCTGCAACGGCCGCAAACATCAAACACACAGCCAGATACGGCACGCGACGTGACACCGATCAATTGCTCCGGCAAGCCATCAGCACCGCGAGAGGCGAATGACGATCGTCCCGAACCCTTGCCTGGATGCCACAAGAAGTTCTCAATATACTAACGTTTCTTGACAAGGATATGTCACTGATCACTTTCCGAGCCGGAAGCACGCAACGGGGCGGCGCCCGCTCTCGAGCAATGGTCTGAGCTTTCAAAGAAGGTCGGTTGCGTGAATCACGAAGATTGCATCGATCAATAACGATGGAGCGCTTCAAATCAGGAAGTCATGAGGCGCGGCGTGATGCGGAGCGTTATGAACGGGGGCGACCGCGTGTTCGTCCATTGCATTGGGAATCGATTTGCCGATGACGTGGAGGTCCTCTTCCTGACCGGGCGAAACGTGCGAACCGAGCGGGCTACCAAGCTCGACTACCGCGCCGAATGTGGGAGGAGTCGCATAGCTATCGAAGCGAAACGCCAATTCCGCGCCGCCAATCTCGGAGGCAACTTTAGCCGGCTGTACGGGCTCCAACGCGGTTGCAGCAGGTTGCGCAGCCTGCGGCCAGTTTCCGGCGTTACTGCCATTTGCGACGCTTGGTTCGACCATCTCGGCTGCTTCAGGTGCGTCTGAAAAATTTGAGTGCCTTGAATTGCCGCGTTCCACGCCATCTGCTTCAGCCGTCTTCGCTGAATCTGGTGAAGCTTCCGAAGCCGAGAAATGACGCTCGTTGTCGTTGCCGAAACCTGGCATAGAACCAGCTTCGGCTAACTCCGTGACTGCCGCCTTTGCAGACCCTGGCTCCGAATTGTGCTGTGAGTTACCGCGGCCCAGGCTACCGGGGCCTGGCTCACCGGGGTCGGCTGCTTCCGGTGGCTTTGCAGAGGCTGACTGCCCCGAATTGCCGTGCTCCACACCATCTGCTTCTACCGTCTTCGCTGACCCTCGCGAAGCGTCCGAAGCGGGGGGATGATGCTCGTTGTCATTGCCGACGCCATTTGCCCGCATGAAGCCAGCTTCAGTCAGCTCCGCTGGCTCCGAAGCGTACTGTGAGTTACCGCGGCCCAGGCTACCGGGGCCTGACTCACCGGGGTCGGCTGCTTCCGGCGCGTTTGCAGAGGCTGACTGCCCCCAATTGCCGTGCTCCACACCATCTGCTTCTGCCGTCTTCGCTGACCCTCGCGAAGCGTCCGAAGCGGGGGGATGATGCTCGTTGTCATTGCCGACGCCATTTCCCCGTATGAAGCCAGCTTCAGTCAACTCCGGTGGCTTCGAAGCGTGCTGGGAGTTACCGCGGCCCGGGCTACCAAGGCCTGGCTCACCAGGGTCGGCTGCTTCCGGTGGTTTTGCAGAGGCTGACTGCCCCGAATTGCCGTGCTCCACACCATCGGCTTCTGCCGTCTTCGCTGACCCTCGCGAAGTGTCCGAAGCGGGGGGATGATGCTCGTTGTCATTGCCGACGCCATTTCCCCGTATGAAGCCAGCTTCAGTCAACTCCGGTGGCTTCGAAGCGTGCTGG